>NZ_QLME01000015.1 GCF_003259895.1 Halanaerobium saccharolyticum | reverse complement strand
GTAGATAGGCCAGAGGTGTAAGTGTAGTAATACATTAAGCTAACTGGTACTAATAGATCGAGGGCTTAATCATTATTTCCTATATGTATCTTTGAATTTACAGTTATGACGCACTCGATGTGCTAATAAAAATTCGACTATGCGTTATAAAAAGAAGAATTTTTGAAATTTCAAAGACCAATTAATTATTGACGCTTTTAATAACTTTTTTCAGTAAAAGAAAGAACTCGCTGCGCTCAAACAGCTTTCTTTTTTAACCTTCAAAAAGTTATGAAAAGCTAAATTAATAAGGTCTGAAATCAAAACAGAAATTCTGTTAACTTTTCTCAAGCTGAAAAGATCAAGTTCATAAGAGAAAAGAGCAGAATTACATGTAAATACAGATTTCCGGTGGTAATTGCGGAGGGGCAACACTTGTTCCCATCTCGAACACAAAAGTTAAGTCCTCCAGCGCCTATGGTACTGCATTGGTAACGATGTGGGAGAGTAGGTCGCTGCCGGTCCTTTTTTTATTTTTAATAGACAGAAAATACTGAATAAAATTATTTTATTTGTAAAATGTTTGACAATTATAAATTTTAATGCTATAATTTATTTAAAGTTAAATAAAAAGTATGAGGTTGAGCCAAAGAGAAAACCTTATTGAGATTTAGAGGGGGTACTATACCCAATTTTATCTAAATTTCAATAAGGTTTTTTTGTATTTTAAAAAGCCTTTTTAAATCTGCAGATTTTTATATAAAAAGGAGTTGGGTTGATATGGATACTAGTTAAATAATTAAAATGGAGGTAAACTAAAAATGGAAAATGAAAATCTTTTTGGAGAATGTCTATCTGAAGTAATTGGAACAGCTATTCTATTATTATTTGGTGTTGGTGTGGTTGCTAATTCAGTTCAGGTAGGTGCAGATATTGGCTGGTGGGAATTAAGTTTACTCTGGGGGCTTGGAGTAACTATGGCCGTTTATATCACTGGAGGTGTAAGTGGTGCTCACATTAATCCTGCGGTTACTATTGGTCTGGCCTCTGTTGGAGATTTTCCCTGGAAAAAAGTTGGGCCGTTCGTTATTTCTCAAATAATTGGTGCTTTTATCGGAGCGGCTGGTGCATATTTTATTTATGCAGAACAATTTGTAGAAAAAACAGCTGCTAATATGACTGTTTTTCATACAATTGCTATGGGCAATATTTCAAATCCTAAAGCAATGCTGATTGAGTTAATCTTGACAGCAGTTCTGGTAATGGGAATTGCTGCAATGTCAGAACCTCTTAACTCAAGTGCTCCTAAGGGTTTAGGTCCAGCACTTTCTGTTGGACTATTAGTTGCTGCAATTGGAGGTATTGGTGGTAAATTGACTGGTTTTGCTATTAATCCTGCTCGTGATTTTGGGCCCAAATTATTTACAGCTTTAGCTGGATGGGGTTCAGCGCCATTTACTGCTCATAATTATTATTTTTGGGTCCCAATTGTTGGTCCTTTACTGGGAGGAATCCTTGGAGCTGTAGTTTATAAGAAGTGCATTAGAGCCTATTTACCGGATGTATTAAAGGAAGGAAAAGCTAAAGAAGATATGATCGGAGATATCTTAGATGATAAACAAAAGGTAAAAATTGCAGAAGAAAAAAGGAATACAGAAGCAATGGCTAGAAATTAGTATTAAGCTGTTTAAGATTAATTTTAATATAAAAAATTAATAATGGGGGAATACGGAAATGGAAGATTATATTTTAGCAATTGATCAGGGTACAACAAGTTCAAGAGCAATAGTTTTTAACCATGATGGAGAAATAGTTAGTTCTTCTCAGAGAGAATTTACTCAGCACTTTCCTAAGCCAGGCTGGGTTGAACATGATCCGGATGAAATTTGGGGTACTACACTTGCTGTAATGGCTGATGCAATGGGGAGAAAAAATATCAATCCTCCCCAAATTGCAGCAATTGGAATTACCAACCAGCGAGAAACAACTGTTGTCTGGGATGCAGAAACCGGAGAACCAATACATAATGCAATTGTCTGGCAGGATAGAAGAACTGCCTCTATTTGTGATGATTTAAAGGATCAAGGTTTAGAAGAAAAAATTAAAAATAAAACAGGTCTGGTTGTAGATGCTTATTTTTCAGGTACTAAAATAAAATGGCTGCTGGATAATGTAGAGGGAGCTAGAAAAAAAGCTGAAGCGGGCAAGTTGAGATTTGGAACAATTGACAGCTGGTTAATCTGGAAATTAACAGGGGGTAAAACACATGTAACTGATTATACCAATGCCTCTAGAACTTTAATTTATAATATATTTGATTTAGAATGGGATCAGGAAATGCTTGAAATTTTAGATATTCCAGAATCCATGCTGCCAGAAGTAAAGCAATCCAGTGAAGTTTATGCAGAAACAGTAGACTATCACTTCTTTGGTCAAAATGTTCCAATTGCCGGGATTGCTGGTGATCAGCAGGCAGCAACCTTTGGTCAGGTCTGCTACGAAAAAGGAATGGCCAAAAACACTTATGGAACAGGTTGTTTTATGTTGATGAACACAGGAGAAAATGCAGTTAAATCAGAAAATGGACTTTTAACAACAATAGCATATGGTGTGGACGGTAAAGTTAATTACGCTTTAGAAGGATCAATTTTTATTGCTGGTGCTGCAATTCAGTGGCTGCGAGATGAAATGGAGTTGATTGATTCTGCTCCAGAATCTGAAGAACATGCAAGAAAGGTAGATGATACAGGTGGGGTTTATGTTGTTCCAGCTTTTGCAGGGCTTGGTGCTCCTTACTGGGATATGTATGCCAGAGGAACAATTGTTGGACTGACAAGGGGAACTTCCAAAGAGCATATAATAAGAGCTACTTTAGAGTCTATTGCCTACCAAAGTCGAGATGTTCTGGAAGCTATGGAAGCTGATTCTGGTATTGAGCTTAAGAAAATGAGAGTAGATGGTGGAGCAGCAATGAATGACTTCTTGATGCAGTTCCAGGCAGATATTCTCGGGTCAGAAGTAGAAAGACCTGAAATTAATGAAACAACAGCTCTTGGAGCAGCTTATTTAGCCGGTCTGGCTGTTGGTTTTTGGGAAAGCAAAGAAGAACTAATAGAAAAGTGGAAGCAGGATAAAAATTTCAAATCAGAAATGTCAGCTGACAGGAGAAAGAAATTATATAATGGTTGGAAAAAAGCAGTTGGGCGTTCTAAAGATTGGGCAGAAGAGTAAATTTAGCTTTTAAGAAAGAATTATTTATCAGCCGGGTTGTTTTTTTGATCCGGCTGATAAAATTATAAATTTTTATAATTTTTAGGGGGTAAATTCATTGAGTAAAAAATATGATGTAATTATAATTGGAGCTGGAATTTCTGGCTGTGCAGTAGCCTGGAAATTAGCCAGATATAACTTAGATATTTTACTTTTAGAAAAAGAAGCAGATGTAGCTACAGGAACGACAAAAGCTAATACAGCAATTATGCATGCAGGTTATAATGCTGATCCAGATAAACTTAAAGGACGATTAAATGTAAAAGGGAATGAAGAAATTAGAGAAGTTTCTAAAAAATTAAATATTCCCTATAAAGAAATTGGATCATTAGTTGTAGGCCTTGAGGGTGATGATTTAAGTGTAATTGATGAATTATATCAAAAGGGACTCAAAAATAAAGTTAAAAACATGGAAATTGTTGATCGTGACTGGTTGTTCGAACATGAACCAAATATTTCTCGAGATGCTGTAAAAGCTCTCTGGGCCCCAACTGCTGGTGTTATTACACCCTGGGAAGCAGCTCTTGCAATGGCACAGAACGCCGTAGCTAATGGTGCTGAGGTGAAGTTAGAAACAGCTGTTGAAGATGTTCTAACAGAGTCTGGAAAAGTTGTTGGAGTTAAAACAAATCAGGGAAATTTTGCAGCAGATTATGTGGTTAATGCTGCCGGTCTGTATGCAGATGAAATTGCAAAGATGGTAGGAATTGAAAAGATCAATATTACTCCTCGCAAGGGTGAATATTATATTTATGATCATGCAAAAGATTTTGCAGTTAATCATGTAGTTTTTCCTATTCCTACGCCAATCAGTAAAGGTATTGTTGTAACTCCAACCGTTGAGAATAATCTGCTTATTGGACCAACTTCTGAAAATGTTGAGAGTAAAACTGATCTTGCAACAACCAGAGCAGGTTTAAATGAAGTTTATAAAGGTGCCAAAAAACTTTATCCAGAACTTGATTTGCGAGATACAATTAGAGTTTTTGCAGGTTTGAGAGCTGCAGATGACACTGAAGACTTTGTAATTGAAGCTGCAGAAAATATTAAAGGATTTGTTAATGTTGCCGGTATTCAGTCTCCAGGTCTTGCTTCATCTACAGCAATTGCAGGTTATACAGCTGATATTCTTAGAGATGAAGGCTTAACTTTATCAGAAAAGAAAGATTATATAGAAACTAGAGAAGAGCCGGTTAGATTTTATGAAATGTCAAACAAAGAAAGAGCTAAAATGGTAGATCAGAATAAGGATTATGGTCAAATTATCTGCCGCTGTGAAACCGTATCTTATAAAGAAATATTAGATGCAATAAACAGTCCAGTAGGTGCCAGGACAGTTAATGCAGTTAAAAGAAGAACTAGAGCGGGTGCCGGCAGATGCCAGGCTGGATTCTGTGGTCCAAGAGTAGTCGATATTTTGGCTCAGGAACTTGGTATAGATCCTACTGAAGTTAAACAGGAAGAAGGAGATTCTCAGATTTTAGAATATAAAATCAAGCAATTACTGGGAAGTAAGGTGATGGATAATGCTTAATCTTAAAAAAGATTTAGTTGTTATTGGTGGGGGACCAGCTGGTCTGGCTGCTGCTAAAAAGGCTTATGATGAAGGTATTGAAGATGTAATGATCTTGGAAAGAGATTTTGAACTTGGTGGAATCTTACCCCAGTGTATTCATAATGGTTTTGGGCTTCACTATTTTAAGGAAGAACTTACCGGACCGGAATATGCACAGAGATTTATCAATGATGTAAAAGAAAGAAATATAGAAATCAAGCTGGATACTATGGTCCTGGATGTAACAAAAGATAGAAAAGTATATGCGATGAATAAAAAAGAAGGTTTTCTGGAGATAGAAGCCGGAGCAGTAGTTCTAGCTATGGGATGTCGTGAAAGAACTGCAGGTGCGATTGGAATTCCGGGCACAAGACCAGCTGGAGTTATCACTGCAGGAACCGCTCAGCGTTATACAAATATAGAAGGATTTGTGCCAGGAGATGAGGTAGTAATTCTGGGTTCTGGGGATATTGGTTTAATTATGGCCCGGAGAATGAAATTGGAAGGTGCTGATGTTAAAGCCGTTTGTGAGCTTTTACCTTATACAGGTGGTTTAACCAGAAATGTTGTTCAGTGTCTGGAAGATTATGATATTCCCTTAATGTTAAATCATACAGTAACTGCAATTAAAGGTGAAGGGAGATTAGAGGCTGTTGAGATTTCAGAGGTTGATGAAAACTTAAAACCTATACCAGAAACAGCCAAAACAATCAAAGCTGATACCTTATTATTATCTGTTGGTTTAATTCCGGAAAATGAGCTTTCCAAAAAAGCTGATGTAGTCTTAGATGACCGAACCGGGGGACCAATAGTTAATGAAGGGCGAGAAACAAATATAGAAGGAATTTTTGCCTGTGGTAATGTACTTCATGTTCATGATTTAGTAGACTGGGTAACTGAAGAATCCCAAATTGCTGGAGCTCATGCTGCAAAATATATTAAAGATAGTTTTGCCAGGACTAATAAATGTGTAGAAGTAAAAGCTGGAGAAAATGTAAGTTATGTTATTCCGCAGAAAATTGAACTTGAAGCTGGAGATCGCAAAAGAATTCCTCTATATATGAGAGTTTCAACCCCATTAACAGCTGTGGATATTAATTTATATGCGGATGGCGAAAAATTATACTCATTTTCAGAACCATTTGCCAAGCCGGGAGAAATGATCAGTGTGCCTCTGGCCCAGAAGACTCTGGATGGTCTGGATAATCCAAATGAAATTAAAGTTGAGATAATTGAAAAGGAGGGAAAATAAAATGATAGAAACGAAAAGCCTGACCTGTGTAGCCTGTCCTAAAGGCTGTGAAGTAACAGTTGAGTACGAAGGTGATGAGATTATAGATATTAAAGGAAATGCCTGTCCTCAGGGTCAGGATTATGCTAAAGAAGAAATAGTAGCTCCAACAAGGATTTTACCAACTACAATTAGAATAAAAAATGGTGCCTTATCCCTCTGTCCGGTAAAGACAACAAAACAGATACCATTAGAAAATATGTTTAAAGCTATGCAGATTATAGGAGACAAAGAAATTGAAGCACCCGTTAAAATGGGAGATGTTTTAATAGAAAATATACTGGATACTGGTGCAGATATTGTAGCCACCAGAGATATGCCAGAAGAAATCTAGCGGAATATAGTATGAATTATAATACCAGAAGATTTAATTATTTTCTGGTATCTCCCCTATTTTCGGAATAAATTTTAAATTTAAGCAGGATTTTGCAGTTTTAAATCAAAGTATATAGTAAGGGTTAAATAAATTATAAATAATAGGGGATGTTGCTATTGCTAAAAAATATGGACTTAAAATGGAAAATTAGTTTAATCTTAACAATTATTGTGATTGCTGTCATGGCTGCAGTTTCATTTTTTACTTATAGTTATACTCAAAACATAATGTCTGATCAAATTGATCAGAGAATTAATCTGATTAGGGAAAATCAGCGCCAGGAAATACTGGGCCAGCTAACTCGCCTTGAGGAAAGAACAGAGTACTTTGCCAGTTTTGAAGATGTTTATAATCTGGCCAATATGAGTAACTATTATATTGAAGATGGTGAAATTATTGATCTGGCTGGTGGAGGCTGGATGAGCACCTTTATTAACAGGGCAGCTTTACTGAAAGATAATAATCGAATGTTTGAGGAAACTCAATTTTCTTACGTAACAACCACTGAAGGTCTGGTACTTGTAGATTCTAGAATTGAAGGAGAAGAAAATATTTATGATTATGCAGGTAAAATTTTACCTGAAGATCAGTACCAGAATGTTTCCAGTGAAGAAGTACATATTATAGATGGTGAACCACATGTTTTATTTCAGGCAGAGATCACCAATGAAACAGCTGAAGGAGAAGAAGAAGTGATCGGTTACTATGTAATGGCTACAAATCTTGAAGTTTTTTATAGTGATACTTTAGAATCTCTCGAAAATGTCTCATCTTTTAGTCTGTTGAATAGTGAGGGGTATATTTTAAGTGATATAGATAAATCCTTAATGGGAACAGAGATAGAAGAACAGTGGTTAAGAGAACAGGTTAACACTCAGCAGGAATCTGCAGTGAGAATTGCAGATGGTCGGACTCAGTATTTTGATCAAATAAGTGAACAATACGGAATTTATATGGCTATTGATGTTCCACTTGCAGTAATCAATGGTCCAGTCAATAATATAAGAAATATCATTTTAGTTATTGCTTTACTGGGAGTTATTGTTTTATTTGTTGCCAGTTATTTATTATTAAACTGGCAGTTAAAACCACTTAAAACACTAATTAATGCCTTTGATCAGCTTGGTTCCGGTAATTTGAGTAATAAAATATTACTGACTGAGAGTGCTGATAAAGAGGATGAAATTGGTAAGTTGAGTCAGTCATTTAATAATATGGTTAAAGAATTTAAAGAAGTTATTTTAAATATTAATCAGGCTTCTGATGAGGTAGAAGAATCTTCAACTTATTTAAAAGAGGTTTCAACAGAGGTCGGGGATGTCTCAACTCAGGTAGCTCAGTCAATTAATGATGTAGCTTCTGGTGCTGATGACCAGGCAGCCAGTGTGGATAATATTAATCAGCAGATAAAAACTCTGGCAAATGATATAGAAAAGCTAAAACAATCTAATCAAGAAGTTGAAAAATTAGCTGAGGAAATGGAAACAGCTGCAGCAGGTGGAAAGACAGAAATGGATAGAGTTAGCAGTCAGATGGCTAAAATTAGAAATGCTATTCAGGAAGTTGCCTCTGGAATTTCCAACTTAGAATCAATTTCCAATGAAATCGATGAGATTTTAAATATCATAAATAATATAGCTGAACAAACTAATTTACTTGCTTTAAATGCGGCAATTGAGGCTGCCAGGGCAGGAGAAGCCGGACGAGGTTTTTCTGTAGTTGCAGATGAAATTAGAGAGCTAGCTGAAGAATCGGTAAATTCTGCGGGAGAGATTAGAAAACTAGTAGAAGATGTTAAGCAGGAAACTAAAACTGCAAGTTCACGGATGGATGATGGAATTGGTGAAATTAAGAATGGGGAAGAAGTTGTCAGTAGTGCAGAAGAATCTTTTGCTGATATAGAAGAAAAAATTAAAAATGCTGCCAGAGGAATCTCTGATTCTATTAAAATTGTAGCAGATGTTGACCGCTATAGTGAGGAAATAGTAGAAGAAGTTGGTGAAATTGCCAGTATTTCTGAAGAAACTTCTGCTAATACTGAAGAGGTTGCAGCAGCCAGTCAGGAACAGAACGCTTCGATTGAAGAGATTACATCTCTGGCTGATTCATTAGCTGAGATGTCAGCTAATTTAAATCAATTAGTTAATAGATTTGATTTGAAGTCTTAAAAAAAATTATTTATTAGCTAGCTCCCAGTCAACCGGCTGGGAGCTTTCTAAAGGGAGGCAAAAATTTGAAACATCTAGCTGGTTATTTTATTAAGTATCCAATTATTCCGGCTATTAGAGATATTAAAGATTTAAGTAAAGCAATGAGTGTTAAAGATTCAGTTTTAATATTTTTACTAACTGGTTCTATTTTTGATCTTGAAAAATCAATGAAACTGGCACACGATAATGATAAAATTTTAATGGTAAATATTGATCTGGTTAACGGGATAGCTCATGATAGAGAAGGAATTAGATATCTTGCAGAAAATGACTTATGTGATGGGATAATTTCAACCAAAGGTTATTTAATTAAAGAGGCTGCAAAATATAATTTAATGACTATTCAGCGGGTCTTTCTTCTGGATTCTGCTTCTTTAATCAGTGCCGAAAAATCACTGAACTCACAAACTGTTGATGCAGTAGAAATTTTACCGGGAATTGCAGCACCCTATTTTATTGAAAGACAAAAGAAGAGTAGATATGATTTTCCAGTGATTGCAGGCGGTTTGATTCATAACAAAACTGAAGTTGAAAGTTTAAAAGAAAAAGGGATTTTTGCTGTTTCAACAAGTGATCATCAGCTGTGGAATTATAACTTGAAAGGGTGGTAATAATGGGTAAAAAATTAATTAATGATCCGGACAATGTGGTCAGCGAAATGATCGAAGGAATTGTAATGGCCAGTCATCAGCGTCTGGAAAAACTGAATGATTATAATGTAGTAGTTCGAAAAGATGCACCGGTCGAAAAGGTTGCTCTGGTTAGTGGAGGCGGAAGTGGTCATGAGCCAGCACACGCTGGTTATGTAGGCCAGGGAATGCTGGATGCTGCTGTAGCTGGTGATGTTTTTACTTCTCCGACTCCTGATGCAATTTTTGAAGCGATTAAGACAGTGGATAGTGGTAATGGAGTTTTATTAATTATTAAAAATTATACCGGGGACATTATGAATTTTGAAATGGCAGCAGAAATGGCAGAAGCAGAAGGAATAGAAGTTGACCATGTAGTTGTTAATGATGATGTTGCTGTAGAAGACAGCCTTTATACAACTGGACGCCGGGGTGTTGCTGGCACAGTATTTGTGCATAAGATTGCTGGAGCGAAAGCAGCTCAGGGTGCCGATCTAAAAGAAGTAAAAAGAAGTGCGGAAAAGGTTATAAAAAATGTTAGAACAAAAGGAATGGCTATTAACCCCTGTCAGCTGCCGGCAGCAGAAAAAACTACTTTTTCATTAGCTGAAGATGAAATGGAAATGGGTATTGGTATCCATGGTGAGCCAGGTACTGAAAAAACTAAATTAAAGAAGGTAGATCAGATAGTGGAATTATTACTGGATGATATATTATCAGACTTAGAGATAAAAACGAATGAAAAAGTTACCCTGATGATTAATGGGATGGGGGGAACGCCTTTAATGGAGCTCTATATAGCAAATAGAAAAGCTAATCAACTGCTAAAAGATAAAGGCATCAAGATTTATAAAACTTATGTGGGAGAATTTATGACTTCCTTAGAAATGGAAGGTCTCTCAATTACTATTTTGAAACTGGATGATGATTTAATTAATTTACTGGAAGCGGAAAGTGAAATTAATTTATTATAAGGATTGTGGTAAAAATGGCTAATAAAACAAAAAAAATATTATTAGAAACATCAGATGTCATTATTGAGAATAAAGAGTATTTAACAGAATTGGATGCTGCTATTGGTGATGGAGATCATGGTATAAATCTTGCCAGAGGATTTAAAAAGCTAAAAGAGAAATTAGAGAATGAAACTTTTACAGAGAGAAATGAGTTATTTAAGCTGACAGCAATGACTTTGATTTCTAACGTAGGTGGTGCTTCTGGACCTCTTTATGGGACAGCTTTTTTAAATATTTCTAAGGTGATTTCAGATGAACGGCTTGATCTGGATGATTTAGTTGAAATTGCAGAAGAAGCTATAGCTGGTATACAAAAAAGAGGTAAAGCTGAAGCTGGAGAAAAGACAATGCTGGATACTATAATTCCTGCAGCTGAGTCCTTAAAACAAAGCCGCGACAACAACCTTGATTTAGAGACTGCTTTAAATAATTGTTTGGAGACAGCTGCCGAAGGAATGAAAAACACAATTGAAATGCAGGCAACTAAAGGTAGGGCGAGTTACCTGGGGGAAAGAAGTATCGGACATCAGGATCCAGGAGCAACTTCTGCCTATTTAATGATTAAAACATTCATTACAAGCTATTTATAATAAAAGAGGTGTGGAAATGGTTAATATTTTAATTATATCTCACAGTTTAAAAATTGCGGAAGGTACTAAAGAATTGGCTGAAGAGATGAAACAGGATGAAATTGATATTCAAATTGCTGGAGGAATAAATAATGGTGAGCTGGGGACAGATGCTGATCTGATTGAACAAAAATTAAAAAGTATGGATTGTCAGGATGGAATAGTTGTACTGGCAGATTTAGGGAGTGCAGTAATGAGTTTTAATATGGTTAAGGAATGGCTGCCAGAAGAAAAGCAAAATTTAATTAGACTGGCCAATGCGCCCCTGGTTGAAGGAGCAGTTTTAGGTGCGGTAGAGGCAAGTTTGGGTAAAAATTTAGAGGAAGTAATAGCCACAATTGAAGAAAAATCAATAATAAATAAAAATAATTTGTAAAAAAGGATGAAATTTTGGTTGCATTTATGATAAAATGTATAAATGAATCAGTCATTAAAATAAAAATACGAAAGGATGATCAGATTGGTAGAAGAAAAGAAGGTTATAATCACTAATAAGACCGGTCTGCATGCCCGGCCTGCAGCACAATTTGTGCAGAAAGCAGGTAAATTTGATTCAAAAATAGAAATTATTTTTGAAGAGAAGGAAGTTAATGCAAAGAGTATTATGGGTGTTATGAGTCTTGGTGTTGGCAAAGGTAATGAGATCGTTGTTAGAGCTGAGGGTGATGATGCTTCCGAAGCAGTAAAAGAATTAGTTGATTTTATTGAAGTTGAGATGGCCAAAGAGGATGAGGAGTGATTTTAGTGAAAGGAATTGCTGCTTCACCAGGAATAGCTATTGGCAAAACTTTAGTTAAAAAAGACCAGAAAATTGAAATTGATAGAAAAAACATAAGTGAAGATCAGGTAGATGAAGAATTAGAAAAATTGCATTCTGCGCTTGCAGAAGCAAAAGAATCTTTACAGCAATTAAAAGAACAGACTGCTGAAAAAATGGGAGAGGAAAAAGCAGAAATTTTTGGTGCTCATCTGATGATCTTAGATGATCCGGAAGTTATTCCTGCATTTGAAGATAAGATAAAAGACGATAAGCTGAATGCAGCCGCAGCAGTAAAAGATGTTGTGGATAAATATGCTGCTATGTTTTCAGCTATGGAAGATGAGTACTTAAGAGAACGCGGTTCTGATATTAAAGATGTAGGAATGAGAGTTGTGAAAATCTTATTGGGAGTTGAAGATATTTCTGATAAGCTGGAGGAAGAAATAGTTATTATAGCGGAAGATTTGACCCCTTCTGATACTGCTCAATTTGATACAGATAAAGTTCTCGCTTTTTTAACAAAAGATGGTTCCAGAACTTCTCATACTGCCATTATGGCCAGATCCCTTGGCATACCGGCTGTGGTTGGTCTTGGTAGTGAGTTGATTGAAAAAGCAGAGGATAATATAGAGATAATTGTAGATGGAAATAGCGGAAAAGTTTATTTCTCACCAGATGATTCTACTCTGGAAGAATATAAAGAAAAACTTGCTGAATATAAAGCAGAACAAAAACGACTGGAAACATATCAGGATAAAAAAGCTAAAACAAAAGATGGTACGGAAGTTGAAGTAGTAGGTAATATGGGGAATGTAAATGATATTGCTCCTATTTTAGAAAATGGGGGAGAGGGAGTAGGTTTATTCCGGACAGAATTCCTTTATATGGACCGCAACCAGCTACCTACTGAAGAAGAACAGTTTAAAGTTTATAAAGAAGCTGCCGAAAAGATGGGTGACAAACCTGTTATAATTAGAACTTTAGATGTTGGGGGAGATAAAGATTTACCTTATTTAGATTTCCCGGAAGAAATGAATCCCTTTTTAGGGTACAGAGCGATTAGAGTTTGTCTGGAAAGAGATGATATTTTCAAACCTCAGCTGAGAGCTATTTTAAGAGCAAGCCAGTATGGAAATTTAAAAATTATGTTTCCGATGATTTCTTCTCTTGAAGAACTGGATGAAGCAAAACTAATTGTGGAAGATGTTAAAAAAGAACTTAAAGAAGAAGGACAGCAATTTAATGAAGATATTGATATTGGAATGATGATAGAAATTCCATCAGCTGTTATGATTGCTGATTTTCTGGCACAGGAAGTTGATTTTTTCAGTATCGGAACAAATGATTTGATCCAATATACAATTGCAGTAGATAGAACAAATGAAAAAATAGCTCCGATGCATACCCCTTATCACCCCGCAGTTTTAAGATTAATAAAAATGACTATTGAAGCTGCTCATAATGAAGGTATCTGGGTAGGAATGTGTGGAGAAGCTGCTGGTGATGAATATCTGATACCATATCTTTTAGGTGTTGGATTAGATGAGTTTAGTATGAGTGCGGTTTCAATTTTAAAAACTAAAGAAATTCTTTCTAAATGGACTATAGAAGAGGCCAAAAAAGAAGCCGAAAAAATACTTGAATTAAAATCTGATACAGCAGTAAAATCTTATCTTAAAACAATTGAAAAATAAAATTACAATTAAATCCGGGCGGCATTTTGCTGTCCGGTTTCTTTTAATTTTTTTGTATTATTACTGTATATTTGTTTAAAGTATCTATATATTGACTATTTGAACCAGGAGGGATTTAATGCAGGATAGTTTGGAAGAATTCAATAAATTTAGATCTGAAATGAACGATTTGATATTGGAAGAGGGAGATCTGAATACAAAAAGATTTTTTAATCTGGATCATAAAGTTTATCAGGATGGAAAACTCCCGGCTAAAACTAAAGAATTATTAGGACTGGTTTCCTCTCTGGTTTTAAGATGTGATGATTGTATTACATATCATATAATTGAAGCAGTTAAAACAGGCTGGTCCAAAGAAGAAATATATGAAGCTATGAATGTTGCCTTAATTGTTGGAGGCTCAATAGTAATTCCTCATCTGAGAAGAGCTGCTAAGCTTTTAGAAGAACTAAACTCTGAGCAGAGTAAAGAGGAGAAGTCTGAAGTTGAGAAAAAAGAAAGTCCAGATGAGTCTGATAAGCGAGAAATAAAAAAATTAGATAGATTTCAGGAGTTTAAAGTATATACTGATGGAGCCTGTCTTGGGAACCCGGGCCCAGGAGGATATGCTGCGGTTATTTTAGATCCAGATTCTCAAAAATTAAAAACTGTTTCAGGATCAGAAAAAGATTCCACTAATAATAGAATGGAATTGAAAGCAGTAATTGAAGCTCTAAAAATAATTCCTAAAAATACCAAAATAGAACTTTACAGTGATTCAAGTTATGTACTTAATGGTTTATCAAGCTGGATAGAAGGCTGGAAGCGCAATGGATGGAAAACAGCCAGTAAAAACGCAGTGGCCAATCAGGATTTGTGGCAGGAATTAGATCAGCTTAGTTCTGACTTTGAATTAAGTTATCAGAAGGTAAAAGGCCACAGCGGTGATCAATTTAATGATGAAGTTGATCTACTGGCAAAAAAAGAAGCAGAAAAAATTTAATTTTTCTGCTGACATTTTGGGCAAATACCGCTAAACTCTAAGCGGTGAGAATGAGCTATAAATTCAGTTTTAGTATTTATTTTGTTATTTAAGTCTGCACATAAATCGAGATCTAGATCATAAACTCCCCCACATTTTTGACAGCGGAAATGGTAATGATGATCGGGATTACCATCGTAGCGACTATGGTTACTTCCATAATCTAAAACATTAATTTCACCATGTTCAGCCAGAACATTTAAATTCCGATAAACAGTACCTAAACTAATATTTGGTATTTCTTTTCTAACTTTTTCATATATCCAATCAGCTGTAGGATGAGATTTAGTACTTTTTAAAACCCTCAATATTGCCTTACGCTGTTTAGTCATTCGAGTATTCGTAGCCATATTTATCCTCCTAAAATTTATTAATAATCATTATTATCTTTAATATAATTTTAGCAGAAATTATTTAGATATTCAAGTAAAACTTATTATTTCAGAAAAAGGGTGATGATTTTGTCAAAGAAAAAAGAAAAAAGAATTTTAACAGGTGATAGACCGACAGGCAAACTGCATTTAGGCCATTATGTTGGGAGTTTGCAGAATCGAGTTGAATTACAGAATGAATATGATACATTTTTAATTATAGCAGATGTGCAGGCTTTAACTACAAATTTTGATAAACCCGATAAATTAAGTGAAGATGTAAGGCAGGTAGCAAGAGATTATCTTGCTGCTGGAATTGATCCGAAAAAAACAACTATTTTTGTGCAGTCTCTTGTACCAGAAATTGCAGAGCTGACAGTTTTTTATTCTATGATAGTTACAGTAAATCAGTTACGTCATAATCCAACTATTAAGTCTGAAGCTGAACAGTATGGTTATAAGGAAATGTCTTATGGGTTTTTGGGTTATCCGGTAAGCCAGGCTGCTGATATTACTTTTTGTCGGGCAAATCTAGTTCCTGTAGGAGAAGACCAGATTCCACATATTGAACAGACCAGAAAGATTGTACGTAAATTTAATAATATGTATGGAGAAGTTTTTCCGGAACCAGAGGCTTTAATCAGTGATTTCCCAAGATTAATGGGACTTGATGGCAAAAATAAAATGAGTAAAAGTTTAAATAATGCAATTTATTTAAGTGATAGTAAAGATCAAGTTGCTCAAAAAATAATGAAGGCTAAAACTGATCCAGCCAGGATTCATAAAGATGATCCGGGCCATCCAGAAGTCTGTACAGTTTTTCATTATCACGAAGCATTTAATACTGAAGGATCTGATGAAATTGCAGAAAAATGTAGGACAGGAACAATTGGCTGTGTAGCCTGTAAAAAGCTAATGGCTGAAAAACTGAATGATTTTTTAGAACCAATGCGGGAAAGAAGAAAGAAATATCTTGAAAATCCAGAGCTGGTTGATCAGATTTTAATTGAGGGTACAGAAAAAGCAAGAAAAGAAGCGCAGAAAACATTGAAAAAAGTAAGAGAGGTTATGAAAATAGACTATTTTAATAATTAAGTTAGAGGGGAGGGGTTTTATTGTTTAAGCCAAAGTTAAATATTGCCCTTTTTTTTGGTGGACGATCAGCCGAGCATGAAGTTTCATTACTCTCTGCCCGCTCGATTTATCAGGCCTTTAATCAGGAAAAATACAATATTTTTCCAGTTGCCATCAGCAAAAAAGGATTTTTTAGTACTTTAGAGGAATCAAAGAAAATTTTAATGGGAGATGAGAAAAAAGTTCCAGAGATTAAGAGGGATAATATTTTGCCGCAGGAAGTTCTTCAATTTTTAGAAAAAAAAGTTGATATAGTTTTTCCTGTGCTGCATGGACCTTATGGAGAAGACGGAAAGATCCAGGGTTTTTTAGATACTTTAAATATTAAATATATTGGCTGTGATCTTACTTCCTCGGCAGTAGGAATGGATAAGGCTGTGATGAAGCAGATTTTTAGCTTTTATAATATTCCTCAGAGTGAATTTGAAATACTAAAAAAAGACGAATATAATAAGCTAAAAACTGCAGATCTTTTTGCAGATTTTGCAGAAAGTTTAGGTCTGCCATTTTTTATCAAACCTGCTAATATGGGTTCCAGTATTGGAATTAGTCGTGTTGGAAATTTAACTTCTTTTGAAAATGCTCTTAATCAAGCTTTTAAATATGATAAAAAAATAATTTTAGAAAGCAGTATTAAGGGCAGAGAGGTAGAATCTGCTGTTTTGGGTACGGGAAATAATATTAAAGTTTCTACAGCAGGAGAAATCATTTCCACTCATGATTTCTATGACTATCAGGCTAAATACGAAGATCAGAGTACAGAGTTAATTATTCCAGCTGATATTTCATCAGCAAGCCAGGAGAAAATTAAAGAATTATCGCTTAAAGCTTTTAAAGCTGTTGGAGCTGAAGGAATATCTCGACTTGATTTTTTTGTAAACGAAGAGCAGGATCAGATTCTGGTTAATGAAATTAATACGATGCCGGGTTTTACAAAGTTTAGTATGTATCCTTTACTTTTTAAAGAAAGTGGAATAACATATACTGAACTTTTAGATGACCTGGTAGAGCTTGCTTTAAAAAGGAAAAGTTAAATGAATAAAATTCATATTTTACATGCAGATATGGATGCTTTTTTTTCAGCGGTTGAGCAGCGGGAGAATCCTGAACTTAAAGGTAAAGCTGTAATTGTAGGTGGAGTGAACTTAAGTAATCGTGGTGTTGTTTCTACTGCCTCTTATGAGGCTCGAAAATTTGGTGTCCATTCGGCAATGCCTATTGCTCAGGCTAAAAAGTTATGTCCTGATGGAATCTATCTACCAGCAAGACATCAATTGTACAAAAATGCCTCTCGAGAAATTTTCGCTATCTTAAAAAAATATACTCCTTTAGTTGAAAAACTATCTATTGATGAAGCTTTTTTGGATGTAAAAGGCTGTGACAGATTATATGGCAGTGCAGTAGAAATTGCCAGGAAAATAAAAAGTGAAGTAAAAAAAGAAACTGAACTTACTATTTCTGTTGGTGTTTCTGTCAATAAATTTCTGGCTAAGCTGGCATCGGATTATGATAAGCCAGATGGTCTGACTGTAATTAAAAGAAATGACATTAAAAATTTTATGCGTAAGCTGGATATTGATAAAATCTGGGGTGTTGGTGATGTCTTTGCTTCTAAATTGGAAGAGGAAAACATTTATAAAGCCAGCGATATCTGGCCTTATTCTCTGGAAGAATTAAAAAAGAAATATGGAAAAGCTGGAGTAAAATTATTTTTCCTTTCCCGGGGGATAGATAAAAGAGAAGTAAAAAGTCAAAGTCAAATTAAATCGATCAGCCATGAGGAAACTTTTGCTGATAATATTGAGGACCGAGATAGGCTATTTGCTTATTTATTTAAAATGAGCGAAAAGGTTTCTTTTAGGCTTCACAGCAATTCTCTCAAGGGTAGTACTGTTTTTATTAAGGTCAGGTATTCAGATTTTAGTACTTACAGCAGGCAAAAATCTCTCAAAGTTGCTGTAAACAGCAGTGAAGAAATTTATCAAAAGGCAAAAGAATTACTAACTCAAAATCATTTATTAAATAAACCACTGCGATTATTGGGCCTTGGTGTTTCAAATCTCTGTCAGGAAGGACAGGAACAGTTAAATTTATTTGCTGAGGAAGAAGATCAGCTGGATAAAACTATAGATGAATTAAAAAGAAAATATGGATTTAATAAAATATCACGAGCCAGAAAGTTATATTTAAATAATGATGACTAAAAACCCACCCATTTGCGGTGGGTTTTTTGATTAACAAGAAAATTATAGCTCATGATTTATCTTTTGATAAGTTATTTTTTTTCTTTCTTAATAATTTAATATTTTTTTGATAAATATAAAGGACTTTTCTCTTTGATGTAGAATAAAATTATTAAGTGGTGAAAAGTGGAGTAAAAGGGTAGAAAGTGGGAAGTGATATTATGTTTATGGGAGAATACACTCACAATATGGATAATAAAGGACGTTTAATCATTCCTTCTAAGCTCAGAGAAGACTTAAGTGAGCAGTTTGTGATCACTAGAGGGCTTGACAATTGTTTATTTCTTTATCCAATGGCTGAGTGGAAAGAATTAGAAAAAAAATTAACTTCCCTACCAATGACCAGTAAAAATGCCCGTAATTTTGTCCGCTTTTTCTTTTCAGGAGCTAACGAATGCGAATTAGATAAACAGGGAAGGGTTTCCCTACCAATAAATTTAAGAGATTATGCTGATTTTGATCATGAAATAGTTATCATCGGTCTGGCAAATAGAATTGAACTCTGGGCCAAAGAAAAATGGAATACCTACATGGATGATGTAGAAGATTCTTATGAAGATATTGCAGATGCAATGGAGGAATTAGGAATCTAGAAAGGATTATAATATGGATTATACTCATCAGGCTGTATTATTAGAAGCAGCAATTGAATATTTAAACATTAAAGAAGCTGGAGTTTATTTAGATGGTACTCTGGGTAGAGCAGGACATAGTTCGGAAATTTTAAAAAACTTATCTGAAGCCGGTAAATTAATTGCAGTTGATCGGGACACCGCTGCAATTGAGGCAGTTAAAGAACGTTTTTCAGATGAAGAATCTTTAATTTTAGCTCACTCAAATTTCCAAGATTTTGATCAGGTACTTTCAGAATTAGAAGTGGAAGCGGTTGACGGAATGCTTTTTGATTTAGGCGTTTCTTCTCCACAGCTGGATAATCCTGAGCGGGGTTTTAGCTATCAAAAAGAAGGCCCTTTAGATATGAGAATGAACCCCGAACAAAAACTAACTGCACGGGATATAGTAAACAATTATTCTCAGGCAGAATTGGAAAAAATAATTTCTGAGTATGGAGAAGAAAATTGGGCTGCTCGAATAGCCGAATTTATAGTTAAAATGAGAGAAGAAGAAGAAATTAGAACCACAGCTGATCTGGTTGAGGTAATTAAAGCCGCTATACCTAAAGCTGTCAGGAGAAGTGGGGGGCATCCTGCCAGAAGAACTTTTCAGGCATTAAGAATTGAAACAAATAATGAACTGGAACAGCTTAAAAATCTAATTGATAAGGCAGTTGCCTATTTAAAACCAGGAGGCAGATTGGTAATAATAACCTTTCATTCACTGGAAGATAGAATAGTAAAACATAAATTTCGAAATCTGGCAAAAGATTGTACCTGTCCACCGGACTTTCCAATCTGTGTCTGTGATAAAAAAGCGCAGGTTAAGGTTATAACAAGAAGTCCAGTTCAGGCTTCTAAGGAAGAAAAAGAGGAAAATCCACGTTCAAGAAGTGCGAAAATGAGAGTAGCAGAGAAGATTTAAGAATAAGGAGGTAGTAAAATGTATACGGGACCAGGTTATGGAAGCGAAGTTTCTCAGAGCAATTATCTCAATGAATCATCCTATAATTTTACTAATGTAAAAAAACAGGCCTTCACAATATTATATATATTTATGATGGTTTTTATTAGTATTTCTATTTTGTTATATATTTCTCAAGTTTTAAATATTAATCAAAGTAGTTCTAAATTGCTGCAGTTAGAAGAAAGATTAGAAACTATTAAGTCCAAAAATGAAAGACTGGAAGTAGAATTGGCCAGCAAAACATCTCTGGCAGAAGTTGAAAAAATTGCAAAAACAGAATTGAATATGATTGAAGCAGATAAAAAAGAAACCCTGGTTTATAATAATCAAATCAAAAAAGAAGAAAAATTTATGGCTGATCTTCCAAAAGAAAAGTTTTTCTTAGCGCAAATTTATGATAAAATAATAAGAGAAGTTACCACTGTTCAGGCAGAATCTCTTGAATAGGAGGAATAAATTTGCAGCAACTTGAAAAGAGTGTCAAAAATAGAGTGATCTTCTATTTTGCAATTATATTTATATTATTTATTATTTTGGCTTTAAGACTTGTCTGGATCCAGGTAATAAATAGTGCAGAATATGAACATAAAGCATTAAATCAGAGGGTTAAAGAATTTGTAGTTAATTCAGAAAGAGGAATAATTTATGATAATACCGGCAGGAAACTTGCAGTCAGCTTACCAGCAAAGACTGTGGTTGCTCTGCCGGATAATATTATTAATCCAGAAAAAACCGCTTCAGAACTTGCTGAGATTCTGGATAATGATTATAATACTATTTATAGACGAATCACTTCTAGTGCAGCTGCAATTTTCTTGCAGCGCAAAGTTAGTGAAAAAACATATCAAAAAATTGAAAACAAAAATCTTAAAGGGATTACTTTTACCGAAGAAAGTAAAAGATATTACCCAGAAGGAGAGCTTGCTTCTCATATTATTGGATTTACCGGGGTAGATAATAATGGTCTTAACGGACTGGAACTTTCTTATAATAACTATTTAAGCGGTAAAGCTGGAAAAATGATTGTAGAAAAGGATGCTGAAGGCCGAACAATTCCTAATGGGATAAGAGAGGCTGTTCCAGGTAGGGATGGCTACAATGTCCACTTAACCATCGATGAAGTAATTCAGTATATGGCAGAAAAAGAACTTAAAAATGCTGCTGAAACATTTGATTTTTCGGGTGGGTCAGTGATTGTTATGGATTCGTCGAATGGAGATCTGCTGGCAATGGCTAATACTCCTGCTTATAATCCAAATAATTTTGCTGATTATCCTGAAAAAAACTGGCGCAATAGAGCAATTAATGATGTTTTTGAACCTGGATCTACTTTTAAAATAATTACAGCAGCTTCCGCTTTAGAGGAAGGTGTAATTACTGAAAATGATATTTTAACTGATCCAGGTCATATTTATGTAGAAAATGAAGAAATAAGCTGCTGGAGTAATGTAGGTCATGGCAGCCAGAGTTTTGCTGAGGTTGTAAAAAATTCATGTAATCCTGGCTTTGTAGAAGTTGGTCTAAAAATGGATAAGGAAACCTTTTATTCCTATATCAAAGCTTTTGGTTTTGGAGAACAGACCGGGATTCGGCTGCCGGCAGAAGCAGCAGGAATTATCCCGGAATATAAAAGGATTGGTCCTCTGGAACTGGCAACTTTTTCTTTTGGTCATGGTCTTTCTGTAACACCTATTCAGCTGGCTTCAGCTGTGTCAGCGGTCGCCAATGAAGGTAAATTAATGAGACCACGCCTGGTAAAAAAGGTCGATACAGGCAGTGATTCTAAAAATATAATCAACGAGCCTCAGGTGGTGAGGCAGGTTATATCTAAAAGCACTGCTGACAAAACAAAAGAATTATTAAAACAGGTAGTAGAAAGTGGAACGGGAACTCAGGCTGCTATTGAGGGCTATGAGATTGGTGGTAAAACGGGTACAGCAAAACATTATAATGAGGATATTTATGATTCTTCATTTATTGGAATTGTACCTGCAGAAGGTCGGGATTTAGTTATTTTAACTATTTTATATGATATTAAAGGTGAAACTTATTATGGTAGTCAGACAGCCGCTCCTGTTTTTAGGAATTTAACAGCTAATATTTTAAATTATTTAAATATCAAGCCTGACCGCAATAACGACTTTAATTATAAACAGGAGCAAAGAAAAATAATGGTGCCTGATTTAATAGGAACCGAATTTTTAGCTGCAGAAACAAGTTTGAGAGAAAAAGGATTTAATGTTAAACTAATTGGAGATGAGGGAGTAGTAAAAAATCAGCTTCCTGCGTCTGGAGTAGAAACAAATTATAATTCTACAGTCTGGCTTTTTAGTGAGAAAAAAAGCAGAGAAAATATGATGATTTCAGTACCTGACTTTAGAGGTATGACAGGTATTGAAGCAGAAGAACTTGCCGGGAAAAAAGGTCTTGATTTGATTTTAGATGGTTCTGGGGAGGTAGTTGGCCAGTCAGTTTATCCTGGCAGTAGAGTTAAAAGTTCTAAAAAGATAAATTTAAAACTCCAGTAGTTTAATCTAATAATTTGACCAATTAACTGTGGAGGTAGCTTTAAGATGAAGTTAAAAAAATTATTAAATAATATAGATTTTAAATTAAAAAATGGAAATTTAAATAATGAAATTACGGAAATCAAATATGATTCCCGGGAAATTGAAAAAGACAATTTATTTATTGCTATTTCTGGTTTCGAAGTGGATGGACATCAATTTATTGACCAGGCTATCAAAAAAGGAGCCACAGCAGTAGTTATAGAAAAAGAGCTTTCTAATTATCAGGATGGTATCAGTTATATCAAGGTAGATGACAGCAGAAAAATAATGGCTCAACTTGGTAAAACTTTTTTTGAGAATCCACTTGCAGATATTGAGTTAGTTGGAATTACCGGAACTAATGGTAAGACAACGACTGCCTATTTGTTATATAAGATTTTAAAAGAATACAGCGGAAACGCAGCTCTTTTTGGTACTATTAAAAATATCATTGGAGACCAGGCACTTGATTCAAGCAGAACAACTCCAGAATCAATAGATTTATACAGATATTTCTCTCAAATGAGAAAAAAGGGAGTTAAATACGGGGTAATGGAAGTATCTTCTCATGCTCTGGATTTATACAGAGTAGAAGGTATGGAATTTGCTGGAGCCATATTTACTAATATTAGTCCCGAGCATCTGGATTATCACAAAAATCTGGAGAATTATCTAGCAGTTAAATCTCAATTATTTGCTCAGTTAAATTCAGATCAATATGCGGTGATTAATCTTGATGACCCGAATGCGGATTATATTCAGGAAAAATCAGGGGCAAAGAATTATTTTTATAGTTTATCTTCTTCAAAAGCAGATTTATATGCTTCTGATTATCAACTTCATCAAAGGGGTATGGAATACAGAACAGCCGGTAGAGTTGAGACCCTATTTAAACTGAATTTAGGTGGAGTTTTTAATATTTATAATTCTTTGGCTGCTATTTTAACAGCTGATCTGCTGGGAGTTGACCAGGAAACTATCAAAAAAGCTTTAACTAATATCTCTGCTGTGCCAGGACGTTTTGAAATTATAAATGCAGGCCAGGATTTTCAGATAGTTGTTGATTATGCTCATACTCCTGATGGGATGGAAAATGTCTTAAAAACAGCTGCTGCAATGGATAAGAATAAATTAATTGTTCTTTTTGGCTGTGGTGGAGATAGAGATCACAGCAAAAGAGCTGCAATGGCTGCTCTGGCAGAAAAATATGCTGACTATACAGTTATCAGTAATGATAATCCACGCAGTGAAGATCCAGCAGAGATTTTTGCTGAAATAGAAACTGGCTTTAGTAAGGGATTTAATAATTATGAAATTATTGCTGATCGCATAAAGGCAATTAAAAGAACGATCAAGCTGGCTGAAAAAGACGATTTAGTCATGCTTCTGGGCAGAGGTCATGAGAGGTATCAAATTTTTAAAAACAAAAAAATAGAACTTGATGATCGAAAAGTTGCCTATCAGGCAGCACAGGCAGCAGCAGAAGTGAAAGGGATTTAAATGGAGAATTTAAATTTAAATAAAATAATTGATTTTTCTGGAGCAGAATTACTTCAGGGAACTGGGGAGCAGACAATAGAAGAAATTGTAATCGACAGCAGGGAAGTTAAGGATAATTATTTGTTTATTGCAATTATTGGTGAAGATCAGGATGGACATCTTTATCTGGAGGATGCTGTGAAAAATGGAGCCAGGGCAGTGATTGTTGATCGGGAAATTAAAAGCGATTTTTTAAAAAAATCAGAGGTAGCTGTATTGAGAGTCTCTGATACTACCGAAGCCCTGCAGAATATTGCTCATAATTATAGAAAAAGATTTGCTGATTTAAAAGTGGTAGCTGTAACCGGAAGTGCTGGCAAAACTACTACTAAAGATTTGATATATTCTGTACTATCTCAAAAATATAATTGTTTAAAAACTGAGGGAAACTATAATAATCATATTGGACTTCCTTTAACTCTATTACGTTTAACAGCTGACCAAGAATTTGCTATCCTGGAAATGGGAATGAGTGCTCTGGGAGAAATTGAACTGCTTGCCAAAATAGCAAAACCAGATTTTGGGATTGTAACAAATGTCGCTGCAGCTCATCTAAAACAGCTGGGCAGTCTGGAAAATATTGCCCGGGCAAAAAAAGAGTTAATTGATCAGCTCAAAGAATCTGAGACAGCTATCTTAAATTATGATAACCAATATACCAGAAATATGGGAGAAACTACAGCAGCAGAAGTAATATATTTTGGTTTTGAAACTGGGGCAGATCTGCAGACAGTAGATTATTATTTTGATAAAAAAAAAGAAAGCTTAAATTTCAAAGTAGAATATGGTGATGAGGTTTATAATTTTAAATTTAATAAAGCCGGTAAACATAATGTTTATAATGCAATGGCAGCTATAATTTTAGCATTTAAACTAAATCTTAGGGTATCTGAAATACAGCAGGGGCTCTTGCAGACAAAGTTTTCTTCCAATCGAATGGAGTTTATTGAACTAAATAATGGGGCCCGAATTATAAATGATAGTTATAATGCAAATCCGCTGGCAGTAAAGGCTGCTCTTGATGTTCTAGCTGAGTTAAAGGCAGAGAGGAAAATATCTGTTCTGGCTTCTATGCTGGAATTGGGTTCTGAAAGTAAAGTTAAACATCAGGAAATTGGGGCTTATGCTGCAGCAAAAGAAGTAGATTTATTGATAACAATTGGTAGTCAAGCCAAAAATATCGCAGCTGGAGCCGAGACTAAAATCCAATCAAAAAAAATTATAATTCTGAATAATAATCAGGAATGCATTGATTTTCTTGCTGCTGAAATAAAGAGAGATGATTTAATTTTAATTAAAGGTTCAAGAGCCAATAAATTGGAAGAAATAGCAGCTGAATTACAAAATAAGGAGCTCTAAAATGCAATATATTCTAGCATATCTTTTACCATTAGTTTTAATAATTATTAGTGGTAATCTTTTTATTAATTATATAAAAAAAATTAATTTTGGTCAGCAGGTGCGGGAGTATGGCCCTAAAAGCCATTTAAAAAAGGCAGGAATTCCAACGATGGGTGGGCTTTTAATTATTTCGGTATTCTTACTTATCTCGGTTTTTATTTTGCCGCTAAATTTTGAAATGACAGCAATTTTGCTGACAACTTTTATAATGTCTTTAACCGGTTTTTTAGATGATTTTTTGAAAATAAAATTTGAACGATCCCTGGGGCTTCGGGCCTGGCAAAAAATTGTGCTGCAGACAGCTGCAGCAGCAGTAACAGCAGTGGTGGCTGTTTTTGTAGTTAATCAACACAGTATATTGATTCCTTTTTATGCTTCTTATAATTTAGGTACAGCTGCTAAATTTATACTGGCATTTATTGTAGTTATTGGCAGCTCTAATGCAGTTAATCTTACTGATGGACTGGATGGTCTGGCAGCTGGAATAACCACTGTGGTTACTCTAGCTTTTGCCCTGTTATTATATTTGATTAACCTACCAGAATACACTCTTTTGATGCTGATTATGGCAGGGAGTACAACTGCCTTTCTCTGGTTTAATGCCAGTCCAGCATCAGTATTTATGGGAGATGTCGGTTCACTGGCAATTGGTGCTTTGCTTGGAGCAGCAGCAGTTTTTACAGCCACTGAGCTTTATTTATTAATTATTGGTGGTATTTATGTTATCGAAACTCTTTCTGTTATAATTCAGGTACCATACTATAAAATTACAGATGGTAAACGAGTTTTTAAGATGACCCCAATTCATCATCACTTCGAATTAAGTGGACTGGCAGAAAATAAAATTGTTTTTAGATTTGTGATTATTACAATTTTATTATCACTTTTTGCTCTACTTTCTTTAGTTTAATAAAAATTCAAACTTAAAAAAGGAGTTAGATTCTATTGTCTTTAGATTATAAAAAAGTTGCTGTGTTGGGTTTTAGCCCCCGAACCGGCCTGGAAGTAGTAAAATATTTATCAAAATTTGATTTAAAAATTATTGTTGCTGATTCAAAAAATAGAGAAGAATTAAAGGATTTGATAGTTCAGGTTGAAAGTAAAAAAACAGAATTTGATCTGGGCACTAATGGAGAAAAAATTTTAGAAAGCGAGTTAATTATTTTAAGTCCCGGGGTTCCTTATGACTTAGAGATATTAAAAGAGGCCAGAAAAAAGGGGATTGAAACTATTAGTGAGATCGAATTTGCCTTTAGACAGTCAGAAGCCGAAATTATAGCTGTTACAGGGACCAATGGTAAAACTACCACCACTGAGCTGCTGGGGGCAATGCTGAGTGACTTAGAGGGCAACCAGGTCAAAGTGGCAGGGAATATAGGGATTCCTTTTATCTCTATTATTGATCAACTGCAGCCTGGAGAAAAAGTTGTTCTGGAATTAAGTTCTTTTCAGTTAGAAGCGGTTGAGCAATTTAAAGCAAAAATAGCTCTTTATTTAAATTACAGTCCAGATCATCTGGATCGACATCAGACTGAGGCTAATTATCAGAAAGCCAAAAAAAATATTTTCAAAAATCAAAAAGAAGATGATTTTGCGATTCTTAACTATGACGATCCCTATCTTTTAAAATTAAAAGATGAACTAAAAGCAGATGTTTTAGGTATCAGTTCTGAATTTGAAGCTGCTGATTTATTGATTAATCAACAGCAAGCTTATTTTCGGAAAGAGAATCTTAGTCTGCTTAATTTTGATAAAATTGATTTACCAGGAGAACACAACCGCAAAAACGCTGCTTTCGCAGCTCTAGCAGCTTATCTTGCCGGTCAGAAAATAGACAAAATACAGCAGGCTGCGGAAAATTATAAACTACAATCACATAGAATGGAAGTTGTAGGAAACCAAAAAGACTATTTAATTATTGACGATTCAAAAGCAACTAACCCTGATGCAGCTTTAAAAGCACTTACAAGTCTTGAGCAGGATGTTATTCTAATAGCTGGAGGGCAGGATAGAAATGCTGATTTTTCAAATTTGTTACCTGTGATTAAAGAGAAAGTCAAGACTTTAATTTTACTGGGAGAGACTGCAGATAAAATAGCTTCTCTTCTGACTGACTCCGGTCTGGAAATAATAAAAGCTGAAACAATGGAAGCTGCTGCTCAAATTGGAGCAAAAAAATTATCTCAGGATAAAATTTTGCTTTTATCTCCTGCCTGTCCCAGCTGGGATATGTATTCCAGTTATAAAGAAAGAGGTAATATTTTTCAAAAGAATGTTATAAAAAATATTGATTAAGGAGAAGTTATGCGAAAAAAGCTGCCTGATTTTATTTTGTTATTTACAATTATAGCTCTTGTTTTAAGCGGATTAATAATGATTCTTTCAGCCAGCTCTGTTAAGGCTGAGCAACTTTTTTCTAACAGCTATTACTTTTTTAATAATCAGCTTAAGTATTTAGGAGTAGCACTGGTATTAGCTGCAGTCATTTACAAACTAAAGTATAAAAAATTAAAGGAATTAGCTCCTTATCTGCTTTTGATTTCCCTGGGCACTTTGATTCTGGTTTTAATTCCCGGGGTGGGAACAATGGCCGGAGGGTCCCGGAGATGGTTACCTTTAGGACCAATTAGTTTTCAACCATCAGAACTGGCCAAATTTACTGTAGTTATTTATCTGGCTGCTTATATAGATAAAAATAAAGGTAAAATGAAAAATTTTAAAAATGGGATTTTTCCACCTCTGGTAGTAATCAGTTTAATATCGTTTTTAATTTTACTGGAACCTGATCTTGGTACAGCCGTTACTCTGGCTGCAGTTGCGGCCACTATGATATTTATAGGTGGTATTAAAATTTCTACCTTCATTGTTCTGGGGATAGTTTCTTTGTTCTTATCACTGGCAGCAATCATGGCTGAGCCCTACCGGAGAGAAAGACTATTTACCTTTCTTAATCCCTGGCAGGATCCGCTGGATAGTGGTTACCATATTATCCAATCTTTGCTGGCACTTGGATCCGGTGGATTATTTGGAGTAGGTGCGGGTAACAGCCATCAGAAATTTTTATATTTGCCAGAGCCGGGGACTGATTTTATTTTTGCAGTTCTTGGAGAAGAATTTGGACTGCTTGGAACCTTATTTATTATCAGTCTCTATTTTTTACTTGCCTGGAGAGGTTTAAAAATTGCTACCCGAATTGATGATACATTTGGTTCAATTCTGGCAGTAGGTATAACCTCAATGATTATTATTCAGGCTTTAATAAATATAGCAGTTGTAACTTCATTGATGCCTGTTACTGGTATTACTTTGCCCCTAATTAGTTACGGTGGATCTTCTTTAGTTATTAATTTAGTAGGGCTGGCTCTATTATTAAATATTTCGCGATATGTTGAAGGATGAGATAAATTATGAAAGCAGTAATTACTGGTGGAGGAACAGGAGGACATATTTATCCGGCACTTGCTGTAGCTGAAGAGCTGCAGAAAAGAGGCTGGGAGATTTTATATCTTGGCTCTGATCATAGAATGGAAGCTGAAATTGTGCCAGGAGCTGGATTTGAATTTAAAGCTTTTTCTGTGAGACCCCTACCCAGAAAAATGTCAACAAAGATTTTTAGTTCTTTATATTTTAATACCAGAGCTTTTTTCAAAGCTTTAAAAATAATTAAAGATTTTAAAGCGGATTTTGTTATTGGTACCGGAGGTTTTGTGGCTGGACCTGTTGTTCTGGCCGGAAGTTTGCTGAGAAAAAAAACAATAATTCACGAACAAAATGCCTATCCAGGTATTACAAATAAGCTGCTGGCCAGAGTAGTTGATAAAATCTGTCTGAATTTCTCCGAAGCAGCAGATTATTTAAAGGTGGAAGAAGATAAAATTGAAATTACAGGTAATCCAGTCCGTCCCAGAATTTTAAAAGTTAACCGGGATAAAGCTTATAAAGAATTAAAATTAAATCCAGAGCTAAAGACTATTTTAATTACAGGTGGAAGTCTGGGAGCAGAGATAATTAATCAAAATATTATAGCTCTATATAAATATGCAGTTCAGAATAAGATTCAAATTTTGCATTTAAGCGGCAAAAAAAATTATAGTCAGCTGCTGGCTAAACTTAAAAATAATAATTTAGAACCAGAGAATTCATTATTAAAGATTATTGACTATTTAGATGAAATGGAATATGCCCTGGCAGCTGCTGATTTAATTATTGCCAGAGCTGGGGCAACTGGGCTTGCAGAAATAACAAGCTGTGCAAAGCCCTCTATTTTAATTCCTTTTGCAGCTGCTGCAGAAAATCATCAGCTTGTTAATGCCCAAACACTTCAAGAAAATAATGCAGCTCTAGTTATTGAAGAATCTGAGTTAAATGATAAGCTGTTATTGGATAAAGTAAAAACAATTATTGAAGACACAGAAAAATTAAAATCTATGTCAGCAGCAGCAGAATCAATGTCACAAAAAGATTCTCTGGCAAATATTATTAAAGTTATAGAAAAACTGATTTGAGAAAATTACTGCTGCATTTATAATAAAATTTGATTTAGGGTGATAATTTTGTTAAATAAAAATTCGCATATTCATTTGATCGGTATTGGTGGAGTTTCTATGAGTGGTATAGCAGAAATACTGGCCGAAAGAGGATACAAAGTAAGTGGTTCAGACTTAAATGAAAGTAAATACCTGGATCTGCTTAGAAAGTACCAGGTCAAACTTTTTATAGGTCATGCTGCTTCTAACATTGATGGTGCTGATCTAATAGTAAAAACCAGTGCTATTCCCGATAATAATCCTGAGATTCAGGCAGCCCGAAAAAAAGGTTTAAAAATAGTTAAAAGAGCAGAAATGCTTTCCTATTTAATGAGAGATAAAAAAACTATTGCAGTTGCTGGAACTCATGGCAAAACAACTGTTACAGCGATGCTGGCTGCAATTTTCAAAAAAGCTCAAAAAGATCCTGCAGTAATGGTAGGTGGATTTCTCAAAGAATTAAATGGAAATATGGCAGATGGTGCTGGAAAATATTTTATAACCGAAGCTGATGAGAGTGATGGATCTTTTCTCTATTTTAATCCAGATTTATTATTATTAAACAATTTGGAGCTTGACCACCCTGATTATTATCAGAATCTGGATGAATTTATGAAGATTTTCAAAAGATTTGCCGATAAAAATGACAAGCAGGCATTTCTATTATATAATAAAGACGATAAAAACTTAGATTCTATTTTTTTAAACAGAAATAAATGCAGTAGCTTCTCCTTAAAAAAAGGGAAATTTACAGCAAAAAATATTGAATACAATAATTTTAACAGCTGCTTTGATTTTTATGATTCAGAAGAATTTGCTGCTTCAATTGAGCTTTCAGTTCCGGGAGAATATAATCTTTATAATGCTCTGGCTGCAGCAGCCGCGGCCCGGCATTTAGAAATAGATATTGAAGCAATTAAGACTGCTCTTAAAGAATTTAGTGGGGTTGGTCGCAGATTTGATTTTAAGGGGAAAGTTTTAAATTCTGCTGTTGATATTGTTGATGATTATGCACATCATCCAACTGAGATTAAAGAGCTTTTAAAAACAGTAAAAAATATGGATTATAATAAAATTAGAGTTGTTTTTCAGCCGCATAGATACAGCAGAACCCATAAGTTTTTAGAAGAATTTAGTCATTCATTTATTAATGCAGATCAGGTGTATCTAACAGATATTTTTTCTGCATCCGAAAAAATGAACTATGATATATCTTTAACGGATTTTGCAGAAGAAATTGCAAAAAAATCTGAGGTTGAATGCTGCTATCTGGATGATTTTAACAAAATAGCGGCCAGATTATTAGCTGAAGCTGAAGCGGGAGATATTATTTTAACTGTGGGAGCAGGCGATATTACTGAGCTTCCTGATCTGATTTTAAAAGGTTATTAAAACATTGGAATGACTCAATTTTGTGAGGGATGATTAATGGAGAAAAAATATCAGATTGTGCTGATGCTTCTATTTTTTATATTTTTAACTTTTTTATCTTTTCTTTTTTCTCCTTTTTTTCATGTCAGGGATTTCGTTTTTCATTCCAGAACTGAGATGAACAAAAATGAGTTAAGATCAAACATTACTAAATTTTATGGTAATAATTTGTTGTTTTTGAATGAAGAGGAGTTAAAAAATGATTTATTAAAACATAATTTGATATCTTCTGTTCAAATAGAAAAGTCATTTCCCTCAACAGTTCATGTTGTAATTGAAGCAAGAAAAGCAGTAGCCTGGCTGAAAAACAATGAGCAGAAATTAATGTTTTCTGCAGATGGCATTATCTTAAGAGAAGAGGATTTAGCAGCAGAAATAAATTTGCCACAGCTTGAGGGTTTTGCCTATTATTTTGATAACCATAAAATTCTATTACCTCCTGTGACAGACGATATTTTAAATATTTTTAATAACCTTGATCCAACCTATTTAAAAAAGATAAAAAAAGTTATTTATCAGGATAATGTTTATAAATTATATTTGGAAGAAGGCGGCGGGGTCAACTTAGGTAGAAATGAAAATTTGGAAGAAAAATTTGCGATTTTAAACTCTATTTTAAACAATAATCAGGAAGCTGAAATTGATTACATTAATTTGCAGGTTACAAAACACCCTGTAATTAAGTTAAAATAAGGAAAATTTTTATGAATAATAAAGGAATAACAAAATTTATATTGAATTATTTAAATTGAGCCTTATTAATTAAAAGAAGATAAAAAAAGAAATGTTTGGATAAGAAAGGAGGTAGACTGTTGTGAAAAGAAGAAAGATAGTTACCGGACTTGATATTGGTACTACCAAGATATGTGCACTAATAGCAGAAGTAAGTGGAGATAATAATATAGAGATTATAGGAATTGGTTTAGCTCCATCTAACGGCCTCCGCAAAGGAATTGTAGTTGATATAGATAAAACCAGCCATGCAATTAAAAGTGCTATTCAAAAAGCAGAAAGAATGGCCGGTCAGAAAGTTGATTCTGCTTATGTTGGTATTGCTGGTTCACATATCAAGTCTATCAACAGTCATGGAGTTGTTGCAGTTACTGGAGACGAAAAGGAAATTAAAGAGAGTGATATAAAAAGAGTTATTGATGCAGCAAGAATAATTCCTGTATCAGCTGAGGAGGATATTTTACATGTTCTGCCCAGAGAATTTATAGTAGATGGTAGTCCCGGGATTCAGGATCCTTTAGGGATGTCTGGAGTTCGGCTTGAGGTCGAAACTCATATTATTAAGGGGGCTTCAACCTCAATTCAAAACCTGGTAAAAAGTGTTTTGAGAGCCGGTTTAAGTGTTGATGAGGTAGTGTTAGAACCTCTGGCTTCCAGCCAGGCAGTACTATCTGATGATGAAAAAGATTTAGGAGCTGTTTTAGTGGATATTGGTGGTGGAACCACTGATGTAATTGTTTTTCATGAAGGCAGTATAGCCCATACAGCAGTTATACCTGTTGGGGGCAACCATGTCAGCAATGATATAGCAGTTGGTTTGAGAACTCCTGTTTCTGAAGCTGAAAAAATAAAGATAATGCATGGATCAGTTTTACCATCAGAAATTGATGAAAGCGAAAAAATTGAGGTTCTGGCCGCAAGCGGAAAGGAAAGAAAGAAACTTTCACGCAAAATGCTCTGTCAGGTAATTGAGCCGCGGATGAGCGAAGTGTTTTCACTGATTAAAAAGGAACTGGATAGTGCTGGTTCTGCTGATTTGACACCTGCAGGCATGATTTTAACCGGAGGAGCCTCTTTATTGGAGGGTTCTGAAAAGCTTGCATCTGATATTACAGAATTACCGGTTAGAATTGGAGAACCTGATTATGTTAGTGGGCTGTCTAATGTTATTGATAATCCCGTATATATAAAAAAGGGTGATACTATACCACGAGCAATATTCTCTACAGCAGTAGGTCTGATAGAATTTGCTCTAGAAAATGGAGATGCCAAGAATAGTAAAGTAAGTAGTAATAGCAATAATAATAGTAAAGAGATTGTAAGTGGGTTTTTTACAAAATTAAAAAACTGGTTTAGTGAGTTTTTTTAATAACCGGGAAATTATTTTCTAAGCTTACATATTATCCTTAACGGGGAGGGAATATTAGTGTTTGATATTGGAACAGAAATTGAACAATTTGCAAATATAAAAGTTGTTGGTGTAGGTGGAGGCGGTAATAATGCCGTCAATAGAATGATCGAAGAAGGTCTGGATGGGGTTGAATTTATTGCAATAAATACCGATGCTCAGGCTTTAATGGCTTCCAATGCTGGAGTAACAATCCGAATTGGTGAGAAAATAACCAGAGGTCTGGGGGCTGGTTCAGACCCCGAAATTGGTTTTGAAGCAGCTGAAGAAAATAGAGAAGAAATTGCTCAGGCCATTGATGGTGCAGACATGGTATTTATAACTGCTGGAATGGGTGGTGGAACAGGTACTGGAGCTGCCCCTGTAGTTGCTGAAACAGCAAAGAAACAGGGAGCGCTAACTGTTGGTGTTGTAACTAAACCGCTGACAGTAGAAGGAAAAAAAAGAATGAATAATGCTATTTCAGGTATAGAAGAATTAAAAAATAAAGTAGATACTTTAATTGTAATCCCTAATGATCGTTTGTTAGAAGTTGCCGAAAAACAGACAAGTTTAATGGATGCTTTTAAAATTGCTGATAATGTACTAAGACAGGGTGTGCAGGGGATTTCTGACTTAATCACAATTACTGGTATTATCAACCTTGACTTTGCTGATGTAAAAACTATTATGACTGATGCTGGTTCTGCATTAATGGGAATTGGAAGAGCAGATGGTGATAATCGAGCAACTGAGGCTGCAAAACTGGCTATTGCTTCTCCACTATTAGAAGCTTCTATCGATGGGACTAGAGGAGTATTAATTAATATTACCGGTGGACTGGATCTGGGAATCCATGAGGCCAATGAAGCGGCAAGGGTTATTCAGGAGGTAGCTGATCCTGATGCGAATATTATTTTAGGGGCTGTAATTGACGAGGAATTAGACAATGAAGTTAAAGTTACAGTCATTGCAACCGGCTTTGATTCGGGATCTTCTAAAAAAGAAATAAAAAATACTAAAGATAAAGAAATGCCGGAAGAGGACTTTGAAATGGAAAGTTTTTCCGGTGATGATCTTGATATACCGGCTTTTTTAAGAAATAAAAAAGGATAATAATAATTAAATCCTGATGTAAAACACATCAGGATTTAGATTATCTCTTTCTTTTAAGGTGATGCTGATGACAAAAAAAAATGATACTAATTTTAAACCTTTTGTTATAATCTTTATTTTAATAATTGCTTTTATAATAGGTATTCAGATTTTTGGAGCGGCAAGATTTGAAACAATTCTGGCTGCTCAGGGAGAAGTTATAGACGGTTTTTGGTCAGAAGCGATGATTGTTAGAGATGAAAAAGTTATTAAATCTCCAATTTCAGGTAGAGTAGAGCTTCTGGTTGGTGAAGGAGATCGACTTGCTTCCGGTAGAAAACTGGCAGAAATTGAATCCTCAAATCAACAGCAAAAAATATTTAACAAAGAAGCAGGGATAGTCAGTTTTGCTGTTGATGGTCTGGAAAGTGAAGTTAATGTTGATAATTTAAATCAGATCAACTTAAATAATTTTGCTGATTTGAATGGAAATTATGAGCATCTTTTATCTGGAGATAGGATTAAAAAGAATGAAGCACTGTATAGAATAATTAATAATTTTGAACTTTTCTTGCTAGTTCAGGTTCCGGATTCTCAAGTAGATAGATTTAGAATAAATGAATTATTATTTATAGAACAGAATAATTCTGATGAACTTTTTGAAGCCAGAATTGTTGACATTCGCCCTAATCTAGAAGCCACTTTTTTCTTAATTGAGCTGGAACAGTTTATTCCTCAGTGGACAAATAGAAGAAGAATTGAACTAAATATTATCAAAAATATTTATAGAGGTATTAAAATCCCCCGTAAAGCAGTATTTAATCAACCATCTGGACAGGGGGTCCTAAAGGTTAGTGGCTATAATAAATATGAATTTCAGGAAGTTGTCATTTTAGATGGAAATGACGAGTATGTAATAGTGAGTGGGTTAGAAATTGGAGAAGAAATAATTACGAATCCTGAAGACTTTGATTACGGCAGGGAGGCTTAAGCTTATGCAGAAAGATAAAATAATATCTAATTTAAATAAAGTTAAGGAAAATATAAAAAAAGCAGCAGCTGCTGTAGATAGAGATCATACTGAAGTAAAGCTGCTTGCTGTAAGCAAAAATCAAAAGGTAGATGCTATAAAAATTTTAAATGAAGCAGGAGTTAAAATTTTTGGCGAAAATAGGGTTCAGGAATTAGAAGAGAAGAATGATAAATTTATCTCTGAGAATATTGAACTCGACTGGCATTTTATTGGACATTTACAGAGAAATAAAGTAAAATATCTTATGAGGATGGAAAATTGTAGGATGATTGAATCAATTGACAGCTTAAGACTTGCTAAGGAAGTAAATAAAAGAGCCAGAAAAAATGAGAGAAAAACCTCGGTATTAATTGAAATTAATATTGCCAGTGATGAAAATAAATTTGGTATAACTCCTGACCGGGCAGAGGTTTTTTTAAGGAAGATAATTAATTTTGAACATTTAAAAGTTGAAGGATTAATGACTGTTCTTCCCTATTTAGATAATCCAGAAAAACTCCGCTCATATTTTAAAGATATGAAAAAATTATTTGATCAACTTTCAGAGGATGTTATTCAGTTAAAAGAGCTGTCAATGGGTATGACAAATGATTATCAGATTGCTGTCGAAGAGGGGGCAACTATAGTCCGGGTTGGTACAGCAATATTTGGAGAAAGAGAATACTAATTTTGGAGGCAAATCAATGTTTATATTAGTAAGAGTAATAAGTGCAGTTTTTGAGATTTTAAATTTATTAATTATTGGCCGGGTAATTCTTTCCTGGATTAGACCTAATCCCAGTGATATGCGCTGGCAAAAAGTAATTAAATTTATCTACGATGCTACTGAGCCGATTTTAGGTCCGATTAGAGAGTTATTGCCCCAGGGTGGAATTTTGGGCATTGATATATCACCATTGATCGCAATCTTTGCTTTACAGATTATTCATGGTTTTATTAGAGATATTTTAATTAGTCTAGCAATTTAAAGGTGGGAATCTATGTTTGATCAAGATAAATTGTTAAATCATTTACACAGAGAAGAAGATAGAAGGCTGGGTTCACATGTTTTAGATAAGTGTGAACAGGTTTTAAAATATCATAAAACTCAGGCTACGGATTTTTTGAATCCCTATCAAATAGAAATAGCTATTCCGTTAATTGAGCAGCTTGCAGATATTAATTTCAAAAAAGAAGGTGGCTATCCGCAGGCTGAAAGAAAAAGATTGGTAATTTTTCCAGAATATCTTTTTCCTGATTTAGTTGAAAAACAGATTAAGATTTATCAGCTTGATGGAAATTTTGCTTTTCAAAAATTAAGCCACCGGGATTTTTTGGGTGCTCTAATGGGGCTGGGTCTGCAGAGAAAAGTAATTGGTGATATTCTTGTTCATTCAGATTTTGCTCAGATTGTAGTAGCGGCAGAAATTGAGGACATTATTGAACTAAAATTGGACAAGGTGCATCAGGTTCCGATTGAAGTTAAAGAAATTACTGAATCTGAGATAGTAAAACCTGTACAGCACGAAAAAGAAATATTAACCACAGTTGCTTCTATGAGGCTGGATTCAGTTGCCAGTTCTGGTTTTGGTGATTCTCGCAGTAAAATGTCCAGAGATATAGAAAACGAAAAAGTTAAATTAAACTGGAAAGTAGAATCAGACCCTGCGGCAGAAGTAGAGATTGGTGATTTGATTTCGGTTAGAGGCAGGGGTAGAGTCAAAGTAGAAGCAGAAAGAGGTATTTCAAATAAAGGAAGAATTAAGTTAACTTTAAAAAGATTAACTTAGTTGTAAAGGAGGGATATTTTGAAACTAAACCCGCTTGATATCTATAACAAAGAATTTAAGAAATCAACTTTTGGCTATAATACAACTCAGGTTGATGAATTTTTAGATGATGTAGGAGTTGCTTATGAACGTTTACTTAAAGACCTAAATAATCTTCAGGAAGAGAATCAAGAACTAAAAGAGAAAATTGATAGTTATGAGGATATGGAAGATAAACTCCAGAGTACCCTTGATTCAATTCAAGGAACTGTTTCTGAAAGAATAGAACAGGCTGATAATGAGGCCCGAATGATTAAAAAAGAAGCAAGAATGAAGGCAGAAGAAATCAAGGAAAATGCTAGAAATCAGGTGGCTTCGGAAAAAAGGAAACTGGAGCAGCTGCGGGAACAGAGAAATTTCTTTAAAATTCGCTTTCAAACTTTACTGGAAAGTCATCTGGAAATGTTAAATGAGGATCAGGAAGAATCTCTAAGAGGAGACTTTGATGATTCTAATTTGGAAATAGAAAGCGAAATTGAAAATAGTAGAGATTCTGAAGAAAATAATTAAAATTTTTATCTATCTTATCAATTTTTAATAAACAATATCTAAGAGTGAAACTTGACTTATTTTTAATGATAGTTTATAATTGAGAAAAATGTTATATAATTAAATTGATTTTGAAGGGGAAAGTATCAAATTTCAATTGTTTTTAGCGAACCGGGTCTGGTGGAAGCCGGGAAACAAGAAATTGAGAAGATCACCCTGGAGTCGGTATATGAACAGAGTAGTATACCCGTATTTCTGCGTTAAAGATTGCTAAGATAAAATTAGTAATTTTAAGTTTATTAAATTTTGATTACTGATTTTAATTAGGGTGGTACCGCGGTCTCTCGTCCCTTACAGGACAAGAGACTTTTTTTATTTTTTAATATATTTTTTACAGGAGGTTATAAAAGTAAATGAGTTATAAAGAGACAATTAATTTACCTGATACAGATTTCCCAATGCGGGCAAATCTAAGTGAAAGAGAAGTTGATTTTCAAAAATTATGGCAGGAAAAAGATATTTACGAAAAAGCAGTAGAGAACAGAGAGGGTAATGAATCTTTTATTTTACATGATGGACCTCCCTATGCAAATGGGGATATCCATATTGGTCATGCTTTAAATAAGATTTTAAAAGATTTTGTGACCCGTTTTGCTACCTTAAACGGTTATTATTCTCCTTATGTACCCGGCTGGGATACACATGGGTTACCAATTGAGCATCAGGTAACCAGTGTAATGAGTGATCAGGAGAGAGCAGAACTTTCTATCTCTGAATTAAGAGAAAAATGTACCAATTATGCTTTAAAATATATTGATCGTCAGCGAGAGCAGTTTAAACGGCTTGGTGTCTGGGGAGAATGGGATAATCCTTATCTAACTTTAAATAAAGAATATGAAGTAAAGCAGATAGAAGTTTTTGGAGAAATGGCTAAAAAAGATCTTTTTTATCGAGGTAAAAAACCTGTTCACTGGTGTCCACACTGTGAGACAGCTCTGGCTGAAGCAGAAGTAGAATATGGTGAAGATCGTGCTCCTTCTATTTTTGTTAAGTTTCCAATGCTGGATCAGGTTGAAGTTGGTGGAGTTAATTTAAGCAGTGAAGACAGTTATATTGTAATCTGGACAACTACCCCCTGGACTATTCCTTCTAATATGGCTATTGCTTTTCATCCTGAATATCCTTATGTTGTTGTAGAAGCAGAAAGAGAAAAATTGGTAATGGCCAAAGAACTTGTAGATTCAGTGATGTCTAAATCTGGAATTGAAAATTATGAGATTATTAGTGAAGAATTTAGCGGCAGGGAACTTGAAAATAAAAGAGCTAAACATCCATTCTTTGATCGAGAATCACTTTTAATTCTTGCAGATCATGTAACCTTAGAACAGGGTTCGGGTTGTATTCATACTGCTCCCGGTCATGGACATGATGACTTTATAGTGGGACAGGAGTATGACCTGGAAGTTTATGCCCCGATGGATAATAAGGGTTACTTTACCGAAGAAGCTGGAGATTTTGCAGGTAAACATTATGATGAAGCTAATATTATGGTCACAGATAAATTAAAAGAGAAGAATTTATTGATGAACCTTGACTTTATTGATCATCGTTATCCTCACTGTTGGCGCTGTAAAAATAATTTGATTTTTAGAGCTACAGATCAGTGGTTTGCCTCAATCGATGCAATTAAAGAAGAAACCCTGGCAGCAATTGCAGATGTTGACTGGTATCCTGCCTGGGGTGAAGAAAGAATGACCAATATGATTTCTGAGCGTTCAGACTGGTGTATTTCCCGTCAGAAAAAATGGGGTGTACCTATTCCTATTTTCTTCTGTGATGATTGTGGAGAGGCAGTAATTAATGATGACACTTTAGATTCTGTTAAATCGATTTTTGCAGAAAAAGGTTCAGCTGCCTGGTACGAGCTTTCCGAAAAAGAATTACTGCCAGAAGGGTATAACTGTCCCCATTGTGGAGGCAATAACTTTACTAAAGAAGAAGATATCATGGATGTCTGGTTTGATTCTGGTTCCAGTCATAAAGCTGTCTTAGAAAATAGAGATAATTTAAACTGGCCAGCTCAGGTTTATCTTGAAGGTACAGATCAGTACCGTGGCTGGTTCAATTCATCACTTCTAACAGCTGTAGCTACAGAAGGAACAGCCCCCTATAAAGAGGTAATTACTAATGGGTTTACAGTAGATAAAAAAGGTAATAAAATGTCTAAATCCAGAGGTAATGTAGTTTCTCCCCATAAAGTAATCGACCAGTATGGTGCTGATATTTTAAGACTCTGGGTTGCATCTTCTGATTTTAAAAATGATATTAGAGTTTCAGATAATATCTTAAAACAGAGTTCTGAAGCTTATAGAAGAATTAGAAATACCTATCGTTTCATTTTAGGTAATATCAGCGATTTTGATAGTGAACAAAATTATGTAGAATATGAGGAGCGGAGAGAATTGGATCGCTGGATTATGATCCGGCTGCAGGATTTAATTGAAAAAATAACTTCAGCCTATGAAAAGTATGAATATCACAGGGTTTATCATGATGTTCACAATTTCTGTACTGTAGAGATGAGCTCGCTTTATATGGATATTACTAAAGATCGTCTTTATACAGACGGAACAAATTCTTTAAGCAGACGTTCTGCACAGAGTACTCTTTATGATATAATGATGGCTCTAGTTATTACACTTGCTCCGATAATTCCTCATACATCAGAAGAGGTGTGGCAGTTCTTACCTGAGAAAATGAAATCTGAAGAAAGTGTCTTTTTAACTGACTGGCCAGAGGTTAAGGAAAATTACTATGACCAGGAATTGATTGCTAAGTGGGATAAGCTGCTGGCAGTTAGAAAAGATGTCTCAAAAGCTTTAGAATTGGCAAGAGCCGACAAGAAAATTGGTAATTCTCTAGAAGCAATGGTAGAACTTAAAGGAGCATCTGAAGATCAGCAGCAGTTATTAATTTCAGAAATTGAACAATTAGCTGATCTGTTTATAGTTTCTCAGGCTGAACTTAATGATAATTTAACTGCAGAGAATGCCCATCAGGGTGAAGAAAGTTCTGTTTTAGTTAAAGTTAGTGAGGCCAGAGGAGAAAAATGTGACCGCTGCTGGAAGTATGACGAAACAGTTGGAGAACTTGAAGAACATGAGGATATTTGTCAGCGCTGTGCTGATGTTATTGAAGCAGAAAAGTAAGAAAATAATTGGATATAATCTAAAGTATATATTAAAGCAGTCCTGAAATTTCGGGACTGCTTTTTTTTAATCATTTTTTAATTTTTTGCTGCTATACTCATTGAGTAACAAATGATTGGATATTAGAAATCTACTATTTTAATAGCTAAAAGAGAAATTATTATATTTGCTGTCTAAATATTTTATTTATATTTTTTAGAATACGCTTTAAATTTAGCAAAGGAAGTGTTTTAATGAATATCTTAATTGTCGAAGATGAAAAAGATCTTGCTAAGATAATAAAGAAAAGATTGGAACGAGAAAATTTTACTGCAGAAATAGCTTATGATGGTGAAGCTGCAGTGGACAAAACTATAATTAATGAATATGATTTAATTATCTTAGATATAATGATTCCCAAAAAAGATGGACTGGAAGTATTATCGGAACTTCGAGAATGGAAAGATAAAACCCCCGTATTGATTTTAACCGCTAGAGATAGTACCGAAGATAAAGTGCAGGGGTTAAACATGGGGGCTGATGATTATTTAACAAAGCCCTTTGCTTTTGAAGAACTAATAGCCAGAATAAAAACGATTTTTCGAAGAGGAATTAAAGAACACAGCAATACATTAAAAAATGGAGATTTGATTGTAAATACTGTAGATTATACAGTCAAAAGAGGAGAAGAAATGATTGAGCTGACCAGTAAAGAGTATGCTCTTTTAGAGTATTTAATGCGAAATAGAGGTAATATTTTAAGTCGTTCCCAAATTGAAGAACATGTATGGGGATATATGAGCGGCAATAATACTAATATTGTTGATGTTTATATCAGATTTCTCAGAAAAAAAATTGATGAGGGACATGAGAATAAGTTTCTGGAGACAGTAAGAGGTCGTGGATATCGGATGAGGATTATTAAAGATGAATAAAAATTTTAATTATAAAAAATATCCTTTAAAAATCAATCTAACAATCTGGTATATGGTTATTTTATTTCTAGTTTTAATTTTTTTCAGTTCTATATTATATTTTTATCTGGAAACTCAGCTTTTTGAAGAAGTAAAAAGTATATTAGAGATAGAGATGCAGAAGCTTAAATCAGAAATTGGTGAAACTGATATTAATTCTAATTATTTAATAAATAGTGTAAACAAAGAAAATATAAGCATTTTTGTTTACAACAGTCAGGGAAAATTAATAAATAAAAATTTGGAATCTGAATTTATGCAGGACATTATTTCAGTGGCAGTTAAGAAAAATAAATTCTTTAAAATAATAGAATATAAAAATCAAAAATGGGCCATGCTGACAGCCGCTGTCAATTCAGATACTGATCAAGATTTTACTCAAGTTTATTATATAAATCTTATTTATTCCTTTGCTAGAGAACAGAAAATGCTAGATAATTTAATACTTATTTTACTTATTATGATTCCGCTGACTTTAATTTTAGCCAGTGAAGGAGGGTATTTTTTGGCCAGTAGAGCTTTAAAAGCAATTGACTTGATTTCAGTAACTGCAGAAAAAATAAGTCAGAGTAATCTCTCTCAAAGAATAAGGATTAATAAAGGGAGGGAAGATGAAATAGGCAGACTTGTTAAAACTTTGAATAGCCTTTTAGATAGATTAGAAAACTCTTTTTATCGTCAAAAGCAGTTCAACGCTGATGTTTCGCATGAACTTAAAACTCCTATTTCTGTTATCAAGGCTCAGATTGAAGAAGCTATTGATTCAGAAGAAAAATTAACTTCTGATCAAAAAAATATTTTATTGACAATAAAAAAACAGATAGATCAGATGAATCAATTAGTTTCTCAAATGCTGCTTTTGGCAAAAGTAGATGGAAAAAATATTAAGCCTAATAAAGAAGAATTTGATTTAAATGTTGTAGTAGACACGGTAATAGAAGAAATGAATAATTTAGCTTCTGAAAAAAATATTTCAATCAAAAAAGAAATAGGAGAAGGCAAGGATTTCAAAATAAAAGCAGATTTAAGTCTGATTACTCAGCTTTTATTAAATTTAATTGATAACGCTCTCAAATATAGTAAAGATGGTGGAAAAATAAAAATAATTTTAACTAAGCTTGATGGTTTTTATAGATTAAATATTATTGATAATGGGATAGGCATCGCAGAAGAAGATTTAGATGATATTTTTAAACGTTTTTATCGAGTTGATAAATCAAGATCCAGAGAATATGGAGGTACTGGTCTGGGGCTTTCTATCTGCAGCTGGATTGTCAAAATTCATGGTGGAGAAATCAATGTAAAAAGTTCTTTGAAAAAGGGTAGTGACTTTGAAATATTGCTGCCTGAAGAATAACTGGAGGTGATTGAATTGCAGGAAGAATTAATTGAAAAGGTTGTAAATATTGAGCAGCAGGCACAGAGATTAAAGGATGATCTTACAGTGGAAATTAAAGAACTGGAAGAAAAGTATGAGAAAAGAATGGCCCGGGAAGAGAAGGTAAAGATTGAAGAAAGCACAAAGAAAGGCGAAGAGATAGTGGCAGAAAGCAAAGCAGGAGCAAAAAAATTTGCAGCTAACTTAGAGGAAGAAAGTAAAAATGAGATCAAAAAAATTGAAAATGATTATCAAAAAGTAAAAGCAGATTTATTAAAGAAATATTTTGATAAAATAATTAGTTCAGGAAGGTGAAAACAATGCCAGCTTTTTTTCAATACCCGGCTGTAAATGCAAAATTAAAAGCTTTAAGTAGTAATATGCTTAAAGAAAAAGACTTTCAAAATTTAATTGAGTTAAATTCTGTTCAGGAAGCGTTTAATTACCTTTATAATAATACTTATTATCAAGAACATTTAGAGAAATTTTCAGGTCAGGAAATTCACAGACGTCAGCTTGAACTGAATCTTAAAAAAAGCCTCGTGCTTTCTGAAGATATTATAAAAAAGTTTTCTAGTTCTGACTTGAAAACTTTTATTAAGCATTACTTCAAAAAATTTGAAATTGAAGATTTAAAAATTATTTTGAGAACTATTTTAATGGAAAGCGAAGAAAATTATCTGACTGATAATTTAATTTATATAGATCGAAATAAAAAGATTAATTTTAATAATCTTATTCAGGCTTCTTCTTATAATGAGATTAAAAAAGTACTAAAAAATCTCCATTATGCTGAAATTTTAGATGAATTTTCGGACCAGTACCAGAAAAACAAAAACTTATTTCCAATTGAGATGACTTTAGATTTTTATTATTTTTCTGAACTCAATAGACTGGCTGAGAGCTTTTCTAGTAAAGATAAAAAATATTTTGATGAAATCATTGGAACCCACATAGACTTACTTAATCTCCAGTGGATTTATAGAATTAAAAGATATTACAATTTATCTTCCGGTGAAATTTTAAATTATATTATTCCTTACCATTTTAAAATTAATAGAAAAGAATTACAAAGTATGAGTCAGGAAAACAAATCGGAAAACTTAGTAAAACATATTGCCTATCAACCATATCAACAGCTTCTAGAAAAAGCGATTAAAGATGAAAATGTTATTTTTGAAAGATTCTTTTTAAATTATATATTTAAAAAATTGCATCAGATTAAAACAGAAAGTTTTTTTACTATCTCTAATATACTTGCATATTTATATATCAGGGAATATGAATCAAGGGATATAATAACTGTTCTGGAAGGAATTAGATATTCACTTCCAAAAGACAGGATTAAAAACTTTTTGATTCGAAAGGAGGTGTGATCTTGGGAATTAAAATTATGAAAAAATTTCAGATTCTTGGTTTGAAAAGAAATATTGATTCTATAACTGAGGAGATGATGAGGAACAAAGAGATAGAACTTTTAAAAACTGAAAAATATCATGAAAATTTCAAAAGCAGTCAAATTAAAAACTCTTATAAATCATGTTTTAATAAATTAGATAGGATTCTGGATAGCTTAAACTTAAATAAAATAATTGAAAATATTAATTTCGATAAGTTAAATAAAGTTGATCTGGAAAAGTTCAAAGATTTTATTAGACCAATTCAACAAAAAATTGATAAACTCGAAAGAATAACAAAAAAATTGGATGCAGAGGAAAAACGTTTAAATAATCTTATTAAACATGTTTATGTAATGAGAAATATTGATATAGAACTTCAGAGTTTAAAAAATTTATCTTATATTACTCTAATCTTTAGTAGCTTAAGTCAGGAAAGATATGAGCGCTTAATTGAGAATGTTACTGAGGTTCCTGTGCTTGTTCTTGAAGTTAATAGAGATCAAGATAGAGTATGGTTCTTTACATTTGCTAAAAAGAATTATCAACAAAAAGCACTTGATATTTTGAACTCAGCAAATTTTCAGAGGATTGAATTACCTGAGAGAGTCAAAGGGCAGCCTCGAGAGATATTAAATCAGGCCAGACACAGGCTTAATAAGATAGAAATTATCAGAGATCAAATCAGTTTAGAATTTAAAAAATTAAAACATCGCCATCAAAGTCAGTTATTAGATTATTATCAGCAGTTACTGGTTTTTAATAAAATTACAGATGTTAATAATGATTTTTATGGTAAAAGTGATTATTTTTTTATTACAACTGGCTGGATAAGTGAAGAAAATGAGAAAGAATTTGAAAAACTAATATCAAATAAATATAAAAAAGTAATATATAGCAGCCAGGAAGTTAAAAATGTTGAAGAGGAGAATCCACCAACAATTATTGAAAATCCAGAGTGGATTAAATCATTTTCATCTCTGGTTAAACTTTATGGTCTTCCGAAGTATAACGAAATTGATCCATCGCTATTTTTTGCTTTGAGTTATATTTTATTATTTGGAATTATGTTTGGAGATTTAGGACAGGGCTTTGTATTTGTCAGTCTGGGGTTTGCTATTTATAAAAATAAAATAGATTTCATTAAGAATAAGAATGCAGCCTATATTCTGATTTCAATTGGATTTTCTTCAATGCTTTTTGGTACATTTTATGGCAGTCTTTTTGGACTGGAAGATCTGATACCTGCTCTTATTATTAGACCGATGGATAATATTATGTTTTGGCTCGGTTTTACTGTGATGATTGGTATTTTGCTTTTAATTACCTCGATGATTTTTAATTTATTTAATAGTTTTAAAAATAAAGATTATACAGAGGCATTATTTTCTGATAGTGGTTTAAGTGGTTTAATATTATATCTATTTTTACTTGTAAATTTAGCTTTTTATGGAATCCAGAGTAAACTCTTAATGCCGGCATCTGTTATAGCTGCTGTGTTTATAATATTATTACTGCTTATATTTCTTAAAGAACCACTTGGCAATTTATTAACTGAACAGAGGTTTAGTATAGATAAAAAAATATCTGAGTATATACTGGAATCTGCATTTGAACTTTTTGATACAGTTTTAGGTTATTTGAGTAACACCCTATCTTTTTTAAGAGTTGGAGCCTTTACTTTAAATCATGTTGGGCTGTCTATGGCAGTAATTATTTTATCAGAAATGATAAATAATTACGCTGGTAGTCTTCTGGTTTTAATTGTCGGAAACATTGTTATTATGGTTCTGGAAGGTGTAGTAGTAGGAATTCAAATTTTAAGGCTGGAGTTTTTTGAGATATTTGCTAAATTCTATAGTGGTAGTGGAAGAGAATTAATACCACTTAAGATTAAATGATTTTTAGGATTATTTAACTTTTTTTAAAAAACTCGGTAAAGATTATAAATATTATAATGGGAGGAAATAAAAATGATTTTAACATTAGCTTTATTAAGTTTATTTATTACAGCACTTATAGGGGGAATAATTATGTTTAAGAAAACAGATAAAAAATGGTTAAAGTGTTCAATTTTAAGTATTAATTTAATTTTGTTATTTACTCTGGTAATTCTGGGATCGGATTTGGTTGTACCGGCGAAAGTATATGCTGCTGATCCAGCTCTTAATACAGCTTCTAATTTAGGACTGGGATATCTGGCGGCAGGTCTTGCAGTAGGAATTGCCTCGATTGGTGCTGGAATTGCAGTAGGAATTGCTGGTTCAGCTGCCATTGGAGCAATCAGTGAAAAACCTGAAATTTTAGGTAGAGCCTTAATTATTATTGGTTTAGGAGAGGGAATTGCAATTTATGGATTAATAATTTCTATAATGATCCTGGGAAGATTATAGGTGGTTTATTATGAAAATATACTGCATTAGCGATAATATTGATACCAACATAGGTTTAAGATTAGTTGGAATAAATGGAGTTGTTATCCATGAAGAAGAAAAAGTAATAGAAGAGATTAACCGGGTTAGACAAAAAAGTGATATTGGGATACTTTTAATTACAAGGAAATTAGCAGAATTGGTTCCTGATTTAATTGATGATTTGAAATTGTCTGCGGAGCTCCCCCTGGTGCTGGAGATTCCTGATCGACATGTTGATCCTGAGGAAGAGCCAGAATATATCACAAAATATGTCCAGGAATCGATTGGTATTAAAATTTAATCAGGATCAGCATGACATACTTGATGTATTAATGCAGAGTTAACCATGCGCTTATAAAAGAAAACTCAGCATGACATGCTCGATGTATTAATGCAGAGTTAACCATGCGCTTATAAAAGAAAACTCAGCAAAAGAGGTGATAGATGAGTGGATATTGCAGAAAAAATCATGACCATTAAAACTGAGATTATTGATGAGGTTAAGCAGGAAAATAACAATCAAATTGAAAAGAAACGTAAAGAATTACAGAAAAAATATGATGATTTTCAAGAAGAGCTGGATAATAAGCAGAAAAATATTGTAAATAATTATGAAAATATGGCGGAACAAAAAAGAGAACAGATAATTTCAAGAGCCATTTTAGAAAAGAAAAATCTCAAGAGAAAAAAACTAAATGATTTGATTAATAACTTTATTCAGGAATTACATGAGATACTGGATGAATTTACAGCTGAAAAAGATTATTGTTTATTTATTTTTAATTCTATCAAAGCAGCTGCTAAAGAATTGCCGGATCGTGAATTTACCGTTTTATTAAGAAAAAAAGACAGTGAATTCAAATCTGATTTAGAGGAACTGCTGGAGAAAGAAATGGATGATTACAAATTCGATATGATACTAACTGAGAAAATTAAATCCGGTGGCTTTATAATTAAAGCCAAAAATAATCAGCAGCTGCTAGAAAATACTTTTGCGGCCTTAATTGGTTCATTTAGAGAAGAGATAGCTATAGAATTAAAGAATAATATTTTAACACAGAAGTAGGATAAATGGATTAGGAGTTGGTGAGTATGGAAAAACAGGGAAAAATAACTTTTATAAATGGCCCGGTTGTTGAGGCGAAAGGTATGTCCGGTTATATTATGCGAGAGCTTGTTTATGTTGGAGAATTAAAATTAGTTGGTGAGATAATTGAACTTGATGGCGATTCAGCTACTATTCAGGTTTATGAAGAAACGAGTGGAATGAAGCCTGGTGAACCAGTGTTTTCTACCGGTCATCCACTTTCAGTTCAGCTTGGTCCAGGTATAATTGGAAATATATTTGATGGTATTCAGAGACCTCTGCCATTTTTAGAGAAAAAAAGTGGTCCTTTTATAGAAAGAGGTGCCAAGGTGAGTGCTTTAAATCCGGATGAAGAATGGGAATTAAAAGTCCTGGTTGAAGAGGGTGATTATCTTAAGTCAGGTCAGATAATAGCAGAAATTGATGAGACTTCAGTCATTGTTCATAAAATTATGGTTCCTCCTGGAAAAGAAGGAGAAATTATTGACCTGGTACCTGATGGTAGATACTCTATTGATCATGTAATCGCTAAAATAAGGGATGAAGAAGAAAATATAACTGAAATAAAACTTTATCAAGAATGGCCGATTAGAGAACCAAGGCCTTACAGTGATAGACTTGAATTAGGAGAGCCATTACTTACAGGTCAGCGGGTACTTGATACTTTTTTTCCAATTGCTAAAGGTGGTACAGCTGCTATTCCCGGGGGTTTTGGAGCCGGCAAAACAATGACTCAACATCAGCTGGCCAAATGGTCAGACGCGGATTTAATTATCTATATTGGCTGTGGAGAACGTGGAAATGAAATGACAGATGTTTTAGAAGAGTTTCCAGAACTAACAGATCCTAGAACTGGTAAATCAATGATGGAAAGGACAGTTTTAATTGCTAACACTTCAAATATGCCTGTTTCTGCAAGAGAGGCCAGTATTTATACCGGAATTACTCTGGGAGAATATTATCGTGATATGGGATATAATGTAGCAATTATGGCTGATTCTACTTCGAGATGGGCGGAAGCTTTAAGAGAAATTTCGGGCCGTCTGGAAGAAATGCCTGCCGAAGAAGGTTTTCCAGCCTATCTTCCAACTCGACTGGCAGAATTTTATGAAAGGGCAGGTTATGTAAAAACCCTTGCCGGTGAAAATGAAGGATCCATCTCACTTATTGGAGCAGTATCACCTCCAGGTGCAGACTTTTCTGAACCTGTTACTCAGAATACCAAAAGATTTGTTCGCTGTTTCTGGGCTCTTGATAAATCACTGGCTGCTTCTAGACATTTTCCAGCAGTAAGTTGGCTTGATAGTTATAGTGAATATCTAACAGACCTGGAGCCCTGGTTTAAAGACAATGTTAACCGGGAATGGCTTGAGTTAAGAAGTCGGGCAATGTCTTTATTGAAAGAAGAATCAAGACTGCAGGATATAGTTCAACTGGTCGGCGAAGATGTGTTACCGGATAATCAGCGTTTGATTTTAGAAATAGCAAAACTGATAAAAGTTGGTTTTTTACAGCAGAATGCTTTTGATGACATTGATAGATATTCTGATATCAAAAAACAATACTGGCTTTTAAAAATTATTCTTTATCTTTATGATCAGGCAAAGCCGCTGGTTAAGAAAAATGTTCCAATCAGTCAGCTAAAAAATAATGAGTTATTTAACAGATTATTGAGGTTAAAGAGTACAGTTGCTAATGATGAAGTAGATAAAATTAAAGATTTTCAGAATGAAATAGACGATTTTTATCAGCAGCTTGCTGATGATTATCAATAATAGTGGGGGAGTATATAATGTTAAAAAAAGAATATACTGGACTTGCTAATATTAATGGTCCACTAATTGTAGTAGAAAATATAGATGATGTAGCTTATGATGAGATGGTCGAAGTGACAGCTCCCAATGGTAAAGTAAGAAAAGGAAGAGTTTTACAGGTGGCTTCGAATAGAGCTGTAGTTCAGGTTTTTGAAGGTAGTACCGGTTTAAATATTAACGAAACAAGAGTTAAATTTTTGCAGGAACCAATGAAAATAGCTTTAAGTAAGGATATTTTAGGCAGAGTTTTTAATGGTGTCGGCGAAGCAACTGATAATGGAGGCCAGATTTACTCGGAGAATAAATATGATATAAACTCTAACCCAATGAACCCTTATTCGCGGCAGTATCCAAGAAATTATATTCAGACAGGAGTATCTGCAATTGATGGGTTGATGACCTTAATCAGAGGTCAGAAATTACCTATTTTTTCTGGTAATGGTCTTCCCCATAATCAGCTTGCAGCTCAGATAACAAGACAGGCAAAATTGGGTAAGGAGGATGAAAAATTTGCGATTGTATTTGTAGCAATGGGAATAAAGCATGATGATGCAAGATATTTTATAAATAGTTTTGAAGAAAGTGGAGTTTTACAGAATGTTGTAATGTATGTTAATTTAGCGGATGACCCGTCTGTAGAAAGAATTATTGCCCCCAGGGTGGCACTGACCGCCGCTGAATATCTTGCTTTTGAAGAAAATATGCATATCTTAGTTGTAATGACTGATATGACAAGTTATTCTGAAGCCTTAAGAGAACTTTCATCTCGAAGAGGAGAGGTGCCTGGTAGAAAAGGTTATCCAGGTTATCTTTACAGTGACCTAGCCAGTCTTTATGAAAGAGCAGGAATGATCAAAGGAAGAGAAGGTTCAATAACCCAGATTCCAATTTTAACAATGCCTAATGATGATATAACTCATCCAATACCTGATCTAACAGGATATATAACAGAAGGTCAGATAGTTTTAGAAAGAGATTTATTTCAGAGAGATATTTATCCTCCTATTAATATTTTGCCTTCACTTTCTCGTCTGATGAAGGATGGCATTGGTGCTGAATACACACGTGAGGATCATGCTGATGTTTCCAGCCAATTATATGCTATTTATTCTCATGTTAATGAAGTAAAATCATTAGCTTCAGTAATTGGGGAAGATGAGCTTTCAGAAATAGATCAAAAATATCTTAAATTTGGCAGTGAATTTGAAGCTAAATTTCTCAATCAGGATAAAAAGACCAATCGTAATATTGAAAAAACTCTTTCTTTAGCCTGGGATCTTATTTCAGAACTCCCCGAACATGAACTGGATAGATTATCAGAAGAGTTAATCGACAAATATTATAGGAGGAAAGATGAAAATGGAGAAACTTAAAATATCTCCAACTAAAAGCAATCTTTTATCTACAAAAAGTTCACTTGAACTTGCTGAAGAAGGTTATGAGCTTCTAGATAAGAAAAGAAATGTTTTAATTAAGGAAATGATGGAAAGGATAGATGAAGCAAAAGAAATACAGTCTCAAATCAATCAGTATTTTTATAATGCTTATGAAGCTCTGCAAATTGTGGATATTACCCAGGGAATAAAAACCGTAGAAGAAATAGCAGCAGGTATTGATTTGATAGATAATTTGAAGATCAGAACTTACAGTGTAATGGGTGTTGAAATACCAGAGGTAGAAGAACTGTCAGAAGAAATATCTCCACACTATAGTTTTTATAAAACCAATCTGGCTTTAGATAGGGCCTATAAAAATTTTCAAAGAGTAGTCTATTTAATCAGCAGACTTGCTGAAATTGAAACTTCTGTCTACAGACTTGCAGCTTCAATTAAAAAGACTCAAAAACGAGCAAATGCTTTAGACAACATTTTAATTCCTCGTTATAAAAATACGGTCAAGTTTATTGAAGAAAGATTGGAAGAGAAAGAAAGAGAGGAATTTTTTAGAATGAAGCTGTTAAAAGAAAAATTATAAACAAAACCTCTCTCTTAATTAAGAGAGAGGTTCAGTTTTAATGTCTTTCAAATGTCTGAATCTTATTTTGATTTTATGGAGTTTCAGATTCTGCAAAAAACTCTATTTTTGCCCATTCCATTTTAATAAATCTTCTAATTACAATTAAAGCAACAATTAAAAATGAAATTATCTCGGCAATCCAGACTCCCGCTACCCCATAATTAGAAACAACAATTAAATAATAGGAGAGGGGAATAAAAATAACCCAGAGCCTGATAATTGTAATATACATGGCTCCTTTTGTATCTCCAGCTCCTCTTAATGCTCCAACCATAATAATAACAAATGCTAAAAAGGCCTGATTTAAAGCCACAATCCTGAGTACAGGTGCAGAGTAATTGATAACTTCTGCCTCGGTTGTAAAAATACTGAGGGCAAAAACTGGAAAAACAAGATAAATTAGAGCAAGTCCAGTTCCAAGTAAAGCCCCCATAACTGCAGCGGTTAAGCCGCTTTTTAATGATTCTTCTGGTTTATCTTCTCCCAGATGTTTACCCACAATTGTAGTTGCAGCAATCGCAATTCCAATTGCTGGCATAAATGACAGTGATTCGATATTTAATAAGATTCTAAATGATGCTTCTGCAGTTGTATCAAGTTTAGAAATAAAGATACCATTAAGAAAAAATGCTATCTGCATAAAAAGCTGTTCAATTCCAGCAGCATAACTTAAATTAATTAATGGTTTAAATATTTTACTGCTGATTTTCATCCAACTGGGATGAAGCTTTAAGATTCCTTTATTGCTGGCAAATAAGCCTAAATAGAGAACTGCTGCGACGAAGCGGGCAAAAGCAGTTGAAATAGCGGCTCCTGCAATACCCAGTTCTGGGAAAATCCAGAAACCAGTAATTAAAATATAGTTACCAATAATATTTAGTATATTGGCAACACCTGTGATATACATCGGGGTTTTAGTGTCTCCAGCTCCTCTTAATGATGCTGCTGAGGCAAAGGAAATAAACATAAAAACCTGACCAATAGCTATATATTTTAAATATGTTGTTCCAAAAGCTTTAACAACAGCCGTAATATCATAAACATTTAAAATCAGGTCGGCAAAAAAGAAAGTGAATAAAGTAACTATTATTCCTAAAATTAAGTTTAAAGTTAAATTTTCATTCATTATTTTGTTCATTCGGTTTTTGTTACCCTCACCATAACTGCGGGATACCATTGCAGTAGCTCCTGCATTAAAAGCAGAAAAAACAAAAATCAAAGTAAAAATAATTTGATTGGCAAAGCCAACTGCTGCCAGAGCTTCCTTACCGATAAAGCGGCTGATCATTATGGTGTCTGCCATACCGACAAGGGTATTCAGTGACATTTCAAGCATAGCCGGTAGAGCCAGCATAAAAATTGTTTTTGCTCTGCGGCTGCTGTTTTTAGTTAGTTCTAATTTCATAATCTTTCATCCTTTATTTATCTAGTTGGATGTGAGAGGACATGAATAATAATCATCCATCTCTTATCTTAGCATATAATATAATAATATAAAAGAGCAATTTTTAATTGTTTAAATTATTTTTGTATGTTAAAATTATAGATGGAGTTGAGATTATGTTGATTGCTGTTTTATCTATGATTATTATTTTAATTGATCAGTTAAGTAAATTTTTTATTCGGAGTAATTTTCATCAATTTGAGCGATTATCAATTGTTGGTGATTATTTACATATAACTTTTATTAAAAATAGAGGAGCAGCTTTTGGAATTCTTAAAGGTCAGCGTAGTTTCTTCATTTTAATAACAGTCTTTTTTTTAATATTTATTATTTATATTTATCAAAGTGAGTTGAAACAGACACCTGCAGTTAAAACAGCAATTGTTTTTTTACTGGGGGGGAGCATCTCAAACCTCATTGACCGGTTGTTGCTGCATTATGTGACTGATTTTATTGCTTTTAATCTATTTGATTTTTACCAGCTTCCGGTTATTAATATTGCAGATGTTTTTATATTTTATGGAGTTTTGATACTAATTTATAAATTACTTTTTTCGGTGGATTGAGGTGTTTAAATGGAGGAATATAGTCTAAAAGCAGATAAAAAAGTTCAGGGAATGAGAATAGATAAATTTTTAGCAGCTGAGTTAGATGATTTATCCCGCTCTTATATTCAAAAACTGATCGAAAGCGGGAAAATAACTGTCAATGAAAATGAAGTTGATAAAAGTTATAAAATTACTGCAGATGATTTTTTAAAAATATTTATAGAAGAAAAAGAAAGCGAAATTAAGGCAGTTGAGATGGAGCTGGATATAGTATATGAAGATTCAGATATAGTCGTTATTAATAAAAATGCAGATCGAGTTGTTCATCCGGCACCAGGCCATTATGATGATACCATTGTTAATGCTCTGCTGGCACATGTGGATAATTTATCTGCAATCAATGGGGTGAAAAGACCGGGGATTGTTCACCGATTAGACAAGGATACATCAGGACTTTTGATAGTGGCTAAAAACGATAAAAGTCACAAGGAACTGGCGCGGCAATTTAAAAACAGAAGTGTAGAAAAATATTATTATGCCTTAGTTGAAGGAAATTTAGCTTACGAAAAAGGAAAAATTGATGCACCGATTGGTAGAGACCCCAATAATCGCAAAAAAATGGCGGTTCGTAAACACAACAGCAAAAATGCAGTTAGCCGTTTTAAAATTATTGAAGAATTTAAACATCATACTTTAGTAGAAGTAAAAATCGAAACTGGTAGAACTCATCAAATCAGAGTTCATTTTTCTTATCTTGGACATCCCGTGGTTGGGGATAAACGATACGGCTCTAAAAATCAGCTGGGGGCCAGAAGACAGCTTTTACATGCTAAAAAATTGATTATTACACATCCCTTTAGCGGAGAAAAAATGGAGTTTGAGGCTTCTTTAAAATCTGATTTCAAAGCAGTACTTGATAAGTTAAGAACAAAAAAATAAAATTTTAAGGCAGGAAAATTTAGAGTTTGATAGAAAATAATTTATAGAAAATAATTTGAGGAGGAGATTAGATTGTATAATTCAATTAAACTTAGCGAAAATGTACACTGGGTTGGAGTCAATGATAAAGAAACTGATTTATTTGAGTCTTTGTGGCCTTTACCGGAGGGGATTTCTTATAATTCATATGTGATTAATGATGATAAGGTAGCATTAATAGACACAGTTAAAATTAATTATACAGACACCTATTTAGAAAAAGTAAAAGATGTAATTGGAGACAAAAAGGTTGATTATTTAATTATCAATCATATGGAACCAGATCATTCGGGTTCAATTAAATCTATGCGGGAGACCTTTCCGGAAATGAAAATTGTAGGAAATGCTAAAACAATGAATTTTTTAGAAGGATTTTACGGAATTACAGAAGGTACCATGGTTATTGAAGACGGAGATGAACTTGATTTAGGATCCAGAACTCTCAAATTTTATCTGACTCCAATGGTTCACTGGCCGGAAACTATGATGACCTTTGATCAAAAGGATAAAATTTTATTTTCTGGAGATGCTTTCGGAGGTTTTGGCTCCTTAAATGGATATTTATTTGATGATGAGGTTAATATTAAACATTTTGAAGAAGAAATTAGAAGGTATTTTTCTAATATTATTGGTAAATATGGTCCGGTTGTGCATAGGTCTATTTCCAGATTGCGTCAGGAAATTGATGAAATCGGAATGGTTGCCTCTACCCACGGACTTGTCTGGCGCAATGATCCTGCTCATATAATTGATGAATATGATAAATGGAGTCAGCAGCAGACAGAAAAAGGTGTGGTAGTAGTTTATGGATCAATGTATGGAAATACAAAAGTAATGGCAGAAGCAGTAGCTCGTTCTTTATCTGAAAATGGAATTGAGCAGATTAAATTATTTGATGTTTCCCGCAAAGATGTTTCATTTATAATCAATGATATCTGGAAATATAATGGTATTGTTTTAGGAAGCTGCACCTATAATACTAAAATCTTTCCACCAATGGAATATCTGCTTAAGAGTTTAGAAAGCAGAAACTTAAAAGCACGAGTACTTGGAATATTTGGTTCTTACAGCTGGAGTGGTGGTGCTCTAGACAGATTAGAAGATTTCAAAGAAAAAGTTAACTGTGATCTGGTGGAGCCTGTAATTGAATCACAATTTGCCCCTGGAGGCGATATTTTAGAAAAATGTTATCTACTGGGCAAAAATGTTGCTGAACAGGTAAAAGAAAATAATTAAATTTAATCATCTTGGAATTAAAATATTAATTAATCTACTCTGTTTGCTCTATAATATTTCTAAAAAGAGCAAATTGAACAGAGTAGATTATTTTTTTAAAATAATATTCAAAAAATTAAAGGAATTCAATTAACTATTGTAGAAGTAATAAAATACGGAAATTTCTTTAAAGTACAATGTCAGAATATTTAAATCAATTATCATCACATCATATTCAATAAAAAACTGAAAGGTTGGTGGAAAAATTGAGTAAAATTACTAGTAAGGACATTAGAAATTTTTGCTTTATATCACATGGAGGTGCGGGTAAATCAACACTGACTGAGATGCTGCTCTATAATGCAGGAGTGATTAATGAGCCCGGCAGTGTTGATAAAGGAAATTCCCAATCCGATTTTAGTGCAGTTGAGAAAGAACATCATCATTCAGTTCATAATAGTTATTTTAATTTTGAATGGCATAATAAATTATTTCATTTTATTGATACACCCGGTTATGCTGATTTTCGAAGTGAAGTAATCAGTGCCTTAAGAATGGTAGAGAGTGCGGTGCTTTTAGTTGATGCAGCAGCCGGAATCGAAGTTAATACAGGCTATGTCTGGGATTTAGCAGAGAAAAATGATCTGGCAAAGGCTGTATTTATTAATAAAATTGATAAAGAGGATGCAGATTTTGATAAAGTTGTTGATGAACTTCGTTCTACATATGATGACAGTTTTGCGATTGTAACTATCCCGCATTATGAGAATGGAAAATTCGAAGGGATAATTGATTTATTAGATGAAAAATTATATAAAAATGTAGACGGAAAACATAAGGCTTTTCCGGTACCAGATTCAGAAAAAGAAAGAGTAGAAGATTATGAATTAAAACTAACCGAAGAGATAGTTGAATTAAAGGAAGATTTAATGATTAAATATCTTGATGGTGAAAAAATAACTATTAAAGAATTAACTAAAGCTTTTGAAGAAGAGGTTGCAAGTGAACAGTTAGTTCCTGTTTTTGCAGGATCTGCAATAGAAAACTGTGGGGTAGCTAAATTTTTAGATGATTTAACAAAAATATTCCCTTCAGCATCTGAAGTACATTCCGATCATTTAGTTGAATCAGGAAAAACACTGACACCAGAACCGGATAGTAAATTCAGTGCTCAGGTATGTAAAACAATGGTTGATCCCTACATTGGTAAATTATCTATCTTTAGAGTCTTTTCTGGTAAATTAGAAAGGGACGATTTAGTTTATATTCCAAATATTGATGAGGAAATTAAAGTTACTAAACTGTATAAACTTAATGGAAAAGACCAGGATAATGTTGATGACTTAACTGCAGGAGAAATTGGAGCTGTAGCAAAGTTAGAGGAGCTGGAAACTTCCTTTACTATGAGAGACCCAGCAACAGATATCTATTATCATGAATTAGAATTCCCCAAGCCAATGTACAGCCGGGCTGCCTTTCCAGCTGAAGGAATCGATGAAGAAAAAATGGCTTCTGCTTTACATCGGTATAGTGATTCCGATCCAACATTTAATGTTAATTATAATAAAGTGACCAAGGAATTAATTTGTGATGGAATGGGTACAATCCATTTTACTATGGTTAAAGAAGAATGTCAGCGCAAATATGATATTGATTTTACAATTCAGGAGCCAGATGTTGCTTATAGAGAAACTATTCAAAAAAAGGCAGATGTAGAAGAAAAATATAAAAAGCAATCCGGTGGACGTGGTCAGTATGGACATGTACTGATGAAGGTTGAGCCGCTTCCACGAGGTAGAGGTTTTGAGTTTCAAGAAGAAATTTTTGGTGGTGCAATTCCAGGACAGTATATACCTGGTGTCGAAAAAGGAATTATTGAAGCCAAAGAAGAGGGAGTACTGGCTGGTTATCCTGTAGTTGATTTTAAAGTTATTTTATATGATGGTTCTTATCATGATGTTGATTCTTCAGAAATGGCCTTTAAAATTGCAGCTTCTAAAGCATTTAGAAAAGCACTGGCTCAGTCCAAATGCGTTTTATTAGAGCCAATTATGTCTGTTAAGGTTACGGTTCCTCAGGACTTTATGGGAGATATAATGGGTGATTTCAACTCCAGACGTGGTAGAATTGAAGGTATGGAGCCTCAGGATGGAGTTCAGATTATTAAAGCTAAGGTGCCGCAGTCAGAAATGTTTAACTACGCTGTAGAGCTGAAATCAATTACGGGTGGTTATGGTTCATTTGATATGGAATTTTCTCATTATGATAAAGTTCCAGGAGATATCAGTGAAAAAATTATAGAAGAGGTTAATGGAAAAAAATCATAACCATAAAATAAAAATAATCAAGACCAGCTTTCACAGCTGGTCTTTTTTCAGTTTATATTATATAATAATTGCTGGAGGCAGAGATATGGAATTTATTTTAATTATTTTATCATCATTACTATTTACAATACCATACTATTTCCCCGCTTTATTTTTTTTAAGCTGGTTTGCTTTTATCCCTTTAGTCTATTTGATTAGAGATTATGATTACAATCATTCTTTTATCATTGCTTTACTGGTAGGGTTTTTAAACTCTGTTTTTTCTTTTTACTGGCTTTATCATCCCCTCAGTACAGCCCTTAAAATGCCATTTTCTTTTAACTTATTCATTTTATTTATTTATTTTTTACTTTCAGCTTTACCACTTGCTGTCTGGGTTTTAGTGAATAAATTTTTGCAGCCGGAACATTCGTACAGCCCGTTTATTGCTGCTTTAAGCTGGACAGTTTTAGAATATTTACGTTTTGAATTTTTTAATTTTAATCCGTTTAATTATTTTGCCTATACTCAAAGTTCTTTTGCTTTAATTGTTCAGTATGCTTCCTATGGTGGAATCTTTATTGTTTCCTTTATTTCAGTTTTAATTGCTTCTTATTTTGTAAAGATTTATTTAGAACCTGCCTGGAAAAAATTTCTGCCGCTGCTTTTAATTTTTTTGATTTTAATCGCTGTTCCTTTTTTTATACAACCAGCTACTGATGCAGAAATAAATAGCCAGTCAGTTGACTTACTGGTCTCTAATTCTGAGCAGGGAAATAATATTTTTGAAAAAATAGAAACAGAGATTGATAAGCTCTCAGTTCTGGTAGAAAATAGCGAGAGTAAATTTATTTTTACCCCTGAAAAAAGTCTCAGCTTTGATTTAATTAGAAATAATTATTATAGAGATCAGTTTTTTTCTCAACTGGGAAATATTACAGAACCTTTCTATTTACAGTTAGGTGCTCAGGCAGCAGCAGAGGAAAGCTACAATGCTGAAGTTCTTAACTCGCTTTTCTTAATCTCAGGAGAAATGGAAGTTATTAATCGCAATAATCAGGACAGAAATATTATTGCAGGTCTTAATTTCCCTTATTTAAGGGAGATAACTGATTTTCTGACAGATTATTTAAATTTCAGTGTAAAGCAGACTGAATCTCCTGATACGGCAGTTGTTGTTGAAGCAGAAGAGCTCCATTATATCAATCTTTTTGCAGAAGAAATTTTCATTCCCCTTGTTTCCAGAGAAAAAAGCTATACTCAGGGACAGAATCTAATTGTTCATTCAGCAGCTGAAGCTAAAATTAATTCTGCAGTGTATAATAATTTTAGCTTTGCGGCAGCAGTCTATAGAGCTGCAGAAACTAATACTGATTTGATTAGAGCTATTAGAGGTGGTTTTAGTGGTTATATAAATGAACGGGGAAAGGTAGTAAAGAAGCTTAGAATAAAAAACAGCAGGGAAACGTTTGATCTTGTTTTACAAAAAAAGGAAAGTTATTACCAGAAATATCCAGCCAGAATAATTAATATCATCATTATTCTTTTTTCTGCAATTTCTTTAATTAAAATTATTATTATAGTTAAGAATAAATGGAGCAGCAGAAATTAATCTGCTGCTAATTTTTTTAATAATGTTTTATCAGCCGGGTCAATATAAATTGTTTGATATTTTTCGTAGTAAACTAGGCCTGGTTTTGCTCCTTTAGGTTTATTTACATTTTCTACGGGAGTGTAATCTATCGGTACATTTGTAGATTCTCTTGCTTTGCTGTAATAGGCGGCAACTGCTGCTGCTTCAGTTAATGTTTGATCCGGAACATCTTTATCAGTGTCTCTTTTAATAATTACATGAGAGCCAGCTATTACTTTAGTATGCAGCCAGATATCACCATCATTGGCAACTTTTTTAGTCAGTCGATCATTTTGCTTATTATTTCTACCCACCAGAATCTGGTAACCATCACTGGAAATGAATTTTCGGGGCGGAAGTTTTTTATTGCTCTTATTTCTTTTATTCTGTTTCTGTTTTTTAATATAATTTTCTTCTTTCAATTCTTCTTTAATCTCTTCTAAGTCATCTAAATTTTCTGCCTGTTCAATATTCATACTGACCTGTTTTAAATATTTTTCTTCATGCCTGAGTTTAGCAATTTCTCTTTTTAGATGTTTAACACTCTTTTTAAGTTTATTGTATTTTTTATAATACTTTTGAGCATTTTCAGAAGCAGATTTGGAAGGATCAAGTTGAATTTCTATCTCATTTTGATCTTCACTGTAATAATCATTGACTACAACTTTTTTATCACCTCGATCTATCTGGTAAATATTAGCCGTAATTAACTCTCCCATTTTTTTGTATTTTTCTGCATTTTTGCTTTCCTGCAGCTGTTTTTTTAATTTTTTCTGTTTTTTAAGATTTTTATTTAAATAATTGTTAACTACTTTATTTAATTCTCTAATTCCCCGGTTCAATTCTTTATCTTTTAAAAATTCTCTAAAATAATAATCCATCATCTGGTCAAGGTCGTCAAATTCTTTGAGCTCTTCCGGGTTTCTATGTTTAAGGATAAAGGCAGAAATATAGTCTACTTCCTCTTTTGTTATACCAATAACTGGATTATAAATACCCTTTTTAAACTGAGCAAAAAGAGCGAGCATTGATTCAGCAATTTTATTTTTTTCTGAATCAGATAAATCATTATAATTTTCAGAGGGGTCAATACCAGCTCTGAAAACTACTTCGCGAGCTGAATAGGGGCCAATTCCTCTAAAGTTATACATCACGGCTCTAAAAGCTGCTTGAGAAAATTCTTCTTCAATGATTTGTCTAAATTCTTCTTTGCTGTTTAGTTCAAGTGGGTTTAACTTATCCTGACCCGGTGGATATTGATATTTTATTCCTGGATATAACTGCCGCTCAGAGTTTTGCTTTTCAGTAATTCTTTTCATTGCATCAAGTACCATTTCATTATCATCTAAAAGAATTACATTACTGTATTTACCCATAAGTTCGGCAATTAAACTGAATTTTTTTCCTCTTTTTTCAATATCAATTCTGATCATTCTTTCAAATTTAGGCTGCACTATCTGCTGAATATATGAATTCTTTAAGTATTTGCGGAGCATCATACAGAAGTCAGGTGGATAAGAGGGAAAGTCAAAATCTAATTTAGTTAAATTCATTCTTGCTCCCTGAGGATCAGTAGAAATTAATAGTTCTAAATTCTGATTATTATTTCTTAAACGGATAATTAGATACTTTTTGTCTATTTGGTAAGCCTTTTCGATTCGGGCACCTGTTATTTTTTCTTTTAAATTATCTTTAAGTGCAGACAACATAATTCCATCAAAGGCCATCAAGATCACTCCATTCTTTAATATATTTCTTTAAGTATAAAAGAAACTAAGCTCAGAGTCAATCAAACAAACTATTGTTTGAGACAAAGAACTCGTTCATCCCTTGTCAAAAAAGTAATGCTGTGGTATCATTAATAAAGATAAGGAGCGAAATTATTTTAGTTAAATAAGTTTTTGGGAGGTATAAATAAATGGATGTTAATTTAATTAATATTGGTTTTGGTAATATTATTGCAGCAAACAGGGTGATCGCAGTAGTAAGTCCAGAATCAGCACCTATAAAAAGAATTATTCAGGAAGCACGCGAACGAGGAATGTTAATAGATGCTACTTATGGACGTCGGACAAGAGCAGTTATTATTACAGATAGTGACCATGTGGTATTATCTGCAATTCAGCCAGAGACTGTCTCACATCGTTTAGAAGACGATAAATAAAGTGGAGGTATAAATAAATGACAAAGGGCTTACTATTTGTATTATCCGGGCCATCAGGTGTGGGGAAAAATACAGTACTGGACGAATTATTTAAAGATTTTGATGGAGTTTCATATTCTGTTTCTGCAACGACAAGAGAAAGAAGAGATGGTGAAGTTGAGGGAGAGGATTATTTCTTTATTTCTGAAGAAGAATTTAAGGAAATTAGTGAAGATGATGGTTTTATAGAAAGTGCAGTTGTACACGGCCATTATTATGGAACTCCTAAAAAATTTGTAGATCAGAAATTAGAAGAGGGAGAAGATATAATTTTAGAAATTGATACTCAGGGTGCTGAGCAGGTTAGAAAAAAGTACCCAGAAGCAGTTTATATTTTCCTGCTGCCTCCATCTTTAGAAGAGTTAGAAAATCGACTTGATAAAAGAGGATCAGAAAGTGATAAAAGCAAAAATATTCGTTTAAAAAATGCTCGTCAGGAATTAAAAGAAGTACATAATTATGACTATGAAGTTATTAATGATAATCTAACTGATACAGTTAGAAAAATAAAAAAAATCATCATTAAAGAACAAAAAAGGAGAGATTCGCAATGATTACTGAACCCTCTGCAGAACAGTTAATGGACAAAGCGGATAGTTTATATACAGTTATTATTTTAGCATCAAAGAGAGCAAGACATCTTAATGAAGGCGGACCAGAAATCATGGAAAATTATCGCAGTCATAAGTTAGTTTCCCGGAGTTTAGAAGAAATTGAAAAGGATAAGCTGACATATGAAAAGAAAAGTGAGGATTTATAGATTAATTAAGATTATTCAATAACCTATTTCTTGAAATTACATTGTAAAGGAGTAATAAAATGTCTGCAAATATTGTTTTAGGAGTGACTGGTGGAATAGCAGCTTATAAATCTTTACAGGTTGCAAGCATGTTAACAAAACTAGATCATAATGTCTACACCATTATGACTGAAGCCGCAACAGAATTTATTAAGCCAATTACATTTCATTCGCTAACTCACCTGCCGGTAGAGAGTAAATTATTTAGTACTACGACCAGTGAAGTTAAACATATAGGTCTGGCAGATAAAGCAGATTTGTTTTTAATAGCACCTGCTACTGCTAATTTTATTGCGAAAGCAGCTGCCGGTATTGCAGATGATTTGTTAACAACAGTAATTTTGGCTACCCAGGCTCCAATTATGATTGCACCCTCGATGAATGTCCATATGTTCGAGAATCCTGTGGTGCAGCGAAATATGCTGGCTTTAGAGGAGTTAGGATATAAAATCATTACACCTGAAGCAGGCTATTTAGCCTGTGGTTATACAGGTCAGGGACGTTTACCTGACCCTCAAAGGTTGGTAGAAGAAATAAAAAAAGAACTTTCTCAGAAGGATCTTCAAGATAAAAAAGTACTTATTACAGCGGGTCCGACAAGGGAAGCAATAGACCCTGTTCGTTTTCTAACAAATTACTCCAGTGGGAAAATGGGTTATGCTTTAGCTAAGGCTGCCTCCTATAGAGGTGCAGAAGTAAAGCTGGTTTCTGGACCAACTGAACTGGAGTGCCCTTTAGGTGTGGATCTAATAAAAATAGAAAGTGCTGCCGACATGAAAAAAGAGGTATTTAAAGAAGCTGACACTGCAGATATTATTATTATGGCTGCAGCAGTCGCTGATTATCGACCTCAGGTATACAGTACTCAGAAAATAAAAAAACAGAGCAGAGATTTAAGCCTGGACTTGGAAAGAACAGCTGATATATTAACTGAGCTTGGGAAAAAGAAAAAAACCTCACAGTTATTAATAGGTTTTGCAGCTGAAAGTGAAAATTTATTGGAAAATGCCCAGCAGAAGTTGAGAAAAAAGCAGGCGGATTATATTATTGCAAATGAGATTAGCGATAAAAACACTGCATTTGGCAGTGATAAAAATCAGGTCAGCATTTTAAGTGAAGAAGGCAGTACTAAATTGCCATTAATGGAAAAAGATAAACTGGCCGATAAGATTTTTAATTATATAATTGATGCAGAAAGAAAATAAAAAATACTCAATTTACATTTATTATATTTTATGACAAAATTAAATAAACAATAATTGACTTAGGTTGAAAAATCAAATATAATGTATATAAGTCTAAAATTATTTTTGTAAATATTCTATTAATTGAAAGCGGAGGTGATTTTAAAAAACAAATAAGTAAAAATTAAATAAATTTTATACCAAAAAAGAGGAGGAAGAAGATAGTATGAAAAAAATTACTTTAACAACTTTTATTATTTTAGCATTAATTATGTCGGTCTTTGTAACAGGGGTTATGGCACAGGAGCAGGGTGGAACCTTAGTTTTTGGTCGTGGAGGAGATACAGTAGGCTTAGATCCTATTCAGGTTACTGATGGTGAATCATTTAAAGTAACCCAGCAAATTTATGATACCCTTGTTGACTATACACCCGGCACAACTGAAGTAGAACCAGCTCTGGCAACAGACTGGGAAGTATCGGAAGATGGATTAACATGGACATTTAATTTAAGAGAAAATGTAGAATTTCACGATGGTAATCCTTTTACTGCAGAAGATGTCAAGTGGAACTTTGACCGCTGGCGTTTAGAAGATCATCCCTATCATATTGGGGGAGAGTTTACCTATTATGGTTATATGTTCCAGGGGTTCCCCGGAATTATTCAGGAAGTTAATGTAGTAGATGACTATACAGTAGAATTTGTTCTTTCTGAAAAACAGGCTCCTTTCTTAAACAATCTGGCTATGGTTCCTTTTGGAATCGCAAGTCCAGAAGCTGTAAAAGAGCATGGGGAAGATTACTTTAAGAACCCTGTAGGAACTGGTGCTTATACATTAGAAGAATGGCGTCAGGGAGACAGAGTTATTTTAAAAGCTAATGAGAATTACTGGAAAGAACGTGCTTATCTTGATGAAATTGTTTTCCGTTCAATTCCTGATAACTCTGCTAGATATATGGAATTACAGTCCGGATCTATTGATATGATGGATGGAGTAAGTCCAGAAGATGTTGAAAGTGTAGAAAGTTCTGATGAACTTAAACTTTCTTTAAGACCAAGTATGAATGTTGGTTATTTTGCTATGAACTTTAATTTTGAGCCTTTTGATGATGTAAGAGTTAGAAGGGCTTTCAACCACGCAATTGATAAACAGGCAATTATTGATGCTTTTTATGCAGGGTTGGCAGAGCCAGCAAAGAATCCAATGCCGCCTTCTATCTGGGGCTATAACGATAATATAGAACCTTATGAATATAATCCGGAAAGAGCAGAAGAATTATTAGCAGAAGCTGGTTATGAAGATGGTTTTGAATTTGATCTCTGGTATTTACCTGTGCCAAGACCATATATTCCTCAGGGTAAATTTATTGGTCAGGCTATTCAAAGTTATTTAAGCGATATTGGAGTAACAGCTAACCTGGTTACTTATGATTGGAGTACCTATCTTGATAAAACTGAACATCAGGAAGCTCCGACATATATGTTAGGTTGGACTGGTGATAATGGTGATCCAGATAACTTCTTATATGTGCTGTTAGATAAAACAAATAGTAATAATGCCTATGAAAGTGATGAACTGCATGAGGTATTAGTTGAAGCACAAAAGACTATGGATCATGAAAGAAGAGTAGAACTTTACATGGAAGCTCAGGAAATTATCCACAAAGATGCTCCGTGGGTACCTTTAGTTCACTCTACACCACCAATTGCTTTAAAAACTGATATACAAAATTATATTCCTAATCCAACTGGTACAGAAAAGCTGCATAGAGTTTGGTTAGAAGAGTAGGAAGAATATAATTTAATAATAAAATTAGTCTGCGGCCTTTTTAGGCCGCAGATTAACTTTGAATAGGAAGGTGTAATAAGGAAATGATTAACTATATTATTAAAAGATTACTTGCCTTAATTCCGATCTTGATTGGGGTGGCGATTATAGTTTTTTTGATTGTCCATTTAATTCCTGGAGATCCTGCTCAAACGATGCTTGGAGAAAGAGCTACGGATGCAGCGTTGGAGCGATTACGAGAACAAATGGGGCTGAATGATCCTCTGCCGGTTCAATTCTGGCGTTATGTTAAAGACCTTTTAAGAGGAGATTTTGGAAGATCTATAATGAGCAATAATCCGGTTAGTACAGAATTAGCACAGAGATTTCCGGCAACTTTAGAATTATCATTTTTTGCAATGCTATTTGCAGTTTTAGTCGGAGTTCCGGCTGGGATATTTGCTTCAATAAAGCAGAATTCCTGGTTTGATAATATGAGTATGATGATAGCTTTAATTGGTGTCTCGATGCCAATCTTTTGGTTAGGTTTAATGTTTATCTGGCTTTTTGCTGTAGAATTAGGCTGGTTTCCTCCTTCCTCGAGAATCGGGGTAGGTCTGGAGTTTGTTCCTATTACAAATTTATATGTTATTGATAGTATTATTCAGCAAAATTTTGCTGCTTTTAAAAATGTTTTGCATCATCTTGTTTTGCCGGCAGTTGCTTTAGGTACAATACCGATGGCAATAATAGCCAGAATGACACGCTCTTCAATGTTGGAGGTTCTAAAAAAAGATTATATCAGAACTGCTTTTGCCAAAGGTCTAAAGAAGAAAATGGTTATTTTTAAACATGCTCTAAAAAATGCAATGGTCCCAATTATTACTGTTGTTGGACTTCAGTTTGGAGTTCTACTCGGTGGGGCTGTGATGACTGAAACAATATTTTCCTGGCCTGGACTTGGCAAATATCTTGTAGATGCAATATATGCCAGGGATTTTCCAATTGTACAGGGAGGAATCTTATTTTTTGCAGGAGTTTTTGTTATAGTAAATTTAATTGTTGATCTATCATATGCTTTAGTAGATCCAAGAATTCAGTATGAGTAGGAGAGGAGAATAAGTAGATGTCAGATAAAAAAGAGAACAGAGTAATGACTAAAAACACAAACCCCTGGTTTGAAGCCTGGCGGAGATTATTACAGAGTAAGATTGGGATAGCTGGATTAGCTGTTATTATATTTTTAATTCTTGTTGCTTTACTGGCCCCGGTTTTGGCACCTTATGATCCTTTCGAACAGAATATTTTGGCTAGATATAAGGCGCCATCCTCAGAACATTTACTGGGTACAGATGAAATGGGAAGAGATATTTTAAGCCGTATTATTTATGGATCCAGAATTTCTCTGCAGGTTGGTTTGCTTTCTGTAGCTATCGCTTTAGTATTTGGGGTAAGTTTTGGTTTAATAGCAGGTTATTATGGCGGTAAACTGGATATGTTGATTATGAGGTTTATGGATATTATGCTCGCCTTTCCGAGTATCTTATTAGCAATTGGAATTGTAGCAATTTTGGGTCCGCAATTAAAAAATGCGATGATTGCAATTGGAATAATTAATGTTCCTCGTTTTGCCAGAATTGTAAGGTCATCAGTTCTTTCAATTAAAGAAAGTGAATATATTAGTGCCGCCCGTGCCTTAGGTGCTGGTGATTTCAGAATTATTTTTAAACATCTACTGCCAAATGCAATGGCCCCGTTAATTGTTCAGACAACTTTAAGTATAGCAACTGCTATCCTGGAAGCTGCAGCTTTAAGTTTTCTTGGACTTGGTGCACAACCACCATCTCCAGAATGGGGTGCTATGTTGAGTGATGCCCGGAGTTCTTTACAGAGAGCCCCCTGGGTAGCAACTTTTCCAGGTCTGGCAATAATTTTTGGTGTTTTAGGTTTTAATTTACTCGGTGATGGTTTACGTGATGCACTGGATCCAAAAATGAAAAATGTTTAAATAGTCTTAAGCAGGGTGATTAAAATTATTGATCCAGTTATGATTACATTTTTTTCTCTGGAGATAAGGTGGTATGGTTTTCTGATTGTATCAGCCCTTCTTATCTCGCTTTTTATTTTAAATTATCTTTTAAAAAAAGAGAAAAAAGTAAATTTCGAATTCTTTTTAGACTTTATAATATTAGCTTTTCCTCTGGGAATACTTGGAGCCAGATTATATTATGTGGTTTTTAATTTTGAATATTATATTAAGAGGCCGGCAAAAATTCTGGCCATCACTGATGGAGGCCTGGCAATCCACGGTGGATTGATAGTGGGAGTAATAGTTCTTTATCTGTTGGCGAGAAAAAGAGATAAAAAAATTCTGCTGGCACTGGATTATTTAGCTCCTCTGACTGCTTTTTCTCAATCAGTTGGACGCTGGGGTAATTTTGTTAATCAGGAAGCTTATGGTCAAATTGTCAGTGAAGGCTATTATGATATTTTCCCGGATTTTATAAAAAGACAAATGTATATTGAAGATTTATATAGAGAGCCAACTTTTTTATATGAGTCAGCAGCAGATTTTATGCTATTTGTTTTCTTGCTATTTTATCTGCGTTCTGATTTTAAAAAAGATGGAGAAGTATTCTCTCTTTACCTGATTTTTTATTCTGTAATTAGATTTTTTATAGAAGAACAGCGAACAGATAGTTTATTTATTGCTGATTTTAAAGTTGCAAAATTAATCAGCTTAGTTTTGATATTTATCGGACTTTCTTTATTCTATTACATTCGCAAAGTGCAAAATTCTGTCTAACTTGACTAAATTGACAGCATAAACTTTATATGCTAAACTAAATTTATTAACTGTAATTTCTTAAATATAATTCTAAGAATTGAATATGAATAGATGAAAGGTGATAATATGACACGGAAATATTTGTTTAGCTCAGAGTCTGTAACTGAGGGACATCCTGATAAAGTTGCTGATCAGATATCTGATGCTGTTCTGGATGCAATCCTCACAAAAGATCCGGATGCCAGAGTTGCCTGTGAAACAATAGTTACAACAGGTTTAATTTTGATTGCAGGAGAAATAACTACCTCCTGTTATGTTGATTTAAAGAAAATTGCTCGTCAGACAGTAAAGGAGATTGGTTATACAAGAGCTAAATATGGTTTTGATGGAGAGACCTGTGCAGTTTTAACAGCTATTGATGAGCAGTCTGGTGATATTGCTCTGGGAGTAGATCATTCTCTTGAGGAAAAAGAGGGTAAATCCGATTCAGATCTTGGGGCTGGAGATCAGGGTTTAATGTTTGGTTATGCTTCTAATGAAACTGAAGAGTTAATGCCTCTGCCAATTATGCTGTCACATAAACTTGCACGCAGGTTGGCTGAAGTTAGAAAAAATGGACCTTTAAAATATCTGCGACCTGATGGTAAAACTCAGGTTACTGTGGCTTATGAAGATGATAAGCCAGTAGCGGTAGATAAAGTTTTAATTTCTTCTCAGCACAGTTCTAAAATAAGTCAGGAACAGATAAAAAAGGATATTACAGAATATGTAATCAAAGAAATTATTGATGCTGATTTATTAGATGATAATACTGAAATTTTAGTTAATCCAACCGGGAGATTTGTTATTGGAGGTCCGAATGGAGATGCTGGTTTAACCGGTAGAAAAATAATAGTTGATACATATGGAGGAACTGCTCATCACGGTGGAGGAGCTTTTTCTGGCAAGGATCCAACTAAGGTTGACCGTTCAGCATCTTATGCCGCTCGTTATATTGCTAAAAATATAGTAGCAGCCGAGTTAGCAGAAAGATGTGAGGTTCAAATTGCATATGCAATTGGAGTAGCAAAACCTCTTTCCGTAATGGTTGATACTTTTGGTACTGCAAAGATTTCTGAAAACAAATTAGAAAAAATTATAAAAGAAGAATTTGATTTAAGACCGGCCCAGATAATTAAAAATCTAAATTTAAGAAATCCAATTTATAAACAGGTAGCGGCTTATGGTCATTTTGGACGCCATGATTTAGATTTACCGTGGGAAAAAACTGATCGAGTGGATAGTTTGCGAAAAAAAGCTGATTTATAATAAAGTAAAGATCATAATTATTGCTTAAGATGCCGAAGGTTTTTACCTTCGGCTTTTTACAATTCAGGAAAAACGAAAATGATTTTATTTTATAATATTTATTTACTAAATTAAGAAGGGAAAAATTATGAAGGATATAGTAAAGGTTGTGGTTGATCTACCTTTAAAAACAATAAATAGAGAATTTGATTATCTTTTGCCAGAAAAGTTAAAATCTGAGTTAGAAGTGGGGCAGATTGTCAGAGTTCCTTTTGGACGCAGAAAATTGTCAGCTTTTGTGACTGGGTTTAAAGCCAAAACAGATATAAAAAAGTCAAAATTAAAAGAGATCGAGTCGCTCTTATATAAACAGAGTTTTTTTGGGGACGAATTATTAAAACTATTTTACTGGACAGCAGCTTATTACCATGCTTATCTGGCTCAGGTTATTAAAAAAGCTTTACCACCTGGAATTACTGAACAAAAAATCAGAAAAAAAGAGGTGGAATTCCTTAAATTAAACTCAGAAATTACTGATTATAAAAATGAGCTTGATAAATTAAAAATACGAGCACCGAAACAATATTTAATTCTAAAATATTTATTGGAAAACAGTGAACAAAAACATAAATTGAAAAAAGTTGTTGAATCTGCAGAAACTTCTCGTCAAACTGTTTTCCGTTTAATAGACAAAGATTTAATAACTTTATATACTGATGTTGAAGAAAGAATTCCAGAGATGAATATTTATTTAAAAGAAGCAGATGAATATAATTTTCCGCTTCAGCAGCAGGAAAAAGAACTTATAGACCAGCTCACAGATAATGATTCAGAAAACAATTCATATCTTTTAACTACAGAAAATGGCCAGAGACGGTATAACTTTATTATTAAACTGCTGGTAAAACTGCTGGCAGAAAAGAAAAATATTATACTCTTAATTCCAGAGATCGAAAAAGATCAGATATTTCTGGCACAATTAAATAATCAGTTTGGTGATAATATAGCCTTTATCCACAGTCAATTATCCAGAGGTGAACGTTTTGATCAGTGGCAGCAGATAAAAAATGGAAAGGTAAAAATTGCTGTAGGTGCTAGATCGGCTATCTTTGCTCCTTTTTCTGAGCTGAATGCTGTAATTATTATGGAAGAAAATAATGAAAGTTATAAAGCTCAGGAACATCCCTTATATCATGCCAGACAGATTGCAGTTAAACGTTTAAAAAAGAATAATTCACTTCTGCTTCTGGAATCACCTTTTCCGTCTCTGGAAAGTCAATATCATGCTTTGGCAGGGGAGTATCAGCAAATGAAATTGAACCCCAAAAAAAGTAAAATACTGACAAAGATTATTGATATGAAAAAGGAAGTAGAAAAGGGTAATCTTGGTGATTTGAGTCAGGATTTAATAACAGAAATCAAAAATCAGCTAAAAAAAAATAATAAAATAATCTTATTTTTAAATCGACGTGGTTCTGCAAATTATCTAATCTGCAGAAAATGCGGTCATGTGCTTAAATGTGATAACTGTGATATTTCTTTAAATTATCACAGGGAGCAGCATCAACTCCGCTGTCATTATTGTGGTTTAAAAAAAGAAGTGCCTGATAACTGTCCGGAATGTGGAAGTCGTTTTATTTCGCAAGCTGGAGTTGGAACTGAAAAAATTATTGAACAGTTAAAAACTCTTTATCAGGATTTAAAGATTGTCAGAGTTGATAGTGATTTAAAAGAAAGGGTAGTAAAACAGAGGTTAAAGAATTTTAAAAAAGGAGAAATTGATATTTTAGTTGGAACTTCAATTTTGATAAAAAATCAATTTTATGATCAGCTTAAATTTTTAGCTGTTATTTCTGCAGATACCGCTTTAAACAGTTCTGATTTTAGAGCTGCTGAAAATAATTATTCTCTGTTAATGGAATTAAAATCCCTGCTACTAAATAAGTCAGACAGCAAGTTTTGGCTGCAGAGTTATGATCCTGATCATTACAGTATTCAGGCTGCTTTAGCCCCTGATAAATATTCTTTTTATCAGAAAGAAATTAAAATTAGAAAGCAGAGGAATTATCCTCCTTTTTGCAGACTTCTAAATATTATAATTAGTGCAGAAGCTGAAGAAAAGGCTGCAGCTCAAAGTAAAAAGTTATCAACTTTTTTGGATAATTATAAAGATAAGTATCTGGAGAAATTGGGTGCTTCACCTGCAGTTTTAAGTAAAATTAGAAATAAATATCGCTGGCAGTTGATTTTAAAGTTTAATTCGATGCGCAATCGGGAATATATTATTCAGTTAATAGAAAAAAAGTTTATTGAAAAAAATGACAGTGATTCGGTTGAAATTCGTATTGATGTAGATCCCTATCAAATGTTATAATATAATTTAGGAGGTAGATATCATGGCTCTTTTAAAGGTAAGAGAGATTGGAGATCCAGTTTTAAGAAGTAAAGCAAAAGAAATAGATGCTGTAAGTAAAAAAACTAATGATTTAATAGATAATCTTTTTGATACAATGTATGCAGAAGATGGGGTGGGTCTAGCAGCTCCCCAGGTTGGAATTTTAAAAAGAATAGCTGTAGTAGATATCAGAGAAGAAAATAAAATTGTTTTAATAAATCCTGAAATTATAGAAACCGAGGGTAAGGCAATTATGGAAGAGGGTTGTCTCAGTATTCCCGGTGAAACTGGTGATGTAATTAGAGCTGAAAAAATTAAAGTAAAAAGTTTAGATAGAGAAGGTAAAGAAGTTGAATTTGAAGCAGAAGGGTTTGAAGCCAGAGCAATTCAACATGAAATTGATCATTTAGATGGAGTCTTATTTGTTGATAAAATTGTAAAAATTGCGGAGTGATTTGATGAAGATTATATTTATGGGAACACCTGAATTTGCAGTTCCTTCCCTGTTAAAATTAAATAATGACCAGCAGGTTGAAATTGAAGCTGTAATTACTCAACCTGATCGTAAAAGTGGGAGAGGCCAGAAAGTTCATTATTCTGATATTAAAAAGAAAGCACGGACTTTGAATTTGAAAATTTTACAGAGTGAAAATGTAAATCAACCAGATTTTCTGGCTAAATTAAGAGCAATGGAACCTGATTTTATAGTGGTAGTAGCCTTTGGGCAGAAGTTAAGCCCGGAATTACTGGCAATACCGGAATGCGGATGTATTAATCTTCATGCTTCTTTACTGCCTGAATACAGGGGTTCCAGTCCAATTCATAAAGCAATAATAGATGGAAAAAAAGTTACTGGAAATACTACCATGTATATGGACGAAGGCTGGGATGATGGAGATATTATTTATCAGCAGGAAGTTGAAATCAAAGAAGATTATACTGTGGGCGATCTGCATGATGAACTGGCAGATAGAGGAGCTGAACTGCTGCTTAGGACACTAAAAGATGTTAAGGCAGGAGAGGCTCCCCGAATTCCCCAGTCTGATTCTGAAGCAACATTTGCCTATAAAATTGATAAATCTCTGGGTGAAATTGATTGGAATCAAAGGGTAGAGGATATCTATAATTTAATTAGAGGGGTTAATCCCTGGCCTGGAGCTTACACAGAGCTTGATGGTAGAAAAATTAAGATCTGGGAAAGCAAAATCAGTGATCTTGAAGATAGTGATTTTGAGCCGGGAACAATTATCCGAGCAAATCATGCTGATGGGATACAGGTTCAAACAGCTGCTGGGGTTTTATCAATAGAAAAACTGCAGCTTCCCGGTGGAAAAAAAATGAATGTTCAGGATTTTTTAAATGGACATCAAATCGAAACAGGAAATAAATTTACTAGTGCTTAATTTATAAAGGAGGTAGATCTATGTATCCATTATTCTTTGATCCAACAATGATTATAATTATTCCCGCTTTATTACTTGCGGTATATGCACAGTATAAGGTTAAACACACATTTAGTAAATACAATGAGATCAAACTTAATTCAAATCTAACTGGTGCTGAGGCAGCCAGAAAAATTTTATCAAATAATAACTTAAAAAATATCGAAATTCAAAAAACTGATGGTAAATTAAGTGATCACTATGATCCGAAAAATAAAACTCTTAATTTATCATCTGATGTTTATAACAATAATTCAATTGCAGCTGTTGGAGTAGCTGCCCATGAGGTGGGACATGCTATCCAGGATAAAGAAGATTATAAACCACTTTCTTTAAGGGCATCTTTAGTTCCCGCTGCTAATATTGGTTCCAGTTTTGGACTGCCGCTTGCTATATTCGGTTTTTTTATTCGAGCTGACTTTTTGATTATGACTGGATTCGTGCTTTTTTCTGCTGCATTTTTGTTTCATCTGATAACTTTACCTGTAGAATTTAATGCCAGCAACAGAGCAATTAGTAATTTAAAAAGTACAGACTTACTAACTGAGTCAGAAATTAAAGGCGCCAAAAAGGTTCTAAAAGCAGCAGCGTTTACCTATGTAGCTACAACTCTGGTCGCCCTGGCAAATATGATCAGAATTTTACTTTTAGCAGGTTTAGGTGATGATTAATTGAAGAATTTGAGACTGGAAATTTTAAAGGCACTGCTTAGAGTTGAAAAAGGGAGTTATTCCAATTTGCTGCTAAATTCTAAATTGGAAAATATTGATGATCAGAGAGATAAAAATTTATTTACAGAAATTTTTTATGGTGTAATTAGAAATAAATTGTATCTTGATTATATAGTTAAACAATTTTCTAAGACTCCACTGTCAAAAATGGATGAAGAAGTTTTAATGGGGCTGAGAATTGGTGTATATCAGCTCTTTTTTCTTGATAAGATACCGGCAAGAGCAGCAATTTTTGAAAGTGTAGAAGCTGTAAAAATTTTACTACCTGTCAGCAGAAAGGGAGCTGTTTCTTTCACCAATGGTGTTTTAAGAAATATTAATCGAAAACAGGAAGAGATACAACTTCCCCTTAAAAAAGATGATCCTGAAAAATTTTTATCAATAAAATATTCTTATCCTATCTGGCTTGTCAGACGTTTTATTAAAGATTATGGTTTAAGCAAAACTGAAATGATTTTAAAGGCAGGAAATAAGAGGGCAGAAGTGATTTATCGCCATAATTCTTTAAAAGTGGACCAAAAGGAATTTATTGATTTGCTGGCAGAAGATCAAATAAAATATGAAAATACTTTTTTAAATTCTTTTTATAGGCTTAAGGAAGTTAATAATCCTGCAGCTACCCGGGCTTTTAAAACAGGAGCTGCCTATATTCAGGGAACATCTGCAGGACTTGCTTCTTTATTATTAGATCCTCAAGTAGATATGGAGGTCCTTGATCTTGCTGCTGCTCCGGGCGGAAAAACCTCGCATTTAGCTGAGTTAATGAACAACACCGGTCAGATTACAGCCCTGGATATCAGTCAGCATCGTTTAAATCTGGTTAAAGAAAATTTGTCCAGACTGGGAGTTAAAAATGTTAATTTAAAAAAGGGTGATGCTGCTGAATATGAGGATAACAAAAAATATGATAAAATTCTGGCAGACTTACCATGTTCAGGCCTGGGACTTATTGCTTCTAAGCCGGAGATTAAGTGGGATAAAGATGAACAAGTTATCAAGAGGATGGCTGAACTGCAGTATAAGATTCTGAGTAATAATCTGGATAAACTTAAAATTGGGGGAGAATTATTATATTCCACCTGTACTTTAACCAGGGAAGAAAACCAGGATTTAATAAAAAGAATTTTATCTGAAAATAAAGATTTTGAATTGATAGATATTAATAAAAAATTGAGTAAAGTAAGTAGTTTAAACCTGGAAAAGAATAATGAATTTTTAGAACTTTTGCCGGGAGAAGTCGATTCAGAAGGCTTTTTCTATGCATTATTAAAAAAAGTGGAGAGTGATTAAATTTACGATGAAGGATTTAAAAGAATTAAATAGAAGTGAATTAATAGATGAATTAAAAGAGGCAGGTTTTCCTTCTTATAGAGGTGAACAAATTTTTAATTGGCTTTATAAGAATGGTGTATCCAGTACAGAAGACATGAAAAACATTCCTAAAAAGATGCGTAATTTTCTCGATGAAAACTATAATTTGACTGATCTAGAAGAAATAAATAGAAGTGTAGCTGCTGATGGTACTGTTAAATACTTATGGCAGTTATCTGATGGAGAAAATATTGAGGGAGTTTATCTTCCTTTCCCTGAGTCAGGACGTCACAGTGCCTGTATTTCTACTCAGGTAGGTTGTGGACTTGGATGTTCTTTTTGCGCCACTGGAATTGATGGTTTAAAAAGAAATTTAACCGCAGGAGAAATTGTTGATCAGGTAATTAAGGTTCAGAAAGATATCAGCGGTTCCAATTTTGCTGACCCAAGATTAAGCAATGTTGTTTTTATGGGAATGGGAGAACCACTTGCTAATTTTAATAATTTAATGAAAGCAGTAGAGATTATAAACGCTGATAATGGTTTAAATATTGGAATGCGGAAAATGACTATTTCTACAGCCGGTTTAGTTCCTGAGATTAAAAAGTTAGCGGAGTTTAATGATCAAATTGGACTTGCTGTCTCTCTGCATGCTCCAAATGATCGTCTTAGAAATAAAATAATGCCCATCAATAAAAAATATAATTTAAACCAGCTTTTAACAGCTGTAGTGGACTATATTGAAAAAACAGGCAGAAGAGTAACCTTCGAATATGTGTTAATGGACAGTGTTAATGATAGTCCAGAACTGTCTGTGCAGCTGGCTGAACTGCTGCGTGGAATAAACTGTCATGTAAACTTAATACCTGCTAATCCAGTGCCGGAACTGGGTATTGAACGGCCTGTACAAAAGGTAATAGATAGTTTTTATGGAACTTTACAGAGTAATGGAATTCAGGTTACTCTGAGAAAAGAGATGGGAACTCAGATTAATGCAGCCTGTGGTCAGTTAAAAAGAAAAGAAAAATAGAAGCTGAAATAGGTGTTTGCAAAATAGGCAAAGAAAATAGTAAAAAACTGTAAATAAGTAGATTGGATTCAATTTTAAGAATTTAAAAATTGAATGAGAAAATG
>NZ_QLME01000014.1 GCF_003259895.1 Halanaerobium saccharolyticum | reverse complement strand
AATGAAGTTTAAATACACATTTGAAAGATAAATCCCTACTAAAGAAATATTAATTAACTTCTATAGTAGGGTGGCCGTCAGGCCATTTTGTTCTTATATAGGAAATTATGCTTTTGCAGGAATGTGGATAACTTTGTAGAATGATAAAAATATTATGAGCTCAAAACAAAGAGGAAAACACATTAAAATTAAAACAATATTGAATGACCATTGGGAAGAGTTTAAGATTAAACATCTTCCAGGTAGAGTGCCTGCTGATATGTTAAACCATGTAATTGATCAGGTAGAAAAGTCAATGAAATGTGGTAATCCAGAAAATGGTTATGCTAAATATAAATGCCTGGACTGTGGTGAAGAGCATATTGTCAGCTTCAGCTGTAAAAGTAGGTTCTGCTCTAGATGTGGTAAAGTTTATGTAGATAAATGGGTAGACAAACAGGTTGATATGATCTTAGATGTCAGCCATAGACACATGGTATTTACTGTTCCAGAAGAATTAAGAGGATATATTTATTGGCAGAAAGATATCATAAAAGAATTAAGTAATAAAGTGGCAGAATTAATTCAGCGATATATAGATAAAAAAGGTAAAATTCATAAATATGAAGCTGGAATAATAACAGTAGTTCATACATTTGGCCGTGATATGAGCTTTAATCCTCATGTGCATGCATTAATAGCAGAAGGCGCATTAGATAAGTATCATCAGTGGAGTAAAGTAGGATATTTTTCCTACAAATACTTAAGAAAAGCATGGCAGAAAGTGCTTTTAGACATTTTTAAAGAAAGATTTCCAGATAACCAAAAGGTTCAAAATCTGATTAGATATTTCTACAGAAGATACAAAGAAGGTTTTTATGTCAATGCAGAAAGTAGAATGAATAGTGCTCGAGGAGCAGCAAAATACATAGGAAGATATTTAGCCAGACCAGCTATTGCAGAATATAGAATTTTAGAGTATGATGGGAAAAAGGTAAGGTTCTGGTATGAAGATCATAAAACAAAAAAGAGAGTGGAATTAGAGCTATCAGCCATGAAATTTATTGGCAGAATAATAATGCATATTCCACCTAAATATTTTAAGATGACCAGACGATATGGGCTCTACAGAAGAGGCTACAACAAAAGAGTAAAAAAGATAGTAGCTCTGTGGAAATACATGAAAAGAAGACAATTAAGACTAATCATGCACCATAAAATAACCATATCATTAAGCTGGAGAGAAAGAATGATAAAAAGTTTTGGTAAAGATCCAGTCAGATGTAAAAATTGTGGTGAAGAAATGGTCTTGTATGAGATTTGGCATCCATTATATGATTTTCTATATCATATAGAACATACCGATGATAGTGGAAGATATATTAAAAGCAATAGTTGGGAGGTTGATCCAAGATATGAAAGAAAAAAACTGGCAAGAAAATATGGAGATCCCATTCCATTCCCCGGAAGACACAGACAAAGAGTGGTATAAATATGAATGTCCTAAGTGTGGGGAGGAAGATGAAGTTCCAGGTTATGTAATAGATGAGTTTGCAATGGGAAAATATTTGAAAGAAGGAGAAATGCCAGGAGTGGCATGTCCTGAATGTGGTGCGGAAATGAAGTTTAAATACACATTTGAAAGATAAAACCCTACTAAAGAAATATTAATTAACTTCTATAGTAGGGTGGCCGTCAGGCCATTTTGTTCTGTGCTCTGAATTCAGGAAGGAAGCCCTCTAACTTTTAACTAATAATTTTATTTTTTTTAAAAAAAGAGTTGACAAAGGAAAATTAAAAGAATATAATGTGACTACAAAGTCACATGACCTCAAAGTCATATTATTTCAGAAAATTTATTTTAATAAAAAAAGAAGGTGAGTTAATGCCCAAACAGACTTTTTTCAATCTGAACGAAACAAAACAGCAGCGGATTATTGATGCAGCAACAGAAGAGTTTGCTGCCTATCCCTATTTAAAAACAAGTATCAATCGAATCATTGAGCAGGCAGATATCTCAAAAGGAAGTTTTTATCAATATTTTAACAATAAAAAAGATCTTTATAAATATATTATTGGTCAGGCATCAGATATTAAGATTGAATTTGTGAGGCGGAAACTGCAGGACTATCAGAAGCTAGATTTTTTTGAGCTTTTAAGAAAAGTTTTTATTGCTAGAATTCAATTCAAAAGAGAATATCCATTATTTTCTGAAATCGGGGATCAACTTTTAAATAGCAATAATGAAAGTCTCAAAAAAGAAGTCTATTCTGACAACCGTCCAAGGGGTAATCAATTATTTGAACAGCTCTTAGAAGAGGCTGTCAAAAAAGAAGAAGTTGATCCAGAGATTGATATTAAATTCACAGCATTTATGCTGACTGATTTTTTAATTAGTATTGTAAACTATTTTTTCGAAAACCATGATCCCAATAATTTAGATGAGATTATGGAATATGTTGATAAAATGATCTATATCATAAAAAATGGTATAGTAAGGGGGAGAGAAAAATGTCACTAATTAAGTTAAGAGGATTGGAAAAGACTTACCAGCAGGGTAAAATTGCTGTTCCGGCACTGAGAGGCATAGACTTAGAAATTGAATCAGGGGAATTCACAACTATTTTTGGACCATCTGGTTCTGGAAAAACTACTTTACTTAATATGATTGGCTGTCTTGATAAGTCAACAGCCGGAGAAATCATTTTTGATGAACACTCCATTAATGACTTAAATAATAAAGAACTGGCTGAGGTAAGGCGCTATAATCTGGGCTTTATTTTTCAGAGTTATAATCTAATCCCAGTTTTAACAGCTTTTGAAAATGTAGAATTTGCAATTCGACTGATTGAAAAACACAGCAAAAAAGAAAGAAGAGATAGAGTAATGTCTCTGCTGGAGGAAGTTGGACTTGGCGAGATGGCTAACCGCAGGCCAAATGAACTTTCGGGAGGCCAGAAACAGCGGGTGGCAATTGCCAGGGCTTTAATTAAAGAGCCCAAACTGGTGCTGGCTGATGAACCAACTGCAAACCTTGATTCGGAAACAAGTCAGGAAGTTCTGGAACTGATGAAAGAGATGAATAGAGAGTCAAATACAACCTTTATTTTTTCAACTCATGACCCTCAGGTAATGGATTATGCCCGGCGTTTGATTGAAATCAAGGACGGAAAAATTACTAACGATCAGAGGAGGGATTAGTCATGTTTTTTCTGAAAATGGCGATTAAAAATTTAAGCCGCCACAAAAGAAGGACAGTGATTACTGCTCTGATAATTGCCTTTGCAATTTTAATCTATATTCTAACTGAAGGCTTAATGATCGGGATGACTGAAATGTCATTTGATAATATAATAAATTTAGAGAGCGGTCATCTGCAGGTAGCCAATCAGGACTACTGGGATGATCGAAGAGAACTGCCGCTCAGAGATTTAATTAGACCTTCAGCAGCAGTAGAATCTGAACTGAAACAAACTGAGGGATTTGTGGACTTAACAAAAAGGCTTAATTTTTCAGTTAACTTAAATAATGGCATAGATGAACTGCCGGTAACCGGGGTTGGAATTGAACCAGGACAGGACAGTCAGGTTTTTGAACTGGAGCAGCATCTGGTGGAAGGTAGAATGCCCGAAGCTGACAGCAGTGAGATTATTATGGGGGCAAAGCTGGCTGAGCTGATGGATTTTAGTCTGGGAGATTTTGCGATTATGCTGATCAGGACTGAGGAGAAAACTTTTAATACCATTGATGGAGAAATAGTTGGTTTATTTAATACTCCTCATCCCAGTCTAAATGAAAGTAATATTTTTAGTTCTCTTTCCACAGCCCAGCAGAGATTAAATGTTGAAGATAAAATTAGTCATTATGTGCTCAGACTTGAAGATCAGGATCAGGCAGTAAATGCAGCTGCCAGCCTCACCGGGAGGCTCGAGGGGGAGCTTAATGCTTATTCCTGGCGTGATGCTGCAGAGAGTCTGGTCACCATGCTGGAAATGCAGGAAATTGAAACCCAGGTAATTCTGGCAATAATTTTAACTATGGCTGCAGTCGGAATTGTAAATACTGTAATTCTATCTGCTTTAGAGAGAATGGAAGAAATCGGAATGATGAAGGCCCTGGGTATGCATCAGCGCGAGATTGTATATACTTTTATGGGAGAAGCAGCTGGAATCGGAATCATTGGTGGAGTAATGGGGATAATCATGGGTTCATTAGGACTCTGGATTTTTAATCTTAATGGAATTGACATGTCCGCTCTTACCGGAGGAGGAGATATCAATTATGGTTTTCCTTTAAGCGGCACAATTTATGCCGGCTGGGAAATTTCTTCTTTTATTTTTGTCTTTGTCTATGGTGTTTTCGTTTCGATACTGGCAAGTATTTTTCCTGCTTTATGGGCAGCACGAAAAGATCCGGTAAAAGCAATTTATCACCGCTAAGGGGGTTGGGAAATGAAATTTTTAATGAATATTGCTTTCAAAAATATGTTTAGAAATAAATTAAGAACGATAGTTTCTATCCTGGCTATTGCCTTTGCAGTGATGGTAATTGTTTTTACCAGGGGATTAATAGATGGGATGGTTGCTGATACTTATGAACTCTATATTCACTATGATACAGGCCATATCAAAATAATAGATGAGGAATATGCGCAGAAAGAAAGGCTGCTTTCTCTAAATTATACTGTTAATGGAATTGGAGATAAGTCGCTGACAGAGATGCAGTCTGATTTAGAAGAACTACAGGGAATAGAAATGGTGATTCCCCGGCTTAAATTTGGGGCAGCAGTCAGTACAGAGGAAGAGCTGGTCCAGATGCTGGCCTGGGGAGTTAACAGCGAAAAAGAACTGGCCTTTACCAATCTGGCTCGGGAATTGAGTCAGGGACGAATGGTAGAAGCCGGCAACAGAGAAGTTGTAATGGGTACCAGACTTCTGGAAAAAATCAACCGCAGTGTCGGCGAAAAGGTTACAATGGTTTATACAACTGCTTTCAGCTCTTTTCAGGGGGCAACTTTTGAGATAGTTGGAGAAATTACAAGCAACTTACCATTATTAAATGAAGATGTAGTTTTTATGCCGATTGATACAGCAAGGCAGCTCCTTTACCTGGAAGAGGAAAGTACTGAACTACTGCTGGTTGGTGAAAACCGAGATCAGGCTGAAACATACCTGCCGGCTGTCCAGAATTATTTAGAACAAAATGGAGGCGAGAAATATCTGGCTCAGAGCTGGCGGGGTGGCAGCAGTTTTATTCAGCTTCTGGAAGTCAGTGAGACAATCTATAATTTTGTTTATCTATTCTTAGTCCTATTGGCTTCGATAGTTGTAATTAATACTCTGGTGATGATAGTTAAAGAAAGAACTCAGGAAATCGGAATGATGAGTGCTCTTGGTTTAAAAAGCAGTGAGATTATGCAGCTTTTTATTTTAGAAGGTACTGCAATGGCTCTGATTGGAAGTCTTGCCGGAGCAATTGGTGGAGGCATAATTAATTATTATCTGGCAGGGGTAGGTTTTGATTACAGTGCTGCTTTTCAGGATGTAGATATTTTAATGAATCCAATTATTTATCCTACTTCTAAAGTGGAGCATATGCTCTTTGGCTTTGCTATTGGCGTTGTAGTAACTACCATAACAGCAATTATTCCGGCCAGACGGGCAGCAAAATTAGAACCAACGGAAGCCTTAAGAGAAATTTAAGTAATTCAAATGATAAAGTGCCGGAGTAAATTATAAAGTGTGGAGACTACTATAAAAACTAAGATTGTTTTGATAAACTTAAATTGAAGAGGAGTGATATTATGTTTAAAGCAAAAGTAAATAAACAAAAACTGATTTTTTTCTCAACTGCGGCCGTTTTGATGCTCCTATTATTATCTTTTAATTCGGCTCTGCTGGCCCAGGATCTGACTGCAGATGAGATAATCAACCGCAGGGATGAAAATGAATATGTGATTACAGCTTATTCGGAAGCAGAAATGATTATAAAAAACAGCGGCAGAACTCAAACTAAAACGATGCGCAGCTGGCAGGATGGAGATAACGCTCTGGCAGAATTTACAAATCCCAGAGACAGAGGAACCAGGTTTTTAAAAAGAGATGATGATCTCTGGATGTTTTTCCCCCAGGCAGAAGACCTGGTTAAAATTTCAGGTCATATGCTGGAACAGGGAATGATGGGCAGCGATTTTTCCTATCAGGATATGTTGGAATCTGATAAATTAACTGAGCTCTATGATTTTGAACTTCTGGGTGAAGAAGAATACGAAGGCCGTCCGGCCTATAAACTGGAAGGAGTTAAGGTTCCAGGTAAAGAAGTAAGCTATTACCGCCGGGTTGTCTGGATTGACCGGGAGAGATTTGTCGGTCTAAAGGAAGAATTATATGCAGAAAGCGGCAGGTTGTTAAAGGTAGCCACCGTTTTAAATGTGGAAGAGATTGAAGGCCGCTGGTATCCAACCAGAATGATTATGGAAAATAAGCTGCGCCAGAATACAAGTACTGAATTTATAGTAAATGAGATTCAATTTGAGCCTGAGCTGCCCGAAGATATCTTCACCCTGGAGCGTCTGCGTTAGGTTCTGTGCTGAAGATTTTGAACTCTGGATTATCCCGATTATCTAAACTAACTCGGCTAAAAATGTTAGGTGGTGGAATACAATGAGTCATTTCTGGAAAAAAGACAGATTAAAACTGCATTTAAAATCACGAAAAAATAATTTTGGGTTGGAGTTAAAATTTGCCCTGACAGCTCTGATATTTATGTTTCTGGTTTTGATGCTGGCCCCATCTTCGCTGGCAGCCGATATTGGTGGTCAGGCAAGTTTGATCAGCAATTTGAGTTATTCTGATTCGGAACTTGATAACTCTCTGGCAGCAGAATTAGAACTGGAGTGGTTTTTGCCTTATGATTTTCCTCTTGATATTCAAAACCGGGCTGTGATTAGCCTGGATGAGGCAGCTGAGGATAAAGTTGATCTCTGGTTCAAAAAGTTATATTTAAGACAGGAGCTGGGACCATTTACGGCAAAGTTAGGGCGTCAGCCGGTTTCCTGGGCTTATGGGGCTCTAATTAATCCGGTTGATTACACCCTTGGCGCAGAAAATTTGGAAGAAGAAAGCAGAGCGAAATTTGTGGACGGAGTAGAATTATATTATCCAATTAACTGGGGCAGTGGGCTGACTTTTGTGGCAACTGATGTGGAAGGAAAAGACCATAAATGGGCTTTAAGAGGTCGGACTACATTTAGAGGCTATGATTTAACTGCCAGTTATGTGCGGACCCCTGTGCCTGCCAGTACTGACTTTGAACGTTACGGACTGACAGCAAAAGGTGATTTAGGTCCGGTGGGAGTTTATGGAGCTTACGGACTCTGGCAGAATGAAGAGATTGACTATGATATTTATCAGCTGGGTACAGACTACAGTTATAATTTTCTGGCCGGAAGCCAGCTTTATCTGCAGGGTGAGTATTTGAGACTGGAAGGAGTAGAGGGAGATATTTCTTCTTTTGATTTTTTCAATCTCGGAGCAGCTGCAGATACTGGAAGTACTTCTAATCTGGAAAATAATTTAGATTTTTTCAATACAAATATCAGTTATGAGATCGATGAGTTTTCTTCTATCGGAATTATGACAGTCAGTTATCTTGATGACGGCAGTACAATTTTCATTCCCAATTATACCTATTTATTCGGGAGTAATCTGCAGCTTGAACTCAGGGGAAGCATTGCTGCTGGCGCCGAAGAAGAGATGCTCGGTGGAGATGCAAAGGGTCTCGAAATAACTTTAAGCTATACTTTTTAACCTGCCCGTACCGTTTACCGAACCATAAACTTCCAAAAAATAGGTCTACTCTCTATTGTAATTGCTCAAATTCAGTTAACAGTGAACAGTCTCTTAAATCAGATTTCTTAATTAATTGAGATTAAATATAAAAATTTACTGTTAATTAGTTTCAATTTGTTTTATAATTATATAAAGAAGATTTCTAATCTGAAAATTATCCAATAACACCCATTTAAAAGTTTGATTTTTAATTTAATTGTTGAGGAGCTGATATAATGGATCAGCAAATAATCGATAAGATAAATAATATCGCAAAAGAATATAAGTTTATTCAGGCTGTCTATCTTTTTGGCTCTCAGGCCCGTGATAAAGCTGATCAAAATAGCGATATAGATATTGCAGTTCTTTTAGAAGCTGATTATAGCGAAAAAAGTGGAGAAATTAAAATTAAATTATACGAGGAATTTATAAAAGAGGGACTTGATAATATCGACTTAGTTATTTTAAATCAGGCTTCAGCTCTTTTAAAATATGAAGTTGTTAAGGAAAATTATTTGATCTATAAAAAGAATGACTTTGATGCAGCTTCTTATCAATCTTTAATGATCAGGAAATACCTTGATTTTGAGTATTATTTAAAGAAAAACCAGCAGAAGTTTAAGGAGCGAATTTTAAATGGTTAAAAGAAAGAGGTGAAGAAAAATGAAAAAACTTTATCGTTCCCGTGATGATCGAAAAATTGGTGGTGTCTGTGGTGGTATTGCAGAATATTTTGATTGGGATCCAACTCTGGTCCGGGTGGGAGCAGTTGTTTTCACTGTTCTCTGGGGAGCAGGATTCTGGGCCTATATCATAGCCTGGGCCATCATTCCCGAAAGACCAGCCCATATCGATGTTGACTATGATGTTAGTTCTGAGCCGGTGCACGAAGATCAGCAAAAAGATCAGGAAAAAAATAAAACGAATTCTGGCCCGGATAACAGCAATAATGATAATGGTGATCAGCAAAAATATTATGATATTTAGCAATAAAAAAGCTCCAGCTTAGCGGCTGGAGTTTTCAATGTTTTTGAGGTATTTTTCAATTTTCCTAATATATTTTTTGTAACTCTCAATTGTTTTTTGGATGCTTTTGTAAACAATTTCATCATCTATTTCCTCATATTCATAAACCAGGCGATTTCTCAATCCGGCTGAGGGTGCAATTTTTTCAGCAAATTTTTGATCCACTATCTGACAATCACTTAATTTAATAAAAGAAGTGAAATAATCTGCTGGAGGCTTATGGCCTGAACTAACTATCAGATGTCCATTTATATCCGTCGCAGTTTCAACTATCAGCTGGATTAATCTTTCTGCAGTCCGTTTAACAAAAAAATTATCAAGGTAATTTTCCAGTGTATATTGATTAACTTCTTCCAGCTGGTCCAGGTATTCGATCATTTTATTAATTTTTTCTTCTTCCATAAACTGACCTCCTAGCCTACATAATTCGACATAAATCGGGTGGTTCCCGGTACGTGTACGTGTAGCTTTAAAAATCACTTTCCGGGAAAATCTCGTGCAGCCGGGATTTGAATTCAGTGGGAGCAAAGTTCTGATAATTTTCCACCAGCTGCATAACCTCATCCAGCTGCTGATCACTGATTTCACCTTTTTCATTGAGCCGGCGATAAGCATTGGCAAAGGAAAGTACCAGCTTTAAATCCAGACTATCCAGATTATCCATGAGGCATCGTTCCTTCCAGTGAGAGATTTTCGGGATCCACAAAACGGATAAATTCTTCTTCAAAAAAGAGTTTGATCGAGCCTGTTTGTCCTGTACGCTGTTTAGCAATAATTATATCTGTATCACTTTCGGTACCCTCGGCTTCTGCTTCCTCTCGAGCTTTGGCAGAGGTGTGAGCATGACGGTAAAGGAAAATAACACCATCAGCAACCTCCTCAATATTACCGGAGTCTCTTAAGTCCGAGAGAACCGGTCTTTTATCTGTCCGGCTGGTAAAACTACGAGAAATCTGAGAAATCAAAATAACCGGAATATCAAGCTCTGAGGCCAGGTTTCTAAGCTGCAGTACAATTTGACCGACTGCCCGGGCGGTATTCTGTGCATGTTCTTCTGGCAGCTGAATCATCTGCAGGTAATCAATAATTGCCAGATCCATTCCATCCATTTGCGCCTTAAATTTCCGCAGGCGGGCTCTGATCTGGGCGGTATTTAAACCACGTTCATCAGAAATCATTAAGGGCAGCTCATGTAAATTATCTAAAGCTTTGGAAACCCGCTGATCTTCCTCGTCGTTGGTCTCACCCTGAGTATACTTCCAGGCATTGACCTGTGATTCCTGGACTACCATTCTGTCTACAACCTCAGTTGCATCCATCTCAAGCGACATAATGGCTACCTTGGCTTTTCGTTTAAGTACATTTTTGGCGATATTAATTGCAAAGGCGGTTTTCCCCATCGAGGTAGAAGCCGCAATTACTGTCAGGTGACCGCGTTTAAAACCTCCAATTAAATTATCAAGAGAAATAAAGCCTGTGCGCAGACCGACATCAGCCTTTTTGTGCTTGCGGTCCATGTAGTTGGAAAAAGACTCCATTAAAACTTCTTCCATATTATAAATATGTTTTTCTAAGTCATTACTCTCACTTGTTGCCTGAAAAATTATTTCCTGAGCCCGGGCCTGATAGTCATCAATAGTCAGGTCATTGGCTTCAGTTAAATCCCTCAGTTTATTGGAAGCCCTTTTTAAAAGAGAGCGCTGATAATCTTTTTTGATTAAATCAATAGTCGGCTTCAGTTCATCAACTGTATTAAAACCAGAAGTCAGCCGCTCAATAATTTGCTCGGCCTCATCTACAGCATTCTGACTCTGGAGATCGATTAAAAGTTTGGTTCGAGAAATCTGATTGTCCTGCTGATACTGTTTTAAAAGTTGATCAAAAATAATCGAAGCCTGAGGATCCAGAAAATGCTTTACCTCAAGCAGATCAGCAACTTCATCAATCTTGTCCGGATACTGCAGCAGGATGCCTAAAAGCTGGTATTCATTTTTGTTGTAGCGGTCATCTTTTGTTACATTCTGTACTTCATTTGCCATAATCAGGCCTCCTGTTGTTCTTCAATTTTTTTGACTCTAACATTACCTGCAAGTTCTAAATACTTATTCATTTCTAAAAGTCGCTGAAAAATTCGCTCTCCCATTACTGGAAAGCGGTTCTTTAAATTTTTAATTGAATAATTTGTTGATAAAATAATTGGTTTTTCCTCTCTGTAGCGGCGGTCTATAATCTGATAAAGGGTAGAAGAGGCGAATTCGGTTGCCTTTTCAGTTCCCAGATCGTCAATTAAAAGAACCGGTATTTGTTGGACCGTACTCAAAATTTGTTTTTCGTCAGTTTCGGGATTGTTCTGGTTGTAAGTACTTCTAATCTGCTGTAAAAGATCAGAATAAACAATATAGCGGAACTGGATTCCTCTATCAATTAAAGCATTGGCAATACAGCCTAAAAGATAGGATTTTCCGCTCCCAATTGGACCTTCAATAATTAAGCCCCGGCTTAGTCCCTCTGAGTTAAAGCGCTGAACAAAGGTAGAAGCAAGGCTGTAAACTTTTTGAGCATTCTCCCGATAATTCATGCCGCTGTCAGTTACCAGATCAGTTTCGTAATAATTGAGATTGGCATTATTAAAAGTAGCATTCTGCAGATGTCGGGGTAAATTACCATTATGCTGTTTGCGCTGTCTTAAATCATTTTTGGCACAGCTGCAGACTAAATACTGGTTATTGCGGTAAATACGGCCGGTATCATGGCATTTTTCACAGTCCCAGTCCGGTTCCTTATAATCAAGTGGAATCTTATGTTTTTTTAAAAGCTCATGGTAGTGGGCTTCCAGATGATCAATCTCGTTTTTTAATTCTTCCATCGAATTTTTTTCTGTTTCTTCTTTATTAAACAGACCAACTTTTAACATTTTATATTCGCGTTTGAGGGAATTCAAGTAGCTGTATGCCTGCTCAACATCAGGATACTCATTGTGGATTCGGGCTATTCTTTTTTCAGCTTCCATATATTTTTCGCGGGCCTTACCCTGATATTTGTTCGAATTGAATTGAAGTGGCATAATTTTTCCCCTTTCCAAATTTTGTTCCTGTACCGTTTGCACATCCAAAAATTTCCAGGTACCGGGTACCTACCATTTTATTCCTTATATTTATCAAAATCAATAAAAAAGTCTTTCCATTTATAATTACTGTCCTCATTTTTATCATCGGTTTTACTATTTTTAGATTTAGATGCCTTACTTTTCTGCTTTTTATCTTTAGTATCCGAACCAGCCTGATCTCTGCTGTCAGCTTCCGAGGCCTGTCCATCCATTTCTTTCTGCAGCCAGCGGCGAAAATCGGCCAGATTGTTGATTCCGAGCTCTTTGATCGGGTTGATAAAGTTGTCTTCCACATATTTTAAAGAAGGCTGACCATCTCTTTTGCGGCGCACAGCTTCTCTAATTGCAGCCAGAGCCAGTTCTTTGCTTAAAGCCTGTTCCCCGCTGAGCCAGCTCTGAAAAGTTTTGAGCTGAGCTGTATTGGAAGAAAAAGATCTGATTCCATAGGCCCGGGCCAGCTCTCTGGTCTCCCGGTGGAGTTTATCCTGTTCCTGCAGTTTTTCGTAAGTGGTAATTTCCTCCTGATACCAGCTGTCGATAATTGCCTTGAGATAGGCATAAGCTCCCTGCAGGTGGTCACCACCACCCTGGCGTTTGAGCCACTTGTCAACTCTGCGCACCAGTTCCTTGAGCATCTGAGGCTCAAAATCACTGAGCCAGCTTTTAATTTCTTCCCGCCGGTGAATATTCCTGGCTCCAGGCGGTAGAAAAGAAATTAAGGCAGCTGCAATTTCATTTTCAGAAGCAGAATTACTTTTGATCAGCTGCTGTCTGACTTCTGCTCCGGTGCTGGAACTTTCCTGAGCCACCTGGTTTTCCTCATTTTTTGTTAAAACTGCTTCTAAACTTAGAAAACAGCGAAAAAAGTTTTCGCCCTCTGCTGTCTCGCGATTAATAATCCCGGTAGCTGCCAGATTATGGAGAGCGGTTTTTAGTTCTTTAATTCCCATGCCCAGTGCTCCGGCGGCCAGCGGAAGTTCCAATTCTATTTCATTGGCTTCTTTAATGTGAGTTAGAAGATAGAGCAGGACCTTGGTTTGATCCCCGGAAAACTGCCGCAGAAAACCCTTTTCGATTAAACTGTCACCTAAGGTCAAAAGCTGCCTACTTTCGGCTTCACTTAAATCTATAGATTTTTTATAATAATTATGCTTCATTTTTTGGCCCTCCTCGGGGCAAGATCACAAAGTTTGCTATTAGACTTTAACATTTTAATTACGTTATTATTTTCAGCACGAAAAAAAACAGTATTTGCTAATTCCTGTGCTAATTCAATATTTATATTTCCTCTCGGATTAAAAGGAATCCCAAATTCTCTTTTATTAGATTTTAGATGCATAATAATATTACTTAATCTAGGTTTATATTTTTCATATATTTCATTATCTTCTTCATTTATAACCAAATCAGTTTCTTTTTTTAAAAATTCATCTAAATATTCCATTGCATGATTTACTTGTTTAAAGCGATCTGTACTTGAATCTCCCTTATTTTTATCCGGATGTAAATTTGCTAATTTTCTGCGTAATTCTTTTCTTAATTCTTTTGGAGAACTTTTATTTAAATTAAATTCTTTTTTTTTACTCATTACGCAAAAAAATATTATTTTATTTAACTTTAATATCATTAGCAAATTGGAATTTGTTGCTACCATATTCCTACGAAAAAGCCTTCATCAACTCTTCATAGGAAATCCTCCCCAAGGTAAATCTTTCTAGTGCTATATATGTTTTTTCCGCTGAAGTATTCACTCTATTATGACATTTATCCACTAATTCTTTTTCATTTGTTAATGGTTCATATATATGCTTTTTTTTATGATACGCTTCATAGTATCTTATACCAAATATTCTCTGTGACATAGCATTTATATGGATACCGTCTGGGTTAGATGTAAGTCCTTTAGCAGTAACATGATAGCAATTTTCTTTACCCTGTGCATATTTTTGAAGTTCTTCGTTAATGAGTTGATATTCCACACACCCTGCACCAAATCCCACCTTACCCAAATAATCGCCCAAACCACCTATAATAAATGGAATATTAGGTACGGATAATTCTCTTCTTATTTCATTAAAGATTCTTAATATTTTTTCGTAGTATTCTTTGTATTTTCCATCTTGGCTATCACTTTCCCCTTGATGCCATAATATTCCTACCAATTCGCTATCTTCCATTGCAAATTTTGCTTCATTTATTGCGTGACGAAATAATGTTCCATCTATCGACCACTCGTCAATGGAGCTACCACCTTCTGCACATGGAATGAGACCAATCTTTTCTCCCTCATTATCCTTACACCAAGACTCTGCAAATGACGCCGCAAGCCCTATGCCCGCAACTGATCTATCAAAATGAATTGGTTCAGTCATCATTTGCCATCTGCCATTTCGCAACATCATAATTCTTTCATTATAAATCGGAGGTACTTCATATGTAAATCCACGACCTGCCATATTTGATTGTCCAATTAGTAAAAATGATTTCATTTTTCTCTCCTATCTACTAAATATTGATATCAATAAATTAAAATTTGTCTGTTATAAATATATCAGAAAGTTCAATGTGGGGCATGCATTAATTAGAATTAAATTATATATACTCTTTACTTCTGCAATTGATATTATACTATGATACTACCCTTTTACTAGAGGGGGGATGTCATTTAACTTTAATCTATATGAATTAGTTAGAAACTCCATCCAAATATTTTATTTAAATAGGAAATTAACCTTTCAAAATTTAGTACATATTTTTATTATATCAGATTTCAGAGATTTTTTAAGAAAAAATCCAATAAATTTCTCAACTGCAGTTAATAATTATACGTGTTATTGCATCAAAATTCAACAGTAAGCCCGGAGACTTATCTTGACAGCACCCACTGCATCTGCTAATATTAAACTGAAAAAAAGAGAATATCAAAATTATCGGCCTATCAGCAGCTAAACTGCTGAAATAAGCCTAATATTTATTATTAAAGAAAATTAATCTAATTAAGGAAAAAAGAGAGGGAGATTATTTATGCTTTCAAGATACAGCCGGGCAGAGATGGAAAATGTCTGGAGTGAGGAGAGAAAATATGAGAACTGGCTTGAGATTGAAATTGCTATTTTAAAAGCCAGAGCAGAGCTGGGAGAGATTCCAGTCAGTGCAGCTGAGAAAGTTGAGCAGGAAGCGAAGGTAGACCTAAAGCGGATTAAGGAAATAGAAGCCAAAACCCGTCATGATATGATTGCCTTTATTGAGGGGATTTCGGAAAATTTGGGAGCTGAGTCGCGTTTTATCCACGAAGGAGTGACCTCATCTGATATTAAGGATACCGCCCGGGCCATGCAGATGCAGCAGGCCTGTCAGCTGATTCTGAAAGATCTGAAGAAATTAAAGCAGACTCTGGGCCAGAAAGCCCTGGCTGCTAAAGATACAATTATGGTCGGCCGGACCCATGGAGTTCACGCTGAGCCGATTACCTGGGGCCTGAAAATATTAAACTGGTATCAGGAAATAGAGAGGCAGATTACTCGTTTTGAGCAGCTGGAGGAAGTTGTCGCTGTCGGTCAGATTTCCGGTGCTGTCGGTACTTTTGCCACCATTGATCCGGAAGTAGAAAAAAGAGTTTGTGAACTGCTGGGACTTAAAAACGCAAAGGTCAGCTCCCAGATTCTGCAGCGGGACCGCCATGCAGATTTTATTGAGCGAATTGCTCTGGCAGCTGCTTCTATAGAAAAGTTTGCAACTGAAATTAGAAACCTGCAGCGGACTGACATTTTAGAGGTAGAAGAGGGATTCCGCAAGGGACAGAAGGGTTCTTCAGCCATGCCTCATAAAAAGAATCCAATTGTCTGTGAGCGCTTAAGCGGGCTGGCCCGGGTAATCCGCGGCAATGTAGTTCCTGCTTTAGAAAATGTATGTCTCTGGCATGAAAGGGATTTAACCCATTCTTCAGTTGAGAGGGTAATTTTGCCTGACAGTGCAGTTCTGCTGGATTATATGCTGCATAAATTTAAAGGAGTAATGGAAGAACTGGTAGTTAATGAGGATAATATGCAGCTCAATCTCGAAAAAACACTGGGTCTCACCTTTTCTCAGCGTCTGATGCTGGCCCTGGTAGAAAAAGGACTGCGCCGGGAAGAAGCTTATGAGCTGGCCCAGCGAAATGCGATGACAGCCTGGGAAGAAAAGACAGATTACAGAAAGCTGATTTCAGCAGATGAGGAAATAAGTGAATATCTAACTGAAGCAGAACTTGATCAGATTTTTGACTGGCAGGCCTATTTAAAAAATATTGATCAGATTTTTAAACGGACCGGTCTGCTCTAAAAGAGGCTGATTTTAGATAAAGTATGTTGTTGGCTGGGTATTAATTGGTTGAGAATTAACTAGTTTTAAGCCGCTTAAACAGGTGCAGATTAAATTAAAGGATGCACTTCTGGTAAATATTTGTTAAACTATAGTTAAGAGCTAAGAAATGTACAGCTAAAAATTAAATTATTTATTCAGAGTGAATTGCTGACAGATTTATTTCAAATAGCTTACACTATTTTCAAAATATAAACTGATTTTAAGAAGTAGAATTGAGAAGTTTTAAATCAAAGAATATGTGAGGAGAGAAATTAAATGTCTAATAAGATAGTTGTTGGTGCACAGTGGGGAGATGAAGGCAAGGGTAAGATTACTGATATGCTGGCGGAAACTGCTGACCTGGTTGTTCGCTATGGTGGTGGAAACAATGCTGGGCATACAGTTATAGTAGATGATGAGAAATTTGAACTGCATCTAATCCCATCCGGAATTTTATATGAGGATAAAAAATCTGTACTTGGTGGAGGAGTGGTCATTGATCCTGAAGCCATGGTAGAAGAGATGGAAGGTTTAGAAGACAGAGGAATTTCTTTAGCCAATCTTTATATTTCTGAGACTGCCCATGTAATTATGCCCTACCACAGAATGCTTGATGCTCTGGAGGAAAAGCGCAAAGGTGACAGTAAAATTGGAACCACCGGGAAGGGAATTGGCCCCTGCTATACTGACAAAACTGCCCGCCGGGGAATCAGAATTGCAGATCTGCTGGATGAAGGCAGGTTTAGAGCTAAACTGGAAAAAGCACTTGATTATCACAATGTATTATTAGAAAATGTTTATGATGCAAAAACCCTGAAAGTAGAAGAAATTATTAAGGAATATCAACCCTACATAGAAAAGCTGAGCCCCTATGTAACAAATACCTCCCTGCTGCTCAATGAAGCTCATAAGCAGAATCAGAAAATATTTTTTGAAGGAGCTCAGGGAACATTACTCGACATAGATTATGGTACATATCCTTTTGTTACTTCTTCCAATCCAACTGCCGGCGGAGTCTGCACCGGAACTGGAGTCGGACCGACCACTATTGATGATGTGATTGGAGTAACCAAAGCCTATTTAACCAGAGTTGGAGCCGGACCCTTTCCGACCGAACTGGATAATGAATGGGGAGAATATTTAAGGGATAAAGGTCATGAATTTGGTGTGACCACAGGTCGTCCCCGCAGATGCGGCTGGCTGGATATTCCAATTTTAAAACATGCAGTTAGAGTTAACGGCTTAACCGAAATTGCTTTAACCAAAATAGATGTTTTAACCGGGATTGATGAGATCAAGGTTTGTACAGCTTATAAGCACGGGGAGGAAATTGTAGAAGAATTTCCACCTTATCTAGAAAGTGAGATTCCCTATCAGCCGGTTTACGAAAAATGGCCCGGTTGGCAGGAGGACATCACTGGTATTAGAGATTATGACAAGCTGCCCGAAAATGCTAAAAGGTATATAGCAAGAATAGAAGAGTTAATCGGAATTCCGGCCAAAATTATTAGTGTTGGCCCGGGTCGGAAGCAGGCAATTAGAAGATAAATATACGATGAGGAGGATCGGTTATGAAGGTATTAATTGTAGGAGACGGAGGCAGAGAACATGCCTTAGCCTGGAAGCTTTATCAGAGCGAAAATGTAGATAAAATTTTTGCTGCTCCAGGTAATGATGGAATGTTAGAAATCGCAGAACGAGTTGATATAAAAGCAGATAATATAGAAGCTTTAGCAGACTTTGCTCAGGAAAATGGAATCGGAATGACTGTAGTTGGCCCCGAGGAACCGCTGGTAGCAGGAATTGTTGATTATTTTGTCGAGCGGGGACTACCGATCTTCGGACCGAAAAAACAGGCTGCTCTGCTGGAAGGCAGTAAAGCCTTTGCCAAAGAAATACTTGATAAATATAATATACCCACAGGTGAGTATGAGGTCTTTACTGATCCGGACACTGCACTTACTTATCTGGAGAATGCCGAATATCCGCTTGTTGTTAAGGCAAATGGACTGGCAGGAGGTAAGGGAGTAATTGTTGCTTCGAATTACCAGGCTGCACAGGATGCTGTAGCTCGAATTATGGAAGATAAAACCTTTGGTGATGCCGGTGACAGAATTGTAGTTGAAGATTTCATCGAAGGAGAAGATGTTTCAATCTTTGCTCTGACAGATGGTCAGACTATTTTGCCGGTGACCAGCACCAGAGAACATAAAGCTGTATTTGAAGGCGAAGAAGGTCCAAATACAGGTGGAATGGGGTCTTATTCACCTTCACCTTATGTAGATCAGGAAATGATGGACCAGATCTGCCGGGAAATTTTACGGCCTACTCTCCACGCTCTTAACAGTGAGGGTATTGATTACAGAGGAGTCATGCATGTCGGCATCATTTTAACAGAAAATGGCCCGGAAGTAATTGACTATAATGCCCGCTTTGGTGATCCCGAAACTCAGGTTGTTATGCCACTTTTAGCAGAAGATTTGCTGGAGCTGATGCAGATGACAAATGATGTTAAATTGAAATATAAAAAGGAAATTGAAATTTACGGTAGTGACGCAGTCTGCGTGGTTCTTGCTTCTGCAGGTTATCCCTTAACTTATTCGACTGGTTATGAAATTCAGGGATTAGAAAATCTAAAATATCATGATGATTTAATTGTATTTCACTCCGGCACCCGCCTCCGCCTGGAAAACGAAAACTACTTTACTGACGGTGGACGCGTACTGGGAATGACAGTAGTTGGCGAGGGGATATTGAGTGTTATTAATTCAGCTTACGATTACATCGAAGAAGTGAAATTCAAGGATATGCATTACAGAACTGATATCGGATTTACTATCTCAGATGTCCCCCAAGCTCCTGTTGAATAAATAATTCTTGCATTTATCATTTTGAATTAGTATAATAAAGCTGAGTTTAAAACTCGGATTTAGAAACAGGGCCCGGTACGAAATCAACTATTGTATCTGACCCCGAATTTTATAACACCGACCGATATAAAGTGAAAGGTATCTGATACCACTTAACTATTTGTCGATCTTTGGGGGTGTAAAATTAATGTTTAAAAGATTAAAATGCGATGTTAACGCAATTTTTGATAGAGATCCAGCAACTGATAATTTGTTGGAAGTGATTTTAGCCTATTCAGGTCTGCATGCACTGCTGTTTCATCGTTTTTCACACTGGCTGTACAGTAAAGGCCTGAGGACCATTCCCCGTTTGATTTCACAGCTGGCCCGCTTTTTAACGGGAATTGAAATTCATCCAGGTGCAGAGATTGGCTGTGGTTTTTTTATTGATCACGGGATGGGAGTAGTGATTGGAGAAACCACTGAAATTGGCGATAATGTAACCCTTTATCAGGGTGTCACTCTTGGCGGAACTGGTAAAGAAAGAGGCAAACGACATCCCACTATCGGCAATAATGTTGTTATTGGAGCTGGCGCAAAAGTGCTCGGCAGCATTACAATTGGTGATGATGCAAAAATTGGTGCTGGTTCTGTAGTTTTGAAAGATGTAGATGAAAACTCTACAGTTGTCGGTATCCCCGGTAGAGTTGTGACCCGTGATGGCCGCCGAGTTCATCCAGAAAGAGATTTAGCTCATGCCGATTTACCGGATCCAGTTCGCGATCAACTTTTAGAATTAGAAAAAGAATTTACAAAATTAAAGCAGGAAATTTTAAATAAAGATTCATTTGAAGATGCAGGTTAAAATAGATTTAATCTTAATGGCAGTCCCTCCGGGAGCTGTCATTTTTTTCTTGTTGTGATATAATAAAGGTAATAGATTATAATTTAAAATAATTAAAATTGCTGTATCTATTAAGCCTTGCCAGGCAGGAGGGATTAGAGTGGGAATAAAAAAAATAAAAGTTTCTAATTTTAAAAGTTTTAGAGAACTTGAAATTGAACTAAATCAATTTAATGTTTTTATTGGCGCCAATGCAGCCGGGAAGTCAAGTTTTATTCAGGTATTTGATTTTATCAGAGATATTATACAAAGTGGTTTGAGCAATGCCATTTCTATGCAGGGGGGAGTAGAATATCTCAGAAATATTAAGATTGGAGATCAACAGCCGCTTAAGCTAGAAATAATTTTTGATCGCCCCAATATACAGAAAATTGAAAAAGAAAATGAGAATAATTTGCTCTGTAGAGAAGCTTACGAAAGCAAATATCAGTTTGCAATTGAATTTAATGGTGAAGATTATAAAGTTATAGAAGATCAATTAACTTTAAAATTTAAATATTACGAAGTAGAAAAGCAGAATAAAATTGCAGAAAAAACCAGTAACCAAAAAGAACTGGGAGAAGTAATCCTAACATTACTGAAAGATAATAATAATCTTGATATTAAAATAAATAAAGATACTTTAATAACTGATCAAATAGAAATTAATCGCGAAAATATTTTACCTTCCTTTGTCGAAGAAATTTCAATATCTAGTAAAGAATTGATTTTAGAAACTCCCTTTGCTTTTATTATTGAGAGATCACTCAGAGAAATTTTAGGTGGGATTTCAATTTATAATATTAATCCACTATTATCTAAAAAAGCAACTCCAATAACTGGAAAAGCTGAATTAGAAGAAGATGGTGAGAATCTGGCAATTGTATTAAAAAATATAATAGAAAATAGGAACAAAGCAAGGAAATTTACTAATATTGTAAAAGATATTCTGCCGTTTGTCAATAATATTGATATAGAAAAATTTGCTGATAAATCCTTACTATTTAAACTTAAAGAAGAATATTCGGAAAAAGAATATATTCCAGCTTCAATTCTTTCTGATGGAACAATTAGTACAATTGCTCTGGTGATTGCACTTTATTTTGAAGATAAAAAAATCGCAATAATTGAGGAGCCGGAAAGAAATATTCATCCCCATTTGATTTCTAAATTAGTTGATATGTTTGTTGATGCATCGGCAAATAAGCAAATTTTGATCACCACCCATAATCCAGAACTGATTAAATATATTGATCTGCGGAATCTTTTTTTAGTCCATCGTGATCCAGACGGGTTTTCTAAAATCACAAAACCGGTAGAGAAAAAGGAAGTGCAGGTATTTTTAGATAATGACATGGGTATAGACGATTTATATATACAAAATTTGCTGGGGGTGTAGCTTTTTGTATAAGCGATTATATATTTTGGTAGAAGGCAATGATGATGAAAGATTTTTTAATGAAATAATTAAACCACTATTTAAAGATGATTATGATCATATAATTATCTGGCAATATGCTCAGCAAAAATATAAGAATATTAAAAAATTTATAGCTAGTATAAACTCTATGGGAGCCGATTATTTTTTTGTTGGGGATTTGGATGAGAACAATTGTGTTATTGAAAAGAAACGGAAAGTTTTAGAGACTTTTGATTATCTAGCTTTTAATAGAATAATTGTGGTAATAAAAGAAATTGAAAGCTGGTATCTTGCAGGATTAGATGGAGAGTCAAGCAATAGCCTTGGGATTAAAAGTTTTAAGAACACTGATGAATTATTTAAAGAAGATTTTAATGATTTGATAGCAACTAAATACGATTCGAGAATTGATTTTATGAGAGAAGTATTAAAAATCTTTTCAATTGAAACTGCAGTTCAAAAAAATAAATCAATAAATTATTTTTTAAATAAATTTACTAGTATAATGTAATTTGAGTTTTATAATATTTTATCAGAATTTTAATGTCTCAATTAATAATAGATATATTGATTATATTAAAGGAGTGAAAATAATGTTTTTTAAAGCAGGAAAAATTGAACGATATTTAAAAGATTTAAAATCAGTCTTAAACCAGAAAGAAATAGCAATTGAAAAATTCAAAAAATATCCAGCCAGCCTTCAGAATAAATCTCTGCCTGATTTTACAAAACTTGCAGGAGAAGATTTTAAGGTGGGAGAAAGCTGGGGAGGGAAAGATAAAAGCTGCTGGTTTAGGGCTGGGATTGAAGTACCTGATAGCTGGAAAGAACTGCAGGGGAATATTTATTTAGAAATCATCCCCGGCCGGGGCCATTCTGGAGGTTTAAATGGAGCTGAATCACTGCTTTATTTAAACGAAAAACCCTTACAGGGACTGGACCGCAATCACTCCCTGGTCAAGTTAAGCAGAAAAGACTTAGAAAATAAAAACTTAGAAATAGCAGTTAAAGCTTTCAGCGGTCCCGGATCAGAAAAGCAGCAGTTTAAAAAAGCTGCTCTAGTTTTTAGAGATCAAAACATAGAAGAGTTTTACAGATTGGCTGAGACTTTAAGTCAATCTATAGAAACAATGGCTGCAGGTGAAAATTTGCGGCATAAACTTTTAAACAGACTTAATCAGGCCTTTAATTTGATTGATTTTAGGAAACCGGGTTCAGCTAAATTTCTGCAGTCGGCAGCTGAAGCCAATCAATATCTTAAAGATTCACTGGCAGAGCTGAAGTCAGAGTCGAATCTGCCTCAGCTAACAGCAGTTGGACATTCTCATATTGATGTAGCCTGGCTCTGGCGGCTGCTGCACACAAGGGAAAAGACTGCCCGGACATTTTCTACAGTTTTAAAACTAATGGATGAATATCCAGATTACACCTTTGTCCAGTCAAGTCCTCAGCTATATAAATTTATTAAAGAAGACTATCCGGAAATATACGCCAGGATTAAAGAAAAAATTGAAGCAGGTAACTGGGAAGTTACCGGTGGAATGTGGGTTGAAGCTGACTGCAATCTGACTTCGGGTGAGTCTCTGGTCAGACAATTTTTACACGGGCAGCGATTCCTTAAAGAAGAATTTGATCTGGAGTGGAATATACTCTGGCTGCCTGATGTTTTTGGATATTCCTGGGCCCTGCCCCAGATTATTAAAAAAAGCGGGATGCAGTATTTTATGACCACTAAAATTAGCTGGAGTCAGTTTAATCGGCCAGAATATGACACCTTTAACTGGCGGGGAATTGACGGCACCGAAGTTCTAACCCATTTTATTACAACACCTGAAGTCAATAATGACGAGTCTTTCTACACTTACAATGGACTTTTAGATCCCGAGTCTGTTAAAGGCAGCTGGGATAATTATCAACAGAAAGATATTAATGACGAGCTTCTCCTGGCTTACGGCTGGGGTGATGGTGGAGGGGGTCCAACCCGCAAAATGATTGAAGCAGGCAAAAATATGCAGCAGATTCCAGGCCTGCCTAAAATTAAATTTGGCAGTGCTGAAGCTTACTTTGCCAGGCTGGCAGAAAGAGTAAGTGAGAATGAGGATTTGCCCGTCTGGGATGGTGAGCTTTATCTGGAATATCACCGGGGTACCTATACCTCTCAGGCTGAAATCAAAAAAAATAATAGAAAAGCAGAAATTATACTCCATGACACAGAGTTGTTCAGGTCTTTTGCCGCTCTAGAAGCTGATCTGGATTATCCGGCTGAAAATCTGAAGGAAAACTGGGAAATTTTACTTAAAAATCAATTTCATGATATTCTTCCCGGATCTTCAATCAAAGAAGTCTATCAGGATAGTGCAGCAGAATTTAAAGAACTTTTTGCAAGTACAGAAAGTCTTTTAAACAGCAGCTTAGAGAAAATTGCAGCCCAGATAAAGGGATCAGAAAAGAAGCTGGTTGTTTTTAATTCTCTGCCCTGGCAGCGCTCGGATTATATCAAATTTGATGGACGAGAAATTATGATTGACGATGTTCCTGCCAGCGGTTATAAAGCCTATAATATTGTAGAAAGCAGTGAAGGTCTAAAACTGGAAGCTGAAATCGAGGCTCAAAAAGAAGCTGATTTCAAAAAAAGCCAGATAAATTATTTAATTGCCAAAAGTAAGGCTCAGACGGCTGGGGCCAGCAGCAAAAGAAATCTTCTGAAAACAGAAGTAGAGAAAAACTTGATAGAAAATAGATATTATCGGATAAAATTAAATGAGCAGGGACAGATTACTTCAATTTACGACCGCGAGTTTCAGCGAGAAATAATCCCTGAGGGTAAAAAAGCCAACCTGCTGCAGGCATTTGAGGATCGACCAATGAATTATAATGCCTGGGATATCGATATTTACTATCAGGAAAAGGAATATATAGTTGACCAGCTGCAGCAGCTAAAAATAGACAAAATAGATGATAGAATAATTGTTAATCTGGAATGGAAGTTTCTGGATTCTACAATTTCACAGCAGCTGATTGTTTATGCCAATCAGAGGCGAATAGATTTTAAAACAGATATAGACTGGCAGGAAGAGCAGATTCTGCTAAAAACTGCTTTTCCGGTGGATGTTCGCAGTACGACAGCTACTTATGAGATTCAATTTGGAAATGTTGAGCGGAGCACCCACTGGAATACAAGCTGGGATTACGCTAAATTCGAAACTGTGGGCCAGAAATGGGTAGATCTTTCCGAAAGAGATTATGGAGTTAGTCTTTTAAATGACTGTAAATATGGACATGATATTAAAGACCAGACAATGCGGCTGAGTCTGATTAAATCAGGGGTTGATCCCGATCCAGAGGCAGATCAGGGCCCGCACAGCTTTACCTACAGCATCTATCCCCATGGTGGTGACTGGTTTGAGGCAGAGACTGCAAAAGAAGCCTATGAGCTAAATTATCCTCTCCAGACAGTAATTACTCAGAGTCAATCTGGTGAGCAGCCACAGCAGAAATCATTTATAGAAGTTGAGGCAGAGAGTACCATTTTAGAAACGGTTAAAAAAGCAGAAACCAGTGATGATTTGATCTTGAGATTTTATGAATACGGCAGCCGCAGAGAAAAAGTTAGAGTTGATCTGGGGCGAGAGCTGAAAAAAGTCAGTGAATGTAATTTAGTTGAAGAAAACAGCAGGGAAATTGAAGCTGAAAATTATTATTTCGAGTTTGAAATAAAGCCCTATGAAATCAAAACATTTAAAGTCAAATTGGAGGATTAATTAAGCCAGAAATAATGGGTATGTTCTAATTTAGCAAATCAATATCTGGAAAAGTATATTCAATTAAATTATTTAACATGGGGGAATTAAAAATGAAGAAGAGAAAACTTGGAAAAACTGGTTTAGAAATTAGTCTGCTGGGATTTGGAGGTTTTCACTTAATAGAAATTCCGGCTGATCAAGCTGCTGGTTTATTAAATACTTACTTAGATCGTGGGGGCAATTACCTGGAAACAGCAGCTTCTTATGGTGATGGAGAGTCAGAAAAGAAAATTGGCGAAATAGTAAAACAGAGAAGAGATGAGCTTATTTTGGCCAGCAAGACCGGGGTCAGGGATGCCGAAGGAGCGATGGAGGAAATAGATCGCAGTCTAAAAAATCTGCAGACAGATCAGCTTGACATAATTTTTATGCACGGAGTTGGTGATGAGGATGATTTAAAAGAAATTTTAAAACCCGGTGGCTCACTGGAGGCTGCCAAAAAGGCAAAAGAGATGGGAAAAGTAAAGCATATTGGAATTACCGGTCACGGCCAGCCAGATGTTTTAATTGAGGCTTTAAAAACTGGAGAATTCGAAGTGATGATGACTCATTTTAATTATTTTGATAACTTTAATTTTCCCAGATTAGAACAGGAGCTGCTGCCCTTAGTTAAAGAAAAAAATATTGGCACTCTCTGTATGAAGCCCCTGGCCGACGGATTTTTGTGGCAGAATGTAGAAGACGCTTTTCGTTATGTTTTTTCACTGCCGATAGATACTGTTGTGACAGGGATGAACAATCAGGAAATGCTGGAGATGGATCTCAAACTGGCAGCAGAATTTGAGCCAATGACTGCAGTTGAGAAGGAAGAATTATTTAAAAATGCAGAAGAATTAGGCGATTATGTCTGCCGTCAGTGTAAAGAGTGTACTGTATCCAGGCAAGATGGAGAAAACATAAAAGATGTATTTAGAATGGAAGGCTATTATGACCGCCAGATGTATGATGGAAGACCCAGGAATCCTGCCGACTATGCTCTGCGTGACCGTCTGCGCTTCTGGTTTGGGGATCAGAAGCTGGCGGAAAAAAGATATAAGCAGCTGGAAATAAAAGCAGCAGATTTATTAAAAAAGACGGCTGAATTTAAAGCCTGTAAATATGGTTTAAATATCAAAGACAAATTAGAAATTGTCGATTATAAATTAGGAGAAAGTGAAATAATGCAGTAAGTAAAAATAAAAAAGGTCAGGTTCCCGCGCGATTTGTCTAATCTTGCTCTGGCAGCATTTAACGGCTGCCTGCAAAATTCACGGGTTCCTGCCCTTTTTTCTTCCATTTTACAGAGAAATCAATTCATATTCTTTTGAGCCCATTCCGATTTCAGCAGCATAGTCAATCTGCCTTACTCCTCCATCAGTACTGGGATGAACTGCTTTAAACTTATTTTCTCCAGGCTCTAAATCTCGATCTTCGAGCATTCCCTTTGGTTCAGCCTTGTTAACCAGGTCCAGGGAAGCCTGCTCCAGGGCAACCGGATCTTTAGAGGCTAAAATCCCGATATCATTAACGATCGGGCGATCACTCCAGCCGGCACAGTCACAGTCAGGAGAAACATTAGTGATAAAATTGAGATAGATATTCTTTCTATCTTTAACAATACCATAAGTGAATTCTACCTGACGTTCTTCCATTCCTTCACTGGTGGATTCCCATTCCACAGCAATTGCATCTGTGGGACAGGTAACAACACATTCTCCACAGCCAATACAGATTTGATGATTGATTGTGCTTTCCTGATCATTGATAGTAATACAATCTACAGGGCAGTGTTTGACACACTGCCTGATAAAATAATTTTCCCAGCTTATTTACCAGACTTTCACTGCCAGATGAAGCCTGCCCAGGTACCCGGTGCGTGAACATAAATGAACACAAGCAAACATATCTAGACATGGAAATAGCCCGGTAGGTTGGGGGTCCTCCGGGCCTTTCACAGGGGAAATTCTTCTATATCAAATTATCGGGGTAAACTTTATTAAAAAACATAAAATTGGTTAAATTTGGTTGCGTAAACGGCAGCGGTACTTTAACCGAAGACTCCGGTTGAGAGGTAACGCTCACCTGTGTCAGGTGCGATTACTACAATTCGTTTATCTTTACCTACTTCTTCAGCTAACCTGAGAGCGGCAGCAACTGCAGCTCCAGTTGAAATTCCGGCAAAGATACCTTCTTTTGCTGCTAAGTCTTTAGCAGCTGCAAAAGCTTCGTCATTTGTTATTTTTTCCACTCGATCTATAATTTCAGTATTCAAAACCTCAGGTATAAATCCAGCTCCAATACCCTGAATCTTATGTGGTCCAGGTTCACCGCCAGAGATAACAGCTGAGTTTTCAGGCTCGACTGCTACTACCTTAAGATTATTAATTCTTTTTTTAAGTTCCTCACCGGTTCCAGTAATTGTACCACCGGTTCCTACTCCTGCCACAAAATAATCAATTTTACCCTGAGTTTCAGTAATTATTTCTTTAGCAGTAGTTTTGCGGTGAATATCCGGATTAGCAGGATTGGTAAACTGAGAAGGAATAAATCCATCTCTCTCAGCAGCAATTTCTTCTGCTTTAGAGATTGCACCTTTCATACCCTCGGAAGCCTGAGTTAAAATTAATTCTGCCCCGTAGGCTTTAAGCATCTGCCTTCTTTCCTGACTCATTGATTCGGGCATCGTTAAAACGACTTCATAACCTTTAGCAGCTCCTACCATTGCAATTCCAATTCCGGTATTACCGCTGGTTGGTTCCACCAAAACTCCACCTGGCTCAATTTTGCCAGCTTTTTCAGCTTCCCTGATCATATTAAAAGCAATTCTATCTTTTACACTGCCGCCGGGATTAAAGCTCTCCAGTTTGAGAACAACCTCAGCAGAATTATCATTTACTAAATTATTAAGTCGAACTAAAGGTGTATTTCCTATCAGTTCAGTTACATTATCAAAAATCATAAAATTACCTCCTAAAATCATTTCCGAGTTAAAGCTTCTAAAGTTGAGCACTTTACTTTGATTTATATTATAATATAGTATTTAGAGACTGTCAACTATATCATAAAAAATGAATATAGAAGTTGTTCCAGATAAAATTAATCAGCCGCTAAAACTTTGACATTTTTTTCAAAAAAGGTATAATGTAATTATCAAAGAAATAAATAATAATGGAATAAAAGCTAAAGTAAAATGAAGACTAAATAGTTAATTAAATTTATGATGGCTTATAACCTGTCAAATTTCAAAAAGGAGGAATTTATTATGTCTCATTTTTTTGCAAAAGTATTTTCTACAATGGTGGCTCTTATAGTGGCGGCTTATCTACTGCCGGGAATTACAGTGACCGGTGTCTGGGCTGGATTTTTTGCAGCAGTAGTCCTGGGTTTTGTTAACGGGTTTATCAGACCGATTTTTACAATCCTGACCATTCCTTTTACAATCTTAACTTTTGGCCTATTTTTACTGGTGATCAATGCAATCATGCTGGCTTTAACCTCTGTTTTAGTTCCAGGTTTTGCAGTCAGCGGTTTCTTTTCAGCTTTAATTGCTTCGATAATTGTTAGTTTTGTCTCCAGTATTTTACACAGCATGTTTGAAGAATAATTTTTCCAGGGAACTTTGTGAGGGGGAGAAAAAAATGAAAAAACATTTAGTTGCTTTTATCCTGCTGTTTTTAATAGCAGTTATGCTGAGTCCGGCTGTTTTTGCAGATCAGATTGAACTTCAAAATGGACAGCAGCTCAGGGGAGATGTCCAGAATTCAAGTTTAACTCTGCAGACTTCTTATGCCGAATTAAATCTTCAGAGCCAGTATATCAATAAAATAGATAGGGCAAATGGAAATTTTGTGATCAGAGCTTCTGCCAGCAATAGGTTTAGCGGCCAATTACTTTCTGATATTACTTTTCTGGCAAATGGAGGAGAACAGACTTTTGCTGCTTCAGAAATCAGCAGTGTTGATTTTTCTAATAGTAATGCATTTAATGATAATACCCAGATTTCAGTAAGTCTAAGAAATGGAGACTTTTTCTCGGCCAGTACAGTAGATAATTCTATTAGTGTGAATACTTCTCTGGGCAGCCTAAATATTAGTTATAACAATTTAACTACTATTGAATATCTGAGTGGAGAGGATATCTTTTTAATTAGACGCAATAATGCTTCTGATATTGAGGCAAATCTGGGTGGGCAGCAAATAATTGTCTGGCCGGCTGCCGCTGAGATTGTTGAGCTTGAATTTGATTATGTGAGTGAGATTGCTTTCAACTAAAAACTTTTATCATAAGTTTCCTATTCTGATCATAAAATATTTTGTCGGAATTTGCTTCTTGAAAAATGGCTTATATTATAATAGTATTAATGTCAGTAAGATGTTGAATAGTACAATAAAGGGGGGTTTTTTATGGAAAATGAACCGGATCCGAATTATTACGATGAATATGAAATAGATTTAAGAGAATACATAATGCTTTTATGGAATAATAAATTTTTTATTGGTGGTTTAGTAATCCTGGCAATTATAATCGCATTTGCTTATAGTACATTTATGGTTGAGCCAGTTTATGAGGCTAAATCAACTTTATTAATTTTAACACCCAACTATACAACCTCTCTGGAGGTAGAATCTTTTTCTATAGATACATATAGAAATTTAGCAACTACTGATTCAATTAGACAAAAAATTATAGAAGATTTAGATTTAAGAAATAAACAAGGTGAAAGATATAGTGCTGATCAATTAGAGAGTATGATGAGTATTGAAATTCTAGCCTCAGAAGAGAGTGATAATGGAGACGCCCCATTAATTGAATTGAGGGTAAAAAGTAAAGAACCAGAATTAGCAGCAGATATAGCTAATGCCTGGGCAGAAAACTTTATTAATGATAGTAGAGAAATAAGACAAAATGAAGTTCTAGAGGTTGCTACAGTTATTCAGGAACAGTTTGAAGATACTGAGGAAAAATTAAATAATCTTAAATCTGATTTATTAGCTTTCAATAAAGAAAATAGACTTGGATTATTGAGGCAACACTTGAATAATAAAGAGAAATCGTTAAATGAGAATAATAAAAGGATATTAGAACTTGAAAAAAATATGGGTACTAAAAATGCTCAATATGAAAATACAATAGAGCAGTTAGAAAGTATGGAAGAAAATGGTGTCTGGATCGGAGAGTTAAATAATGAAGAATATAGTGATGATAATTATAACTTGTTAAAGATTAAAGATCAATATCTTGGTTATCAGCAACAATTAAAAACTTTTAATCAGAAATATGATTTAGATCTTTTGCAGAAAGAAATAGAATTAGCAAGAAGTAATATAATTAAATATAAAAATACTATTTCAGAGTTTGAAAATGAGTTAATTGATTTAAGAGAAGAAAATAAAGAACTATCTAAATTACTTGAAAAAGAAGATGATAGATGGATAGTTAATAGAAGTATTGATAATAATACTTTATGGGCTAATATTTTCTCTGAGTCAGAAATTAATGTATTGGAAAAGTTAAAACTTGAAAATGAAATAATTAATCCGATTTATAAAAAAGCAAAAGATAATTTAACTGACAATCTTATAGTTACTGAAAAGAGACCAAATTTAATTGATTATTATAATACTCAGATTACAAATGAACAGTCAAAGCTTGAAAATTTAAATAAAAAGTATTATTCTTTAAAATTAGAAAAAGATAATATTGATAATAATTTATCTGTTTATCGGGACTCTTATAATAATTATGCTCAAAAATATAAAGAATTAATAAACAAAAAAGTTAATTTAGAATTGGAAATTGAAGAAATAGATGCTGAACTAGCTTATTCTAGAAATAATGAAAAAAAATTAACTTCTGAGATTAAAGAAATACAGAATCAATTATGGGAAGGCGAAAACAAAAAATCTTTACTTGAACAAAAAATTGATGATGTACAAAATACTTATGATTCTCTTGCTTCTAGAGTGGAGGAAGCAAGAATTACTGAGGCTCAGAGAACTAGTGATGTTAAATTTTATGCTGAAGCAATTACACCTTCAAGACCATTAGCTAATAATAAGAAGCTTAATATAGCTATTGCTGCAGTTCTGGCATTAATGCTGGCAGTATTTATAGTTTTCTTTAAAGAATTTATGAAAGAAGACAACTAAACTACAAAATAATATTAATCCCCCTTTTCGTAAGTTGATTATCAAATAATTTACGACAAGGGGGATTTTGTGCTTAAATGAACTTTATAGTATTTTGATAATATGTCGAAATATGTTGTTTTTTATCAAAAATCAATGTAAAATGTAGTAAGGAGGTTCAAATATATTATGTAAGGAGAGATTTAGATGAAAAATGAAAATGACAGTGCTAATCAGCAGATGTATTATGATGAATACGAAATTGATCTTAGAGAATACATAATTCTGTTATGGAATAATAAATTTTTTATAATCGGATTGGCAGTTGTCGCTGTAATTGCTGCTTATTTAGCCAGTTCCTTTGTTATGGATCCGACCTATCAAACCAGAGCAAGAATCCAGCTTTCAAATTATGAGGGTTTATATAGTGAGCCAGATACAGCAGTACAACTTTTGAGCAGTACTGATTTAATGCAGAGGGTTATGTCAGAATTAGAGGTTGAGATGTCAGCAGCAAGATTGAATTCTTATATCAACAATAATTTAACTGTCAACCAGATTGGTAACACTTCTATTCTCTCAATAACTGTAAAAAATAATGAACCACAATTGACATTAGATATAACAGAAGGAATTATTACTAATTTTGAAAATGACTCTAATCAATATTTTCAAAACAAAATTGACAATGAAAGAGAATATATTTCAGATTTAAAAGCTGATTTAAAAACTCTTAATTCAAATATAGATCGAAACCAGGAATTAATTTCAGAAAGTAGAGAAGAAGGAGAATTAGAAACTGTTTCTTTATTAATTCAAGAAAATTCTTCTCTTCAGAACTCTAGAAGATCATTAAGAAGTGAAATTGAGGAAAAAGAGACCAAATTATTAAACTTTTACCCTTTAGAAGTGCTTGACGCGCCGTATTTGCCCGAAAATCCAATTAGTCCAAATACTAAACTGAATGTTGCTATTGCAGCAGTTCTGGCCTTAATGCTGGCAGTTTTTATAGTCTTCTTTAAAGAATTTATGAAAGAAGAATAATTAAAAATATTGTTTCTTATATAAATGATATAAAAATCAAATAGAAACTGAAAACCCCGGCTGATTTCGAAAAAACTGGTCCAGAGGCAAATCCTGGAGCAGCTGAAATTGCCGGGGTTTAATTATTTAGTTTAAAAGACACCAGTCAAGGGCCTCTTTTTTTCCCTGCTTTAGATTGGATAGAGTTTTAAATTTGAATCTGCCGTAATCTAAATATAGTTTTTTGAGTTCTTTTAAATAATTCAAATCAGGCTGATCTAATGCAGCCTCTGCGCGCTTAAATATTTCTATTATCAATTTTTCTCTTTTAGAATTTTTTTCGGTTCTCAGGATTTCTTCTCTGAACTTTAAAAACTGCTGCTGATTGTAGCTTAAAGACAGCTGATAAAGATAATCGAGATTTTCCTGATTATAAAATAAAGATTTCAGGAGGGCAGCAAAAGCAAAATTGTAAGGATATGGCAGGGCATCTGCTGACCTGATTTCTATGTATTTTTTAGTTCTAACATCTGGAAAAACCATAGAGATAAAATGTTCAACTTCTTCTAACTTATCATTTTCCATGACATTTTTTAAAAGCTGATCATCAGTATAGAGCAGTTCCTCCTCTTTTTTTCTGATAATGGGAGGAGTATTTAAAAGATATTCTGCATAATCGCTGTAGCCAAATTCTTTATCGAAAATACCTTCAATAATACCCGACCGCTGGCTGTCACAGTTGGTCCAGATTTCTTCTCTGATGCTGGAGTTAGCTGCCGGCTGGCCTTCAAAAAACGGAGTATTGTCAAAAAGATAATAGATTAAAGGAGATAAAAAGTAGCCGACCCGCATTTTTTTAGTATAATCTTTTTCATTTATATAGTCAATGTTCATCTGGACTGAGGCAGTGCCTTTCATCATATGATGTGCATATTTGCCGGTGTTTTTAAAATACTTGTACATAAAATCATAACGCTTTTTGGGCAGCATCGGGATATCCTTAATTGAACTTCTGGGCTGATAACCCAGTACAGCTAGTTTTTGACCCCTTTTATTTAAAATCTCTTTCAGTTCTTCTATAAATTCAAGGTAAATTTTTTCTGTTTTTTCAAGCCCGGGGAAAGGAGCAATACTGATTTCCAGCTGTCCACCTGGTTCAAGAGTTACAATTTTTTCATTAGCTTTGAGCCCAATTAAATGTTCTTTTTCATAAACTTTTTCCCATTCTCCCTGGCCCAGACTGTGCAGCAGTGACTCTATACCCTGCTCTCCAAAATAATCTACAGCAGTGAGGTCTTCATTTAAAATTAGGTGTTCAAATTCCATGCCTATTTTATGATCTTCTTTTTTGCTTTCAGCACTTTTAAAATATCTAACAAATGTGTCAATCTGTTTTTGGTAGTCCATAATCTTTCCTTTCCTTTTGGATATTTATGTTTGTTTACTTTCATTTATGTTCACATATGTTCACGCACCGGGTAGATTCAGGGTGCTAAAGTTGATTGATTAGCTTATATATTATATTATAACTCAAAATTGCTTTTCCTGCATCTAAAATCAAATTATTTTTAGATTAGAAGTTTCAAACAGTAAAAATTGTCGAGCTTTAGGTTTGAATCTCGACCCTTTTTGTAATAAAATTAGAGTTGAGAAATTATTCATTAATAATAAAATTTACATACAGGGAGAATGATAATATGAAAATCACAGTAGCAGGAGCTGGATATGTGGGGCTGTCCAATGCAGTTTTACTTGCTCAAAACCATGAGGTAACTGCAGTAGATGTAATCGAGGAAAAGGTAGAGATGATTAATCGAAGAGAGTCTCCAATTGTTGACCAGGAACTGGAAGACTATCTGGCCAATAAGGAGCTTGATTTAAAGGCGACAACTGATTCGCTAAAAGCTTATCGTGAGGCGGACTATGTGATTATCGCTACTCCAACAAATTATGATCCGGATCAAAACTATTTTAACACCAGAACAGTTGAGGCTGTTGTAGCAAATGTACTTTCTTTTAACGAAGATGCGGTAATGATTATCAAATCAACAGTTCCAGTTGGCTATACTAAAGAATTACGGGAAAAATTTGATACAGAAAACATCATATTTTCCCCCGAATTTTTACGAGAGGGTAAGGCTCTTTACGATAATCTTTATCCTTCCCGGATTATTGTGGGGGAACAGTCTGAAAGAGCAGAAGAGTTTGCTGGCCTTTTAGTAGAGGGAGCAAAAAAGGAAGATATCCAGGTTTTATTTACCGATTCGACTGAGGCAGAGGCAATAAAGTTATTTGCCAATACCTATCTGGCCATGCGAGTTGCCTTTTTTAATGAGCTGGACACCTATGCCGAAGTTAGAGACTTAGACAGCAAACAGATTATTGAAGGAGTTGGTCTGGATCCGCGAATTGGAGATCACTACAACAATCCTTCTTTTGGCTATGGCGGCTACTGTCTTCCCAAAGATACCAAACAGCTGCTTGCTAATTACGAAGATGTTCCCAACAATATTATGCAGGCGATTGTTGATGCCAATCGAACCAGAAAAGATCACATTGCCGAAATGATAGTTAAACAGCAGCCGGAAAAAGTCGGGATTTATCGCTTAACAATGAAGAAGAACTCGGATAACTTTAGACAGTCCTCTGTCCAGGGAGTTATGAAGCGCATCAAAGCTAAAGGAATAGAGGTAGTAGTTTATGAGCCGGCTCTGGAAGACGATCAATTCTATAGATCAAGAGTTATTAAGGATTTAGATGAGTTTAAAGCAGAATCAGAGATTATAATTGCCAACCGAATGGCTGCTGAGCTGGAAGATGTAGAGGAAAAGGTTTATACCAGAGATTTATTTAATAATAATTAATGTGCCCTTATAATTTGCACTTACCGTTTACCACCCGAATTATGTCGAAATTTATCGACTAAATTCGGGTGGTTTTTTTAAAATTCTACTCCTCCAGTGACCAGAATTCCGGCGTCAGCAAAAGGTATAATATCCAGCCTGAAAGGTTCGCGCCTTAAGCCAAAACTAAAAACTGCTGCCGGAAAAGTTCCCATCTCATGCATCCAGGTAGAATACCTTCCGTCTTCATCATCATATCCGTGGACGATGCCATAGGTAAATTTAGCCGTTATTTCGGTCCTGCCGACTGAAAATAAATGATAGTTTGTTCCCTTATAAATATAAAAAGTGTCCTGCTCATAGGTGTTATTAAAAAAAGCAATCCCACATAAATCATTATCTGAGTAGTGTTTTTCCAGTCCAATCAGATTTTGTTCATTGTTTTGATAATCTTTTTGACTGTAATGATGAGTATGAAAACTTGTCTGGATATAATAATTTTCTAATTCAGCCGCCTGCAGAGGACAGACTAAAAACAAAATTATAATTAATTTTATTATTATTGATTTAAGTTTCATAAAAAACCTCCATTAATTAAATTGTTAGAAGGAATTAAAAAATCAGTTTAACATTTTGGGATGATTAGTATAATTTATTGTAACATCTTTATTATTGCTTGCAAAGCTGCAGCAAAATTCAGTTCTATGGATAAATTGGCAGGGTTTCAATCTAGTTTGTCGATTTTTTATTTTCTAAGATAATTTTTTATAATTTTCAAAATTATAAAGGAATTTAGAAACTAATAACTAATATATTTAGTAACAGTCACTATTTTTTTAAGCAATTTGGCCTGGTTAATAAAAATAAAACAAAGGGGTATTATTAATTATAAAGAACGGAAGCAGCCGCAAGCCAGAGCAATACCTTCCCCAAACGGAGGAATAAATTATGCTGAATTTTTTAAAAGAAGAAAAGAAGATAATAATCATTTATTTAATTGTTGGTTTTGCCTGGATTTATTTCTCTGATAGGATTTTATTGACTGTAGTTAATGATGTAGAAACTTTTAATCGGCTCCAGACTTTTAAGGGAGCTTTTTATGTTTTATTTACTGCTGTTCTGCTTTTCATTTTAATTAAGAGGCATGTTGACAGTTTAAAAGAGTCAAAAGAAGAAGTTTATGCTTTAAATGAGCAGCTGACAGCCTATAATGAAGAGCTGCTGGCAATGAATGAAGAATTGGATCAGTCTTTAGATGAACTGAATGAGCTCAATGAAAGATTTATTTCAATGATAAATATGGTATCAGATCTGGGAGAAGAGAACAAAACTAACGAAATGGAGTTTTTATCAAATTTACTAAAAAGCGCAGTCAAAATAGTTCCCGAAGCTGATTATGGAAAAATATATTTAATAAAGGGTGATATCTGCAATTTTATAGATGCTATAGGTCATGATATTGAGATTTTAAAAAATATCAAAATCGATAAGAGTAATTTGCTTAATTATAATAAATCAGAAGCCTTTACCTCACAGGACTGCTTAATTAATATGGAGGGGATTTCAACAGAAACTGAACAAAAACTTGCAAAAGCTTTAAAACCAATAAAAAAATCTCTGAATATCAATATTATGACAAATCAAACTCTCAGGGGGCGAATTTCTCTCGATATTGCTGCAGACAGCAGCAGAGAATTTCGGGATACAACAAAGAAGGTAATGGAGTCTTTTGCCACTTTAGCCTCTACATTTTTTGCCTTTAAACATTACGAAGATTTACAGGGGCGTTTTACCAGAGAACTAATTTCTGCAATCATTAAAATTTTAGAAATTTATGATCCTTATACCAGGGGGCATTCAGAAAATGTGGCTGAGTTAGCGTCCGCCATTGCTGAGAAAATGGGACTTTCAAGGAAATTGATTACTGATACCTACTGGGCAGGTATGGTGCATGACATTGGAAAATTATTGGTGCCGGTAAATATTTTAAATAAAAAAGGAAAATTAAACAACACCGAATATGAAATAATAAAAAATCATCCCGTCTGGGGCAGTGAAGCTCTATCCAATTCTGCTTCTTTAAAACATATTTCAGAATATATTTTATATCACCACGAAAGATGGGATGGCAAAGGATACCCGGAAGGATTAAAAAACGAGCAGATTCCACTGGTTGCTCAAATACTTTCTGTGGCCGACTCCTGGGATGCAATGAGATCTGAACGATCCTACAGGAATCCTTTAAGCCAAAAAAAGGCTTTGTTGGAAATAAAAAATAATAAAAAATCTCAATTTGCACCTGAGGTTGTAGATGCATTTTTAGAACTGCTAAAAAATAATAATTTAGATCAGGAAAATCAGCAGAATAACAGGGAAAAGATTTTTCTGAGTAATGTTGATGAAAATTACTTTGAACAATTATTTGATCAGAGTGCTGAAGGAATAGTTATTCTGGACAATAATTTTAGGGTTGTTAAATCAAATCAGCACTTTTTAGAAATGTTTGGCTATCAGAGAAATGAAATTTTAAACAAACAGATCAAAGAGATAGTAGTTCCGGCAGAAAAAAGTTCAGAAACCGATAATTTTATGGAAATGGTCGAAAATGGAGAGAGGGTCAATGCCCGCTCATTTCGGCATAAAAAGAATGGGGAAAAAATTGAAGTCTCGATTCAGGGTTTTCCCATTTCACTTAACCGGGGGGATTACGGCTATTATATTATTTACCAGGATATTACGGAATTCAAGAATTTAGAAAGAAAGTATATCAGTTCTCGCGGAAAATACAGGGCTCTCTTCGAAAATGAAGAGGTTGTGATGCTGATTATTGATCCTGCTGATGGGCAAATCATTGATGCTAATCCTGCAGCCGAAAATTTTTATGGCTGGAACAGAGAAAAATTGATATCAATGAAAATTTCAGAAATAAACATTTTAGATCAGGAAGAGGTAAAAAAAGAAATGCAGCAGGCCAGAGAAAAAAACAGAAATCATTTTAATTTTAAACACAGGACCGCAAATGATAAAATTAAAGATGTAGAAGTCTACAGCCAGCCAATTCCATTTGCCAAAAAAGAATATTTATATTCAATTATTCACGAAAAATCGAAAGTGATGGCAGAAAGTTTTTAGAAGTTTTATTTAATAAATAAGCAGCTTTAATCCAGGCGAAATTAGGAAGAATTGAGGTGGGGGAAATGGACTTATTTACTCTGGCAGCTCCTGTTTTTGATCTGGCAATGAAAATTTCCGGACACAATCAGGTTCTGGTTGAACTGGGAAATAGAATTAAGAAAGATGAGCTAAAAAGACATTCGAATGGAAATCGAAACTCGTTTAATTTAAATCAGACAAAATTTAAAACAGAACAGAAGTCTGAAAAGAAAAAGTCATCAATAAAATTACTTGATCTGGGAGGTGGAACCGGAGAACTGGCAAATCACCTCCCTAAAAATCTGAAAGTAACAGTTGCCGATCCTTCTCAGGCAATGCTGGCTAAGGGCAGAAAAAAAGAATTTAGTCAGGAAGTAAAATTTGAGCTGGCAGATGGTGCAGATCTCCCTTTTGCAGCTGAGACTTTTGATTATTTAACAATTTCGGATGCTCTGCACCATTTCCGCCAGGTGGAAACAGCTTTAAATGAGGCTGCAAGAGTTCTCAAACCGGGAGGAAAACTCTATATTTTGGAATTTGACCCCACTACACTTTTCACAAAAACCATTATCTTTTTTGAAAAAATTGCAGGAGAGCCGGTTAATTTTTATCAGCCGCAAAAAATGGCAGAAATGATGGCTGAAAGCGGACTAAAAACGGAGGCAGAATACCTTAATAAATCACTCTATATTATTACTGCCAAAAAAGCTGCTGGATAAAGCAAAATCAAGGCCCGGATAATAGTGCGGTTATTTAAAGAATTCGAATAATTTCGAATACCAAAAAATCCCCTTTAAAAGTTGTGAAATATTTGACAGCAGAATTGTAAAGTATTATACTTAAAGAGGAAATAAATAATAAAAATTTACCTTATTAATAGGAGGGAAAGTTATAATGGCAAATCAAATGAAGACCATGGATGGAAACACTGCTGCAGCTCATGTAGCATATGCTTTTACAGACGTAGCAGCTATCTATCCTATTACTCCTTCATCTCCAATGGCTGAATTAGTCGACTCATGGAGTGCTAACGGTCGCAAGAACATTTTCGACCAGGAAGTGAAGTTGACTGAAATGCAGTCTGAGGGAGGAGCATCTGGTGCAGTACACGGTTCCTTGGTGGCAGGCGCTTTGACAACTACTTTTACAGCTTCTCAGGGATTATTACTGATGCTGCCTAATATGTACAAAATCGCCGGTGAATTATTACCTGGTGTTTTTCATGTTAGTGCACGTACTGTTGCTACACATGCTCTATCAATTTTTGGTGACCACTCTGATGTAATGGCTGCCCGTCAGACAGGTACAGCTATGATTGCTGCTGGTAGTGTTCAGGAAGTTATGGACTTAGCTGGTGTTGCTCATCTGGCATCTATTAAATCAAGTGTTCCGTTTGTACATTTCTTTGATGGTTTTAGAACATCTCATGAGTATCAAAAAATAGAAGTTTTAGATTATGATGATCTGGCAGAATTGGTTGACTACGGTAAGGTTAGCGAATTCAGACACAGAGCTTTAAATCCTGAGCGTCCTGTAACAATGGGTACAGCTCAAAATCCGGATATTTTCTTCCAGGCTCGCGAAGCTGCAAACGGTTTCTATGATGCAGTGCCTGATATTGTAGAAGATTATATGCAGGATATTTCCGAATTAACAGGTAGAGAATACCATCCATTTAACTATGTAGGTGCAGAAGATGCTGAATATGTAATTGTGGCAATGGGTTCTGTAACTGATACTATCGAAGAAACTGTTAAATACTTAGTTGATCAGGGAGAAAAAGTTGGTCTGATTAAAGTAAGATTATATCGTCCATTCTCCGAAAAATACTTCATGAAAGCTCTTCCAGAAACTGCTGAGAAGATTGCTGTATTAGATAGAACTAAAGAACCTGGTGCAGTAGGGGAACCACTTTATGAAGATGTAAGATCATTATTCTATGATCATGAAAAGCGTCCTGTTATTGTTGGTGGACGTTATGGTTTAAGTTCTAAGGATACTACACCTACTCAAATTAAGGCTGTATTTGATAACCTTAGAAAAGATAAGCCTAAAAATCAGTTTACTATTGGTATTAAAGATGATGTGACCCATACCAATCTTGAACTTAATGAACATATTAATACTTCTCCAGCAGATACAGTTCGCTGTAAATTCTGGGGTCTTGGTTCTGATGGTACTGTTGGTGCTAACAAAAATGCTATCAAAATTATTGGTGATAATACAGACAAGTATGCTCAGGCATATTTCTCTTATGACTCCAAAAAATCTGGTGGTGTAACAGTATCTCACTTAAGATTTGGTAATGAGCCAATTAAGTCAACTTACTTAATTGATGAGGCAGACTATGTAGCCTGTCATAACGAATCTTATGTAGATAAATTTGAGATGGTACAGGATCTAAAAGACGGTGGAAGCTTTGTTCTTAACTGTACCTGGTCAGCAGAAGAGTTAGACAAAAATCTTCCTGCAGAAATGAAGAAATATATCGCTGATCACGATATTAATTTCTATACAATTAACGCTGTAGATATCGCTCAGGAAGTTGGCTTAGGCCAGAGAATCAACATGGTTATGCAGACTGCTTTCTTTGAGGTAGCTGATATTATTCCTGTTGATGAAGCCATTGAATATCTAAAAGAAGCTATTCAGAAATCTTATGGACACAAAGGTGATAAGATTGTTGAAATGAATAATAAAGCTGTAGATAAAGCTATGGATGCCTTAGTTAAAATTGATGTACCTGCTGAATGGTCAAGTGCAGTAGATGCAGAAGAGGAAGAGGAAGCAGACGTGCCAGAATTCGTTAAAAATGTACTTAAAGTTGTTAATGCACAAAAAGGTGATGATTTACCTGTTAGTACATTTGTTGGCCGTGAAGATGGACACTTCCCTCCAGGGCTATCTAAGTATGAAAAACGTGGAATCGCAGTTAATGTACCTAACTGGTTAAGCGACAAGTGTATCCAGTGTAACCAGTGTTCATTAGCATGTCCACATGCTGTTATCAGACCTTTCTTACTGGATGAAGAAGAAGCTGCAGCAGCTCCAGAAGGATTTGAAACTCTGGATGCACGCGGTAAGCAGTTAGAAGGTTTACAGTACAAGATCCAGGTGAGTCCTTATGACTGTACTGGTTGTGGTGTTTGTGCTGAGGTATGTCCTGTTGATGCGTTAGAAATGACTTCATTTGCAGAAATGGCAGCCAAAGAAGCAGACAACTGGGATTATGCTATTGACGAAATATCTATTAAAGATGACTTAATGGATGCTGTTAATATTAAAGGTAGTCAGTTCCAGGAACCACTACTTGAGTTCCACGGTGCCTGTGCCGGATGTGGAGAAACAGCTTATGCTAAGCTAGTTACACAGTTATTCGGAGACAGAATGTTAATTGCTAACGCTACAGGTTGTTCTTCAATCTGGGGTGGATCTGCTCCTGTATCTGTTTACTCTACTAATCCAGAAGGACACGGACCAGCCTGGGCTAACTCCTTATTTGAGGATAACGCCGAGTATGGTTATGGTATGTTCTTAGCTAATCAGCAGATTAGAGCTAAAATTGCTGACCTGATGGAAGAAGCAATTGAGCTTAACCTGGATCCAGAGTTAACTGAATTAATGAAAGAAATGTTAGATAACTATAATGACGGCGAGAAGACTCAAGAAATCAAGAAGAAAATGATGCCTTTACTCGCTAAGTACAGTGAAAACGAAGTAATTGCTGAGATCGTAGACCGCAAAGAATTTATTACTAAAAAATCTCAGTGGATCTTCGGTGGAGACGGCTGGGCTTATGATATCGGTTATGGTGGATTAGACCACGTTATCGCTTCTGGTGATGATGTAAATGTATTAGTCTTTGATACAGAGGTTTATTCTAATACCGGTGGACAGTCCTCTAAAGCTACTCCAACAGCTGCAGCTGCTAAGTTTGCTGCTTCTGGTAAGAAGATCAAGAAGAAAGACTTAGGCCAGATGGCTATGACTTACGGCTATGTTTATGTAGCTCAGATTTCTCTGGGAGCTAATATGAACCAGGCTATCAAAGCTATCGCCGAAGCTGAAGCATATGATGGACCTTCCATCGTAATTGCTTACTCACCATGTATTTCTCATGGACTTAAAGCTGGTATGGGCTGCAGTGTGAGCCAGGAAAAAGATGCTGTTAAAGCAGGTTACTGGCATTTATTCCGCTTCAACCCAGAGCTTAAAGAGCAAGGCAAGAATCCATTCAGCATGGATTCTAAAGAGCCTACTGAAAGCTTCAGAGATTTCTTACTCAGTGAGGTACGTTTCTCCTCCTTACAGAAGACATTCCCTGAAATTGCTGAAGAGCTCTTTGAAAAATCAGAAAAGGATGCAGAAGAACGCTATCAGTCCTACAAGAGACTGGAAACAGCTTATGCTCCTGAAGAAGAGTAAGGCTAAAGAAAAAACAGCTTAAAAATAAATAAGATCAAAGATAAAAGACCAGCGGGACGCCGCTGGTCTTTTTGCGTTTATGTGCGTTTATGTTTATTTATGTACACGCACCGTGAACCTGTCGAATTATGTAAAACTTTGCGTACGAAATAATATTTTTTATTTTATTATGTAAAATAATTGAAATTAATAAAATAAAAGGATATAATATAATTAAAGTAAAATAATGAAAGGAAGGATGATCATGGGCCATCAAAAAAGAGTCTGGTATCCGGGAGCAAAATATCACATAATCTGCAGAGGTAATAAGAAGCAAAATATTTTTTTAGATGCTGTTGATCATCTGATCTATTTAGATATAATTAAAGAAGTAAAAGCAAGACATGATTACAGTATTTTAACTTATTGCCTGATGCCCAACCATGTTCATCTTCAAATTAAAACAAAAGATATTGAAATCTGGAGAATTATGAGAGAAGTTAACTGGCGTTATGCAAGATATTTTAATGAGCGATATAACACAGTTGGCCATGTTTTTCAGGGGCGCTATGGTTCCAAAATAATAGAAAATAATTATTATAATTTAGTTGTTAATCGCTATATTCATCTGAATCCAGTTAAAGATAAGCTTACCTTAAAACCTGGAGATTATCGCTGGAGCAGTTATAGTATATATCTGGGAGAAGAAAAAAGTGAGCTGGTGGATGAGGGAGAAATTCTGAGCTATTTTGATGGAAAAAGAAGTTTATATAATAAATTTATAATGAGTTTTGTCTAAAATCATTAAAATTGAGAGCAAATAAAAAAAGACCATTGAAGTTTATTCAACAGCCTGAGAATTTAAAGTGTTAAGCAGTTATTAATAAAAATATTAAAGGATTGGAATCAATTACGAAGAATATTATATATAGAAAGATTCTGGAGGTGATTTTTTTGATTTTAAATTGGATAGGAATTTTCAGGTTAATTTTAGCTGCAGTATTGGCGGCTTTAATTGGATATGATAGAGAGAAGCAGAATAAAGCGGCAGGGATCAGAACAAATGTAATTGTTGCTGTTATTTCCTGTGTGATTATGATTTTGTCAGTAGAAGTTGCACAGGCTGGTAAAACGTTAAGTGGGGTGGAAGGTGACCCGGCGCGCCTGGCAGCTCAGGTGGTAAGCGGAATTGGTTTTTTAGGTGCTGGTACTATTTTGAAACAGGAAGATAAGATTGAAGGATTGACCACAGCAGCCAGCCTCTGGGGAGTTGCCGGTCTTGGTCTGGCAATAGGTTATGGTTTATATGATATTTCAATTGCAGCATCTTTAATAATATTTTTTAGTCTGCGGGTTGCTCCTTCACTTAAGAGGAGAGTCTAGAAGCCAGCAGGGATTGAAGTAGAAATCCCGGTCGATATTATAATTTGGAGACAGTTGAAAATTAATTTGAAATTGATTTTAAATTTATCTTTTAGCTTTTATTAAAATAAAAAATAAAATATCAGAAACCATTTTGAAGGCCTAATTTAGCGATTGGGTCTTTTCCTATGGGCTTAAATAATGAAAATTATTTGACAATTATTAATATTGCTTGATATAATTTTAACATAAACTAAATAATTATACTTTTAGTTAAACAAAAAAACTAAAGAAATTTTCTGGGAGTGATATTTTGAGAAACTTACGAGCTAAGTTTGTATTTTTATTAATTCCATTATTTTTAGTCGTATTTGTTAGTACTTACGCTGGCGCAGAAAAAATTAAAGCAGAGGCAGCAACTGCTGTCGAACTGGATCCAGAAAGTGTTTCCGTCCATGATCCAATGATTATAGAAGAGAATGGTAGATATTATGTTTTTGGCTCTCATCTGGCAGCGGCAAAATCAGATGACTTAATTGAATGGGAGCAGCTGGCAGGTGACTGGGATTCTGCTAATCCGATTATTCCCAATCCGGAAGAAGAATTAAAAAAAGCTTTAAAATGGCCTGAACCAGATGCAGAAAGCACCTGGGCCAAAAGTCCAGTTAAAATTAAAGCTAAAAATTCCAATCAGTATCACCTCTATTTCAGCACAGCTCACTGGGAATCAGAAAGATCAACAATTTCTCTGGCAGTTTCAGATACGATAGAAGGCCCTTACGAATTTGATAGAATTCTAATCAGAAAGTACGAAGAAGGAAACTACAGTCACGAAGCTGGTGAAGATTTTAAGCATGTAGAGCATCCTGGAGTAATTGACCCTCATGTATTTTATGATAAAAATGATAAGCTCTGGCTGCTTTATGGATCTTATGCTGGTGGCCTGCATTTACTGGAACTTGATGAAGAAACTGGGTATCCTGAAAAATACAATCCGGAGACCAATTATCTAAAAGAAGGCTCCAGTTATGGCAAAAAAATTGCTGGTGGCAGTCATTCACCAATGGAAGGTGGATATATTTTATATAACCCGGAAACCGATTATTATTATCTCTATATGTCTTTTGGAACTCTGGCAGCAGATGGTGGTTATAATATTAGAGCTGCCCGCTCCCGAAATGTTGAGGGACCTTACCTGGACCCAGCGGGAAAAGATATGCGGGAATATGACAGTGGTGACTGGGCAGATGCAGTAAACTATGGCGCCAAATTAATTGGTAATTTTATTTTTGAAAAATCAGAACTTGGTTATCTTTCACCCGGCCACAATTCAGCCTTCTATGATCAGGAAACAGGCAAAAGTTTTGTGGTTTTTCACAGCCGCTATCCAGGTCAGGGAGAGTATCATCAGGTCAGAGTCCACCAGACAGTGTTCAATCAAAAAGGCTGGCCGGTAATCACTCCCCACAGCTACAATGGAGAAAGCACTTCCTCTTATACTGAAGCGCAGGTAACAGGAAATTATCAATTTGTAAATCACGGGAGGGATATTCAAAATGGGGAGGGAAATATTAATTACTCTCAGGAAATTAAATTAAATTCAGATGGAAGTATCAGCGGTCAGATTGCAGGAAGCTGGCAGCTGGTAGATGGCCACTACGCGGAAATTACTATTGCCGGAGAAAAATATTACGGGACATTTATCAAACAGTATGATCGAGGTTTGGATAGAGAAGTTATGGCTTTTAGTGGGCTCTCAGATCAGGGAATTGCAGTCTGGGGCAGCAGTTATTAAAAACTAAAAAAGGATGTGTCAGATTTGAAGAAAAATAAATCATCATTATTAATTTCAGGCTTAATTGTTTTTATGTTTTTTGCTGCCGTTTCTGCGGCAGCTGCAGTTGAAGCAGCGGAAATGTCCTATACCCCTCAAGCTGCTGGTAGTGTCTCAGTTCATGATCCAATGATTATTAAAGAAGATGGAACTTATTATCTCTTTGGCTCACATCTCGCAGCAGCAAAGTCTGAAGATTTAGTTGACTGGGAGCAGCTGGCAAATGGATTCCATGCTGCCAATCCAATTATAAAGGGTAAGCCGGGAGAAGAACTCAAGGAAGCACTGGAGTGGCCCCAGCCCGACCCTGCCACAAGCACCTGGGCCAAAAGTCCAGTTAAAATTGGAAATAAATATCATCTTTACTTTAGTGTCAGCACCTGGGGAGCTACTCGTTCCGCAATCGGACTGGCAGTTTCCGATCAGATTGAAGGTCCTTATGAATATCAGGAGCTGGTGGTAAAATCATTTAACGAAGATGAAACAAATAGAGAAGGAGAGTCCCATAATCCGCGCCAGGATCCAAATGCCATTGATCCCCATGTATTTTATGATCAGCAGGGAAAGCTCTGGATGAGCTATGGTTCCTATTCTGGTGGAATTTATATCCTGGAAATGAATCCTGATACCGGCATGCCCCTCAAGCAAGATAGCTATGGCAAAAAATTAGCAGGCGGCAATCATTCTGCCATGGAGGGATCCTATATCCTTTACCATCCAGCAGCAGATTATTATTATTTTATGATTTCTTTTGGAACACTGGCTCCAGATGGCGGTTATAATATTCGGGTGGCCCGCTCCAAAAATCCGGATGGGCCATTTATTGATCCTGATGGAGACAGGATGGTAGAGGCTCGGCCCCGGATTGGAATGAATAGTAACCAATATGGAGCCAGATTGATTGGTAATTTCTGGTTTGATAAAAGCGAGATTGGTTACCTGTCACCCGGACATAACTCGGCTTTTTATGACCAAGAACTGGATAAAACTTTTGTGATTATGCATTCCCGCTTCCCCGGCAAAGGAGAAATGCATAAAGTAAGGGTCCATCAGGTCTTAATCAATGATCAGGGCTGGCCTTTAATTATGCCTCACCGTTATACAGGTGAGACTCAGGCTGACAGTTACAGTAAAGCAGAAGTGGCTGGAGATTATCAGTTTATAAATCATGGAAATTCAATTAATGCATCTATTAACATCTCAGAAGAAATTAGACTGGATGAATCCGGAAATGTTGAAGGAACAGTAGAAGGTAGCTGGGAGTTAAAAGATAATAATTCAATTCTAATCAATATTGACGGTACTGAATATTTGGGTGAATTGTTAGTACAATATGATGAAGGTCTGGAAAAAGATGTGATGACCTTTAGTGCGCTTTCAGATCAGGGAATTGCAGTCTGGGGAAGTCAGTACTAAGACTAACCCATTAATCTCGTCCAAAAAACAATCCAGATAAATAAACTGAGAAAAGGGAATTTGGTCATCAGCTGGCTGAATTCTCTTTTTTAAACCTCAAAAAGCAGGAACTAAGCTAAATTTAGAGAAAAGATTAAGTAAAGCGGTTCTCAGAAAATTGGAATTTAGATAAAAAATAAGGAGAAGAAAAATGGGTTTGATTTCAGCTTTTTTATCAGCAGCATTATTTACAGCAGCCAATTATTATGGAAAATTATATTTTTTGGGCTGGGCTGCCCTCCTGCCAATTCTCTACTATCTTTTTATATTAAAAAATGGTGAAATATCTTATCGCGAAATTTTCTTTAGCGGCTGGAAACTGGGCTTCTGGATTTTGCTTTTTTCGGGCAATTTTCTCTATTATTCCATTAAATTGTATACTTCAGCTCCGATGCCGATCATCATTATTCTTTTAGTTTTACTGTTTTTGTTACTTTCCCTAATTTATGGTCTCTTTTTATTGCTTTACTTTTATCTGCAGCGGAAGTTTTTCGCGAAGAATGAGTTTAACCCATTGCTATTTGCTATCTGTTGGACCTTCTTTGAGTTCAGCCGCCACTATCTACTGGGATTTTTTCCAATTGCCAATCCTGCCTCTACTCAGACAGAGTTTTTTAGCTTTATCCAGCTGGCAGAGCTGGGAGGAATCTGGATTCTGACCTTTATTTTAATTCTGGTTAACGGCCTGCTTTTTCAGCTTATTTTTCAGAAAAATTACAAAAACATTATTATAATAACTCTAATTCTGAGCCTGATTTTTGGTTTTGCTTATTCCCGCCAGCAGATAGATTTTACTGCAGCCAGAACAGTGGGAACAATACAAATTGGCATTATCACAACAGATATCGACCAGGAACAAAAATGGACTTCAGCCCAGTTAGACCAAAATATTGAACTGACTTTAAATGCTGCAGCAGAATTAAATCAGACCCGACTGATAATTGCTCCTGAGACAAATCTCACCTTTGATTTTCACTCAGATCAGCAGCAGAGACAGCAATTTTTGGAGCAGCTGGCCGCAGAATTTGAAACTCCAATTCAAATTGGCTCCCTGGCAGCTAAAGATTCGGGTGCTGGCCGCTATAATAGTTCGTATTTAATTTCGAAGTCTGGAGAGCTTATTTCCCGCTATGATAAAAATTTACTCCTGTACTTTGGGGAAAGCTATCCCTATCAGGAACTCTTAAACAAATATACTCCCTATCATTTTTCCTCCCTGAATGCTGGAGAAGAGCCAAAAGTATTTAAAAACAAAAATTTGAGCTGGAAAACTGTGCTCTGTTCCGAAATACTCTATCCTTCCTATGTGAAGCCCGAATCTGCTGAAGTTGATTTTATAGTTAACCAGACAAATGAAGCCTGGTTTAATAACAGCAGGCTCTTAAAGAATATAATGTGGCAGGCGGCTGTACTCCGGGCGGTAGAAAATCGAAAGCCTGTGATTAAAACCGGCAATCAGGCCTGGAGTGGGATTATTTATCCTTCTGGCAAATACCAGAAAGTTGATCCCTCACAATATTATCATATATTAGAATTCAATTAAATTGCCTAAAACTCTTTTCAAGCACAGTTCCTTTCTGTTATAATTGAGTTGTGAAAATGTTTTCAAAAATTTAATTTTATCTAGAAAAAAATTCAAAATTTAGAGCTTTTAAACAGAACATATAGGCTTAGATGCTGGTGGATATCTTTTAAGAAGGATCCACATTTTTTATCTCAAAAAGTTTTAATTTGTATTTGCCTGGATAATTAATTTAATTCGGAGGTGCCGAAATGGCAATTAAGGAAGTAAAAAAATTCCCGATCGGCGGAATTCAGTTACCTGAAAAAAAGGGACTGACCAGTGATCAGGCAATTAAAGTGATGCCTGAACCAGCAGAAGTAGCTATTCCTTTATCTCAGCATATTGGTGCTCCGGCTGAGCCAATTGTTAAGGTGGGAGATAGAGTAAAAAAAGGAGAATGTATAGCGGAATTGCAGGGAAAAATTTCAGCCAGAATCCATTCCAGCATCAGCGGTATAGTAGAGGGAATTGTTGAACGGAAAAAACCGGGTCAGGGAACTTACAGCTGTATTTTAATTAAAAAAGATGATTTGGAGCTGAAAGCAGAAGCTCAAAAGTCAGCTAGAGGAGCGCTGCCAGAGATTGAAACAATTAGAAAAAGAGTCAAGGCGGCAGGTGTGATCGGGATGGGAGGAGCAGGTTTTCCCACCCATGTTAAACTGGAACCACCGGCAGGAATTAAAATTGATACTGTAATTATTAATGGAGCTGAATGTGAGCCGTTTTTGACAGTTGATCACCGGCTGCTGCTGGAGGAATATCTGGATCTGTTTAGAGGATTAGAACTGATTAAAAAAGCAGTTGGGGCGGAAAAAGGAATAGTTGCAATTGAGGTTAATAAAAAGGATGCAATAGAAAAACTGCAGCAGAAGGCAGCCGACTGGCCGGGAATTGAGATCCAGGCCCTGGACACCCGCTATCCCCACGGTGCAGAAAAACATTTAATTAAGGCGGTTCTAAATCGAGAAGTGCCTAAAGGTGAGCTGCCGATAGCAGTGAATGTGGTTGTCAACAATGTTCAGACTGCGGTAAAAATTGCCAGAGCTGTTGATTTTGAAGAAGCAGTAACCGACCGGGTGCTGACAGTAAGTGGAGAAGCTTTAACTACTCCCTCAAATGTAAAAGTGCCGATTGGAACTTCAATTAAAGATGTAATTAAATTTTGTGGAGGTCCTAAAGACCAGCAGGATTATCAGATTATTGTTGGGGGGCCAATGACCGGGATTAATATTGATGACGAAAGTATGCCTGTTGTTAAGGGAACATCAGGCATAGTTTTAATCACTGCTGCAGAATATGCTGACAGTGAAACCCGGGCCTGTATTCGATGCGGCAAATGCAGTGAGGTTTGTCCCATGTATTTAGCTTCCAATCGGATCTGTGCCTTTGTCAATAATGGCCTGCTGGAGCGAGCAGACGATGTGGGCTTAAAAGACTGTATCGAATGTGGTGCCTGTGCTTATATCTGTCCTTCCAAACGGCCACTGGTTCGCTGGATCAAACGGGGAAAGGCAGAGTTGAGAGCAGTTGAAAAATAAAAGGGGTGGTAATCAAAATGGCAAATTTATTTAGGTCAAGTGGACCTCATATAGAGAGTCCAGAAACAATTGAAACAAATATGTGGAGTGTGGTAATTGCTCTGATTCCTGCCTTAATCGCAGGTGTTTATTTTTTTGGTTTATATGCACTTTATTTAGTTTTAGCCAGTGCTTTAAGTGCTGTAGTTTTTGAAAAACCTTTTGTTAAAAATACTGCTGCCCTGGGTGATGGCAGTGCTTTTCTGGCCGGGCTTTTACTTGGTTTAACTCTGCCGCCCACTGTCCCCTGGTGGCTGCCCATCCTGGGTGGTTTTTTAACAGTAGTTATCGGTAAACATTTATTTGGCGGTCTGGGCAGCAACATTTTCAACCCGGCCTTAGTTGCCAGAGCGATACTGCTTTTATCCTATCCAGCTTTAATGATTGAGTGGGTCAGTCCGCTGGATGGAGTTTCGACAGCCACCCCACTGCAGCTTGGAACAGATGCTTTTAGCTATTCAGAGCTGATAATCGGTAATATTCCGGGCAGTATTGGGGAAACTTCGGTAATTGCTCTTTTAATCGGTGGAGTTTATTTATATCTTAGAGATTATATTGACTTAAAAATTCCACTGTCCTTTACAGCAGGTGCTGTAGGAGCAGCCCTGATATTTGGCCAGGATCCAGTTTTTACGATCTTATCGGGAGGACTAATTTTTGCTGCAATTTATATGGCAACTGATATGGTAACCTCTCCGGTAGCCAAATGGGCCAAAATTATTTATGGACTTCTTGGCGGTTTTTTAACAATTTTTATTCGCCGCTATACTCCCTATCCAGAAGGAGTAACCTTTGCTATTTTGATTATCAATGGCGCCTCCTATTTTCTGGATAATGCTTTTGAGACTGCCCATTTTGGAGAAGTTGAATTTGTCAGAAAAAAAGTGGCCCATTTTAGTGCTGTAATCACAGCTGCAGTTTTAATTCTGCTTGTCGGAATGACTTTAATTGATGAGGAAGCACCTTATCCCGGCAATTTAAGCTACAGCCACCTGAACCAGTCCGTACCGGCCGCAGATGATTTTGAAATTATAGAACGAGATGAGGATGATATTTTATTTGCAGCCCGGGCCGAAGCAGAAACAATTAAAGATCTAATCTACATATCACGCAATGGTTTTGAGGCCCCAATTGAGGTTTTACTCATCCTGGAGCCAGATGGAAATATAGAAAATATAAAAATTATTAATCAAAGTGAATCACCAACCCTGGGAGCCAGAATTAAAGATCAGGATTTTCTGAACCAGTTTAGAGAATTCACTACTGCAGATGCTGAACAGATAATGGCAGAGACAGATCTGATCAGTGGAGCAACCTATTCTTCGCAGACGGTAGTCAGAGCTGTCCAGGCAGGATTGAGACTTTTAATTGCTGAACAGGAAACTGGTCTGCAGGATGGAGTCTATCAGGGTCAGGCCGAAGGAGTTCAGGGAGATATAGTTTTAGAGATAACCGTTGAAAATGGTGATATAGTGGATCTAGAAATTTTAGCAGAGCAGGAGACTGAGCATCTGGCCCAACCAGCTTACGAAGAGTTAGAAGAACAGCTTTTAGCAGAACAGAGTGCTGACTTAGATACAGTTGCAGGGGCAACTTATACAAGTGAGGCCTTTATGGAAGCGGTTGAGGAAGCAATAGCTAAAGCATCACCTGACTCCGACAGTGAATCTGATTTTGAAATTGAGGATGGTGTTTATCAGGGCTCAGCTGAGGGGCATGCCGGCCCAATCGAATTAGAGGTAGTAGTTGAAGCTGGCGAAATCACTGAGATAGAGGTGCTGTCAGAGAACGAGACTCCAAATCTTGGTGATGATGCAGTAGAAGCAACTAAAACAGCAATTATAGAAAACCAGAGTCTGGAAGTTGATACTGTCTCCGGAGCAACTAATTCTTCTGTAGGAACAGTTAATGCAGTCGAAAATGCTTTAGATAGTGAGGCGGAGGCTGCTTCTGATCAAAGTCAAACTGAGGCAAGCGATGCTGACTCTGCTGCAGAAAATGGAGAGGAGACAGATACAGATTCTTCAGCCACTCCGGCAGAAGAAAGTGAAGAAGAAAGCACAGCTGATTCAGATTTGGAAACAGAGATTGCAGAGGATACTGCTGAAGGAGGTTCCAATGGATAAAAATCTAACAATACTCGAAAAGGTAATGCTGATGGGGCTTCTGCCCCTTCTCGGCGCCACCAATAATTTAAAACAGGCCTTAATAACAGCCGTCAGTGCAGTATTAATTGCACTTTTAATCAAATTTTTTGCCCGCTTTATTTCCGAAAGAGAGGACTACCACTGGTATTTATTAATTGGAGTCGGTATTACTTTGAGCTATATTTTTTATATAGCTATTATCGACTTATTTCCTAATCTGGAGGTATTTATCAATAATTATCTGCTCTTACTGGGAGTAACCCCTCTAATTTATATTGGAGCCAGCCGGAGCGAAAATAAATTTTTTTCCTATCAAAAAGACTTCTTCATTTTGATGATTTTTGTGGGAGCTCTGCGCGAGATTCTGGGAAAAGGAACTATCTTTTCCATTCAGTTAACAGCAGCCGGGTATCCGCCTCTGGGCTTTGTTAAGGATTTTCCGGGGGCATTTTTGATAGTCAGTATTATTTATCTTCTGGTTGAACTTTTAAGAAAAGATAAAGCAAGCCTGCAGGAAGGAAGTGAGAAAATTGTCTGAGTTATCTCGTTTATTTTTAAATTCATTATTAAGTGAAAATATGAGTCTTGCTTTTTTTCTGGGGATTCTGTTTATGCTGATTGAGTCCGGAACAATTAAGCAGACAGCGATTAAAGGTTTAAAATATATGAGCACAGTTTTTGTAATTAATGTCCTGGGCTGGTTTTTACACACTATTTTACCGGGAGGGCTGGATCCACTTAACCCGGCAATTTTCTTTTTGACAACTGTCACTGGAGTTACAGTCCTGAAGTACTGGGGTGAGCTTAAAGGTGAGTGGTTTGGCCTGCCCAGATTTGTACCAGCCCTGGGACTTTTTTTTGGAACTCAGCTTTTAATGCAGAAAGGCAGCTATACTTATCCAGAAATGATGACAGCTAATACTGCTTATATTCTGGGTGGATATCTGCTGTTTGTTTTAATTGCTGCTATTAAAGAAGAAATTATTGTTTCCGATGCTGCCCCAGTTTTTAAAAGTTATTCGACCCTGCTGGCAGCAATTGCGATGCTGGCCCTGGGCGTAATTGGGATTCAGATTATTTAAGCTATCTCTTCTTTTTTAAACTGCATCTCATAAAACTCCCGGTATTTATTATCCAGCGCCATTAATTTTTCGTGGCTGCCGCGTTCAACAATTTTTCCAGCTTCTACAAATAATATCTGATCGGCATTGACAATGGTTGCCAGTCTGTGGGCGATAATAAAGGTGGTTCTGCCCCGGCTGACTTTATCTACAGCTTCCTGGATTAGCTGTTCGGTTTCTAAGTCAACCGAAGAAGTAGCCTCATCCAGAATTAATATTTTAGGATTGTTCAAAAAGGCGCGGGCGATAGAGACCCGCTGCCTCTGGCCACCAGAGAGCTTTATACCCCGCTGGCCAACTAAAGTATCATAACCATCCTTAAGCCCGACAATAAAATCATGGGCATTGGCATCTTTTGCTGCCTTAATAATTTCTTCTCTGGCAGCATCAGGTCGGCCGTAGGCAATATTTTCAGCAACCGTATCAGAAAAGAGAAAATCTTCCTGCATCACCATTCCAATATAGCTGCGCAGATTTTTCAAATCATATTCTCTGACATCAATCCCGTCAACTTTTACTTTCCCTAAATTAGCCTCGTAGAGGCGGGGGATCAGGCGGACCATACTGGTTTTACCGGCACCACTGGGGCCCACTAGAGCCACAGTCTGATCTGCATTGGCAGTAAAATTAATTCCTTTTAAGATTTCCTGTTGATTATCATAGGTCAGGTGTACATTATCAAATTCTACCTTTCCTTTTAGGCTCTCTCTTTTTTCATCTCCCGTATTACATAAAATTTCCGGTTTAAGTTCCAGATGGGAAAAGAATCTTTCTGTACTGGCAAAAAATCGGCTTAAACCCTCTGACATGCGGACGATCCTGAGCAGAGGTTCTCTAAACTGGATTAAATAAGTATAAAAAGCAACAACTGTACCAACTGTGATATCTCCAATTACCGTCAAGTAAGCACCATAGCTGATCACACTCAAAATTCCAAAACTGTTGAGCATTCTGGAACCGGGGAAAAGAATACTTAAATATTTAACGGCAGACATTCTATTATCTGTATGAGCCTGATTTTTTTCGTTAAAACGGCCCTGCTCAAAATCTTCATTGACAAAAGCTTTGATAACTTTGATTCCAGCTAAATTATCTTCCAGGCGGTCACTTAAACTGGCTTTGGCACTTCTGGTAGCCCGGAAGGCCTGGTGCATTTTCTGCATAATTTTGTAAGAAAAATAAATCAAAAAGGGTACATATAATAAGGTGACTAAAGTTAGTTTAACATTTAAAGTAAAAATAATTATTACTGTACCTGATAAAAGCACAGCTGAGCCAATAATTGCCTCCGGACCGTGATGGATAAACTCCTGCAGCCGATTTAAATCATCAATAACCCGGGACATCAGCTCCCCTGTTTTTTTATTATCATGAAAATTAAGTGAGAGATACTGGTAATGATTATAGAGGTCATTGCGCATATCTCTGGTGATAAATTGAGCCACTTTATGGCCGTGAAAAACTCTGCGATAACGAAAAATAGAACTGGTCAGATAAACAGCAAATACAATGATGACCAGAGTGATAATTCGGGATATATTTCCGGCCGGGATTGCTTGATCTATAATTTCCCGCAGGATAAGAGGAGGAATTAAAGTCAAACCGGCAATTAAGACATGTAAAAACTGGACACTAAAAAACTTTAATTTATAATCTTTAAGATAGGAATCATAAAACTTTTTTAATAATTTTAAATAGTTGTAGTCATTTATCGATTGATTTTCTAAATCTTCAACATCCATTTTTATTGACCTCCTATTTTGCGAATCTTCTGATAGTATAGTAACAATTTTGCTCGGGAAATGCAAAGTACTTAAATCTGTCATTTTATTGTTGTTTTAGTAATAAAATGTTATAATATTGAATATACTAGTTAATTCTGAGAAAGGAGAGGGTTTTTATTTCTGATAACAAAGTAAGAGTAGCAGATTTAGAAAACGGAATGATAATTGATGAGGAAATAAGAAGTGAGTTTGGAGGAGTCTTAATTCCTCCCGGGACTGAGCTTAACAGGCGTTTAATTGAACAGATAAAAAATATGGATCTCAAAGAAGTAAAAGTCAAAACAGAAAAGGAAATAAAAGAAACAATTAATAAGAAAAAAATTGCCAGGGAAAAATATCAGCAAAACTTAGAAGAATTTTCGGAAACTTATAAAAAGGCATATTATATGAAAAAAATTGACTTTAAAACAGTAAAGAGCCTTTCCGAAGAGGCAATGGAAATTTCTAATTATCTTGATTTAGAAGATACTTTAAAAATGACCCGCGAGATTGATAATTATACATATTCCCATTCCCTACATGTTGGTATTTTAGCCAATAAATTTGGTAAATGGCTGCATTTAAATGAAAACAGGATTGGTAACCTGACCACAGCTGCCCTGCTGCATGATATTGGTAAAAGTAAAATAAAAAAAGAGATTTTAAATAAACCAGAGCCTCTGACAGAGGAAGAATACGAAGAAGCAAAAAAACACGCCCAGTACGGTTACCAGCTGCTTAAAAAAAGTAACCGCTTTTCCAAAAGTATAATGGCCGGGATTCTCACTCATCACGAAAGATATGACGGCAGTGGTTATCCCCTGGGATTAAAAGGCAAAAAAATTCCTCTTTTTGGTAGAATTATAGCTATCTGTGATACCTTTGATGCAGTAACTACAGATCGACCCTATCAAAAATCAGTTTCACCTTTTGCCGCTGTTAAAATGCTGGAAGAAGACTTTAATTCTTTTGACCATAAGTTAAAATCAATTTTTATTGAAAAAATCCCCTATTCTTTAATCGGGGATCAGGTAGAATTGAGTAATGGAGAGGTAGCTATTATTGTTTTTATCAACTCCCGGCATCCGGAATCGCCAATTGTCAGGGTTGATGATAATTATATTGATCTCAATGACGAAAGTGAGCTGAGTATAAAAAGGCTGGTTAAGGATGTTGAAGAAGCAGAAAAAGCTGTAAAATTAAAAGAATAAATTTTGTTGAGGAGATTTTATGAATTTTTTATCGTTTTTACCTTCTGGAATCTTAATTTTAAATATAATTTTTATTATTCTGCTGATCTTTTTCGAAAGAAAAGATCCTACTGCAACCTGGGCCTGGCTTTTGATTTTGACTTTGATTCCTGTGCTCGGTTTTATACTCTATCTCTTTTTTGGTCTAACTCCCAAAAAAAGAAGAGTTTATCAGCGCAAACAGCAGGCAGATGAACTTAAAAATAATAGACTTAAATATTTTAAGCGTTCTGCTGAGGAACAAAAGGAAGGCTTTGATCACCTTGAGCAGAGCATTATGAGGCTCGGTATTCAGAGCGACCTGCCAGCAGAGATTGGCTATAATCAGCTTAAAATATACCAAAATGGACAGGAAAAGTTTGAAGATCTATTTCAGGATTTAAAGAAGGCAGAAAAATTTATTCATGCCAATTATTTTATCATCAATGACGATCAGCTGGGAAACAAATTTATGCGAATTTTAACTGACAAAGCAGCAGAAGGTGTTGAAGTGAGGCTGCTCTATGATAAAATGGGCTGCCGTAATCTTTCGCGTTATGCTATTTTCAATTTAGAAGATGCTGGTGGGGAGGTTGTTTCTTTTGCTCCTTTTTTACTGGATATCAATTATAGAAATCACCGTAAAAATGTAATTATTGATGGTCAGATTGGTTATCTCGGTGGAATTAATATTGGCGACGAATATCTGGGCCGTTCTAAGCGATTTGGCGACTGGAGAGATACTCATCTTAAAATTAAAGGAGAAAGTGTAGATAGTCAGCAGTATCGTTTTTTACTGGACTGGAATTTTGCTTCAGGTGATGATCTGCTGGCAGAGGGAAAATATTTTCCGGCAAAGAAGTATCAGGGTAAAGAGGCCCTGCAGATTGTAAGCAGTGGACCTGACTCCAGGGAAGAAGAAATTAAGGCCATGTTTTTAAAGATGATTTATGAGGCAGAAGAGACAATTTATATTCAGACCCCATACTTTATTCCCGATCAGTCAATGCTGGAAGCCTTGATGCTTGCTGCTCGTTCGGGAGTAGATGTAAAAATAATGATTCCTGATCGCGGGGATCATCCTTTTGTATATGCAGCCAATAACTCTTTTGTGGGACAGCTTTTAGAAGCCGGTGCCCGCTGTTTCCATTATACTAAGGGTTTTCTCCACAGTAAGACAATCTGTATTGACGGCCGGGTGCTCTCAATTGGAACCACCAATATGGATGTCCGCAGCTTTAAACTTAATTTTGAAATTAATGCCTTTATCTATAATAGGGAAAGAGCCGAATATCATGATCAACTTTTCGGGGAAGATTTAAAGTATTCTCAGGAGATCACAAAAGAACTTTATGAAAATAGAGGTTGGACCATGAAGCTCAGGGAATCTGTTTCCAGGCTGCTGTCTCCGATACTTTAACATAACTCTGATATTTTAACATAAAACTGAGTCAATTAAAATTTTAGGGTAAAGGTTAGATTCGATAAGACAGAGGGGGTAAGTAATGACTGTTCACTATCAAAAAAGCAAAAGAAGTTAAGGAAAAACACAGCTCACTCAATTTTTATCAGGAAGCGGTTAATTTATATAAAGGTAAGTTTTTAGAAAATCAGCAGCTGGCAAATGTAAAAATCAATAAATTGCGGGAAAAATATCAGGAATTGTACAAAGAAGCTGTGACCCAGGCAGGTATAATTCTGCTGGAGCAGAAAGATTATGGGAGAGCAATTGATACTTACGAGGAGGCTCTGCAGATTAATCCGCTCTGTGTTGATTTTTAATTGAAGGCTATAAGAAATCGGGCAGGCCTGATCTGGCCTTAACGAAGACAGAAGAGGCTATGCTCTATCTAAAAAACACCAATTTACCGATGCCTGAAAATTTAAATACAGAAATCAACAATTTTTTTCAGGCGGATATAACCGATAATCCAGCTGATATCCTGGAAAGTAACAAATTGTGCCGGGGTGAAACTTTTGAGTGTGGACCCATGACCTTTTCCAGTATTTATTCTCTAGAAAAACGGAGAAGTAAGCGTAATAATAAAGATATTTATCTTGTGCATCTTAAAATAAACGGGACTCCTTCTCCCGATAAATTGACGAAAGCAGAGAAGATACTGCGCAATACGGTCAATAAAAATCTGAGAGAAAATGATGTAATTACCCGCTGGAAACCCCGCTATTATTTAATTTTGCTGGTAGATATAGTGCCGGCAGTAGTGGATAAAATTCTAAAAAGGATCAGAAATATCTATAATGATAATTTTCCTCCTGCTGAAACCAGTATTAGTTACAGCTATCAAAAAATTTAATATTTGACTTCTCCTATCATTGAAATGCCGCCTTTGAGCGGTGTTTTTTTATGCCAAAATTTTGATTTGTTACAGTGATAATCAAATGATATTTACCGTGATATTTAATTAGAACAGTTATTGTTATTGCTAAAAGCTGAGTAGATTGCTATATAAAGTAACAAATACTGCAAAAATCATAAAAAAATGTTACAATAAAGAAGATAATCCATAAATTTTGGCTAGAGGAGGCTGGAAATGCGAGCTCAGGTGTTTTCAAGAAAGAAAAACAAACTTAAAGGGATAGAAATTACTGATCTTAATAAACCGGATATAAACGAAAAGTTTTTGAGTAAATGGCAGAACATTTTAAACTTAATTACCGATATGATAGAGGTATCTGCTGCTTTAATAATGAAAATAAATGCGGAGTCAATAGAGGTTTTTCTAAAAAGCCAGAATGAGTCAAACCCCTATACCACCGGGGAGAAAAACATAGTAGGTGAGGGATTGTACTGTGAGACTGTTCTGGCAGAAAACAAAGAGCTTTATATTAAAAATGCTCTTAAAAATAAGGTCTGGAAGGACAATCCTGATGTCGGACTGGATATGATATCTTATTATGGTCTGCCTATAAATTGGCCGGATCAAAAATCATTTGGAACAATTTGTATTCTTGATAATAAGAGTATGGATCTGCAGAATAAAGACAAAAAATTACTGCAGGAATTTAAAAGAATTATTGAAGAAGATTTAGAGCTGCTGATTAATCAGATAGAATTAAGTGACCAGAAAAAACTTTTTGAAAATCTATTTAATAAATCTCTGGAAGGTATACTGCTCATGGATCAGGATTATAATGTGCTGAAGGCAAATCCCAAATTTGAAGAGGTATTTGGTTATTCTGAGGACGAGCTTTTAGGTAATAATATTGAAAATTATATAATTCCCGAAGCTGAAAAGAAAGATTTCTATAAATATAAAAATCAGGTATTAAAGAATAATAATGTAGAAGCAGAAGTAAAAAGAAAGACCAGAGCTGGAAAAATCAAATATTTTTCTTTACATGTAATTAAAGTCGAATTATTGACTGGTAAAGTAGGAATCTATGCGGTTTATGATGATATAACTTCTAAAAAGAAAAAAGATAAAGAAATTAAAGAAATCAAAGAAAGACTTGAACTGGCCATTAGAGGAGCAAACGTAGGTGTCTGGGACTGGAATTTTAAAACTGACGAACTTGACTTTAATAAAAATTGGGCCAGGATGTTAGAATATGATTTAGAGGAATTAGAAAATGATGTTAAAACCTGGCGAGATCTCGTTTATGCTGAAGATAAAGAGAAAATTGACAAAAGTTTAAAAGAACATTTTGAAGGAAAAAAAGAGTTTTATGAAAACGAGCATCGAATTCAGACTAAGTCCGGGAAGTTAAAATGGATAAAAGGTATTGGGAAAATAGTGGAGCGGGATCAGGAAGGAAATCCACTGAGGCTGGTTGGAATCCACCTTGATATCAATGATCAAAAACACCAGGAAGAACAGATTAAATATCTTCTATACAAAGATTCTCTCACTGATTTATATAACCGGAGATTTTTTGAAGAAGAAATGAAAAGATTGGATACCGGACGGCAGCTGCCGGTAAGCATCATTATGGCTGATGTTAATGGGCTTAAAATAATTAATGATAGTTTTGGCCACCAAAAAGGTGATGAACTTTTAATTAAAACAGCTGAAATTTTAAAATCTTCCCTTAGAGATGAGGATATTTTAGCCCGTCAGGGTGGAGACGAATTTGCAATTATTTTACCACAAACAAGCAAAGAAGATGCTCAGAAGATAATAAACAGAATTAATGAAAAATGTGAAAACACCGAAAATGATGAACTAACAGTTTCGATTGCGCTGGGGACTGCTACAAAGGTAACCCCAGATCCTGATCTGACAGAGATTTTAAAACAGGCAGATAATGATATGTATCAAAATAAATTATCGGAGAGTAGAAGCACTAAAAGTAAAATAGTAAAAAGCCTGGTGAACACTCTAAATGAGAAAAGTAATGAAACAAAAGAGCATTCTGAAAGAATGAGCAGCTTGGCTTATGAATTTGGAAAGTTTTTAGATTTAAATAACTCTCAATTACACAGATTGTCGCTGCTTGGTACTTTACATGATATCGGGATGATCACAATACCGGAATCAATATTAAATAAAGCCGGGAAATTAACAGAAATCGAATGGGAAGTTGTAAAAAAGCATCCTGAAACAGGTTTTGAAATTGCTTCTTCATCAGAAGAGTTTGTGACAATAGCTGAAGATATTTATGCACATCATGAACGCTGGGATGGTAGTGGTTATCCCCGCCAGCTGCAGGAGGAAGCTATTCCGTATCTGGCCCGGATTATTACCATTGTAGATGCTTATGATGTTATGACTCATAATACTCCTTATAAAAAGGCTGTTTCAGAAGAAGAGGCTTTAGCAGAAATAAAGGTTTGTGCGGGCAGTCAGTTTGCTCCAGAGTTGGCAGATAGTTTTCTTGAATTTATGAAAAAAGAATTATTTAAAAGAGGAATATAGAGTTGGTAAAGCTGGAGAGGTTTTTCAATTGTAGCTGACGAGTGAAGAGAGCTGGAGTAATATTAGAGAAATCAACGATTGAGAAAACTAAATATATTTCTATTTTATCTCACCCTACATAATTTTACACAAGTGTAGGGTTTTTTAAACTCATTTATTTTAATATTTAACTTTATTTCCAAATTATTCTATGATATACTTTATATAGTATAAATATTAGAAATGGAGGAAAATTAATGCAGCATTTTGATGTGACGGCTCACAACTATGATTTTGTGTTTGAAGACTCTTTTAATCTCTTTAAAAATGATATCTGATTTTTTAAAGGTCGAGATGCCTGGAATTGCTTCCTATCTGGAAACTGAATTTGCTGAGATCGAAACCAGTGCAGAACGAATGGATTTGAATTTTAAACTGGAAGATGGTTCAATTTTGCATTTAGAAGAAGAGGTAGAGGTTTCTGTTGATGATCTGATTCGTTTTGCTTCCTATGACTTAAAGTTATATAATAGATATAGAGATAATATTCGGACTATAATTTTATGTATTAAAGGATATCCAGCCTCTGAGGCAGCTTTTAATGCTGGGAGCCTGGGCTACAATACAACTGTTGTTAACATGTCTGATAAAGATGGAAAAGAAAAGATGAAAGAATTAAGAGAAAAAATAGAGAAAGGGGAAGAAATTAATTATTTGGAATTAATATTTCTTCCGCTGATGAATAGTGAGCAGGATATGGTTAAACGGGTTAAAGAAACTATTGAACTGGAAGATAAGCTGGATGCCGATCAAAATTTTAAGAATAATTTGGCTGCATTAACTATTGTGTTATGTGATAAATTTTTAAGCAGTGAAAATATGATAGAACTATGGAGGGATCGCAAAATGGTTAAATTTTTTAAATATGTAGAAGAGCAGGGCAAGAAAAAAGGAAAAGAAGAAGGCAAGATCGAAGGGAAACAGGAAGAAGCAAGATTAATTCTGATGCGGCAAATTAAAGCTAAGTTCGGTGAATTAGATAATGAAATCAGTAATTTGATTAATGAGGCTGAGCTAAGTAAAATTGAGGATTTAAGTGAAAAAATAGTAACTACAAATTCTGAGTCAGAATTAGTAGATTTTTTAAAGCATTAATTTGAAGAAAGTAAACAAACCGGCTGGGTTTAAGAATTCAGCTGGTTTTATTTTTACTTCGGGAATTAATATTTTTACAGAAATGTGTATAACTTTGTATAAAGATATTACGAGCCTAAAACATAAATTTAATGCTTAAACATCAGCAGTCGTTATAAAGCAGCTGTAATTTGTCGGATTTTGATTTATTATGTCTTAATTTAGTGGTATAATTTTAGCTGTATATGTGATACAATTAACATAATAAAAATTAACTAAATATTTAGCAAAATCATTGAAAAATGATGACGCAAAGCTATGGGTCTAAGGAGTATCAGCATCTATGACTGCCAGGTTGCCTTTGATAAATTATTATCATCGTATTCAATAAATACTAAGGCATAAAATCTAAAGTATTTATTTTTTTATTAATAAAGGTTACTAATTATATTATAGAATGTTTAATTACCTATAGCTCTCATTTTAGTTAAAAAGATAATCAGTTGGATTGTTTAAGTGGTAGAAATATTTTTTTAAAAACTAAAAATAAACAAGGGGAGAGTAAAATGTTTAAAAGTTTAAAAGGTAAAATGGTTCTTATTATTGCACTTATGATTTTGATTTTAATGGTGGGCAGTTCTATTGCCTTCAACAATTTTATTAGTGATCTTATTCAAAATTCTACAGCTGATAGTTCTTTAAATAGTGCGGAGCAGAACGCCCAGATTATTTTTGAATGGCTTTCTGGACTAAAAACTCAGATAGAAGATTTTGCAAATGCCAAACGGGTAAAATCAATGAACTGGTCAGAGCAGAGTGACTTTTTATTACAATTTAGTAATCCCAATATTGAATCGATTTTAATAGCTGATACTGCCGGGAGTGGTAATATCTTAAATGGAGGCAGCATTGATATTTCTGATCGCCAATACTTTCAGGAAGTAATGTCAACTCAGGAAACAGCAATTTCTCTTCCGATGACAAGTAGAATTTCGGGAGACAAAGTGATAGTTATTGCAGTTCCCATAATTGAAAATAACAACCTGCTCGGAGTGATAGGTGGGACAGTAAAAAGTGAATACTTACAGACTCTAATAAATGATATGGAGATCGGCGGTTTTGGCTATGGCTGGATTATAGATCAACAGCAGAGAACAATTGCTCATCCAGACGAAGATTATATCGGTAATGCAGATGCTCAGAGAGGACAACCTGAACTCCAGCAGCTTATTGACAGGATGACCCAGGATAGTGGTTCTGGAACAGGAGAATATACATATAATGGAGTCGAAAAAGAATTAGCATATGCTCCTGTGGGCCTGGCAGGCTGGATTGTGGCCATGACAGCAGATCAAAGTGATGTGCTGGCAAAATTAGTTACTTCCAGAAATATGAGTATCTGGATAGCAGCAATTGCAGTATTTATTGGAATAATAATCACCTATTTTATTGCCAGTTATATTGCAAATCCAATTCTTAAAGCGGTTAAAATGGCTGATAGTATTGCAAAGGGTAACCTCGGGGTTGATGATCTTGAAATAGATAGAAATGATGAAATTGGTATCTTAGCTTCATCTTTAAATAAAATGAAAGAAAACTTAAATCAAATACTTTCTAAAGTGACAGATATTGCCGAAAACCTTTCTGCTTCCAGTGAGGAACTGTCTGCCTCAGGTGAGGAAGTAGCCACTGCTGCCACTCAGGTGGGACAGTCTATCCAGCAGGTGGCCTCCGGTGCGGAAGAACAGTCGGCCCAGGTAGAGGAGACAACCAGCAAAATTGATGAGCTTATAGATCAAATAGATAATGTGACCTCGATGTCTAGAGATATGGAGGAACAGGCAGATAAAGTGATGAATAATATTGAAGCTGGTAATCAATCAATAGATAATTCTGTTGATCAGATAGAAAACGTTAAGGGAAATACTAAGGAAGTATCGAATACGATAAATAATTTAGGAGACTTATCAAATAAAATTGGTGAGATAGTAAACTTAATCAATAATATAGCTGCTCAGACCAATCTTTTAGCCTTAAATGCTGCTATTGAAGCAGCCAGAGCAGGGGAGGCCGGCCGTGGCTTTTCTGTTGTTGCCGATGAGATAAGACAGCTGGCAGAAGAATCCGAAACTGCCACAAATCAAATTGGAGGACTGGTCAGAGAAATTCAGAGTGGTGTCGGAAGTGCAGTAACAAGGATGGATGCTACCGAAGAAGTCGTAAATGGCAGTGTTGATGCAATTAGAAATACAGGCAAATCATTTGCAGAAATTAATTCAGCAGCCTTAAGCCTGAGAAATCTAATTGAGAATATTAATGACAGATCAGAAAAAGTAAGTGAAAACGGAAAAGATGTGGAAGCTACAATTAAAGAAATTGCTTCAGTCAGTCAGGAAGCTGCCAGCAATGCCGAAGAAGTCGCAGCAGCCAGTCAAGAACAGACTGCTTCTACTGAAGAAATTGTAAGTGCCTCTGAAGATTTAACCGATATGGCAGTCGAGCTTACAGAAGTAATTAAGAAATTTAATCTATAGATTTTACTGATAAAAGCTTAAAAGAGTGTTTTTAGTGAGTGATTATGACAGAAATATATCTAACAGTGGTTGAATTTTATGGTTGGAGTAAAGAGCAGCTGACTTCAATGGAAATCACAGATATTAAATTATTAGAAAAAGAATATCTATATTCGATTATTTATGAATCAAACCTGAGTTGTTCTAAGGTTTAAAGTGGATTATAAGAGAGATTGAAATAACCGGTTGAGGCGAAATGCTTTAACCGGTTTTTTATACGCTCAATTATAACTTGTCATTCATATAGCAAACTGAGCAGCTAAGCAAATAAAATACAGGACTTCATAGATTAATACAGAAATATACTATTAGTATTATTATTATAATGATATTCTGGAGGTGAGCTTATGAATTTAAAGTCTGAGCTCAGAGAAGATTTAATAGATAAATTATCAATAGGAATAATTTTAGTCAACCAGAAGGGAGAGTTTGTTTTTGCTAATAATGTTATTCAGGAAATGACCGGCTATACTGAAAAAGAAGTAAACAGTTTAACCACATGGTATGAGAAAGTTTTTCCGAATCCAGAAAAAAGAAAAAAAGTTAAAAAAATTTTTAAATCAGATATAAAAAATGATATCCCGGATAGGACCCATAAAATTATAACTGCTGCTGGAGAGCATAAATATCTTAACTTTCGTTATTCGGAATTAGAAGCTGGAATGATACTGTTTGAGATTATAGATATTTCTCATAAAATAAAACAGAAACAGCAGCTGAAAAAACAAAAAATTATTTTTGAAAATTTGTTTACTAACTCACTTGCCGGTATAGTATTACTTGACAGAGATCTGAATATACTTGAGGCTAATAAAAAATTTAAAGAGATATTTGAAGTTGCTGAAGAGAAGCTGATTAATAAAAATATAAACCAGGTTGCAGTTCCGGTGTCCAGTTCGGACAGGATTAAGCAGAAAAAGAAATTTTTTCTGCAGGGTCGGAAATTGAAAGAAGATGCTGCCTATCGAGTGAATGATCAAATAAAATACTGCAATATACATATTTTTTCAGCTCTGGATGATGAACACGGGAATTTAATTTATGCTGCCCTGAATGATATTACAGAAAATAAGAAGCGAGAATTTGAACTAAAAGAGGTCAAGGAAAGACTGGAGCTGGCGGTTGAAGGTGCAAATATTGGCATTTGGGACTGGAAAGTTGAGCAGGAGATAGTTCATTATAATCATAACTGGGCCCAGATGCTTGGTTACGAACTTTCTGAGCTGGATAACTGTCTGGACACCTGGCTGGATTTAGTTCATCCTGATGATAAAAGCAGGGTTTTGAGAGATATTAATAATCATCTGTCAGGCAAGACAGAAAAATATTTTAATGAGCACCGGTTAAAATCTAAATCAGGCAAATGGAAATGGATCCGGGATATTGGTAAGGTTACAGAAAGAGATGAACAGGGAGCTGCTGTAAGGGTTGTTGGAGTGCATATTGATATTGATCGGGAAAAAAGAACGGCCAAAAAGATTGAATATCTTTCCAATCATGATGAACTGACCGGCCTTTACAATAGGAGATATTTTAATGAAGAGTTAAAAAAGCTTCATAATTCCAGGAAATACCCGGTAAGCATTATTGTAGGAGATTTAAATAGCTTAAAGCAGATTAATGATAATTATGGTCACAGCATGGGAGACAGATATATTAAAATGGCAGCTGAAGCAGTTAAAAATTCTTTAAGAGTAGAAGATGTAGTGGCACGAATTGGTGGAGACGAGTTTGCAGTTATTTTACCTGAAACTGACAATCAGAAAGCTGCTGCAGTAACCGACAGAATTTTAAAGAGCATCAAAAAACATAACAGTAAACAGCTGCCGGAACCGCTGAGCATCGCCCTTGGCTATGCAACAACCTATTGCAGTAATCCTGATTGTGGAGAAAAAGATATTATAAACTGTTATAATCAGGCTGACCGGAATATGTACAAACAGAAATTTGGCAGTAGAGGCTGAGCGCGGCAGAAGTCAAATTAGATTTCTGAGTTCAGAATCCGCAAAAAGTCAGCTCACTAAATTAAGGTTAGTCTTAAATAACTAAGGAAGCAGCTTCCTTAGTTATTTTTTGTTCATTTTTTAATTTTAATGATTTAACTATATAGAGGCCCAAAATTCTTACAGGCTCTGTAATCAGCACTTTCTAAATCCCTGGTGCCAAATAGATTCCAGGCATCCGGTCTGAATATCCTGTCTTCTTCAATGTTGTGCATGTTGACCGGTATTCTGAGCATTGAAGCTAAGGTAATTAACTGATCACCTATGTGGCCAAAACTAATTGCTCCATGATTTGAGCCCCAGTTGTTCATAACTGAATAGACATCTTTAAAAGCTCCTTCTCCTGTCAGCTCTGGTACAAACCAGGTTGTGGGCCAGGTTGGATCTGTTCTCTGATTTAAGACTTCATGGATTTCTGGATCTATATCCACTGTGTATCCTTCTGCTATCTGTAATACCGGTCCCAGGCCTTTTACTATGTTCATTCTGGCCATTGTGACCGGCATTCCACCTTCTGATAAAAACTGTGAGGAAAAGCCTCCACCTCTAAAGTAGCCTAAATTAGCAGGGCGCCATTCTGTTGCTTTAAGGCAGGCATCCACCTCTTCTTCACTGATATTCCAGAATTCCTTCATAACTGAATTACCAGCTTCATCCTTCATCTTACCAGTACCATCAAGAGTTGTAGAACCTGAGTTAATTAAATGAATTATTCCATTCTCAGCTCTACCTGTTAGTTTTTTACCAGTTACTCTCTCAACTGCTTCAGGACTCCAGAAGGTTCTTACATCAGAAAAGATCTGAGCTCTGTTTGTTAAGAGATGGTTAAAAAGCATTGGTACCGCATTTAAGCTGTCATTTTCTGTGGCCATCATATAGGCTTCTCTAATTCCATTCCAGTCAAAAGATGAATTTAGCACTGCTTCCATAAAATCTCCATTGGGGAAATGATCTGTCCACTGCCTCTGTCCCTGAAAACCAGCTGCTATTGCATTATGACCATTTGCTTCTTCTCCATAACCCATTTCTTTAAGTTTAGGATTACCAACCAGCAAATCTCTGGCTATAATAGTCATTTTAACTATAAACTCCCACTGCTCATTTTTCTCTTCCCGACTGAACTGTTCTGATTCTGGATTGTTGTCCTGACCTTCGTTACAATTTTCTTTAACCCAGGCTAATGCTTTTTCGAATTCTTCCTGATCATAAATTTCTTCTTCAATTCGACGGGTAAACTCACTCATATCTATATATTCATTTCTCATACCTAAATAATCCTGAAAAACTTCTTCGTCTACAATTGAACCAGCTATCCCCATGGAAACTCCGCCCATTGATAGATAGGATTTACCTCTCATTGTTGCTGCTGCCAGACCAGCTTTAGCAAATTTGAGTATTTTTTCTTTTACATCCTCCGGTATACTTTCGGTTCCTGCATCCTGTACATTTTCTCCATAGATTTTAAAAACAGGAAGTCCTTTCTGGTTATGTCCTGCTGCAGCTGCAGCCAGATAAACTGCTCCCGGTCTTTCGGAGCCATTAAATCCCCAGATTGCCTTTGGCCGTAAAGGATTTTGGTCAATTGTTTCAGTTCCATAACACCAGGCGGGAGTTATAGTCAGGGAAACCCCAACTCCCTCACGCTGAAACTTTTCTTCGGCCGCTGCTGCTTCTGCCACTCCCCCAATAGTGCTGTCAGCTATTACACATTCTACCGGTAAACCATTGGGATGTCTTAAAGTCTCTTCTAACAGTTCAGTCACACTTTCAGCTAAGCCCATTGTTTGAGCTTCTAGAGATTCTCTGACTCCTCTTTCTCGACCATCAATTGTGGGTCTGATACCAATTTTGGGCATTGCACCAATTAGCCTTTTTTTGCCGTTAAATTCACTCATTATTAAATTTCCCTCCTGTTAAAAATAATTATAAAATTTTATAGTTCTTATAACCAACTTATTATTCTAATACAGCAGCTGAATTACCCTTATTAATTTTAGTTTTAATTTTAATATGTTTAATTTCACTTTTTTTATTGTTTAAATTAGATAAAAGTAAATTGGAAGCTTTTTCACCAATTTCGTCTACTTTTTCATCAATATAGGTCAATGATGGAGTGATTAATTGAGAATTAGAGATGTTACCAAAACTGATAAGAGAGAGGTCATCAGGAATATTAATATTTTTTTCCCTGGCAACTAACAAAATCCCTGCCGCAATAAAGCTGTTGCCTGCGATTACAGCGGTTGGCTTTTCTTTTAAAGCAAGCAATTCCAGCAGAGAATTTTTTCCGAATTCAAAACTAAATTGCCCAAACTTGATATAATCTGAATTTAAAGCAACATTATTATCATAGATTCCCTTTGTATATCCCACGTATCGATCATAATTTGTGATAATTTTTTTAGCTCCAGTAACTAAGGCAATTTTCTGATGCTTCCTTTCAGTTAAAAAATTAACTGCCTCATAAGTAGCTTTTTCTTTATCTACACAAACTGAATTTAAATTGTTTTTTTGAGGTCTTCTGTCAACGCAAATAACCGGTATTTTTTTACTTAAGTCTTTTAAGTAATCCTCATTTTCTCCAGTCGAAGAAATGACAATTCCATCGACCCTTTTTTCATATAATAATTTTAAATATTCTAATTCTATCTCAGGTTTATCTTCTGTACTGCCAATAACTATAGTGTAATTATTTTTCCTAACAGCTTCTTCAACTTTTTTGGCAATTCTAATAAAAAAGGGATTTGACATATCGGAAGAAATAAAAGCTATAGTATTAGTTTCACTACTTTTTAAGCTTCTGGCCAGCTGGTTAGGCTTATAATCGAGTTCTTCAATTACCCTCATAACCTTTTTCCGTAACTCAGGATTTACATTATCTGCTCTATTGATAACTCTAGATACTGTTGCAGTAGAAACACCAGCTTTTTCTGCAACATCCTTCATGGTTGTGTTAGTCATTTTTTTACTCCTTTAAAATAATAGTTATTACTTTAAACCTAATTATATAAAGAAAGCTGTTTTATTACAAACAAAAACAATAAGTAATCTAAGAACTAAAAAGTAAAATATTATGGTAAATAACCAAATAACTCTGGCAGCACTAAAACTATATCAGGCACAAAACTGATTAAAAATAAGGCAATAAGCAGCACACTAATAAACGGAATTATTTCTTTGAAAATCTTGCTTAAAGGAGTCTCAGTTAAACCGCTGATAATAAATAAATTAACCCCATAAGGTGGTGTAGAAAGACCGATCATTAAGTTAAACACAGCTACTACTCCAAAGTGAACTAAATCTATACCAACTGCCTGTAAAATTGGTAAAAATATTGGGATTACTATAACTAGAACAACCATTGTATCTAAAAACATGCCGAGAATTAAAAACATGATGTTGATTGCAAATAACAAAACTATCGGGTTGGTCATAATTTCGAAGGAAGTTACAAACTCAGCAGCCGAAACGGCAATTCCTTCTTTTGCCACTACATAACTGAACAAAAAGGCAGCAGCAACTATAAAGGCCACATAGCCGGTAGAAAGTGTGACTTCCTTTAAAATATTTCTCAGCTTTTTAAAACCTAAAACTCTATAAACAAGCATGGTTAAGATGAGGGCATAAAAGCTGGCTGCTGCCGCAGCTTCTGTCGGGGTGAAAACACCACTGTAAATTCCTCCTAATAAAATCACCGGAGTGAGCAGAGGTAGAAAAGAAGCAATAAACTTAGTCCAGATGTTTTTTAGACTAAAAGCTTCGCCTGCAGGATAATTTCTTCTTTTGGATACCCACCAGATATAAGCCATTAAGACCAATCCCAGAATAAGACCAGGTAAAATACCTCCTAAAAATAAGTATCCTGTTGAAGCTCCAGAAATACTGGCATAGATAACCATGGGTATACTGGGAGGTATAATCGGACCTACAGTCGAAGAGGCAGCTGTTACAGCACAGCTAAAAGCAGAATCAAAACCCTCATCTTCCATAGCTGTAGTTGCCATATAACCCACACCAGAAGTATCAGCAAGAGCAGAACCGGTCATCCCAGAGAAAATTAGAGATGAAACCACGTTAACATGAGCCAGTCCTCCTTTTAAAGAACCGACAAGGCTATTTGCAAAACCAAAAATTTTAGAAGTTATATTCCCTTCATTCATCACCCGACCGGCAAAGATAAAAAGTGGTATTGAAACTAATACAAATTGGGTCTGAAAGTGAATAGCCATTTGATCAACTATAACAGCAGGATCAATACCTTCTAAAATTATGTATAACATTGAACTTGTTGCTATGGCAAAAGCTACTGGATAGCCCAGGGCAAACATAGCAATAAAAGTTAAAAACCAGATCTGAAGAGACATAAAAATATTCCTCCTTAATTATCAAGTATATATTTAAGATCTTTATAAATATATTCCAAATTATGAATAATAACTAATACCATGAAAATAAAAAATGGAGAAAAAACATAGGTCCAGCTCCATCTTAAAGTGTGAGTTTTAATTCTGCTGACAAACATTAAGTACTCCCAGATATCTGGTAATAAGATTACAAAAACTACTGTCACAAATAAATTGAAAAAAATGTTAAGACCTTTTTGAACCTTTGTAGGAAACTTCTCATAAATAATATCCAGACGCACATGTTTATCCTTGCGGCGTGCATAAGAAGCTCCAAAATATAAAAGCCAGACATATCCCCAGAGTGAGAGTTCATAGAGGGAAGTATAAGAAATCCTGAAAACCGTTCTCATAAACACCTGTACAATTAAGACTAAAATAATTAAAAGAATTGCTATAGATGGGATTGTTTCTTCCATAAAATTAATAATAAAGCTGTAGATTTTTAATAAATTATTTTTCATTAATTTATCACCCTTTGGTTAGCTAAATTCCCCCTTCCCTCAGCCTTATAGTTTAAGAGAAGGGGGCAGTAAAAGTTAATTACTTGGAATACATTTCTGAACCGACTTCCTGAATTTCTTGATAATTTTCGAACCATTCTTCTGGCTGGTTTTCGCGATAGTATTCGGTTACATTTTCCATAAAAGCATCTTTATCAGGATAAATAATATTTAGACCCTCTCCAGAGAAATATCCTAACAATTCAGCTTCCTGCTGCAGCACCATATAATTCATGTGCATTCTGCCAATTCTGGCTGCTTTTGTGAGAGCCTGTTTGTAATCTTCTGGCAATTCTTCCCACAGATCTGCATTAATTGTGGGGTTGATAACACTTAAGAAATGCTCAGTTAAAACAATAGAGTCGGTTACTTCATGAAAATTTTGGGCTCTATTTGTGGGCAGTGGATTGTCCTGACCTTCAACAGTTCCTGTATCCAGAGCTGTATATAGTTCCCCAAAGTCAACTGGAGTTGGTTCAGCTCCCAGAGCTCTACCAACATCTAACCAGGCTGCACTACCGGGCATTCTCAATCTTACGCCTTCTAGATCTTCAGGTGTGCGGACTTCTCCAGCGGATTCTGTTAAGTTAAGCTGTCTGGCACCCAGGTACCAGGTATCTAAGACTACCATATTTCCCTGTTCTCTTACCTGATTCCAGTATCTCTTACCAATAGGACCATTCATTACCTGATATAAATGATCAATGTCTCGATAGGCATAAGCAGAAGCTAATACACTGATTTCTGGAAGTGGAACCAGATCAGCAAACCATTCAGGGCCGGCAGGAGCCATATCAATTTGACCTCTCATTACACCGGTAATCTGTCCTGTCTGATCGGCGTATGTTCCGGAGTGTGCAATTTCAATAACTACTTTACCATCTGTTAATTCTTTAACAGCGGCAGCAAATGTCTGGGCAGCCTTAACTTGAGGCTGATTAGGACTTGCAACGTCTGCATAAGTTAAAACATAATCGGGTTCTACTTCTTCTTCCTGAGCACTAACAGCAAAAGCTAAACTAAATACTAAAGTTAAAGCAAAAAACAATACAGTTAATTTCTTAATCATTAGTTTTCTTCCCCCTTAAATTTTTTTGAAAAAATTCCCTGATCACAGACAGATAGAGTTATCCCTCCTTTCCTGATAATATTTTAGTAGATAAAAGCCGACAAATGTATATTTTTCAGATATAAACCAGCTAAAATCATTATAAAAGTTTTAGCTGATCTTCAAGAATATCAAGGTTAGCATATAATTCTTCTTTTTCAGCTGCTGTTAATTCTAACTGGGGACGCCTCATGTAACCTGCGTTAATTCCTCTCCGGTTAAGGGCAGCTTTAAAATAGGCAAGATTGGTGCCTGCTTTTAATGTTTCTACAAATTTTGCGGCTATTTTTTTGACTTTTAGTATTTTTTCCTGATCATTATTTTGATAAGCCTGATAAAGAGCCACAAAGGGTTCAGGATAAACAGAAGATATCCCGGAAACTACACCAGCACAGCCTAATGTCAGGAGTGTATGCATTAACTTATCTGTTCCGTGCATCACAGAGAATTGGCCATCTCCAATTTCTAGATATTTATTTGTTTTCATAATATCGGGATAGCTGTATTTGATTCCGACTATATTAGAATGTTTTTGATATAATTTTTCTGCTACCTCAGCTGAGAGATCATTAGCACTGCACTGCGGTATATTATAGAGATAAACCGGAAAATTTTCTGAAACAGACTCAGCTACTGCTGTATAATACTCTTCCAATTCTCGATCATTAACATTAAAATAAGAAGGAGTAACCACTCCAATACCATCTGCTCCTATTTTTTCGGCATGCTGAGAAAGTTCTATTGTCTCATCCATTCTCATTGCACCGGTATGAAGATAGACTGTTACTCTTCCGGCTGCTTCTTTTAAGACTGCCTCGGCAATTTTTTTTCTTTCCGCAATGTTTAATCTGTACATTTCGCCAGTGGTGCCTAAAGGGAATAAGGCATCTACACCTTTATCTATTAAAAAACTGCTCAAATTTCTCACTGCTTCCAGATTGACTTCCCCATTTTTATCAAAAGGGGTGACCATAGCTACAGTTACACCATTGAGTTTTTTCATTTATCTTCCTCCTATGTAATCGTTTTATCAAATTATTAAAAAATATTTATCATAAAAGCCTGACATGACAGAAATAAACCAATAAAGTTCGATCGGAACTCATGTAATCGATTTATCAAGTATAATGATATACTGAATTATTTTATTTATCAAGAAATCAAATGAATGCTTAAACTCTATTAAATGATATTAAATCTAAAATACTAGGTATTACTCAATATTTATAAGTTTCAGAAAAATTTTAATTATATGTTTTTGTATTTATTTTAAATCATAAGTAATTTGCGGATAGAGGATATATATCAACATTTTTCCGAAATATTTCTTGATAAAATAATTAGTTTAAGATTTCAATTATTTTTAAGAAAAATATATACAAAAGCAGGGGAATTAATTGTCTAAAGTACTTGTGATTGGGAGTATTAATATGGATTTAGTTGTCGAAACTGAGCGCTATCCTGAAGCAGGCGAAACCATCATCGGAGGCAAGTTTGAACAAATTCATGGTGGAAAAGGGTCAATTATGAGCTTGATTCTGAAAAAATAGGAAAGTTAAAAGATAAAATTATTGAGGCTGAAAATATATTATTGCAGCTGGAAATTAAAATGGCAGCAGTTGAGAAAATTGTAGAAATAGCTTCTGAAAACAATACAAAAATAATTCTGGATCCTGCACCAGCTCAGAAACTGCCGGCACATATTTTAGCAAAAATTGATTATCTGCTGCCAAATGAAGGTGAGCTTAACCTGTTATTTCCCGAGGCTCAAGCGGAAAGCAGTTGGCACAAGAGCTGCAGGAGATGTATTTGCAGGATCTTTTGCAGCCAGTTTTGTTAGAGAAAGAAATCTAAAATCTGCTATAGAATTTGCCATTAAAGCAGCGGCCTATTCAGTAACTATCAAGGGAGCTCAGAGCTCTATCCCCGGTCAAAAGGATTTAGATCAGTTTCTCAAAGAAAGGATTAAATAAAATTATTTTCTGATTTTAATAGTCGGCTATAATTTAATTAGTATATAAATTTGATAGTCAAAAATAAATATTTAAGACAAAAAAGAGGATTTAAGAGGGCTATATTTAAATATATAATTAAGAAATAATTTTATTCTGAGACAAAATTATTTAAGAGTAAAAATTTGAACCTTGATAATTATTGAAATAGCAATTTGGTCAGGATAGTCAAAGTCGCGGCATTTTCTTAAAAACAGCTATTTTGAGCCGTTTTTTGAGTCTGAAATGTTAATCACCTGTTCCAGGCAAAGTGGTTTGAAAGCTGTTAAAATAGGATTTGTAAAGCTTGACGGGTCAAAAGACTAAATCCACTACAACAAGGATTGAAACGAAAAAGAAATAAATAATGAGCTGCAGGGGGCTAGGTCAAAAGACTAAATCCACTACAACAAGGATTGAAACCCGATTTCTAAATCATAATAGAATGTATTATCATGTCAAAAGACTAAATCCACTACAACAAGGATTGAAACGCAGCTTATAATGAAGGACTACTATCAGGTAAATGGGGTCAAAAGACTAAATCCACTACAACAAGGATTGAAACTAACTTACTGCATTAATCCACTTGCTGAATTAATAGGTCAAAAGACTAAATCCACTACAACAAGGATTGAAACACATCTGCAGGGAGTGGCACAACATCATAAGTAGGGGTCAAAAGACTAAATCCACTACAACAAGGATTGAAACGATAAGCATCTTTCCCATAATATTTCCGATTAACCTGTCAAAAGACTAAATCCACTACAACAAGGATTGAAACTAAAGTTCCCAGTATGGATCATCTGAGAAAAACTTGGTCAAAAGACTAAATCCACTACAACAAGGATTGAAACTTCCTCCTTAAGTAATTTAAATAAAAACAGGCCATTGTCAAAAGACTAAATCCACTACAACAAGGATTGAAACTAACCAACCATATTTATTCCCTGGCTGAGAGGAAATGTCAAAAGACTAAATCCACTACAACAAGGATTGAAACATTTCTATTTTCTCTAATGCTAAATCACTGCTTGAGTCAAAAGACTAAATCCACTACAACAAGGATTGAAACTACTGCTGCTGGCCCGGATAATTATATTTTTTAAGCGTCAGAAGACTAAATCCACTACAACAAGGATTGAAATTTACACTTTGATTGATCCTAAACAAAGAAAAATAGGAGGAATTTGATGGATGATTTTAAGATGTTATGTTTAGATATTGATGGGACACTACTTAATTCAGAGCATCAAATTAGTTCCAAAACTAAAAGAATGATTAAAGAGGCTGTCAAAAGAGGAATCTTAGTGATCTTAGTATCAGCACGGATGCCCAAGGGGATCTGGTTTTTACAGGATGAACTGGAGATCGATCAAGCAATAATTTCATATAATGGTGCATTAGTTATTGAAAAAAATTCAGATTATTTATTAAATTTAACTATAGCCAAAAGGGATCTAAAAGATATATATAGTTTAGCCAGACATTTAGATGTACATATCAGCTTATATCAAGATGATCACTGGTATATAGAAAACTTAGATCATTGTGATTTTGCAAATTAATCCAGTTAAATTATTCAGATTAAATCAGCCTAAATTAGCTAAAATTACAGCATAATTTTCAAATTAAATTAGTAAAAACAAAAACATTTTGCAGATTAAATTAGCAAGGGACTTAAAAATAAGCCCCTTTAATTTGAATAATATTTTTCACTTTAAAATGTATCTTTTTCGCAGGCTTTGAAGACAATTTCCTGGTTTATCTGCTCTGCTTTAAGCTGAAACCCTAAAAGCAGAGAATTAACTGCGATATTGTTAATCAATCTGGGTAGTCCTCTTGATCTCAAGGCAATTGCCTCCAGAGCCTGAGGTATGAATATTGGGTGATTTGCTCCAGCAAGTTTAAGCTGGTGCTCAACATATTCTTTGACTTCCTCTTTGTTTAAGGGGTTCAGCTGATACTTCATGATCACTCGCTGATTTAAGGACTGATTATGATTTAAATTTAGTTTGGTCATAAAGTGAGATAAACCAGCTAAAATAAGAATAAATGGATTCTGAGAATCCATAGCAAAATTAAATAAAATACCAAGATCACTTAAGAATTTGTTGGGAGCAAGCTGCATTTCATCTAAGATAATAATCGGAGTAATCTTTTTCTCGTTGTAAAACTTTAAGATAGCAGCCTGAACCTGATTAAAAAGGTCCACCTTTCTAAATTTAGGTTCTTCTCCCAGGCCAATGGCTATGCCTCTGTAAAAATCCATTACTGAGCCTGTAGATAAAGGGAAATAGATGACCTTAAATAATGATGGATTAACACTGTCAGCCATAGATCTCAGGGCAGAAGTTTTACCACTTCCAGGTTCACCAATAATGACAGCAATGCCTCTTGTTTTTTTAAGATAATTAAGTCTGGCAGAAAGTTCTTTTAAGTTTTCAGACTGGTAGAGATCTTTAGTTTCAATTTCTTTTTTAAATGGATTATCTGATAAAGAATAAAAAGATTTATACATTTTTGCTACCTCCTTCAGTCATTTTAGCAAAGGAGATAGGATTACCTCTTTTAACATGAGCATTATCAGCCATAATCACAGGCTCAGCTTTAGTAATGCATTTACCATTTTCATAAAGATAAATATTATCATATGTTTCTTGATCAAAGCGGATTTTAACCTTTTTGCCAATATAGACAGGTGGCACCTGATAGAGTTTAGAATTAACAGATATGGTTCCATCGTGTCTGACTTTTCTCTGTGCTCTTTTAAGAAAAAGCAGCTTAAGTTTTTCAGGATCATCATAGGTTTTAACCTGACTTATCTGGGACATGTATTTATCCAGAGGAGTCATCTTTAGAGAAGAGTGCACTTTACGGTGATAATCTTTTTCCAGCCATTTAAAAAAGCTCTTGTTTAGCTTATCCAGGGAAGATAAATCTTCATCAGTTAAAAGAGGTAAAAACCTTTTTCTAACAGTTAAGTAAAACCTTTCAATTTTGCCCTTGTTATGTGAAGCTTCACATAATAAAGGTTATGCAAAGCATATGATTATGTAAAGTATTTAAAAATAATATTGTTCTGTCAGGATTAACTG
>NZ_QLME01000013.1:16347-89910 GCF_003259895.1 Halanaerobium saccharolyticum | reverse complement strand
TGTCAAGGGCAATGCGGTCATCCAACCATTAAAATTTACTCAAAATTTAATTTCTAACTTCAATATCACTTTTTCATAGATTTTTAGACAGTACCAGCTTACTCGCGAATCTGACCATCACCCATGATTATATATTTAGTAGTCGTTAATTCTTTAAGACCCATTGGACCTCTAGCATGCAGTTTCTGGGTGCTGATACCTGTTTCAGCTCCTAAACCAAACTGGCCTCCATCGGTAAAACGGGTTGAAGCATTTACATAAACTGCTGCTGCATCAATATCATCCAGAAAAGCACGAGCAGTAGTGTAATTTTCGGTGACTATCGCCTCCGAATGTTTGGTTCCATATTGATAAATATGCTCTACTGCTTCCTCATAATTATCTACAACCTTTACAGACATAATATAATCTAGATACTCGGTTGCATAGTCTTCTTCTGCAGCTTCTTTTACTTTAGGAATAATTTTTTTAGTCCGCTCACAACCTCTTAATTCGACATCACTTTCTGCAAAAATCCGGGCCATCTCCGGCAAAAATTCCTCAGCAACTTCTTGATCAACTAAAAGACTTTCAGCAGCATTACAGACTGCAGGTCTTGAATATTTTGCATTAAATACAATTTTTTTAGCCTTGGTTAAATCTGCATCTTTATTTACATAAACATGACAGTTTCCAACTCCTGTTTCAATTACGGGCACCTTAGACTCGTTCACTACCTTCTGGATCAGACCAGCTCCACCCCGGGGAATTAAAACATCTAAATAGTCATTTAAAGTAAATAAGATATCTACAGCTTTCCGGTCAGTAGTAGCAATTAGCTGGACAGCTTCTTTGGGTAGTCCTGCCTCCTGCAGACCATCTTGAATAATGTTAGTTAAAACTTGGTTAGAGTTAAAGGCATTTGAACCGCCTCTTAGAATGACAGTATTTCCTGATTTTAAACAGAGACCAGCTACATCGACAGTTACATTAGGTCGTGCTTCATAAATAATCCCTATAACACCAAGCGGAACTCTAATTTTCCCAATCTGGAGCCCATTTGGTCTTTTCCACATCTGTGGTACTTCTCCAATTGGATCCTCCTGACCAGCAACTTCTCTCAGTCCCTGAGCCATACCTTCAATTCTAGATTCGGTCAGCTTAAGTCGATCCAGCAAGGCTCGACTTAAATCATTATCTCTACCTTTCTGCATATCCTTTTCGTTAATCTCTAAAATCTCTTCCTGCCTTGCCAGCAGCTTATCTGCAATTAAATTCAGAGCTTTATTTTTCTCATTCGTACCAGCCTTAGCTAATTTGCGCGCCGCTTTTTTTGCCGCTTCTGCCTGTGTAATCAATTCTTCTCTAATACTCATCTTTATCTCCTCCTATGACCATATTATCTCTGTGAATAACTTCGCTTTTATTAAAATATCCAAGTATTTCATCTATCTCATTTGAATGAGCACCTTTAATTTTTTCTATTTCCTCAGAACTGTAATTAACAATTCCTTTTCCAATCGCAACCCTGCCATTACTAATAGTTACCGGATCACCACTATTAAAATCTCCTTTAACCCCAACAATTCCACCGGGAAGTAAGCTCTTACCTCTTTTTAGCAGAGCTTCTGCTGCTCCCTGATCAACTACTACTTTTCCCATAGGTGGCAGATTAAAGTTCAGCCACTGCTTTCTTTTAGAAAGTCTTTCTTTAGCTGATAAAAAGGTGGTGCCAAGATCAAATTTCTCGTTTTCAGCCATTTCAACTATTTTTAAGAGAGAATTTTTTTCTTTTCCGGGACCAATAATCATTACAACACCAGAATTGACAGCAATTTTTGCAGCCTCGATTTTAGTTTCCATACCACCAGTTCCAACCTGGCTGCCCTTACCACCGGCCATCTTTTCTATTTCTGCTGTAATGTTTTCCACCTTAGAAATCAGTTTTACCTTTTCATTTTTCTGATTTGGATTAGAATTATAAAGTCCGGCTACATCTGAGAGATTAACCAGCAAATCTGCCTCTACCAGGCCGGCAACTCTGGCAGCCAGAGTGTCATTATCGCCTACTTTTATCTCATTAGTAACAACTGTATCATTTTCATTGATAACTGGAATTACTCCGTGATCGATTAAAGTTTTTAAAGTATTAAACGCATTTAAATAACGATTTCTATTTTCCAAATCACTTGAGGTCAGTAAAATTTGGGCGCATTTAGCCCCATATTCTCTAAAAAATTTATTATAAATTCCAATTAAAAGCCCCTGTCCAACTGCTGCACAGGCCTGCTGTTCGGGAATAGAAGTTGGTCTTTTTGCATAACCAAGTTCTCCCATACCAGCTGCTACAGCACCTGAACTAACAAGTATAATTTCTCTTCCCTGATTTTCAAGATCGACAAGCTGTCTGCTTAAAGCATCAATTTGAGAAAAATTTAGTTTTGCATTTTGATTACTTAAAGTACTGCTGCCGACTTTAACTACAATCCTTTTAAATTTCATTATCAAATCATCCTGTCCTTGAATAAGAATGCAAATCACTTTAATTTATTATATCAAATTTAATTGCAGATAAAAAGGGGGAATAACTGTAAGCATCTACAGTCATCCCCCATTTCTCTTCCAAATATTAAATTAATTGAACTGCTTAGGCTAATTCTACCTTTAAAACTTTAGTGCCAGCTTTGACACTTTCTTTTTTTAATATTTCCATACTTTTTACCTTTTCCATATTGGTAACAATAACTGGAGTAGTTATTGAAGGTGCATTTTCCTCAATAAAATCTAAATCCACCTCGACCAGAGGAGTTCCAACTTCTACTTTATCACCATTTTTTACAAGTTTTTCGAAACCTTCCCCATCCAATTTAACGGTATCAATCCCAATATGAACAAGTACTTCTAATCCTTTTTTAGTTTTAATCCCTACCGCATGACCGGTAGAAAAAATTTGCACTATTTCGCCAGCACATGGTGCTTTAACAACATTTTCTTCGGGAGTTATAGCAAAACCATCTCCCAGCATTTTTTGTGCAAAAGCATCATCCGGTACATACTGCAGTTCAGTAACTTTTCCTGCAAATGGTGCTGATAAATATTCTTCCTTCTTTTTAAATATATTAAACATTAAACCGCCTCCTTTAATTTATTATAATACATTTTCTTTTACTTTTACAGCAGGACTTAAATAAAATGGGATAGAGATGCCTTACATTATATTTTTTATTTTATCCTTTAAGGCATCAGATTCAGGGCCAAATACTACCTGAACACTGCTTCCAGATTTCATAACTCCGGATGCTCCTAATTTTTTAAGTTCTTTTTCATCAATTTCATTATTATCAACAACTTCCAGCCTCAATCTGGTAATACAGGCATCTACATTTTCCAGGTTTTTACTACCACCCAGGGCAGCAAGTATATTTACCGCTCTTTGATCCTTATCAACCGGAGCCTCTTCTTCAGACTCAACAGCATCACTGCCGCGTCCTGGTGTTTCAAAGTTAAATAAAGGTATGGTGAAATAGAAAACGGTAAAATATAGAACTGCCATAATCGGTCCCACAACCAGCCAGAACATCCAGGGATTCCCAAGATTAGATAGACTTAAGACATAGTCAATGGCACTGGCAGAAAAAGTATATCCAATTCTAATGTCAAACAAATTGGTTAAAAGTCCAGAAATAAATCCACCTGCCACATGGAATAAATAAAGTGGTGGCGCCACAAATATAAATGAAAACTCAATTGGTTCTGTGATTCCTGTTAAAAATGAAGTCAGGGCTGCAGTGGTCAGCATACCTGCAACTTTAACTTTGTTTTTTGCCCGTAAGTACATTGCCAGACAGGCAGATGGTAATGCAAATAACATCAGAGGAAACTCAGCTGCCATAAAACGACCGGCTGTCGGATCACCAGCAAAAAATCTGGCTGTTTCTCCTCTTAAAACCTGACCTGCTTCGGTTGTAAAACGTCCGAACTCATATAAAAATGGTGGATAATAAACATGATGTAATCCAACAGGTATCAAGGCCCTTTTACCTGCTGCATACAGGGCCGGACCAATAGAAGAAGCCATCGCAAAACGAGCAAATTGATTAATTTGGATCTGGATTGGCGGCCAGATAAATGACAGTGCAACTCCTGCCAGTACAGAACCTGCTGCTGTGACAATTGGCACCAGCCTTTTACCGGCAAAAAATCCTAAATATGGTGGTAACTCAGTAGTATGAAATTTCTTATACATCTGAGCGGCGATAATACCAACTATAATACCTCCAAAGACTCCAGTGTTAATTGCTTCTATACTGCCGCCTGTACTTTCGGAAATATTTATTATTCCTGCCATGATTTCCAGAACCCTATCATAGACTACAAAGCCAACTCCAGCAGCCAGAGCAGCAACAGCATCACCTGCAAAACCAATTGCTACCCCCAGTGCGAAAATTAAAGGTAAGTGGTCAAAAATAGCTATTCCACTATTAAACATCACTTCCCCAATATCAACAACAAGTCCATTCTGTTCCTGCATTAGTCTACCAATGGCCACTAAAATACCAGCGGCAGGCAAAACAGAAACAGGAGTCATTAACGCTCTACCAATTTTTTGTAATTTCTTAAAACCTTTCATTAAAAAATCCTCCTTTTAAAATAGTATAATTTAAGATTAAGATATATATGAAAGCAAAAAAAGCTGACTAGATAGAACAGAGTCTCTAAAGTAAACTCTTCTATCTAATCAGCTTTTGCCTGATCTAACAGTAACACGCTAAATTTTAGATTTAATATTCAATTTTATGATTCAAGATCTCTTTTTAATCGGTGCAGGTGCAGAGCTAAATAGCCTTTTTCAGATTCCGGCACCTGATAATCAAATTTTCCCTCTATTATTATAGCAAGTTTCTCTGCAAGTTTAAAGGAAAAATCAAAATTTTCCTTTATATTTTCTAAAAGAGGATTCGGATTTGAAGCCCCGGTCTCTATTCGCTCCAGAGCAAATCGCAAATGGTTAACTAAACGAGCATAGTTTAAACTTTCATAGACCAAGTTCTGACCAAGTTCTGTTTCTACTTTAGTTACCAGTTCTTTAATTAAAGAAGTGTTTTTTAAGGTTTTAGAAATACCTCTTTCATTTCTGGCGCCGTGAATATGCAGTGTGATAAATCCTACTTCACTTTCTGGAATCTCTAAATCAAACCTCTCAGAAATCATTTTCACCGCTTTTTCTGCCACATTATATTCTTCATTATATAATGTCCTTGTTTCTGCTAAAAAAGGATTAGCAACCTCAATCCCATCTTTGATTCTTTTCAGTGAAAAAGCAATATGGTCAGCCAGCCCAATTCTGATATGCTGATCCAATTCTTCATTCAGTTCTTCACTGGCCATAGCAATAATTTCTTCAGTTATTCCAATTATTTTACTATCAACTTCTTCTAACAGTTGAATATAATTTTCTCTTTTTTCACCTTTAATTGGTGCAAATTCTTTATCAATATTAAGTTCGGATTTGCTTATCTGATCTCCATTTTTTCGGGAAAAACCAATCCCTTTACCTATAAAAATCAATTCTCTTTTAGAAGTAATTTCTTCTGCCAGAATAACATTATTATTAAATATCTTTTTGATAATATATTTCTCAGCTGCAGCCATAAAAGCCTCCTCAAAAACTACAAATAACTGGCAAGATAAGTGGCTGTAATTAATTATAGACTAAAAAAATCCAGAAAAAGATAGGCTTTAGCCAATAAATTAAAGTTATCCCTTCCTAGATTATGCCTGATTTAACAGTTACACTCTAAAAAATATTCATTTCTTTAATAATAACAGTTTTTAATATTTTTTTCAAGTGTTTTTTAAATTTAAAATTATCGATTAATCGAAAGAGCCATTCTGCGATAACTATGTCTTTTACCTCTAATTGTTTTAGATAAGCTCAGTATATTCTCTGGTAAAGCAATCCCCCCATAAGCAGCATCTCCAATATGCTGAATATCTGCCCCGGCCATTTTACTCATCAATGCAATTTCCCTAATAGTTTCCTGATCAGCACTTTCCTGTGAAGTTCCAATTGCAGTTAAAGCTAATTTACCCCGGTTGTGAATCAATTTAATTATTTCTTTAAGAGAACTTAAGTCAATTCCGGGGACCGTACCTACAGCCGGCAGTAAAATTATATCTGTTCCAGCTGAAATTAAAGAATCAATATATTTTGCAGCCAGATAATCTTCATCTATTCCAGCCATATGCATTTTACCAGCTGTTATGATAATCTGATCTCCAAAATTTTGATCTGCAATTTTAACAGCCTCAATTATTGCCTGATTGCTGACTCCCACAGATGGATTGCCGGTAAAAGTAATCATATTAAAACCAGCCTTAACCGCCTGTTCAATATTTTGTAGAGTTGCTTTACGTCCGGAACTCAATTTTACAAAATGATCAGCTTCAATATTCTCTTTATTTACCGGTTCCAGATTAATTCCCAAAGGACGTCCAGATAATCTTTTTATTTCCTTAACTATTTCGGCAGCATTACCTTGCTTAATATTTTTAAAGAATGGTTGATTTAAATCGAATAAGTTTAACAGCAAAATATCTGCGCCAAAGGCCGCTGCTACTTCTGCATTACTTAAATCTCTAAATAAGGATTCTGCTCCTATTACTTCAGAAATAATAGTTCTACCCTCTGATAATTTAATTGACTGCAGTAATTCTTCTTTATTATAATTTAAAAGTTCTGAGCTGCTTGAACTTAATAATCTTTTGACCATCTCTCTACCCTCTTTCGTTTATAAATTAACTTTTTGGAAATTAGGAATCTATAAATATTTGACTGAGACTTGATTAAATTACGCATTGTCGGCTCAGCATTAGAACATTGAGTCCGGCATCCACAACAAAGAGTTAGGTATAATTTCTTAGATATTAAAAAAATAAGCCGGAGTTTTCAGGCTCCGGCTGAATAAGATAACTAAACTAATAATTAAGCTTCCATTACCTTTAATTCCTGTTTAATATCATCAGCAATCATCTCAGCTTTAGTCCCAACAACAACCTGAGCATTATTCTTATTTGCCTTTAAAACTCCAGTGGCTCCAAGCTGCTGCAGAGTTTGTTCATCGATTTTAGAAGTGTCTCTAAGTTCAAGCCGAAGTCTGGTGATACAGGCTTCTATACTTTTAATATTTTCCTTACCACCAAGGGCTTCAATATAAGCTCTGGGTTTATTTTTTCCACCTGCTCCAGATTTGGCTGAACCCTGTTTCTGCTGCTGTGTTTCAGGCATTACACTCATTCCAGAATCAGCAGCCTCTGAACCCAGACGGCCTGGTGTAGGAATATTAAATTTCTCAATTGCAAATCGGAAGAGGAAATAATAAACTATAAAAAATACAATTCCGATTGGAATAATCCAGAGCGGCCTGGTTGCAAGTCCATAATTCAGGAAGTAGTCAATTGCACCTGCCGAAAATCCAAAACCATGCTGAATCCCAAGCACATAGGTGATAACCAGTGATAAACCAGTTAAAATAGCGTGAATTAAATATAATACTGGTGCCAGGAACATAAATGCAAATTCAATAGGTTCTGTAATCCCGGTCAGAAATGAAGTTAATCCTACACTTAAAAAGATACCAGAAACTGCTGCCTTATTTTCTGGCTTAGCTGAATGATACATCGCTAAAGCTGCCGCAGGCAGACCAAACATCATCATCGGGAAAAATCCGGACATGAAAAATCCTGCTGAAGGGTCACCAGCAAAGAAACGGGAAAGGTCTCCAGTTACAACTTCTCCAGCTGCGGTAGTAAACTCACCAAAGACAAACCAGATAAAACTGTTAATAACATGGTGCAGTCCCAGTGGAATTAATAAACGATTTAAGAATCCATAAACAAAGACCCCAATCGCTCCAGCATCAATTATCCACTGACCTGCAAGCTGGATAGCATCCTGAATTGGAGGCCAGATAAAACCAAATATTCCGGCCAGAACAACAGCTGCAGCACCAGTTACAATCGGTACAAAACGGCGGCCGCCAAAAAAACCTAGAAAATCAGGTAATTCAATATCATGATAGCGATTATATAATGCACCGGCAGTTAAACCACCAATAATACCGGCTAAAACTCCCATATTAATATCTGAGTTAATAGCCTGAGTTCCATTAGTTATCACAAGATAACCAACTGCACCAGCCAGACCAGCAGAACCTGAACTGTCATGGGCTATACCAACTGCAACACCAATACCAAATAATAAGGCCAGATTATCAAAAATTGCTGAACCGGCAGCCATTACAAAAGGAATATCAAACACATCACCAGCACCTAGTCTAAGTAATAAAGCAGCTGCAGGCAAAACCGCAATTGGAAGCATCAGAGACTTACCAATACGCTGTAATTGAGAGAATAATTTTTTCAATTAAATCAACCTCCTTGTTATTTTAAAAATAAATCAAAATATTATTATTAAGTGACCTCCTCTGCTGTCCCCCTGATCAATAATTAATTTATTTCCCAAAATTTCAGGGTGTTTTTTGAATATTAACTCTACTTTTAATTATACTCAACTAGAGTTTTGTTGTCAAGATAATCAATTACATACAGTAATTTCTATCAATAAGTAAAAAAGCCGCCCTGATGGAATTTATCAGGACGACTCTAGATTTTAGATATTTAATTTGAAACTAATAAGTCTATTTAACTTTATTAATTTTTAGGTCTTGCCTTATATTTAGTGTGTAAGAGGTGATGTGATTCTCCACCCAATGGCTCACCTAAAAATTCATCATATAATTTGATGATCTGAGGATTTTCGTGTGACTTTCTAATTTTACTTGTATCGTCAATAGCTGCCAGACCCTGGCCACGTTTTTCTTTCTTTTCATCTGTAGCAGGACGAGGCTGACCTCCTCCACCAACACAACCATGAGGACAGGCCATAACTTCAATAAAATCTAAATCACTTTCGCCAGATCTTACTTTTTCCATTAATTTTTGGGCATTTGCAAAACCATTTGCAATTCCAACTTTAACTAAACGATCTCCGATTCTAACTTCAGCTTCATTAATTCCTCTAAAACCTAAGTTTAATCTTTCCAGAGATTCTCCAGTTAATTTTTCTTTTACAGTTCTTACAGCTGCTTCAGCAACTCCACCGGTTGTACCAAAAATTGTACCGGCACCAGTTGATTCGCCCATCAGTTCATCAAAATCTTCATCTGGAAGCGAGGTGAAATCAATACCCATTTCTTTAATCATCCGGGCAAACTCTCTTGTGGTTAAAACAGCATCTGTATCTTTAAAATCTGATCCATTAATTTCTTCTCTATCTTTTTCGAATTTTTTTGCTGTACAGGGCATAACTGCTACTGTATAAATTTTTTCTGGATCAACACCAGTCTGATCTGGATAATAAGTTTTACTTAAGGCTGAAAACATCTGCATTGGAGATTTAGCGGATGATAAATGTTTAAGCAGATCAGGAAAATTATGCTCAGCACCTTTAACCCAACCTGGACAGCAGGAAGTAATATGAGGTAATTCTCCCTCACCATTTAATTTCTTTAAAAATTCACTACCCTCTTCCAGAATTGTCAGATCTGCTGCAAAGTCTGTTGAAAATATCTGGTCAAAACCAAGTTTTCTTAAAGCAGCAACCATTTTCCCTCTGACAACTGTTCCTGTTTCCATTCCAAATTCTTCCCCTAAAGTTGCCTGAATGGAAGGAGCTGTCTGAACTAAAACATGTTTGTCGTCATCTTCCAGGGCAGCCCAAACTTTATCTATCTCACTTAGCTCGGTAATTGCTGCTACCGGACAGACAGTTGCACACTGACCACAATTAACACAGTTGATATCTGCCTGTGGTAAATCAAAGGCAGTTGTTACTATTGAATTAAAACCACGCTCAGTAAACTGCAGTGCCGAAACTCCCTGCACTTCTTCACAGATACGTACACATCGTCCACATAAAATACATTTATTTGGATCTCTTTTTAAAGCCGGACCTGCTGTGTCAAGTTCCAATTCTCTTTTTTCTCCAGCAAATTTTTCCACATCTTCTGATTTGATTCCTAATTCATAAGTTAAATCCTGAAGTTCACAGTGATTATTCCGATCACAACCAAGACAATCATTAGGATGATTTGCCAGCAGTAATTCAACATTTCTTCTTCTGGCCTTTCTGGCCTTCATACTTCTGGTATTAATTTTCATGCCGTCTCTCACCGGGGAAGCACAGGATGCGAGTAATTTACCGCTTTTCTCATCTTCTACCACACATACCCTACAGGCACCGTGTAAACTTAAATCAGGGTGGTAACAGAGAATAGGTATATCAACCCCAATCTCTTTAGCTGCTTCCAGTAGAGAGCTATCTTCGTCAACTTCTACAGTCTGTTCATCTATTGTTATTTTAACTTTGCTCATTAATTTCCCTCCTATTATAAGAGTTTATCCCTGTGAAATTGCGTCTACAGGACATTCTGGTTCACAGGCTCCACAGGCAATACAAACATCAGGGTCTATTGTAAATGGATTCTTAATTTCTCCACTTATTGCATCTACAGGACATACTTTAGCACATTTACTACAGCCAATACAGGCTTCTTCGTCTATTACATAGGCTCCTGCTAAATCAGAACAAACACCAGCAGGACAATTATGGTCATGGATGTGGGCTTCATATTCATCCCGGAAATAACGGACTGTACTTAAGACAGGATTGGGAGCTGACTGCCCTAAACCACATAAAGATGTGCTTTTTATATGGTCTCCTAATTCCAATAATAACTCAATATCTCCATCTTTACCTTCACCATCAGTTATTCTATTTAAAATCTCTAACATTCTTTTTGTACCTTCTCGACAGGGGGTACATTTACCACATGATTCGCTCTGGGTAAAGTTTAAGAAGAATCTTGCTACATCAACCATACAGGAATCTTCATCCATTACAACCATACCACCAGAACCCATCATAGTTCCAGCATCTAATAATGAGTCGTAATCAATTGGTAAATCCAGATAATCCTCAGGTAAACAACCTCCAGATGGACCACCAGTCTGAACTGCCTTAAACTTTTTACCCTGTCCAAGTCCACCACCAATTTCGAAAATAACTTCTTTTAAAGTTGTTCCCATAGGTACTTCTACCAAACCGGTATTATTAATTTTTCCAGTTAAAGCAAAAACTTTTGTACCAGCACTTCCTTCTGTACCAATTGCTGTAAAACTATCTGCTCCCTCATTAATTATATAGGGAATATTTGCATATGTTTCTACATTGTTGATATTGGTTGGTTTGCCCCAGAGTCCTCTTACTGCCGGATAAGGTGGTCTTGGTGTAGGCATACCTCTTTTACCTTCAATAGAGTTCATTAGAGCTGTTTCTTCACCACAAACAAAGGCTCCTGCACCCTTTTTAATATGAAGTTTAAAATTGAAACCGCTGCTGAAAATATCATCACCCAATAAACCATATTCTTCAGCATCTTCTATAGCTTTTTCCAGCCTTTTAATTGCCAGTGGATATTCGGCTCTAACATAAACATAACCTTCATCAGCACCAATTGCGTAAGCTGCAACTAACATACCTTCTATAATTCTGTGAGGATCTCCTTCTAAAATACTGCGGTCCATAAATGCACCAGGATCTCCCTCATCAGCATTACAAATCAAATACTTTTTATCACTTTCGGAGTTTTTAGCAAACTGCCACTTTAAACCTGTTGGGAAACCTCCACCCCCCCGGCCGCGAAGACCAGAGTCTTTTATAGTATCCACAACTCCCTGAGGCTCCATTTCAGTTAAAACTTTACCTGCTGCTTCATAGCCACCTAAAGCAATATATTCATTTATATCTTCCGGATCAATCTTACCACAGTTAGCCAGCGCTATCCGCTGCTGCTTTTTGTAAAAATCAATATCCTGATAGGATGGGATTTGTTCTTCTGTCATTGGTTCTTTAAAAAGTAATCTTTCTACAGTTCTACCTTTTAATAAGTGTTCCTCAACTATTTCTGCCACATCATCTGACTGTACTTCACAGTAGAATACTCCTTCTGGATAGACGATCATGATTGGACCTTTTTCACAGAATCCGTGACATCCAGTTTCTACAATTTTTATTTCTCCACTTAAATCATTTGCAGCTAATTCTTCTGCTAAAGAATCTTTTAAAGTTTTAGCTCCAGATGATACACATCCTGTTCCTGTACAGATTAATACATGGGAACGATAAATAGAATCCTTCATTTACAAGTGCCTCCTTATTATTCTTAGTTGTGTCGGGCGATTACTAAACCAGTTACGACATTGCCATTTACTACATGTTCTGAAATAATCTTTTGTACATCTGCTTCACTTAAATTTCCATAGGTAATTCTTTTTTTACCAGGAAGTTTTACATCGATTAGAGGTTCTTTTTCGCACATACCAATACATCCAGTCTGGGTCACTCTGACATCAAGATCTCGTTTTTCGATTTCTGCTAATACAGCTTTCAAAATATCTCTGGCTCCTGCTGCAATCCCACAGGTTCCCATTCCAACAATAATTTCTGCTTTTGTTCCCTGATCACGCTTTTTCATTTCCTTCTGCACTTTATTTCTTAATTCTTTTAATTCTGCTAAAGATTTCATTAAAAAGCTTCACCTCCGCGGATTTCTGCTAAATTTTCTCCAATATATTCTCTGATCCAGGCGATTATCTGCCTGGACTGAATTGAAAGATCTTCCAATTCAGCTTTAATTTCTCTGCTATCAAATTTGAAACTATTTTCCTGATATTGATGCTGGTAAACAAGATCAACCTGATCACCATTGGCTGCTATAAAATTACTGATTGTAGTTGTCATGTCTCCCAGAGGAGCTCGATCAATATGATCATATTCAAACTTCGCTGCTACCCTGGTGCCTTTATCAATTTGAGAATCAATTTTAAATTCCCCACTACAACTCTCTGCAGCTGCTTTAAATAATGACAAACCCAGGCCCACTTCTCTGGTTGTTCTTGAAGTAATAAAAGGATCAGTAATTTCATTTAATTTCTCCTGAGAAATTCCACTACCATTATCCTCGATCACTATCTTTAATAAATTATCGTCTATTATTTCTTCAATCTTAATTTTTATTAAATCAGCTTCTGCTCTCCGAGAATTTTCAATAATATCCAGAATATGAAGAGATAATTCCCTCATTTTATTTATACTTTGCCATAATCTCAGGAACTTTTTCGGGAGTTAAACGACCATGTGTGTCATCATTGACCATAATAACTGGAGCCAGACCACAGGCACCAATACAGGCTACAGATTCAAGTGTAAACTCTAAATCATCAGTAGTTTCTCCTGCTTCAATCCCCAGCTCATCTTTAATAGCATTTAAAATACCTTCTCCACCTCGAACATGACAGGCAGTACCCATACAGACTCGAACAATATTATTACCTCTTGGCTGCTGATGGAACTGACTGTAAAATGTTACAACTCCATATACCTGACTTAAAGAAAGATTCAAGCCTAAAGCTATCTCTTTCATAACCTCTTCCGGTAAATATCCATATTCTTCCTGAGCTTCCTGTAAAACCGGGATTAAGTATCTTTCCTTTTTTTCATAACGTGATAAAATTTCTTTTAATGGCTCTAAAAACTCTGCTAATTTTTCTTCTGTCATCTCTGCCATCAATAATTACCTCCTTGATAAATTAAGTTTAAATTAAGTCAATCTTTCTTCCTTCTTCTTTTTGAACAGCTTTTTTAAATTCTGCAAAAGAAAATTCTTCAACTATCAGACTCTGATAGGCTTTTATTTCTTTAAGATAGTGACTGTCAGAATTCTGCATAAACTGCAGTTTATTTAAATAAGAAAATTTTTCGTGTAAAATTTTTGGCTCAGTATTTTTGGATATTTCAGCTGTAATTAAGTTTAGTTCCGGTGGTATAAATCCCAGCTGAGATATAATACTGTGTTTTCTATCCAGGTGTGAGGGTACTGCTACCCCACCCAATTTTCTAACCCTGGCAAGACACTGTTCTAAACTCAAATCAACTGCCCCGGCAAGTAAGTACTGTATTTTAGATTGATAATCATCATTAAAATTACATTTAATTTGAGGCCCAAAAAAATCCTCATCATTTTTCTGTTCAGGCAGTCTGTCATAAACTATTTTCTGCCATTTTAGAAGACTTTTGAGGTCTGGGAAATAACATAAAATGTGAATTTCTTCTTTTGTTTCAGTCTCCATTGCCGGAATATATTTCAAATTATGCTTTTCACAAAAAAACCCGAAAACTTCTACATTTTCTGCAGAATTATGATCTGTCAGAGCTAAAACTTCAATCCCCTCTTTTTTTGCTTTTTTTACTATCTCTTCTGGAGTCATCAATAGATCACCACAGGGAGACAATACAGAATGTAGATGAAGATCAGCTTTTAATTTCAGCATTTAAATTTTACTTTCACAAAAGTTACAGGCTAAAGCATAACTTTTTTTTCTGGTTTTTAATAGATTAACTCCTTTTTGACAGGCTCTCTGAACTGCATTTTCTTCATAATCAAAGTCTTCTACCAGGATCACAGCGGCCAACTCTACTAATAAAGCTACAGCTACCACATTTTGATGTCCCTGAACTGTCAACCAGAGATTTCCCTGTTCAGCCCTGGCCATTACATTACTCAAAAGATCACCTATATAAGCTCCATCAACTTCTCTGTCTAAATTCGGGCCAGCAACTACTTCTAAATCAAATTGATCTACAAGTTCTTTAACTGTCATCTGCTTCCTCCTTTTTAGATGCCATAACTGGCGGTAACTCATTTGCCAGAATTGAAAGATCATCTGCCAGTCTGCCAAGCTGTTCTCTAAGCATAAATATACAATCAGTTCTACTGGCACGTCCGTTAATTACATCTTCGGCAAAAGTCTTACAGTCTGGTGCACCACAGGCTGCACAATCTAATCCAGGTAAAATCTCTATTTCTTTCTGCAGCTGTTCCAACTTCTGCATTGCCTTTTTGAAATCATTATCCAGTTTTGATACATTATCTGCAGTAATTTTTTCAGAAAGGGCAAAATTATAAAATTCATCATCTTTTTTCTTTAAGTCAATATTATGTTTTTGCATGATTTCCCTAATATTTTTAATCCTTTCTTCTAAGTTAAACTGTGATTGAAAAGGATTAATAACATTTAAAACCCCTCCAATACAACCATTAGCACAGGAGGTGAGTTCAAAATACCTAATTGCTTCTGGAATATTATTTCTCTCTATTTCATCCAGCAGCTTTTTTACTTCCGTAATTCCAGAAACACTTAAAGTGTTTATATTCTCCCAGGATTTCAAAATACTTTCTTCTCCACCTTCACTTCCCCAGATGGTCGCCAGAGTCATCAATTGATTATTTTCTTCTTTCTCCAGTTCGATATCTTCCAGTGATTCATATATTTTTTGATAGATACTCTCTACCCCAATGGCACCACTTAAAAAACTTGTTTTCTGTCCGATTGCTCTTTTGACAGTGGTTAGTTTTGCGGGACAGGGAGTTAAAAAGAAAATATCTGGATCAATATTTTTTTCTTCTTTTAATTTTCTTTCAATTCTTTCGGCAATTAGCTCCACCGGTGATTTAAGAGGAATTAACATCTCAATTAGATCAGGAAATTGAAGTTTAATCAATCTAACAATTACTGGACAGGAAGTAGAGATATAAGTTCCAGAATTATTATTTAAAAAATCAAGTGTTTTACGGGATAAAGCGGCCGCTGCATCTGCTACATCAAAAACTTCCTCAAAGCCTAAATTTTTAATGGCTTTTTTAATTTTTTGTGCAGAAATTTTTGCAGAAAATTGGCTGTAAAAACTGGGTGGAATTAATAAAATTGGATATTCAGACTTTTCTATTTTGGTAAGTTGATCTGTTTTAGTATATTTAGCATGGTATTCACAGGCTCTAATACATTCTGCACAGTCAATACAGAGATCCTCTTTGATCCAGGCTTTTCCCTGATGGACCCGGATTGCTTTTGTAGGACACCCCTTCACACAGTTTGTACATCCCTCACACTTTTCTTCTTTTAAGAGCACAGAGTGCTTTTTGGTCATCATTAACCTCCTGCAGCGATTAATTAGTACTATCAGTTAAATTAATTATTACTTTCACATGTGTTCCATTTTCCTTAGATGATTTTACATCAATCTGGTCTGCATAACGTTTGACATTAACAAGTCCCATGCCAGCTCCAAAACCCATTTCCCGGATTTCATCACTTGCAGTAGAATAACCAGCTGTAAAAGCTTTATCAAGATCTTCTATTCCCGGGCCACTGTCATCAACCCTGATCTCCAGCTCTTCTTCGGAAATTAAAGCTGTCAGTTCTCCTCCCAGAGAATGAATTACCACATTCATTTCTAATTCATAGGTAATAATTGCTGTTTTGCGAACAGTTTGAGATGGAACTCCCAGTTTGCGCAGGATATTTTTTAAATTACTTGAAGCTTCTCCCCCGCTCTGAAAATCAAAACTTTCAATTTCTTTATTCAATATTTGTTGTTTTTGCAAAGACAAAATCAACTCCTGATAAATTATTTGGAGGCTTCTATATAATTCATCTCTTCCGGTCCAATCCCATTTTTATACAAAAGACCACAGGCCTCAAATAACGGCTTGTCTGTGGAATAAAGAAAAATATTCAGCTGATTGGCTAAAGAAATTGTTTCTATCTGTGGTTCTTTTCCTCTGACAAATATAATAACCTTAATCCCAACCATTTCGGCGGTACGTACTACCTGAGGATTAGTCAAACCGGTCAGCAAAAGTGTCTTTTCATTCGAAAAGGCCAGTACATCACTCATTAAATCAGCACCACAGGCGTTTTTTACCTCGAAATCATCCTTTTCTTCAGTACCCTCAAAGATAGTTTCAGTATTAAGAAGAGATTTGACAGTTTTTAGATTCATTTTTAACCTCCATAGTTAAATAATATCTTATTTTTGCCGTTTTTGCAATTTGTAAAATATTTCTATTTATTGATTATAGTGATAATATTCACTTTAAACAATAAAAAAATACCCATCAAAAGTATATGATATTTTTTTCACACTGTCAAGAAGAAAAGCTTAAAATATATATATTATAAATCTATTAAGCCAAGACTTATTTCCAGTGATTGATTAACATCTTCGATTACATCTTCACCAAGATGGGCTATGTGGCGCTGTAATCTCTTCTTATCTAAAGTTCTGATCTGTTCTAATAATATAACAGAATCTTTATCCAAATTGTTGTAGTCAGCTGGAATCTCAACATGAGTTGGCAGCTTAGCTTTGTTAATTCGAGAAGTAATCGCAGCTACAATTACAGTAGGACTGTACTTATTCCCAATATCATTCTGGATAATTAAGACTGGTCTAACTCCGCCCTGCTCAGAACCTACAACTGGATTTAAATTAGCGTAAAAAACGTCACCCCTTTTTACTTTCAATTTTTTCACACTCCACCAGTCTTTGTTCATAGCATAAGTATGAATGACACTCACTTGATAAACCCTCATCAGCTAATTGTTGATTAAGACCGGCCATTTTTTTATAACCATCGCGAAGATGATTTCGAACCTCTTCTTTTTTCAATTCTTTTAAATAATACTTAACTGCCTGATTGAGAAATGCATTTCGCTTCTGATTATTATTTTTACAATAATGTTCAATTTCTTCCACAACATATACTGGAAGTTCAATCTTTAATTTTCTGCTTTCTGACAACAGACACACCTCCACTGCTTTTCAGCTGTTTTTATTATATCATTTAATTGATAATAATCAATTATGACAGCTAGATTTTCGAAAAATGAAGAAAAAAGATGAGACTAATTAGCCCCATCCTTAAGTAGAGAAACATTTCGAATAAGATCTTCATTTACTGCAGCCAATTTTTCATAGCCCTTAACCATTGCTCTGGCAATCTCTTCTTTTTCACTTTTACTAAAGTTTTTCTTACGGCGCAGCCTCTCCACTATTAACCACCTCATTCTAAAATGATTTCAAAACACCTTTAGTCAATCTAATTATATCTTAAATTTTAAATAGTGTCAATAAAAATATCCCTTAAAATTACTGATATTACTGGGATCAATCAATTTTTTTATATCTCTGTAAAAGGTCTCCAGAGAAATATAATATCTGGATATTTAATGATTATTTTGGAGATAACTATAGTTTATAATAAAGCCCACTTTTTTTGATATATTTAAGCAGTTTATTATATGCATCATGCTCACAGATTGTGCTGCTGTCACCAATAAAAATCATTTTTCTTTTAGCTCTGGTTAAAGCAACATTAAGGCGTCGTAAATCTCTTAAAAAACCAATATTATTTTCCTGATTGCTGCGAACAGCAGAAAAAATAATCATTTCTTTTTCCCTTCCCTGAAAAGCGTCAACTGTATCAATTTCAACATTTTTAAATTTATTGTGCTGATTTATTAAATCAACCTGATCTTTATAAGCAGCTATTACAGCAATATCATCCTCTGAGAGAGAGGATTTAAGAGCTCGATCAAGGATATCAAGTACAATTTCTGATTCCACAGGATTATCATAAGAATTTGAGCCTTCAAACGATCTTTCAGCTGACTTCATTTCTCTGGTATCTAAAAAGACCAGAGGATACCCTGACTTTAATGATTTATCTGTAAAACAATCTTCACCCGTTGTTTTAACTCCCAGATCACCTATTTTTTGTTCTGCTACAGAAGCGGCTGCTTTAAGGCTGTTATTGTAAAAATAAATACTGGAAAAACCCATAATTTCTCTATTCATTCTATACTGAATTTCCAGCAGGGAACTGAGCTGCTTCTGATAGTTTTCGATTAATTTTTCAAATAAAGAGACACTTAAACCTTTTTCCGCTGCTTCCTGGTTGACTACAGTCGGAGGCAGCTGTTTATGATCGCCGATTAAAATTGATTTTTTTGCTTTTAGATAAGGGATTAAAGCTGCTGGTTGTGTCGCCTGAGTAGCCTCATCTATTACACTTAAATCAAATTCTCTGTTTTCTAACAGCTCAGAGCCGGCTGTAATATTAGTAGTACAAATAACATCAGCTTCGTCCAGCAGTTCTTCTACGGCTTTATTTTCAAGCCGTTCTATTTCTTTAAAATACCTGTCTATTTTTTCCTGAAGCTCCAACCAGCTTGCCATTTCATCAATAACCTCAGGGCTGATACCTCTAACATGATGTTCTAAATCTTTTTCGGCATAATTTTTAATTTCCTGATCCGATAAACCTCTTCTGTATTTTCCACCGGGATAAATATAGGATTCCTGTTTATTAATTAAATCAGAAACTTCATCTCTTAATTTTTCTGCTTCTAAATAATCCTGGTGCTCTAAAACTACCTCATCTAAAGTGTGTTCTCTTAACTTTTTAGTAACCCGGATTGGATGTCCAATTCTAATTACATTAAGATCTTTTTCCGCCAGCAGCTCCAACAAATTATCAACTGCTGTATTCGAATCTGCTGCTGCCAGAACCTTAGCTCCCTGTTCGACAGCTTTTGCTATCAGTTCCACTGCTGTTACAGTTTTACCAGTTCCAGGAGGTCCCTGAATTAAATAGATGTCTTCTGCAGCCAGTGCATTTTCTACAGCATCTTTCTGCGACTGGTTGAGAAACTCAAGTTCCAATTCTTCTCTAGCAGCAAATGTCGGCATTTTCCTATCCAGCAGGATATCTCTTTTTCTTTCCTGCAGCTCGTTTTCGGGATGTTTTATTTTTTCCAGAGCAGTAAACATTCTCTGGAAAGTTGTATCATTAACAAACAAATCAAGCCTTACTCCTTTATTATAAATAAATTCAGGTGGGTGACTCTCAAAAGCCACCGTAATCGAATAAGATGTTTTTTCTACCACTGTGCCGGTAGGGTTATCCGGATGTAAAGGCTTATTTAGACTGATCATTACTAAATCTCCAGGAGTGATTTGAGTCTCAGCCAGCCTTTCTCCTTGATATTTAGAAGTTAATTTCACCAGAGGGCGGTGGCCGAAAGTGGTTCCATTATCCTTTCCATGTAGATCTAATAATGTTCTACCTTTTGCCTGTCTTTCTCTAGCTGATAAATATTTTATTTCCAGTTTATGTCTATCTATTTCTTCTTCTCTTTCTAAATCAACTAATTTATGAAATTTATTATAATAATTTATAATTTCTTTATCAATTAAATCATCCTGATTTTTAGCGCTGACCTGAACCTTAACTCCCCCAATCTGATTATTATCCATAGCTTTTATGATTTGGGAAGCAGAATCCCAGTTTACTTCTACTTCAGCTTTATTATTTCTTTTATCTATATTAATTTTACCAATATCATCACTTGCTGTTCCGGCCTCATTAATAAAAGCACCTACAATATCACCAGGACCAATACTATTATCTATATTCGAAATAACTAATGTTACCATAACTACACCTCCAGGTTTATCTCTTTTTATTTTCTGGATCTTTAAAAACTCTGGTGCCAACTGTATTTTTTTGTCCCTGATATTTACCACGATATGGATTATCTGCTTCATTATCCATAGAAGCAAATACAAGCTGACAGATTCTGCGATCCGCTTCCAGTTTAATAGGAAGTCGATTTGCATTATAAAGTTCCAGAGTAATCTGACCTTCAAATCCAGGGTCAACCCAGCCCGCATTTTGAATAAAAAGCCCCATTCTCCCAATAGAACTTCTTCCTTCAACAAAGGCAGTTAAATTATCCGGTAGTTTAATATATTCCTTTGTTGTAGCAAGTAAGAATGAATGCGGTGGAATAATAATTTCTGAGCCTTTTACTTCTTCGTAATGTACCTGATCATTTAAAGTCATTAAAGGTAGAGAATTTTCATCTACTTTCAAAAAATCATCCCCAAGCCTCATATCCACAGAAGCTGGCTGAATCTGCATTTCATCAATAGGATCTATAATAAGTTCTTTATTTGCTAACATTTTTTTAATTGTATTGTCTGATAGTATCATTATTTGACTCCTTAATATTTAATTTTTAAAAGTTTCCATACTTCTGGCAAAAAATCTATTATATCACCTGATTTTAAGCCAAAATCACTTTTTTGCTCTGCTGCCAGCTCTCCACTTCTACCATGTACATAAACAGCCAGTGCTGCAGCATCAAACATAGGCATACCCTGACCTATAAGGGCAGAAACAATACCTGTTAAAACATCACCACTACCGGCAGTAGCCATCCCATTGGTACCTGTATGATTAAGATAAACCCTGCCATCAGCTGCTGCAGTAACTGTTGCAGCTCCTTTAAGAATAACATTCACCTTATATTTTTTCGCAAAGTCTCTAGCAATTTCAATTCTATTTTGATTAATTTCCGTAATTGATTTGTCAAGCAGCCTGGCCATTTCTCCAGGATGAGGAGTAATTAATATTTCCCCGCCGTATTTTTTTAATAAATCTAAATTTTTAATTGAATTAAGAGCGTCAGCATCAAGCACCAGCGGCAGACTCAGATTTTCTAGAATACCCCTGATAACTTTCTGAGTGGCCTCATTATTACCAAGACCTGGACCAGCTGCCAGCAGATCTACCTTTGAACTAAAATCTAAAATCTTTTCAAGTGACTTTTCGGCTATAATTCCATCACTGGAAGCCAGAGGAATGCTTAGAAGCTCCTTTAACTGGTTGGCAACTACTGCTTCAACCTCAGCGGCTGTCAGAAGATAAACCAGACCGGAACCACTGCGTAAAGCTGCTTCCGTACTTAACAAAGGCGCTCCTCCCATCCCTCTTGATCCAGCCAGAAAAGCGATTTTGCCAAAAGTACCCTTATGTCCATCATTTTTTCTGAGCGGCAGTAAAATCTGAGCATCGCTTTGGGTAAATAGCTTTAGATCTTTACTGTTTTTAGCAATTACATCCTCTTTAATTCCAATATCTACTACTTCAACTCTACCGGCATAATCACTGCCCGGGTATAAGAGCAGTCCCCGTTTATAGGCAGCCATAGTTACCGTATAGTCAGCTTTGACGGCTCGACCGGCTACACTTCCATCTTTTCCATTGATTCCAGAAGGAATATCCACAGCCAGAACCTTTTTCCCATATTCTTTAACCACCTGATTAATTAAGGGAATTATTTCTTTAATGTTACCTCTTACTTCACCTGTAATACCTGTACCCAGCAGAGCATCTATTATAAAATTACTGTGCTTTAATTTACTCAATAATCTCCTGGAATTTAGCTCGTCATATTGATAGTATTCAAGATTATGATAAAGACAGAGCTCATAATTTTTCTTATTCACCCCGGAGAGTTCATCCCCAGCTGCAGCAAGAATTATCTCAACCTGATAACCTTTACTGGTCAGAATTCGAGCTGCTGCCAGTCCATCTCCTCCGTTATTGCCTTTACCAACCAGAATTGTAATTTTAAAATTTTTAATTTTTTTCTTTTCAGATTTTTGATAGTAATTAACATTATTTAATAATTTCTCTTTTATAATTCTATCTGCAAATTCAGCAGTTTCCCGGGCTGCAGCTTCCATCAGTAAAATTTCTGGAATCCCAGCCTCTATAGTTTCCTGATCACACTTTCCCATTGATTCTGGAGTCAAAACATACATTCTTTTAAGCTCCTTCCAAAATGATTTGTGCTACACTGTATTTTTTTTCGTGAGAAATACTTAAAAAAATATTTTTTACTCCTAACTCTTCTGCCCTGACAGCAGTTCTCTTAAATAATCTCACTTCTGGTTTGCCCAGCTGATTATTAAATATCTCGATATCATGCCAGCTGTTTTTGCGCATCCCTGTACCTAGAGCTTTAAGCACTGCCTCTTTGGCAGCAAAACGAGCAGCAAAAGAAGGAGTAGAGTTCACTTTGCTCTTACAATATTCAATTTCATTATCTAAATATACTTTTTTTAAAAATCTTGTGCCATATTTTTCAATCAATCTTTCTATGCGGCTGTTTTTTACAATATCTATTCCCGTACCAATTATCATAAGATTTCCTTTCTACTATAAATTACTACTTTAAATAAGCTATCTATCATAATTATATTAAAATTCTCTCCTAAATGCAAAATACTTAATCTCCAAAACTTATTTTAGACTATGAAGCTATTTATTGGAGCAAGTGGGTTTTAAAAATAAATTAGCCCCAAAAAGAAAAAAACCCATTTAAATTAAGCAGACTCTCACTTAATTTATGGGCCTTAAATTATCTTTGTTATATTCTTATTTCACTCTGTTATTTCATTTCTTTATATTTAGCCAATATTTTTCTTCCCAGTTTACTCTCACTCTTAATTGTAGTTATTTCCTCTAAAGCCTGTTCTACACCTTTTTCTTGAATAAGCTTTTGCATTTTCTGGGATTGTTCATCTGCTTCCACATCAAATAATAGAGCAGCAGCAATACTTTTACTCAAGCCTGTGGGTGATATATCATTTTCTACAGCTCTTAAAGCTGGTGTAACCAGTCTATCTTCCTCAGAAAGCTTACGCATTGGTTCTCTACCAACTCTTTCCACAGAATCTTTTAAAGCAGGATTCATAAATCTTTTTAATATTTTTTCAATATACTGCTCATGCTCTTTAGAATCAAAATCATACAGCTTAACTAGACTTTGACCAGATTCTTCCAGAGCTGATTTAACAGTATCATAAATTTTCTCATCTTTTATTGCCTGATGAATATACTGATAATTGTAATAAAAACCCAGATAGGCTGTGGCAGCATGACCTGTATTCAAAGTATAGATCTTTCTTTCTACAAAAGCTAATAAATTATCACTCGGTGTCATACCTTCTATAATAGGTATTTTACCTTTAAATTGAGTTTTATCTACAATCCACTCCTTAAAAGGTTCTACCTTGACTTCCAGCCTGTCTTCATTCTCCTGAGGAGGTACAATTCTATCAACAGCTGAATCTACAAAGCCCACCTGTTTTTCTGCCTTTTCTTCTTCTTCCTGAGTGAAAAATTTATAGACCTCTTTTTTAAGCTTACTGGTGGCTCTAACTGCATTTTCACAGGCTATAATATTCAATTTTTTGTTTGGAGCTTCAGCTATTCTCAATTTAATACCTTCTGCAATAACCTCAGCCAGATACTTGAGATTGTTGACTCCAACTGCTGTAGTAATCAGATCAGCATCTTTGATTTCTTCAGCAACCTGATAAGTTTTATTGCTCAAAATTCCTCTCACATTATCAACCTGATAGTGTTTTTCTTTTTCGTCTCCTACTTCAGAGACTCTGTAAGATTTATATTCATTTAATTCAGCAATAATTTCCTGATCAATATCTGCAAAAACTACTTCATATTCTGATAAATTCAATAAAAGTCCAATAAAACCCCGACCAATATTTCCAGCTCCAAAATGCAAAGCTTTTTTCATTCTCTCACCTTCTTCTAAATTTTTAGACTTAAAGTAACTCTTTCAGCACAATTTTTTTATCATCAGTCTTTGTTAAAGCCTCGGTTTTTTCCTCATCCTGAAGTATAGTTGCTAGATTTTGTAATATCTGTAGATGCTCATCGCCTTTCCCAGCTATTCCAATTACTATATGGGCTGTGTTGCCGTCTCCAAAATCAACACCTTCAGGAATTTGAACAAATGAAAGCCCTGTTTTTTTGATATATTTTTTTGCTTTGTTAGTTCCATGAGGAATTGCTACTCCATTACCCATAAAAGTAGAGACATCTTTTTCTCTTTCCTGCATTGCCTCCAGATAATCTTCTTCCACATAACCATTATCATAGAGTAATTCACCTGCTATTTTTACAGCTTCTTCCTTGTTAGCGACCTTTACTCCCAATCTAATTAAATCCTCATTCATTATCTTATTTTCCTTTTTCTTAAAAAAATCTGAAAATCCCATCTTATATCCCTCTCTTTCTTAAATTAAGTTGAATTTTATTGTACTTTGAATAATTTACTGGGTGAGCATAAAATCATTAAAATAAGTTGACATTAATTCTTTAAAATATTTAAGAAATTCCTCACGTGAACCACGACGAATTATTTGACTAAAGTTTTCATTTTCAATTATTGACGAGCTAAATTTACTCAGAAGATTAATTTCTTCTTTAAGCATTTTTTCAGGAGCCAGCAGCACAATAATTCGATCTATATTTTCCTCATTTTTAATATTTTTAACTTTCAGAGTCTCCTTTAATTTGACTAAAGAAATAAACGGATAATCTACTCCTTCACTCCGGCCATGCAGAAGAGCAAGCTTCATTTCTGGAATAATAGTAGCTCCTTTTTTCTCTCTTTCTACAAGAGCCTGATAAACCTTTGGCTTATCAAAATTTTCAGGTAAATAATTACCACTGCATATTTTTCGAAAAATTTCTTGATAATTATTTAATTTGTCAAATTCAATTATTTTAAATTCTCTAATTAACTTAAGTATATCATTAGATAATCTGGATACTAATTCCAGGTTTTCTTCAAAAGAACCATCTTCAGCAGCTGTAATATTTTTTGTTTTTTTCTCCTGTGCTTTACTGATATTTATTTGTTTAATCTTATTGTTAATTTTTCTAATATCTTCCTTAACTAAAACTGGAGAGACAACCGCTGTTTTCTCGGAATATTTATCCAGAGCTACAGTAGAAATAATAAGATCAACCTGGTTATTCTCCAAATACTCTTCAATATTTAAAGCAGAGGTTTCAGCTACAATTTCTAGATTAGAAAGTGTTTTTTTGAGACGGGCAGCCAGTATCCGGGAACTTCCAATTCCACTGGAACAAACCACTAAAGTATTTATTCTGGAGAAATAAAAATCAGCATTTTCTAATGCCGAAGCAATATGCATTGTTAAATACCCAATTTCAGAATCCGGAATTTCACAGGCAAGTTCTTCAGCCAACACTTCTGCTGCTTCTTTAGTAATCTTAAAAATATCATTATACTCCCGTTTTAAATCTTTTAAAATAGGGTTTCTAATCTTCATTCCCATTTTCAGTCTGGAAACTGCCGGTTCTAGATGGGTAGTTAAACCAGAAATCAAATTATAATCATCAGCTAATTTAACATTTAATTTGTTTTCTACCTCTCTTACCAGCGTTCTGGCCAATTTTATCGCTTCCAGTTCTTCATCTGCCAGCGGCTCTTCTATCATTTCGACATTTTTTCTTATTTTTGCACCTTTTAAATGCATAGTAATAAAAGCTTTTTCGTCTTCAGGAATTGTCAGCTCAAAAATTTTTTCCAATCTAGCTGCAATTTTTTCCGCCAGCTTATATTCTTTAGTCCTTTTTAACGTCTCCAGTTTTTCGGTTTCTATAGAAATTTCTTCATTATTTTCCAGCCTTTTTATGGCCAGTGCCAGATGAATTAATAAACCAATATAAGAACTGTTAACCATTTGAAAATCATTTTGTTTTAAAATTTGATTAATACTTTTTTCAATTTTATTGGAAGTCTCATAACTAATAAAATTTAAAATATCAAGTTTAGTTTTTGAAATTTCTGTTTCATTTCTATTTTCATTGAGGTTACTATCAACATTATTCCTGATTATATCTAATACTTTTTCTTCACCAAAATCTTCATATAAAAAATCAATTACTGCGCGTCTAAAGTTTTCTTCTGAACCCTCCAGAAAAACTCCTATCCCCTGTTTTCTATTGAGCTCAAGCCCTCTTTTTTCAAACCACTCTGCCACTTTATTAAGATCATAACTAATTGTAGCTTCTGTCACAGCCAGCTGATGGGCCAGAGCTGTTAATTTTTGAAAACGATCTGAAAAAATAAACTGCTTTATTATATATCTTTTTCTTCCTACAGGAGAATATTCCGAAAGCGAATCTTTTTCACTTAACTTTTTCTGATACTGCTTAAGAATTTCTTCGTCCCCTGTAACTGTAGTTCCCACACTCGGTTTAGAAATAATATTTAAATCTGAATCTTTAAATGACTTTTTTAAAGACGCCATCTCTCTTGAAATGGTTCTCTCACTCACTCCGAGTTGATCTGCAAGATCTTTTACAGTTAGATATTCATTTCTATTAATTAAAATTTTTATTATCTTTTTTTCCCGAGAAGTTAAGTTATCAATTTTCATTTTTTACCTCTTCCTCGATCAAAACATTAAATTTGAGCTATTAAAATAGATATTGATTAAATAGAAATTAATTAAAAACAAATAAAGTGGCAGCTGCCACTTTATTTGTCTGTCATTTTACTTTTGATTCTTTTTTAATCTTTCTACCAGTTCATCATAAACTGGACTGCCCATAAAGTTCTCGATAACTAAAAATTCACTATCAGGAACTCGTTTTTTGGCTCTTTCTAATAAAGAACCATGAAGCAGGACAATATCACTATCTTTAGGAATTTCGTCAATAGAAGAATTGTCAACTTTAATATCAAGTCCCGCATCCTGAATTTTATTTCTTAATTGAGTTGCTGCCATAGCACTGGAACCCATACCAGCGTCACAGGCCACAATGATTTTACTAATTTCTTCTGTGCTTCCACTAATTTGATCGGATACAGAAGATTTTTTCCCTTTCAAATCTTCCATCTGAGATGTAGCTGCTCCCAGGTCACCTGTTTCTTCAGGATGAGAGGTTGTTTTTAAGATTACCCAGCCCACACCAAAGGAAACAAGAGTAGATAAAAAGATACCTGACAATACCGGAATAAAACTTCCAGGAGGTGTCATTGCCAGTTCAGCAAAAATACTACCTGGAGAAGGAGTTGCTACAAGTCCAGCTCCGGTTACTACAAAAGTAAAAACTCCAGTCATACCACCTGCTATTACAGCTAAAATCATAGTTGGCTTCATTAAAACATATGGGAAATATATTTCGTGAATTCCGCCAAAGAAATGAATTATTGCTGCACCAGGTGCAGTTAATTTCGCATTACCTTTACCAGCTGCCCAGTAGGCCAGTAAAAGTCCCAGTCCTGGGCCAGGATTTGTTTCCAGTAAGAACATAATTGATTTACCCATTTCTTCTACCTGCTGAACTCCTATCGGGCTTAAAACACCGTGATTAATGGCATTATTTAAGAATAATACTTTACCTGGTTCAATAAGCAGGGATGCCAGAGGTAACAATCCAGCACTTACTATCCACTCTACTCCTAATCTCAAAAAGTTATTTAAACCAGAAACAAATGGTCCAATTACAACATAAGCAAGCAAAGTTAATAACATTCCAATAATTCCAGAAGAGAAATTATTAACTAACATTTCAAATCCTGATTTAACTTTACCTTCTATAGCCTGATCAAACTTCTTAATTGTCCAACCACCAATAGGACCCATAACCATGGCACCTAAAAACATTGGAATCTCAGCACCAACAATAACCCCCATTGTAGCTACTGCACCAACAACTCCACCTCTTCTTCCACTGACAAGTTTACCACCTGTATAACCAATCAGCAGAGGTAATAAATAAGTGATCATTGGTCCAACTAAAGATGCAAAGCCTTCGTTTGGTACCCAGCCATCGGGGATAAATAAGGCTGTAATCAAACCCCAGGCAATAAAAGCACCGATATTGGGCATGATCATCCCACTCAAAAATCGACCAAAACTCTGAATTTTTTCTCTCATAATCTCACTCCCTGTTTTAGTATAAATAATTTAAATTTATTATTAGAACCTTCTAACTTAAGTTAATGATACTACTGCTAATTGAAAAATACAAGGATATCAATTTAAGATTCTGGCTGTATAGATTACCGCCATTTTTTAATAATGTGCTTTAAACAGAAATAACCGGCACTCTAATTCAGGCTAAAACCTAAACCAGAGCTCCGGTTAATTAAAGATTCCTTATTTGAATATATAAGTCTTGTTACTATTCTACAGTTACACTTTTAGCCAGATTACGGGGCTGATCTATCGCACATTCTCTCTCAACTGCTATATAATATGCCAGCAGCTGCAGAGGAACTGTAGAAAGAATGCCTGCCAACAATTCGTTAGTGGCAGGAATTTCAAATCTGAAGTCAATATCATCCAGATCTTTTACACCCTCAGTTACTACAGCAGTTACAACTCCATCTCTTGCTTTAACTTCTTTGATATTACTTAAAGTTTTATCAATAACATCAGTCTGAGTAGCTACAGCAATTACCGGCACTCCCTCTTCAACTAGCGCCAGAGTTCCATGCTTTAATTCACCAGCTGGATAAGACTCTGCATGAATATAAGAAATTTCCTTAAGTTTAAGTGAAGCTTCTTCTACCACAGCATTATCCAGGCCGCGGCCAATATAAAATATATTTTCGCGGTCGGCATAATTATCAATTTGAGCTTTGATTTCTGCTTCATTTTTTTCCAGAACTTCTTTTATCTGTTCAGGTATTTGTTTAAAACTGCTGATAATTTCTCTGCTTTTATCATCGGCTAATAACCCTTTAATTCTGGCAAAATAAATCGCCAGCAAATATTGGACTGTAATCATTCCGATATAAGCCTTGGTAGAAGCTACAGCAATTTCTGGACCCGCATGAATATAAATAACATCATCTGATTCGCGGGCAATCGTACTTCCAACCACATTACAGATCCCAATAATCCGGGCTCCTTTAGCTTTAGATTCTCTAACAGCAGCCAGAGTATCGGCTGTTTCTCCAGACTGACTAACTACAATTACCAGAGTGTTCTCATCTACAATGGGATCGCGGTATCTAAACTCAGAAGCTATTGCAACCTCAACTGGAACCCGGGCCAGCTTTTCGATAGCATATTTACCAACTAAACCAGAATTATAAGCAGTTCCACAGGCCACAATATATATTTTATTATATTTATTTAATTCTTCCTGATCCATAGTAAAGCCTTCAAATTTAACATCCGTTTCTGTTAAGCGGCCATTTATACAATTCTTTACTGTTTCTGGCTGCTCATGGATTTCTTTTAACATAAAATGATCATATCCACCTTTTTCAGCCATGGAAGCTTCCCAGTCAACATTAAATATTTCTTTATCCAGTTCTTCACCTTCCACCGTATAAGTTTTTACACCCTGATGTTCAAGTACAGCCATTTCGTTATCATCTAAAATATAAACATTTCTGGTATGATCCAGAATAGCGGGAATATCAGAACCGATAAAATACTCATCTTCTCCTAAACCAATAATTAGAGGACTGTCTTTCCGGACCGCAACAATTTTTTCTTTCTCTTTTTTTGATAGAACAGCTATTGCATAGGAACCTTCCAGTAAATCAACTGCCTTCCGGACCGCTTCTTCTATATTTCCCTGATAGAATTTTGAGATTAAATTAGGGATAACTTCCGTATCAGTTTCCGAATCAAAAACATAACCTTCTTTTTTTAATTGATTTTTCAATTCCAGGTAATTTTCAATAATTCCATTATGAACAACCACAAATTCTCCTTCTGAACTTTGATGGGGATGAGAATTAGGTGTTGAAGGTTTTCCATGAGTTGCCCAGCGAGTATGACCAATCCCTACATTTCCTCGAGGAGATTTCTGCTTAAGTATTTCTTCCAGACTGTTTAACTTACCTTTCTTTTTAACTAATGCTATCCCCTGTTTTTCCTGGACAGCAATCCCGGCTGAGTCATAACCTCTATATTCTAACTTTTTTAATCCTTCCAGTAAAATCGGTGCTGCATCTTTTTTTCCAATATAACCAACAATTCCACACATATATTTTAACCTCCATTATATTCGTATCTTTTAAATCAATTATTTTTAATACTTATTAACACAATATTTAACTGTCAGCTGCTGTTTATTTCCTCTGTCTCAACAATTACCTGCTGATTTTAAGAAATAAACTTTAGGTAGACAACCTCTACCTGAAGGCATCCGCCGAAGATTCGATAACCTTCTTCCTCGTCCACCTGATTAAAATCCCGTTGCAATCAGGTTCTGGCGCTTTATCCTCATCTTTTTTATACTCACCTCCTTTATCTGTTTTTAAAATACTTAATCACATAGCATTTTTAACTAAATAGCAGCAAATACAGCTCTCATTTTATTATAAATTACTATAAATAGCAAATGATTTAGTTCAATTCTTCACTAATTAATTTAGTTAATTTCCTTTCCCATTTATTTAAAAGTTCTTCTTCCTTACCCTCTAACATTACTCTGATCAGAGGCTCGGTTCCAGAAGCACGGACAAAAACTCGACCTGAAGTTCCAATCTCATTTTCTGCAGCTTTAATTTCAGCTTCAATCCTGGTATTTTGATCCCAGCCGTCTTTCTGACTGACTTTTACATTAGCCAACAATTGTGGCCAGTAACTCATAACTTCCTTCAATTGAGATAAAGATTGACCTTTCTTTTTTATGATAGCAGCAATTTTAACTGCAGTTAAAATTCCATCACCAGTTGTGTTGTATTCACTAAAAATAATATGACCAGATTTTTCTCCACCCAGCCTATAATTATTTTTCAGCATTTCTGCCAGAACATAACGGTCTCCATTTTTGGTAATTACCAGCTCAGCACCTACTTCTGCCAGGCTTTCTTTTAATCCCAGATTACTGTACTTAGTTGTGACAACTGTATTTTTATTTAATTTATCCTGAGCAATCATTTCTCTGGCAGCAACAGCCATAATGTTGTCACCTTCTACAATCTCGCCCTTTTCGTCAATTAAAATCACTCTATCAGCATCACCATCATGGGCAACCCCTAAATCAGCGTCTGTCTTAATTACTTTTTCTGCTGCCAGTTCAGGTGCTGTGGAACCACAATTAACATTGATCTCTGCGCCATTTGGATGATTATTAATTACAATTACTTCTGCTCCAAGTGATTCAAAAACAGATGGTGAAGCCTGATAAGCAGCACCATTGGCACAGTCGATTACTACTTTCAATCCATCAAGTTTTTGATCAGTACTCTTAATTACAAAATTAATATATTCCTCAATCCAGTCATACTTTTCTTCAATCAGGCCAATCTCATTATCAATTGGATAGGGTAATTCTTCTGAATGATCATTAAAAATCAGCTCTTCAATTTCTAATTCCGCCTGATCACTGAGCTTAATTCCATTCTGATCAAAAAATTTAATCCCATTATCAGCAGTTGGATTATGAGAAGCAGAAATCATAACTCCTCCAGCTACCTCTTTTGATCTACTCAAAAAACAGACACCAGGAGTCGGAATAATTCCCAGTCTGTAAACATCAATTCCAACTGAAGTCAAACCGGCCATCAAAGCAGCCTCCAGCATATCACCAGAAAGTCGAGTATCCTTACCAATAATAACCACTGGTCTCTCCTGCTCCGAATTTTTCGTCAAATAATAGCCGCCAATTCTACCCAATTTAAATGCCAGTTCACCTTTTAACTCATGATTGGCAACACCGCGAACACCATCAGTTCCAAACAATTTCTTCTCCAAATTTTCCACCTCAAATTATTAATATTAGTCTCAAGCAATCAGTCTTTAGATTTTCATACCTTATAATCTGGTTTAAATATAAACTTGATTTTAATCATTCATCTTTTCTACTAATATTAACCAGTAAATATCCAGGATCCACCCCCATCAGCCTGGCTGAATTAGGTAAATCAACTTCGATTATTTTCATATTATCACCTGGATCAACATTACGCAAATCAACATAAGCAGTAATATCATTTCGATTAAGCTGAGAAAAATATGAGACATAATCAATCCTGACTACAGCTCTCTCAACTGACATTGATTCTATCTGATATTCATCAGCTAAATTTCTAACTTCAATGTTCACTAAAAATGATGCCGCCTGTTCTTCTCCATAATTAAAAATATTTGCAGTCTGGTTACTTGCATAACCCCAGAGCAAAACAGCAATTACGAACGCTAAAACTATTTTTTTTTGATTTTCGGTTAGAGAAAACATTAGAAATGCCTCCTCATAAATGATTTTTCTTTAGATTTTTCAAAACCATGGGTCAATGCTTCTCTCAGTTCTGCTTTATCAAGGTGGCGGCTCAACTGTCCGTCCTCAGCAATCGAAATTACCCCTGTTTCTTCGGATACTACTAAAGCCAGAGCATCGGACTCCTCCGTAATGCCAATTGCTGCTCTGTGTCTTGTTCCCAATCTGGGGTTAATGTCAGAGCGGGTAGAAAGATTTAAAAAACAGCTGGCTGCCTGAATCTTACCATTCTCAATTATTAAAGCACCATCATGAAGAGGAGAGTCATGCTGAAAAATACTGACTAGAAGCTGTTTACTAATTGAAGCACCAAGCTCTATTCCGGTTTCAATATAATTTTTCAATCCCACTTTACGCGAAATAACAATTAAAGCTCCAATTCTCTTTTCTGACATATCTGCTGTGGCCAGCACAATCTCGTTAATCTCCTTTGGCCCCCAGTTCTGCCAGAACTGTTCTTTAAGAAAACCTCCTCTACCTATCTGTTCTAAAGCTCGCCTCAATTCAGGCTGAAAAACAATCGGTAGTGCTACCATAATAATAGTTAGAAAGCTATCTAAAAACCAGTTAACAGTATTTAATTCTAAAAGTTGTGCCAGGAGGGCAACTAAAAAAATCAAACCCAGTCCTTTAATCAGCTGGACTGCCCTCGTGCCTGAGATAATATTAAGTAAATAATAAATAATGAACGCAATTATAAAAATATCCAATAAACTTGTTATAACCTGCCAGGACAATTTTATCACCTCTTACTATAAATATTCGGCAAACAACAGTCTAAAACCTGCTTATTTTTAAAATCCATCAAAAAAAAAATTTTTTAAAGGAATCATCTGATTTTAATAGAAATAAGAGAGAGGAGGTGATAGTTTGAAAAACAATATCTTTTCCGATAAGCGACTGAATTATAAAGACTTTTTAATAATTATTGTCGCCTGGTATTTTATTACTTTAAGCAGCTATTATATTATAGAAAAAGATTTTACCTCACTAATTTATATTAATGAAATCTTAGCTTTTGCAATTAATGTTCTCTCCCATATTGTTTTTTTATTTATTATTTACAGTTATTTTAATTTACTTTATGATTTTAGCTTTGCTGATCTCGGCTTTAAGTATAAAAAAGAAAAAGTAAATTTAAAAGCACTATTTTTTATCTTTTTACTATTAACAGTCGGTGTTATTTTGATTAATCTTAATTATAAACCCCAAATTGAAAGCAGCTTTTTCCCTCTGCAGCTGGGAGAAAATATTTTTAGAGTAATTTATAGTGATCTACCACTGGTGGTTATGATTTTCATTATACTTATTTTTACAGCCAGTGTAGAACAATTTTTATTCAATAAAATAATTTTTTCACTATTTGACCTATATTTACCAGGGTTTTTAGCAGTTATCTTCAGTGGTTTATTTGCTTCAGTCTTATTTCTAGAATTTAATCCTGCCTTTATTTTAATAATTTTCATTTCGGTAGTTATCAGTAATTATCTTTATATTATAAGTGGTCATAATCTATTTACGCCAATTATTTTTTACAGCTATTTTCTGACACTCTACATAGTTTTTATTTACGGATTTGATTTTGTAATAATTTAAAAAACTTCTCTAATAACATAAAAGGCCGGCCAGAGGCCGACCTTTTTAAATTCTTATTTACTTTACACCCACAGCTTAAAGATACCATTTACCTGGTTAATCTTTGCTGCCATCTTTTCATCATTATGATTATGATATAAGTCTCCACTACACTTTTCACAATAGAGTGCACCAGACCAATTCTGACTTCCACAAACATTACATTCTACATTTTTATTTCTCATTATTAAGCCCTCCTTATAGTGTTATAGTATTATATGAGCTTATTTAGAGTATAGCAGTACTTATAATAGCTGTCAAGTTAATTTTTAAAAATATAAAATTAAAAATTATTTGATAATTTGGCAGTTATACAAACTCACCATAAATATTCTCTCCACAGTCTGGGCATCTATTATTCTGCAGTCTGTTTTCTACATTATAGCTTCTCCGCTTAATCAGCCTGGCTCCACAATCTGGACAAAAAGTATCAGCTGTATTTTCAATAATTGCATTACCTAAATAAACATGATCCAGATATTTTTCTGCTTCCTGATAAGCATTTTTCATCAATTCTAAATCTGTTGGCGGATTATCTAGCTTATAGGCAGGGTGATATCTGCTTAAATGAAGTGGAATTTTACTATTAACACCAGCCAGCCATTGGAAAAGATTTTTTAATTCTTCCAGATCATCATTTAAATCAGTGATAATTAAATTTGTTACTTCCAGATGGATTTTTTCTTCAGCCAGCTTTTTTATTGTCTTTTTTACAGCTTCCAGTCCACCGTGACAGTGCTGCTGATAAAAATCATTATTAAACGCCTTTAAGTCGATATTAGCAGCATCTAATAATGGTATCAGCTCTTCTAAAGGTTTTTGATTAATAAAACCATTGCTGACCATTATATTTTTTAACCCCTTCTGGTGAGCAATCTCAGCAGTCTCAAACATATATTCATAGAAAATTGTCGGCTCAGAATAAGTGTATGCAAGCAGATTAATATTTTTAGCCAAAGCTGTTTCTACAACCTCTGCTGGTTGAAAATCTCGCAACTGCGGCTTTTGCTGACTAATTCTCCAGTTTTGACAGAATCCACAGCTCATATTGCAGCCCCAGCTGCCAAATGAAAGAACCTGGGCCTCTGGATGAAAATGATAAAGAGGTTTTTTTTCAACGGGATCAACACCCAGAGAAGAAACTTTGCCGTAATTTAAAGTATACAACTCTCCTTCAATATTTTTTCTAACCATACAAATTCCCGTTTTGTTATTAGAAATTACACAGTTATGAGGACAAAGCTCACATCCTATTAACTCTTCTTCCTCTAAATGATAAAATTTAGCAGGATGTTGATCATTCATTTTCCTCAAACCTCCTTACTTTAAAACGGTAAATTTCTACTTCAGCATCTTCCCTTAAACCAGCTTTTTTCTTAGCAATATTTAGCTGCTTTTCAGCTGTATCAATCCCCTCTAAATCCGGCAGCAGCAGACCTGTTTGATGACCTCCTTTTACCAAAATTCCATATTTTTTTGGATCAAGCTTCGATTTATCACTAACTTCTTCCGGTTCCGACAAAATATCAACCGAAATTTGAATCTCATTCAGCTCTTCCTTTACCACTTCCGGAAAACGAGGATCATTTTCTGCAGCTGTCATAGCATTACTAATGATTTCATAAGCTGCATTTTTCTGAACAGGTCTAAATGTTCCCATACAGCCTCTTAAGTTACCTTTTTTTCTTAAACAAACAAAAACTCCTGCTTTCTTTTTTAAAATATCCGGCAGCTGCTCTTCCTCAACTTCAGCTTCTTTGCCAGAAACAATATATTCTTCCACTGTCTTTCTGGCTAAATTAGTAATATATTTTTCTTCATCCATTATAATCACTCCCAATTATCTTCTCTAGTTTATTTTTTATCTGTTTTAGGATTAATAAAAACTGTACCATAACCGACACCAAAAGGTCCCTCATAAGAGTTAACTTTAACATCAACTTCTAAACTGTCCAGGGTCCCCAGCATTGTTATAATTGGTCTTAAACCACACTCGCCAGCCTTTTCGATTAAATCCTGATCAAAATTCAAAATTGACTCGAAATCCTGGTCTTTAAAATACTGCATTAACTTCTCATCAAAGAGATGAGCGTCTGGATTGAAGCCTGCAGGTGCTCCTTTTTTTAATCGATGTGAAAGATCTCCACTTGCTATCACTGCAATCTTATAATCAAGTTCTGAAGCCGTTCTGGCAATTTCCTGACCAATCTTATACAGCTCCTGATAGGTAATAAAACCTATCGAAATTGGTAGAATAGGTAATTTAACTCCTGCCTTTTCTAAATAGTTTAAAGGCACCATAATTCCATGATCAAGTTCCTGATCAACTCCATAATCCCTTAAATCTTTTTTTCGCAGAGGCTGCAGGGATAAATTCTTTTCTTTAACATTGGAAATTAGTTTTTCAGCAAATTTAGTGTCAGATTTTTCGCTAAATTTAAGTTTTGAATGCCCAAAATCACTAAAGTTTCCTTTAAGATCTTCTTTAACAATAATAGAAGCAGTAGATCTAAAAACTGGTCCATGAGGAGTAATAAAAATCAATAGGTCAAGTTCATCTTTAAATTCAGCAATCTCTTCAGCTGTCTTTTTAAAACCCTGAACAGTCTTTTCTGCCTTTTTCAATTCCCGATCACCAATTTCTTCAATCACAATCGGCGGGTGTGGCAGTAAAGCAGCACATTTAACTCCCATAAATTCCACCTCCAGCTTAATTTAAATCAAAACAAATCTTGACTAACTTTATTTTCTCGATCAATAAAAAAGCACAAAATTAATTTCTCCTTCGTTTTTATTATACTATAAATTAGATGATAAAAAAACACCCAATTAGAAGGCCAATTTTTAGCTTGTTATCTAACATACTAATACAAGAAGGCCGGCTTTTTTATTTTTTATAATTAAAGCAAAGTAAATTAATTTTACGAATACTAGTTATTGTTATAAAGTTTTACTGGAGCGATATTTCATTGTGCAGACTTAAAATAATAGGAGAATATAATTATAAAAAAGAAAAAAGCAGAGCCTGAGCTCTGCCTGAATAAAATCAAAAATAATATTATCTTTTTGAGAACTGTGGACTTTTTCTCGCTTTTTTGCGTCCGTATTTCTTTCTTTCAACCATACGGGAGTCTCTGGTTAAGTAACCAGCTTTTTTAAGTGGTCCACGGTAATCTTTGTCAACTTCCAGTAATGCTCTAGCAATTCCATGACGAACTGCTCCAGCCTGACCAGAAAGTCCACCACCTCTAACATTTACTAATACATCAAAAGTTCCATCAGCATTAACTAATTCTAAAGGTGACATAATATCTTTAATTAAAGATTTTCTATTAAAATAGTTATCAATTTCTTTGTCATTTACTAAAAATTTTCCGTCTCCAGGCAGCAGGCGAACACGAGCTGTAGAAGTTTTTCTACGACCTGTACCTCTATATTGTACTTCAGAAGCCATCTATTAAATTCCTCCTCTCAGAATTAAAGTTCTAATTGTTCCGGCTGTTGAGCCTGATGTGGATGATTTGCTCCACTATATACTTTTAATTTTTTTATCATTTTTCTACCTAATTTATTATGTGGTAACATACCTTTAACAGCTTTTTCGATAATAAATTCAGGATTCTTAGCACGTAGTTCTCTATAAGTAATTTCATTAATACCACCAGGATAATTTGTGTGACTGTAATGTTTCTTGTCATCCCACTTTTTCCCTGTTAATTTAATTTTTTCAGCATTAACAACTATTACATAATCTCCCATATCTACATGAGGAGTAAAAGTCGGCTTGTGCTTTCCTCTAATATACTGAGCGATTTCAGATGCAAGTCTTCCTAAAGTTTTATCTGCAGCATCAACTACATACCAGTTGCGCTCTACAGTTTCATTATTTGCCATATATGTTGACATAACTATACCTCCTTAGTTAAAAATTATCTCTATAATTACATGAAATTATTCTCAACGGGGCTAGTTGTTGAACAGAATAATTCATAGTAATTTTAATACAATCTTCTGCTTTTGTCAAGTTAAACGAAAATAAATTAATCATAAAGTACTTTGATTAAAGTTAAACCCTGAGCCGGAGCAGTAAAACCAGCATTATTTCGATCACAACTCTGCAAAATATATTTCAATTCAGACAGAGTTCTTTTTCCAAGACCGGCTTCAATAAGTGTACCGGCTAAAATTCTTATCATATTATATAAAAAACCATTACCAACAACATCGATCCAGATTTCAGCATCTTCTGCTGGATAAATGTCTAAAGAATATATTTCTCTAACTGTAGATTCTACAGAAGAACCAGCAGCACAAAATGAAGCAAAATCATGACAGCCTTCAAAAATATTTGTAGCCTTCTGCATAAGTTCTAAATCAAGTTTTTTATAAACATTATAAACAAAATTGCGGACAAAAACTGAATTAAAATTACTGTTCAAAATTCTATATCTATATTTTTTGCCCCGTGCATCATAACGAGCGTGAAAATCCTGATCCACTTTTTCCGCTTTTTTACAGATGATATCATCAGGTAGTTCAGTATTTAAAGCAATTGGAATCTTGGCAAGCGGAATCTCAACATCCAGAAAGAAATTTGCTGTCTGACCAGCCGCGTGAACCCCAGCATCTGTCCTTCCAGCACCTGTAATCTGTACCCTATTCTTATTAATTTTAGTAAGGGTTTGCTCTATTTTTTGCTGTATTGTTTGACTGGTATTTTTCTGAATCTGCCAGCCACTATAATTAGTTCCATCATATTCAACTATAATTTTGTAGTTTTGTCTCATTTTAAATCTCACCTAATAAAATGATACGGCGACTGCCAGTATAATTATAATAATTAAAGCAATAAAATCATAATATCTAAACTCTAATTCATGCAGCCTTGTTCTTCCTTCACCACCACGATAACACCTGGACTCCATTGCTAAAGCCAGATCATCTGCTCTTCTAAAAGCACTTATAAATAAAGGAACCAGTAAAGGAATTAAACTTTTAGCTCTCTGAATTAAATTACCAGATTCAAAATCAGCACCTCTAGCCTGCTGAGCTTTCATAATTTTATCAGCCTCTTCCAGTAATGTTGGAATAAACCTTAAAGCAATTGTCATCATCATTGACAGCTCACTTGCCGGCACCCCAAACCTCTTTAAAGGGGATAAAATATATTCAATACCATCTGTTAACTGCAGTGGAGAAGTAGTTAAGGTTAAGAGCGAAGTAAATAAAATTAAAATAAAAATTCTACTTACCATAAAAAATCCTGTATATACTCCTTCAGATTCAATAGAAATAAATCTCCAGGACCATAAAACTTCTCCTCCCTTAGTCAAAAAGATATGAATAAAGAGAGTAAACAAAACTAAAATTAAAATCGGTTTTAATCCTTTGAGAACTTTTTTGACTGAGATTTTGGATAATAAAACAACTACCAGAACAAAGGCAGCAAAAAATCCAAAGCCAGTAAATGTATCAATTGTAAATAAAGCAATTATCAGGATTGTAGTAATCATAATTTTAATCCGGGCATCCAGAGCGTGAATAATAGAATCGCGAGCTATATACTGACCAATTGTTATATCTTTTAGCATATTAGTGGCTCCTCAATGCTTTAATTATTTCTGCTGATGCCTCAGATATAGAAAATAAATTAGTATTTACTTTCAATCCTCTTTCTTCTAAACGATGCAGAATTTCGGTAATCTGGGGAAGATCTAGTGACAATTTGTGTAATTTCTGCTCCCTTGAGAAAACCTCAATAGGATTATCATCAATTACAATTTCTCCCTGATGCATTACAATAACTCTGCTTGCAAGTTCAGCAATCTCTTCCATTCGGTGTGAGATCAAAATAACCGTAATATTTAGCTCCTGATAAAGATATTTAAGCAGTTCTGCAAGCTGCTTTCTACCCTGTGGGTCAAGTCCAGCACTTGGTTCATCCAGTACTAAGACTTCAGGTTTTAGAGCTAAAACTCCGGCAATAGCAACCTTACGCTGCTGACCACCACTTAAATTAAATGGAGATCTATCTTTAAATTCCTCATAATCAAGACCAACTAAGCCCATCACTTCTTCGACTCTTTCTCGAATCTCATCTTTTTTTAGACCCAGATTCTTGGGACCAAAGGCTATATCCTGATAAACAGTTTCTTCAAATAATTGATGTTCAGGATACTGAAAAACCAAACCAACATGACGTCTGGTTTCTTTTAAATTACTTTTTTCATTTGTAATATTTTTACCATTAACCTTAACAGTACCAGAGCTTGGAATAATTAGACCATTAAATAGCTGAACTAAAGTAGATTTACCAGAACCTGTATGTCCTACAATTCCAATAAATTCTCCCCTGCTGATCTCTAAATTAATATTTTTTAATGCCTTAACATTATTTTCATCCTGATAGACATGGCTTACCTCATTTAATTCTATTAACATAATGCATCCACCAACTCATCTATACTTAAAATATCAGGAATATCGATATTTTCCTGACGCAGATATTCTGCAACTTCAACTGCAACAGGTATATCTAAATTAACATCCTTTAACTGCTCAACTAATCTAAAAATGGATTTCGGACTCCCTTTATGCAAAATCTGACCTTGATTCATCACAATGACCTGATCTGCATTTACCGCTTCCTCCATAAAGTGAGTAATGTGAACAACAGTAATTCCTTTTTCTTTATTTAGGTATTGAACTGTTTCCATTACTTCTTTTCTTCCCTGTGGATCAAGCATTGCAGTAGGTTCATCTAAAACTATACAGTCCGGTTCCATGGCAATAACCCCGGCAATAGCAACTCTCTGTTTTTGACCTCCAGATAATTTATGAGGAGCAAATTTTTGAAATCCTGCCATCCCAACCATTTCTAGAGCTTTATCAACTCTTTTTCTGATTTCCTGGGTAGGGATACCTAAATTTTCCGGTCCAAATGCTACATCATCCTCAACCATCGAAGCAACAAGCTGATTGTCTGGATTTTGAAAAACCATTCCAACCCGCTGTCTTATCTTCCAGGTATTATCCGGATTATTAGTATTTAAACCAGCAACAAAAATCTCTCCTTTAGAAGGAGTTAAGAGTACATTTAATAACTTTGCCAGGGTAGATTTGCCTGAACCATTTGAACCAATAATAACAGCAAAATCACCGGCTTCTATCTGCAGATCAATATTCTGCAAAGCCGGTCGATCACTGTTGTCATTTTCATAAAGAAAATCTACCCCACTTATTTCTATCAGGCTCATATTAACACCTACATTCAGTATTATTCTACGAGTTCAATAATCGCTTGCTTAGCTGCATCTCCTCTGCGGGGATACATCTTTAAAATTCTTGTATAACCACCAGGTCTTTCTGAATACTGAGGTGCTATTTCATCAAATAATTTAGTAACTACTTCTTTATCTTTGATTTTACTCATTACCTTGCGTCTTGAAGCTAAATCATTGGTCTTCGCAGTAGTAATAAGTTTCTCAGCATAAGATCTTAATTCTTTAGCCTTAGGTAGTGTAGTTTCGATTCTTCCTTCACGAAACAGTGATGTCGCCATATTTCTAAACATCGCCTGACGGTGAGAAGATCTTTTCTGTAATTTACGCTTAGCCACCTAAAATCCCTCCTTAAATTTCATTCTCTTTTAAATCTAACTCAAGTTCATCTAATTTATCTTTGATTTCCTGTAAGGATTTCTTACCCAGATTTCGGACTTTCATTAAGTCATCTTCAGTTTTATCAACTAATTCTTCAACTGTATTGATTCCAGCCCGTTTTAGACAATTAGAAGAACGAACAGAAAGTTCCAGTTCTTCAATTGTTGTATCCAGAATTTTATCCTTTTCTTCTTCTTCTACTTCTACCATAATTTCTACATCTTCAATTTCATCAGTTAAATTGATGAATAATTCAAGATGTTCTACCATGATTTTAGCAGCAAGACTGATAGCATCATCAGGATTAATACTACCATTAGTATTAACTTCTAATACTAAACGATCAAAATCAGTTACCTGACCAACTCTGGTATTTTCGATATTAAAATTGGCTCTTTCAATAGGACTATAAGAAGAATCTATTGGAATTAGGCCAATTACATTGTTATCAAATAAGTCTTTGTTTTCTTCAGCAGTGTGATAGCCTCTTCCCTTATCAACAGTTGCTTCTAAAACTAATCTTCCATCTTCAGCTAGTGTAGCAATATGATGATCTTTATTGACAATCTGCACATCACCTGAAGAAACAAAGTCACCAGCAGTAACTTCTCCTTCTCCTTCTGCTTCTAATCTAATAGTTGTCTGTTCTTCACCAGAATGCTTAACAACTACCTCTTTTAGATTCAAAATTAAATCAGTCATATCTTCAACTACTCCTGGAATAGATGAAAACTCATGTTTTACTCCCTCTACTTTAACTGAAGTAAGTGCAGCTCCAGGTAGAGAAGAAAGCAAAATTCGACGTAAAGAATTACCAAGAGTAGTACCATATCCTCTTTCTAAAGGAGAAATTTCATAACGACCATAGTTTACATCACTTTCCAGTCTTTCCACACGTGGTTTTTCGATTTCTATCATCTTATCAGCTTACCCTCCTTAAATTAACAATTTTATGACTGAGGGTATTCATTTACCGTGAATAATACTCGACAATCAGGTGTTCTTCTACCGGATAATCGATATCTTCCCTCTCTGGTAATGCAACAATTGTACCTTCAGCTTTTTCTAGATCAGAATTAAGCCATTCCTGGGTAGAAAAATCCGAATTATATTCAAAGATCTCTTTAAAGCGATTGGCTTTGCGGCTGGAATCTTTAACACTAACTACATCATCCACATCTATTTGATAAGAAGGAATGTCAACCTTGCGTCCATTCACTTTAATGTGTCCATGTCTTACAAATTGTCTTGCTTCACTTCTGGAGCGAGCAAAACCCATTCTGTAAACAACATTATCCAATCTTCTTTCTAGAAGCTGTAAAAAGTTTACACCTGTTACACCCTGGATATTTTCTGCAGTCTCAAAATAGTTACGGAACTGCTTTTCCATAATTCCATAAATTCTTCTAACTTTTTGCTTTTCTCTCATTTGAGATCCGTATTCTGAAACTTTTTGACGTCCCTGACCATGTTCACCTGGAACATATGGTCTGCGATCAAAAGAACATTTTTTACTATAACAGCGGGCGCCTTTTAAATATAATTTTTCACCTTCACGCCTGCATAATTTACATACTGGTCCTGTATATCTTGCCATTTTTACACCTCAACTTTCTATTATATAATTATATTCGTCTTCTTTTTGGGGGTCTACATCCATTATGTGGAATAGGAGTAATATCTTTGATTAAAGTAATATTCAGTCCTGCAGACTGCAGAGTTCTAATTGCAGATTCTCTTCCAGAACCTGGTCCTTTAACAAAGATTTCAATATCCTTCATTCCCATCTCTTTTGCTTCATCAGCAGCATTTTCTGCAGCTAACTGAGCAGCAAAAGGAGTACTTTTTCTTGAACCCTTATAACCAACTTTTCCAGCACTTGACCAGGCCACAACCTTACCTTCTTCATCTGTAATTGAGATGATTGTATTATTAAAGGTAGATTTAATATGAGCCTGACCTTTTTCAATATTACGTTTCACTTTTTTTCTTCTGCGTGCTTTTTTCTTATTTTTAGCCATTAATTAAATTCCCTCCTTACTATTTTGGAGTAACTGAACGGGATTTGATTCCAACAGTCTTTTTAGGTCCCTTACGGGTACGTGCATTTGTTTTAGTTCTCTGTCCTCGTACAGGTAAACCTCTACGGTGACGAAGACCACGGTAACAGCCAATATCTTTTAATCTCTTAATATCAGCTCTTCTTTCTCTTCTTAATTCACCTTCAACAATATAATTGTTATCAATTTCACTTCTTAAATCTGAAATTTCAGCTTCAGTCAAATCTTTAATTCTTGTATCAGGATCAACACCTGTGCTTTCAAGAATTTTTTGAGAAGTAGTTTTTCCAATACCATAAATATATGTCAATCCAATCTCTACCCTTTTATTTCTAGGAAGATCAACACCTTCAATTCTAGCCATGATTTCACCTCCAGTATTTTTTATCCCTGACGCTGTTTATGCTTGGGATTTTCACAAATAACCATTACTTTACCATTGCGTCTGATAACTTTACATTTATCACAAATCGGCTTAACTGATGGTCTTACTTTCATTAACAATCACCCCTTGTGGTAATTTATTTCGCTTTATGTCGATAAGTAATCCGGCCACGACTCAAGTCATAGGGAGAAAGTTCTACTGTTACCTTATCACCAGGTAAGATTCGTATAAAATTCATCCTCATTTTTCCTGAAACATGTGCCAGAACTTTGTGCCCATTTTCTAATTCGACTCTAAACATTGCATTTGGCAGGGGTTCAACTACTGTCCCCTGGACTTCAATAGGATCTTCTTTAGCCATAAATTATTTTACCTCCTCTTTGGTGAGATAATCCTTTAAAATTAAGCGAACATCTTCACTGCGAACTCGTTTCTGATTCTTCAAATTCTTTAAAAACTCTGCTGCAATTTGACCTGTACTTTCTAAATGTCTGCTGTTTTTATATTTGGGATTATTAAATTTCCTTTTTACACCATCGACAACTTTGATTTTTCTCCTTGACTCATTATCTATTACCAGATAATAAGTATCTTTATCTCTGCCGGCAGTCGACTTAACAATTTCGCCAACTTTTAAAGCAGTCTCCAAAACTATCACTCATTTCTTTTATCCGCTTTTAACACGTACTGTACATTATACCATAGATAAGATGAGCTCTGCAATAAAACTTAGATTTTACTTAATATTTCTACTCCATCTTTAGTTATTGCAATAGTATGCTCAAAATGAGCAGATAAACTCCGATCCTTAGTTACTACTGTCCAATCATCTTCTAAAGTTTCAACTTCATAACCACCAATGTTTACCATTGGTTCTATAGCAAGGGTCATTCCCTTTTTTAATTTTGGTCCTTTCCCTGCCGGTCCAAAATTAGGTATCTGTGGATCTTCATGCATATCACGACCTATACCGTGACCTACATAATCACGAACCACAGAAAACCCATTTTCCTCAACATATTTCTGTACAGCATGAGAAATATCAAATAACCTGTTGCCGATAATTGCTTTTTCTATTCCTTTAAGAAGAGATTCTTCTGTTACTTTTAATAATTTGCTGGCCTTATCAGAAATTGATCCAACTGCATGTGTTCTGGCAGCATCACCATTAAAACCTTCGTAAAAAGTCCCAATGTCAATACTTACAATATCACCAGCTTCTAAATAACGGTGATCAGCAGGAATACCATGTACAACTTCTTCATTAATTGAGATACAAACTGAGGCCGGAAATCCCTGATAGCCTTTAAATGATGGCACTGCACCTCTGCTGCGGATAAATTGATCAGCAAGCTGATCAAGTTCAGCAGTGGAAATACCAGGTTTAATATTTTCAGATAGATAAGCATGAGTTTCTGCTACTATCTGATTTGCTTCCCGCATTATATCAATTTCACGCCTCGACTTCAAGATAATCATTATTTATTCGCCTCAATTAATTCCATGAGACGCTGCTGCACCTTATCAATTCCACCGGTGCTTTCCACCTCATGCAGTATTCCTTTATTTTGATAATAATCTGCAAGTTTAGCAGTTTTCTCTTTATTTACTTCAATTCTTTTCTTTACAGTTTTTTCCTGATCATCACTGCGCTGAATTAATTTCCCACCACATTTATCACATACACCTTCAACTTCAGGTGGATCATTTTCAACATGATAAACTGCACCACAATCAACACAAACTCTACGTCCGGCCAGTCTTTTAACTAAAATATCAATTTCAGCCTGCAGATAAATTACTAAATCAAGTTCTCTATTCTGCTCAACTAGAATTTCATCCAGAGCTTCTGCCTGTGCAATTGTACGGGGAAAACCATCCAGAATAAACCCGTTTTCACAATCAGGCTTAGTTAATCTTTCTTTAACAATCCCGATTGTTACTTCATCTGGTACCAGTTCGCCAGCATCAATAAATGATTTAGCCTTTTTACCCAAAGGAGTCTCATTTTTGATTGCTTTTCTGAATATATCACCGGTAGCAATATGAGGAATTTCTAGACTTTCTTCTAATTTCTTAGCCTGAGTACCTTTTCCAACACCAGGTAAACCCAGCAAAATCATATCCATTATATTTCCTCCTTTTTATTTCATGAAACCTTCATAGTGTCTCATCAGGAGATGGGATTCGATCTGTTCCATAGTTTTTAAAGCAACACCAACCATAATAATTAGAGATGTACCTCCAAAACTAATTGTTACACCGGTCAGCGGCTGCATAGCAAAAGGAAGTAAAGCAACTATAGTTAAGAATACAGCTCCTGCAAGTGTGACCCTCATCAAAACTCTATCTAAATAATTGATAGTTGGTCTTCCAGGACGAATTCCAGGAATAAACCCACCATATTTCTTCATATTATCTGCTACCTCTTCTGGATTAAAGGTAATTGCAGTATAGAAATAAGTAAAGAATAAAATCATCAGACCATATAATACCATATAAAGTCCTGAACCAGGACTGATTGCATTTGCAAGGCCTGTAGCCCAGTCATAAGGTAAAACCTGAGCGATAATTCCCGGGAATAAAAGTACTGATGAAGCAAAAATAACCGGAATAACACCAGCCTGATTGATCTTCATTGGAATATGAGTACTTCTACCTCCGTAAACTCTACGACCCACAATTCTCTTTGAATATTGAACCGGAATTCTTCTTTCTCCCTGCTGGACAAAGATAATACCCGCAATAATTATAACAGCCAGCACAGCAAAAATAAGCACATTTAAAATTGATATTGTGCCCGCCTGTAATAACTCATATGTGTTATACATATCTGATGGAAAACGGGAAATAATAGATGTGAAAATGATAATAGAAATACCATTTCCGATTCCTTTATCTGTAATCTGCTCACCCAACCACATTAAAAACGCTGTACCTGCAGTTAAACTTACAATAATTAAAGCAACATCAAATACTGTTGCATTAGGTACGGCACCAAAACGCTGAATATACATTGTAATACCCACTGCCTGAATTACAGCCAGAACTATTGTACCATATCTGGTATATTGAGCGATTTTTTTGCGGCCCTCATTACCCTGTTTAGAAAGCTCTTCTAATTTAGGTACAACTACAGTTAAGAGCTGTAAAATAATTGAAGCAGTAATGTAGGGAGTAATGCTCATCGCAAAAATTGTAAAGTTACTTAAAGCACCACCTGCAAATAAATCTAAAAAGTCTAGTGCCCCGCCAAAGTTACCACCAAACAACCTTTCCTGAAGTAATGCAACATCTACTCCAGGGACTGGAATATGTGCACCCAGACGGTAAACTGCCATCATAGCAAGCATAAATAAAACTTTATTTCTAAGTTCTTTTACTTTAAAAACATTACCGAGAGCCTTAATCAACTTAAATCACCTCTGACTTTCCGCCAGCAGCTTCTATTTTCTTTCTGGCAGAAGCAGTAAAAGCCTGCACTTTAACATTAAGGGCAACATCAACTTCACCTTTACCCAGTATTTTTACACCATTTTTAGCAATACCATCAATAATTCCCTTTTCTAATAAAACATCAGGTGTTACAGTTTCATCAGCTGAGAATCTATTTAGCTGGTATACATTTACTTCATTAAATTCTTTTTTAAATTTATTGTTAAATCCTCTTTTGGGAAGACGTCTAAATAGAGGAGTCTGTCCCCCTTCAAATGTAGGGCGTACTTCTCCTCCTGCACGAGAATTCTGTCCATTTGCACCTCTACCGGAAGTATAACCGCGACCAGAGCCAGTACCACGACCAACTCTTTTACGATCTTTTTTATATCCAGCAGCAGGTTTAAGATTGTTTAATTTCATACTTACACCTCCTTGATAATTATCCAATTAATTCTTCTACAGATTTACCTCTTAATTTGGCAACTTGTTCTGCACTTTTAAGCTCTTTAAGACCAGTAATTGTAGCATTGATCATATTAATCGGATTAGATGTTCCAAGAGATTTAGTTAAAATATCACTAATGCCTGCAAGCTCGATTACCGCACGTACAGGACCACCAGCAATTACACCAGTACCAGGAGCAGCCGGTTTAAGTAATACTCTACCAGCACCAAAAACTCCGGTTTTCTCATGGGGAATTGTAGTACCTACAATTGGAACTTCGATTAATTCTTTTTTAGCTGCATCAATACCTTTTCTGATGGCTTCAGGCACTTCGTTTGCTTTACCAATACCTGCACCAACATGGCCTTCTCCGTCCCCTACAACTACCAGGGCACTAAAGCTAAACCTACGGCCACCTTTTACAACCTTGGCAACACGATTAATATTAACAACGCGCTCCTCAAGGTCGAGTTTATCAGCGTTAATTTTACTCATTAATTTACCTCCTTATTTAAAACTTTAGCCCTTCCTCGCGGGCAGCATCAGCCAGAGCTTTAACTCGGCCGTGATATTTATATCCACTTCTATCAAATACTACTGTATCTATTCCTTTTTCCAGTGCTCTACTGGCAGCTAACTCTCCTACCATTTTGGCAGCATCTTTATTACTTGCTACTTCAATTGAATCGCGTAGAGCTGGGTCAAGTGTAGAGGCAGAAGCAATTGTTTCTCCAGATAAATCATCTATAATTTGTACATATACATGCTTCAAACTGCGGGTTACATTCATTCTTGGACGAGTAGGTGTCCCCACAACTTTATTTCTAATTCTCTGATGGCGTTTTTTTCTTGCTTCTCTTTTACCCATCATATTCACTCCTTTCTATTAACCAGTTTTACCAACCTTACGTCTAATATGCTCTCCAACATATTTAATTCCTTTACCTTTGTAAGGTTCTGGTTTTCTTACTTCACGAATCTTTGCGGCTGTATCACCAACACGCTGCTTATCTATTCCTTTAACTGTGATATTCGTGTTTTTCTCAACTTCAAATGAAATATCACCTTCAGCTTCAATAATTACCGGATGAGAATACCCAACCTCAAGTTTAAGCTTATCACCCTGAACCTGAGCATTATATCCTACACCTACCATTTCTAATTTCTTTTCAAAGCCCTTGCTAACACCCTCAACCATACCTTCGATTAAACTTCTAACTAAACCGTGCATAGAACGAGCTTCGATATCATCACCATTGCGTTCAACAACAACTTGATCATCATCAACTTTGATATCAATACCAGCTTTAAATGTCCTTTCTAATTCACCTAATGGTCCTTTAACCTTAACGCTCTGACCATCAACAGTTACTTCAACTTTTTCCGGTATTTCTATAGGTAGTACACCAATACGTGACATAAATTTCACCTCCGTATATTTTATCTTAGAAAAGTTCTCTCAAGCAGAAGCCATCTCTACCAGACGTAGCAGAGAACTTCTCCACCAATACCTTTTTCTCTTGCTTCTTTGTCGCTCATAACACCCTGGGAAGTAGAAATCACAGCGATTCCTAAACCTCCAAGTACCTGAGGCACTTCATCACTGCCAACATATACTCTTAAACCAGGTTTACTGATTCTTTTAATTCCGCTTATAACTTTTTCGTCATTATCACCATATTTTAAATAAACCCGAATCATGTTCTGAGGTTTTCTCTCAACTAATTTTACATCATTAATGAAACCTTCATCTTTCAATAGTTCACCAATGCTGGTTTTAACCTTAGAAGCGGGAATATCAACTCTATCTTTCCCAATACTATTAGCATTGCGAATCCGGGTCAGCATATCTGCTATTGGATCTGTTAAATTCATTTACAAACCTCCTTCCAGTTTTACCAGCTTGCTTTTTTAACTCCAGGAATTTCGCCTTTGTGAGCTAATTCTCTGAAACAAATTCTGCATAAATCAAACTTTCTCATATATCCACGTGAACGTCCACATCTGCTGCAGCGATTCACTTTTCTTGTCTCATATTTAGGCTCTTTATTGGCCTTTTCGATTAGAGCTTTACGCGCCAAACTAAACCCTCCTTCAATTTATAGGTCTTTACTTCTTAAATGGCATTCCCATTATTGATAATAATTCAAATGCTTCTTCATCTGTTTCTGCAGAAGTCACAATCGTAACTTCTAAACCGTGAATATTATCAACTTCATCAATGTTTATTTCCGGGAAAACAGTATGTTCGCTTATTCCCAGGCTGTAATTACCGCGACCGTCAAATGATTTAGGAGATACACCTCTAAAATCTCGGATACGCGGCATTGAAACATTAATCAATTTATATAAAAACTCAAACATCTGCTCACCGCGAAGAGTAACCTTTATTCCAACTGGCATACCTTCTCTAATTTTAAAATTAGCAATTGATTTTTTTGCCCGAGTTACAGTAGGGCTCTGCCCAGTTATTCTTGCGATCTCATCAACAACAGTATCCAGAAGTTTAGTATCTTCTTTAGCTTCTCCTAACCCAACATTAACAATTATTTTTTCTAATTTAGGAGCTTCCATTACATTATTGTAATCAAATTTCTCCACCAGTTGAGGTAGAATTTCTTCCTTATATTCTTGAGCTAATACTGACATTTCTGGACCTCCTTTCACTTATTTATTTATCAACTACTTCGTCACATTTTTTGCATTTTCTAACTTTTGTTCCATCCTCTAAACGTTCTGCGCCAACCCTGGTCTTTTCGTCACAACGAGGGCAGACGAGTTGAACATTTGAAGCATGAATTGGTGCTTCATTTTCGATAATTCCACCCTGCGGCATATCCTGTGTAGGACTTACGTGACGGTTTACAATATTCACACCTTCCACGATTACGCGATCTTTTTTAGGAATTACCTTTAAAATCTCACCGCGTTTGCCTTTATCTTTTCCGGATATAACTTCCACAGTGTCACCTTTTTTAATTCTCAATCGAATCCCCTCCTTCTATAATACCTCCGGTGCAAGGGAGATAATTTTCATATAATTCTTTTCCCTCAGTTCACGGGTCACAGGACCAAAAATACGTGTACCTTTAGGATTATTATTATCATCTATAATTACTGCTGCATTTTCATCAAATCTAATATAGGTGCCGTCTTTGCGCTTTAAGGCTTTCTTGGTTCTAACAACTACTGCTTTAGCAACCTCACCTTTTTTAACCATTCCATCAGGAATAGCCTCTTTAACGCTGACTACTATAGTGTCTCCAACTTTAGCATATTTTTTCTTGGAGCCTCCAAGTACCTTAATACATAAAAGTTCGCGGGCACCTGAATTATCCGCTACCTTTAAACGGCTTTCAGATTGTATCATTTTCAGGCCCTCCTTTCTACTTCCAGGACTTATTTTGCTTTTTCAATAATATCTAATAAACGCCATCTCTTAGTCTTGCTTAATGGACGTGTTTCCATAATCCTTACAATGTCACCTTCATTACAAACATTCTCTTCATCATGAGCTGCATACTTTTTAGTTTTCTTAACAACTCTTTTATATTTAGGATGCTGAGTTCTGCGCTCTACAGCGACAGTAATAGTTTTATCCTGTTTATCACTTACTACAACACCTTTTCTCTCTTTACGACTATTTCTTTCCATAAGTAACCTCCTTTCAAAAAAATTATGCCCTTTTTATACCCAGTTCTCTTTCCCGCAGAATAGTTTTAATTCGGGCAATAATTCTCTTAACCTCTTTAATCCTCATGGGATTATCCAACTGTGCTGTTGCATGTTGAAAGCGAAGGTTAAATAACTCTTCTTTAAATTCCCGGGCTTTCTGTTCTAACTCTGCTTCTGTTAAATTTCTTAATTCATCAGCTCTCATCGGCCTCACCATCCATTCCCTCTCTTGCTACAAATTTAGTTTTAATAGGCAGTTTGTGAGATGCAAGGCGCATCGCTTCTCTGGCAACCTCTTCTGGTACACCAGCCAGCTCAAACATAATTCTACCTGGTTTTACAACAGCCACCCATTTCTCTGGTGCTCCTTTACCACTACCCATTCTGGTTTCAGCAGGTTTTGCAGTTACAGGCTTGTCCGGGAAAATCTTAATCCAAACTTTACCTCCACGCTTAATGCTTCTAGTAAGGGCAACACGAGCAGCCTCTATCTGTCTATTGGTAATCCATACGGGTTCTAAGGCCTGTAGACCATATTCACCAAAAGTGATTTTATTTCCCCGATTAGCTTTACCTCTCATTCTTCCTCTCATTTGCTTACGATGTTTTACTCTTTTAGGTACTAACATCAAAGAGCCTCCTTTCCTACATAATCTATCTATTCATCATCTATTTCTGGAAGTATTTCTCCCTTATTGATCCAAACTTTAACTCCAATTGTTCCATATGTTGTGTCTGCTTCTGCAAATCCATAATCAATATCAGCTCTCAATGTATGCATCGGAACACTACCTTCACTGTAGCCTTCACGTCTGGCCATTTCTGCTCCACCAAGACGTCCACTGCTCTGAACTTTAAAACCTTCAGCTCCCATACGCATTGCACGGTTCATTGCCTGCTTCATTGCTCTACGAAAAGAAATTCTTCTAACTAACTGAGAAGCAATATTTTCAGCAACTAATTGAGCATTCATTTCTGGATCTTTAACTTCTACAACATTAATCTGTACAGTTTTTCCAGTTAATGCTTCAACTTCATTTCTTAATGCTTCAACTTCAGAACCACCACGTCCAATAACCATTCCTGGTCTGGCAGTGTGTACATCTAATTTTAATCTATTAGCAGCTCTTTCGATTACAACTCTAGAAATACCAGCTTCAAACATTTTCTCCTTAACATGACTTCTAATCTCACGGTCTTCATTTAAAAGCCTGGAATAATCTTTTTTATCTGCATACCATTTTGCTTCCCAATCTCTTATAACTCCAACTCGGAGACCATGTGGATTTATTTTATTACCCAAATTTTATACCTCCTTTGTATCGCTTAACACGACTGTGATGTGGCTTGTTCTTTTATTAATAGGACTTGCCGATCCCTGTGCACGAGGTTTCCATCTTTTCATAGTAGGACCCTCATCAACAAAAGCTCTCTTAACATAAAGATCATCTACAAACATATCATGATTATTTTCAGCATTTGCTGCAGCTGAATTTAATACTTTTTCTACCATTTTAGCAGCTTTTTTCGGTGTGCTTTTTAAAATTGCAACTGCAGTATTAACATCTTTACCCTTAATTAAGTCTGTTACCAGACGTGCTTTACGGGCAGTAATACGCAGGTGCTTTGCAACTGCTTTTGCTTCCATTTTAAAACCCCCTTACTATCTACAATATTTCCTATTTAAGTGCTGTTGAACGTTCTGTATGGCGGCTGTGACCTCTAAAGATTCTGGTTGGAGCAAATTCTCCTAGTTTATGTCCTACCATTTCTTCAGATATATATACTGGCACATGCTTACGACCATCATGGACAGCAATTGTATGTCCAACCATTTCAGGGAAAATGGTTGAGCTTCTTGACCAGGTTTTAACAACCTGCTTTTTTCCACTCTCATTCATTTCTCTGATTTTGGCAATTAGTTTCTCTGAGACGAAAGGTCCCTTTTTTATAGATCTAGCCATCAATAATCCTCCTTTCTACTATTTGCGCTTCTTAGCGTGACGTGAACGAATAATATACTTATCTGAGCGCTTTGGTTTACGTGTCTTCTTACCCATAGTAGGTTTACCCCACGGAGTTACAGGATGTCTACCAGCAGGTGATTTACCTTCTCCACCACCGTGTGGATGGTCATGAGGATTCATAACTACACCGCGTACATGAGGTCTTTTACCTTTCCAGCGGCTGCGTCCGGCTTTACCGATAGTAATATTTTCGTGATCAATATTACCAACCTGTCCAACAGTAGCTTTACATACATTATGAATTAACCTAACTTCACCAGAAGGCATTTTTAAATGGACAAACTTACCTTCTTTAGCAAGAATCTGAGCCATTGTTCCAGCAGAGCGTGCAATCTGTCCACCTTTTCCTGCCTGCATTTCAACATTGTGTACAATCGTACCAACAGGAATATCTTTTAATTTAAGTGCATTTCCAGCAGTAATATCAGCTTCAACACCAGTATCTAAGGTATCACCAACTTCTACTTTATCTGGTGCCAGAATGTATCTTTTTTCTCCATCTGCATACTGCAGCAGAGCGATTCTTGCAGAACGATTTGGATCATATTCTATAGTTTTTACTTTAGCAGGAATTCCATCTTTGTCCCGCTTAAAATCTATTATACGATAGCGGCGCTTGTGTCCACCACCCTGATGACGGCTGGTAATTCTACCATTTGCGTTACGGCCGCCCTTCCTTTTGATTGGAGCCAGCAGACTCTTTTCTGGCGTATCGGTTGTAATTTCATCAAAACTGGCAACAGTCATATAACGCCTTGAAGGTGTGGTTGGTTTAAAACTTTTAATCGCCATCTTTTTTCCCTCCTTTATTAATTATTTTTTAGAGGCCTTCGTAAATTTCTATTTCATCGCCCTCAGCCAGCTTAACTAAAGCTTTTTTCCAGTCAGGTTTTTTACCAACATGGAAGCCGAGTCTTCTTTTTTTACCTCTAACATTCATTGTATTAACATTTACTACATTTACAGAGAAAATTTCTTCTACTGCGTTTCTAATCTCAACTTTATTTGCATTTTTGGCTACCTTAAATGTATAAGTATCAGCCTCCTGCATCTGTTCCATTGTGTTTTCAGAAATAATAGGTGCTATGATAATATCTCTTGCTTCTTTCATTCGCCCAGCACCTCCTCAACCATTTTAACCGCTTCTTCGATAAAGACAAGCATTTCATTATCTAAAAGATCATATGCATTTATTGAACCGGCAAGCAGTGTTTTGACATTCGGAATATTTCTGGCTGATAGATATAAGTTGTCATCCTTTTCGGGCATTACTAAAACAACTTTTTTATCTTCTAAGTTTAAATCAGCTAAAATATTAATTACTGCTTTTGTTTTTGGTTGGTCAAGCTCAATCTTGTCAACTAAAATTAACTCATCTCTCTCTACCTTATCGGTTAAGACAGATCTAAGCGCTAATCTTCTCATCTTTTTAGTCAACTTTTTATCATAACTGCGAGGAGAAGGTCCAAATGTGATTCCTCCACCTACCCATAATGGAGAGCGAATACTTCCGTGACGAGCACGTCCAGTACCTTTTTGTCTCCAGGGTTTGCGGCCACCACCGCGAACATTTCCCCTTGTTTTAGTAGAAGCGTTTCCGCCTCTTCTAGCAGCTAATTGTGCATTAACTACCTGATGTACAACATGTTTATTTATTTTATCATTAAAAACAGAATCATTTAATTCTACTTTTTCGAGTTCTTTTCCACTCTGATTGAATTTTGTTACCTGCGGCATCAAAAATCCTCCTTTCTCAACTTATTTAGTTGTTAACAGATTTGATTTCGAGCACTGCTTTTTTAGCACCTGGTACTGGACCAGAAATTAATAAAACATTACGCTCTACGTCAACTTTTACTATTTCTAAGTTTCTTTCAGTTACTCTATCATGACCCATTCTTCCGGGCATTTTAAAGCCTTTGTATACTCTTCTTGCATCAACAGCACCGATTGAACCTGGTGCACGATGGAAGTGAGAACCGTGTGACATTGGTCCACTGTGATGATTCCATCTTTTAATATTACCAGCAAACCCTTTACCTTTGGAAATACCACTAACATTAACTTTTTCTCCTGCTTCAAAGAGATCAGCTTTAATTTCACTGCCTTCACTTAGTTCCATATCTAAACCTTTAAATTCTCTTAAATGTTTTTTTGGTTCAATATCACGACTTTCAAATTGACCAAGTTCCGGTTTGTTAAGTCTGTGCTTTTTTACTTCTCCAAATCCAAGCTGCACTGAATTATATCCATCTTTTTCTGTAGTCTTAATCTGTGTTACAACACAGGGACCGGCCTCAACTACAGTTACAGGTACCAGCTCTCCATTATCTTTAAAATACTGAGTCATACCCAGCTTTTTTCCTAATATAGCTTTCGCCATGGCCTAATACACCTCCTGACATTAAAGTTTAATTTCTATATTTACTCCTGCGGGCAAATCAAGCCTCATCAGTGAGTCTACAGTTTTTGATGTAGGATCGAGAATATCGATCAATCTTTTATGTGTTCTCATTTCAAATTGTTCTCTTGCATCTTTATGAACATGAGGTGAGCGAAGTACTGTAAATACCTCTTTCTCTGTTGGTAGAGGTACTGGACCAGATACATCTGCACCAGTTCTCTCAGCAGTTGCAACAATTTTTTCTGCTGATTGATCCAGGAGCTCATGTTCAAAAGCTTTAAGGCGAATCCTAATTTTTTCGTGTTTTGCCATTTGCTTACCTCCTTAATCTTTACGATTTAAGCTCAGTTAGGAGCATAGAAAAAGCGAGGAGGCTGCCTCCTCTGCTTTTTTAATTACTCAATAATTTCAGTTACAACTCCAGCTCCTACTGTGTGACCACCTTCACGGATTGCAAAACGTAGTCCTTCTTCCATAGCTATTGGAGTAATTAACTCTCCTGTCATCTCAATGTTATCTCCAGGCATTACCATATCTACTCCTTCTGGTAAACTGATGTCTCCTGTTACGTCTGTTGTACGGAAGTAAAATTGTGGTCTATATCCATCAAAGAATGGTGTGTGTCTTCCACCCTCATCTTTACTTAGTACATATACCTCAGCGTAGAACTTTGTGTGTGGTGTAATGCTTCCTGGCTTTGCCAGTACCTGACCTCTTTCGATGTCTTCTCTCTTTACACCTCTTAATAATGCTCCAATGTTATCTCCTGCTACTGCTTCGTCTAACATCTTACGGAACATTTCTACTCCTGTTACTACTGTTGTTGTTGTATCTTTGATTCCTACAACCTCTACCTCATCTGATGGATGTAGAGTTCCTCTCTCAATTCTTCCTGTTGCTACTGTTCCTCGTCCTGTTATTGAGAATACATCCTCTACAGGCATTAAGAATGGCTTTTCTGTATCTCTTTCTGGCTCTGGAATATAGCTATCTACTGCATCCATAAGCTCAATAATCTTTTTACCCCATTCTCCTTCTGGATCTCCGTTTTCGGCAGCTTTAAGGGCTGATCCTACTATTACCGGAATATCGTCCCCTGGGAATTCGTATTCATCTAAGAGTTCTCTTACTTCCATTTCTACAAGTTCGATTAACTCTTCGTCGTCTACCATATCTGCTTTGTTTAAAAAGACTACGATTGATGGTACACCAACCTGTCTTGCTAAAAGAATGTGTTCTCTTGTCTGCGGCATTGGTCCATCTGCTGCAGATACTACCAGGATTGCTCCATCCATCTGCGCTGCACCTGTAATCATATTCTTTACATAGTCAGCGTGTCCAGGACAGTCTACGTGAGCATAGTGTCTTGACTCTGTTTCATACTCTACGTGAGATGTCGCAATTGTGATTCCTCTTTCTTTTTCTTCTGGGGCATTATCAATTGTATCAAATGCTCTTACTTCTGCTCCACCATAGTTTGCTAACACATTTGTGATTGCTGCTGTTAGTGTTGTTTTCCCATGGTCAACATGTCCTATTGTTCCTATGTTAACATGTGGTTTGTTTCTTTCAAATTTTGCTTTTGCCATTTTCTATTCCTCCTTATAAATTTATCTATTCTCCAATAATTTCTTCAGTGATACTTTTTGGTGCCTTTTCATAATGAGAGAACTGCATTGTATAAGTTGCTCTACCCTGAGTTTTGGAACGAAGGTCAGTTGAATAACCAAACATCTCAGAAAGCGGTACATGAGCACTAACTACCTGAGCATTACCTCTAGGCTCCATGCCTTCAACTTTTCCACGACGTCCATTAAGGTCACCCATAACGTCTCCCATATATTCTTCAGGAGTAACAACTTCAACACTCATTATAGGTTCTAAAATTGCAGGTCCTGCTTTTTTAGCACCTTCTCTAAAGCCCATGGAACCAGCGATTTTAAATGCCATTTCAGATGAGTCAACATCGTGATAACTACCATCATTCAGAGTTACCTTAACATCTACAACTGGATAACCGGCAATAATACCATTTTCCATAGCTTCTCTAATTCCATCTTCTACAGAAGGAATGTATTCACGTGGAATTGAACCACCTGTGATTTTATCATCAAATTCAAACCCTTCGCCTGCAGGTTGTGGTTCAAGGTCAATCACAACATGACCATACTGTCCACGACCACCAGACTGGCGGATGAATTTACCCTGTATATCAGTAACTTTCTTAGTAATTGTTTCACGGTAAGCTACCTTAGGTTTACCAATGTTAGCATCAACTTTAAATTCTCTTAAGAGGCGGTCAACAATAACTTCAAGGTGTAATTCTCCCATACCTTCAATAATTGTCTGGCCAGTTTCCTCATCAGTGTGAACTCTAAATGTCGGATCCTCTTCTGCTAATCTCTGTAAAGCTTCACCAAGTTTGTCCTGGTCTGCCTTACTCTTAGGTTCAATAGCAACACCAATAACTGGTTCAGGGAATTCCATTGCTTCTAAAACAATTGGATTGTCCTGGTCACAAATTGTGTCACCTGTACTTGTGTTTTTAAGACCAACTAAAGCTCCAAGGTCACCAGCAAAGATTTCATCTCTTTCTTCACGTCGGTTAGCATGCATCTGTAGGATACGTCCAACTCTTTCGCGAATATCTGCTGTTGCATTATAAACATAAGAACCAGCTTCTAAGCTTCCAGAATAAGATCTAAAGAAAGCTAATTTCCCAACATAAGGGTCAGACATAATTTTAAATGCCAGACCGGAGAATGGAGCATCATCTGATGCTTCTCTAGTTTCAGTTTCTTCTGTCTCAGGGTTAAAACCTTCTATAGGTGGTACATCAGTTGGAGAAGGTAAGTAGTCAAGCACTGCATCCAACAGCATCTGTACACCTTTGTTTTTAAAAGCAGATCCACATAATACCGGGATTACATTAACATTAAGTACTGCCTGACGTAGTAGTTTTTTAATATCATCAGTACTTACTTCACCTTCTAGGTATTTCATCATGAATTCGTCATCTTCTTCAGCCAGAACTTCCATTAAAATCTCTCTGTACTCTGCTGCCTTTTCCTGCATATCTTCTGGTATTTCAACTCTATCAAAATTGACACCAAGTTCATCTTCATAAACAATAGCGTCCATTTCTACTAAATCAACAACACCATCAAATCTATCTTCACTTCCAATTGGAAGTTGAATAGGCACTGCATTAGCACCAAGTCTATCCTTCATCATATCTACAGCTCTGAAAAAATCTGCTCCCGTTCTATCCATTTTGTTAACAAATGCAATTCTGGGAACTCCATATTTATCAGCCTGTCTCCATACAGTTTCAGATTGTGGTTCAACCCCACCTACAGAACAGAATAAAGCAATTGCTCCATCTAAAACTCTCAAGGATCTTTCTACCTCAACTGTAAAGTCCACGTGTCCGGGCGTATCTATAATATTAATCCTATTCTCACGCCACTGACAGGTAGTAGCAGCAGAGGTGATTGTGATTCCTCTTTCCTGTTCCTGCTCCATCCAGTCCATAACAGATGCACCATCATGAGTTTCACCCATTTTATGAACTCGACCTGTATAGTATAAAATTCTTTCTGTTGTAGTTGTCTTACCTGCGTCAATATGTGCCATAATACCAATGTTACGTGTTTTCTCTAGTGGAAATTGTCGGGCCACTATTCTCCCCCCTTATATAAAAATTATATACATCACGCAACTAAATTACCATCTGTAATGTGCAAAAGCTCTGTTGGCTTCAGCCATGCGATGGACTTCTTCTTTCTTTCTAACTGCGCCGCCTGTATTGTTATATGCGTCCGTGATTTCTCCAGCAATTCTTTCTCTCATAGTTCTTTCGTTACGAGCTCTAGCTGCGGTTACTAACCAGCGTAATGCTAAAGTTCTTTTTCTACCTTCATCAACTTCTACCGGCACCTGATAGTTTGAACCACCAACACGTCTTGATTTAACTTCAAGAGCGGGTTTGATGTTTTCCAGTGCTTCATTAACTACTGTCAAACCATCTTCACCAGTATTTTCGGAGATGATATCGAGAGCACTGTAAAATGCTTTTTCCGCCAGTCCCTTTTTGCCATCTAACATTAATTTATTAATAATTCTGCTGACAACAACATTATCATATACCGGATCAGGCAGAACATCTCTTTTTTCTGCTCTATTTTTGCGCACTAAAATCCCTCCTTTTACTTAGGTTTTTTTACACCATACTTGGAACGTCCCTGTTTTCTATCTTCTACACCAGCTGTATCGAGTGCTCCTCTAACAATATGATATCTAACACCTGGTAAATCCTTAACTCTTCCACCTCTTACTAATACAACAGAGTGTTCCTGTAAGTTATGTCCAATTCCTGGAATATAGGCTGTTACCTCTTTTCCATTAGTTAAACGAACACGAGCTACTTTTCTTAAAGCCGAGTTAGGCTTTTTAGGAGTAGCAGTATATACTCTAGTACAGACACCCCTTTTCTGTGGAGAACCCTCCAAAGCAGGAGCGGAAGTCTTCTTTTTAGTCTTTTCTCGTCCTTTACGGATCAACTGACTAATTGTCGGCATGCAATCCCACCTCCTTCCAATTATTTCAATAGTGCTGCAGAAGCTGCAGAAACATCGATCCCACAAATTCTGCCCAATTCATTTTTGCTTTCTACAATCTCAAAAGGAATATTATTATCATTAACAGCCTTAAGTATTTCTTTTTTTAAAGGCTGGTCAATATCTTTAGCTAAAAATATCTTTTCCACCTGATTATTTGCTATAGCTTTTAGAGTCTGCTTGCTGCCTACAAGTAAGTCAGCACTGCATTTATTGCTTAGCATTTTAACCAAACCTCCAAATCAAACTTTGTTGAGCACACTTAAATATTTTAACAGCTTTAACTGTCCATGTCAAGCAAAAATTAAAAAGAGTTTCTCCTTTTATTGATAATGTAAATTAAGGACTAATAAATAGATTCCCAATCCAAATTCACCTGCCAATAAAGGAGAAACTCTTTTAGTTTATTAAGATATTTAGCTTCTATATTTTGATAACTTTATTCAACTTCAGTTAAATCTTCAGTTAAGTCACCAAACTTAGTTCCATCTTCTTTTACTACATCAATATCTCTATAATATTTCATTCCTGTACCCGCTGGAATTAGCTGTCCAATTATCACATTTTCTTTAAGACCTAATAATGGATCAACTTTTCCATCCAGAGAAGCCTCTGTCAGCACTCTTGTTGTTTCCTGGAATGAAGCAGCAGATAAGAATGAATCTGTAGCAAGTGAAGCTTTTGTAATCCCGAGTAATTCTGGATTAGCAACTGCAGGTTCTTCATTATTAGCAGCAGCTTCCTCATTAGCTTTACGGTAATCATATCTATTTACTAAACTTCCAGGGAGCAATTCAGTATCACCAGGTTTTACAATTTTTAATTTTTTCATCATCTGGCGAACTATTACTTCGATGTGCTTATCATTAATTTCAACACCCTGGGAACGATAAACATTCTGAACCTCTTCCAAAAGATAATTTTGAACAGCTTTTTCTCCTTTTACTTTCAGCAGTACATTTGGATCAAGAGGACCTTCTGTCAACTTGTCTCCAGCTGTTACATAATCATCATCTTTTACAATCATTTTAGATCCATAAGGGATCTTATAGGTTTTCTTTTTACCGTCTTCATTTTCGACTACTACTCGTTTGGAATTTTTCTTTTCCACAATCGTTACATAACCTTCTCTTTCGGTCATGATTGCCTGACCTTTTGGAGTTCTACCTTCAAAAAGCTCTTCAACTCTCGGTAGACCCTGGGTAATATCATCACCAGCAACACCACCAGTGTGGAAGGTACGCATTGTAAGCTGGGTACCAGGTTCACCGATAGACTGAGCAGCAACAATACCGATTGACTCACCAATATCAACTGGTTTACCAGTAGCAAGGTTGCGTCCATAACATTTACGGCAGACACCATGCTGAGCTTCACAGGTTAGAACTGATCTAATCTTGACCTGATCAATACCAGCTGCTTCAATCTCACTCATTTTCTTTTTGTTAATTAGAGTATTGGCTTCAACAATCACATCTCCACTTTCTGGATCTACGATTTCTTCAGCGGTATAACGACCAAGACAGCGTTCTGATAAAGGTTCCACAGCATTTTTGCCTTTAGGCCCGATTGCCTCAACTTCAATTCCGTGGTCAGTACCACAGTCATCTTCTCTAACAATAACATCCTGTGATACATCGACCAGACGTCTGGTTAGATAACCAGAGTCAGCGGTTCTCAGAGCAGTATCAGCAAGACCTTTACGGGCACCGTGAGTAGATAAGAAATATTCCAGAACATCCAGCCCTTCCCGGAAACTGGAACGAATTGGAACATCAATAATTCTACCTGATGGATCTGCCATCAAACCACGCATACCTGCAAGCTGAGAAATCTGAGATGTATTACCACGAGCACCAGAAATAGCCATGATGTAAATATTATTGCTTTCATCAAGGTTGGCTAAAAGTGCATCTGTAACATCATCTTTTGCCTGATTCCAGATATCAACAACTTTATGATATCTCTCGTCCTCTGTAATAGCACCACGACGATAGTGATTTTCAATCTGGTGAACTTCATCTTCTGCCTTAGAAACAATCTCAGGCTTAGATGGAGGTATTTCCGCATCACTAACTGCAATAGAAATACCAGAACGAGTTGCATAATCATAACCCATCTCTTTAATTTTGTCCAGTGTTTCGGCAGTCTTATCATTACCAACTTCTTCGTAAAGATCAGTAATTAAATCACCTAAGTCACTTTTTCCTATTCTCTGATTGACAAATTCGACCTCTTCTGGTAGAGATTCGTTGAAAATAACTCTACCAATTGATGTTTCTATAATTTCTCCATCTAATCTAACTTTAACAGGTGCCTGCAGGTGAACCCGATCAGTATCATAAGCTTTAATTGCTTCATCTGCATTGGCAAATATTTTGCCAGCTCCTTTTCGATCATCTTTAATAGTTGTTAAGTAGAAGACTCCTAATACCATATCCTGAGTTGGTATAGTTATTGGAGCACCATCAGACGGATTCAAAATATTGGTAGTTGCTAACATTAACAGTCTGGATTCGGCCTGAGCTTCTACAGATAAAGGTAAGTGTACGGCCATCTGGTCACCATCAAAGTCAGCATTGTAAGCTGGACAAACTAATGGGTGTAATTTAATAGCCTTTCCTTCAACTAATACTGGCTCAAAAGCCTGAATACCAAGTCTGTGCAGTGTAGGAGCACGGTTTAGAAGTACCGGATGATCTTTAATCGCTTCTTCTAAAATACCCCAGACTGCTTCGTCAACGTCTTCAACCATTCTCTTAGCATTTTTAATATTATGTGCATGCCCTTCTTCAACCAGACCTCTCATTACAAAAGGTTTAAATAGCTCTAAAGCCATTTTTTTGGGCAGACCACACTGATGCATTTTAAGATCTGGACCAACAACAATAACCGAACGACCGGAATAATCAACACGCTTACCCAGTAAGTTCTGGCGGAATCGCCCCTGTTTACCTTTAAGCATATCACTTAAAGATTTAAGTGGTCTATTTCCAGCCCCGGTAACCGGTCTTCCACGACGACCATTATCAATTAAAGCATCTACTGATTCCTGCAGCATTCTCTTCTCATTTCGAATAATGATTTCGGGTGCTCCAAGATCAAGCAGCCTCTTCAATCTATTATTACGGTTAATTACTCTTCTATACAAATCATTTAAATCGGAAGTAGCAAAACGACCTCCATCAAGTTGAACCATTGGTCTTAAGTCAGGTGGAATAACTGGAATTGCACTCAGAACAAGATTAGCAGGATTTAAACCTGAATCTAAAAGTCCATCCATAACTTCCAGCCTACGCACAGCTCTTTTGCGCCGCTGTCCAGTTGCTTCTTTAACTTCCTTTTTAAGTTCTTCAACTTCAGCTTCAACATCGATTCTTCCCAGCAGTTCCTGAATAGCCTCTGCTCCCATGGCAGCTTTAAAAGTATTACCGTATTTATTTTTAGCTTCCCGGTATTCACTTTCCGGCAGCAGCTGCTTTTCACTTAATGGTGTATCACCAGGATCAGTTACAATATAATGAACAAAGTAGATTACTTTTTCCAGTGCTCTTGGTGACATATCCATTATTAAACCCAGACGACTGGGGATACCTTTGAAATACCAAATGTGTGTGCATGGTGCAGCCAGTTCAATGTGCCCCATTCTTTCTCTTCTCACTTTGGATCTGGTTACCTCTACTCCACAGCGGTCACACACAACACCTTTATAACGGACTCGCTTATACTTTCCACAGTGACATTCATAGTCCTTAGTCGGCCCGAAAATTTTCTCACAGAATAAACCATCTTTTTCAGGTTTTAAAGTTCTGTAATTAATTGTTTCCGGTTTTTTAACCTCTCCACGGGACCAATCACGTATCTGCTCTGCAGAAGCAACTCCGATCCTCATTGAATCGAAATTATTCACATTTAACAAGGGTCTCTCCCCTTTCTATATTGGAATTATTCGTCATCATTATCATTATCACGACTTAATTTTAAGTCTGTATCTAAACCAAGTTTTTGTGCTGTTTCCATCATTTCATCCTCATTTTCAGCAACCTGTAATTCCTCTTCATCAGAAGTAAAGATTCTTGCATCAAGTCCAAGACTCTGCATCTCTTTAATCAATACTTTAAATGATTCTGGAATACCAGGATCAGGAACATTTTCACCTTTAACTATAGCTTCATAGGCTTTAACTCTTCCTACAACATCATCAGATTTAACTGTCAGCATTTCCTGTAAGGTGTAAGCAGCACCATAAGCCTCGAGTGCCCAAACTTCCATCTCACCAAATCGCTGGCCACCAAACTGAGCTTTACCTCCCAGCGGCTGCTGTGTAACAAGAGAATAAGGCCCTGTTGAACGAGCATGCAATTTATCATCAACCAAATGGTGAAGTTTTAAAATATACATAACTCCAACCGTAACTCTTTCTTCAAATCTCTCTCCAGTTCTACCATCATAAAGAACTGTTTTACCATCTCTGTTAAGTCCTGCTTCTTCCAGTACATCTTCAACTTCTTCCTCTAAAGCACCATTAAAGACTGGTGTTTCTGTATAAATCCCCAGTGCTCTGGCAGCCATACCAAGGTGAGTCTCCAATACCTGTCCGATGTTCATCCGTGATGGTACACCCAGTGGATTAAGTACAACCTCTACAGGTTCACCATTAGGTAAGAAAGGCATATCTTCTTCCGGTAAAATTCTGGAAATAACACCTTTATTACCATGACGACCGGCAAGCTTATCTCCAACGGAAATCTTTCTTTTAGTAGCAACATAAACTCTAACCAGACGGTTAACGCCGGGCTTCAGGTCATCTCCCTGTTCTCGAGAAAAGACTTTAACATCTACTACAATACCTACTTCTCCATGAGGAACTTTAAGAGATGTATCTCTTACTTCTCGTGCTTTTTCACCAAAAATAGCTCTTAAGAGTCTTTCTTCAGCTGACAATTCAGTTTCTCCCTTTGGAGTCACTTTACCAACTAAGATATCTCCTTCTTCAACCTCTGCCCCAACACGAATAATTCCGCGTTCATCCAGATTTTTGAGTGAGCTTTCTCCTACATTTGGAATATCACGAGTAATTTCTTCAGGACCAAGTTTTGTATCTCTGGCCTCTGCTTCATGTTCTTCTATATGAATTGTTGTGAATGCATCTTCTTTAACCAGATTCTCACTGATCAAAATAGCATCCTCATAGTTATATCCTTCCCAGGGCATAAAAGCAATTAAAGAGTTACGACCCAGAGCCATTTCGCCTTTCTCGGTTGAAGGACCATCAGCAATAATATCTCCTGCTTCAATCTCATCACCTTTAGCAACAATCGGCTTCTGATTCATACAGCTACCCTGATTGGATCTTTTATATTTCATTAGTTTATAACTGTCAATTAAACCGTCATCATTTTTAACCATTATCTTTTGAGAAGTAACACTGACAACTTTACCATCTTTTTCGGCAACAATAACTGCACCGGAATCTTTAGCTGCCTTATATTCCATACCGGTAGCTACCATTGGCGCATCAGTTATCATCAGCGGAACAGCCTGACGCTGCATGTTGGCTCCCATTAAAGCCCGGTTAGCATCATCATTTTCTAAGAAAGGAATCATCGCTGCAGATACACCAACCATCTGCTTGGTTGATACATCCATATAATCTAAATCTTCTGGATGAACCTCCAGAATATCGCCTCTCTTACGGGCAATTACAAATTCACTAGTAAAGTTACCTTCTTCATCAATCTCAGCATTTGCCTGAGCAATTATATGTTTATCTTCCTCATCAGCAGTTAAATAATCAATATCGTCTGTAACCTGTGAGTCAACCACCCTTCGATAAGGAGTCATCAAAAACCCAAACTCATTTGTTTTAGCATAAGTTCCCATTGTACCAATCAGACCAATATTTGGTCCTTCTGGAGTTTCAATAGGACAGATACGGCCATAATGAGAGTGATGAACATCACGCACATCAAAACCAGCTCTTTCTCTACTTAAACCACCAGGTCCTAATGCAGATAATCTTCTTTTATGAGTTAACTCTGACATTGGATTTGTCTGATCCATAAACTGAGAAAGCTGAGAACTACCAAAGAATTCCTGGATGGAAGCTACAACAGGTCTCGTATTAATTAAAGCCTGTGGAGTAACTACATCTACATCCTGGATAGTCATTCTCTCTCTAACAACTCTTTCCATTCTGGAAAGTCCAATTCTAAACTGATTCTGTAATAATTCACCTACAGTTTTCAAGCGGCGGTTACCCAGATGATCAATATCATCAATGTAGGCTTCTGGATCATTATAAACCAGTTTAATCATATATTTTACTGTTGCTGCAATATCATCAATATGCAGATATTTACGATCTTTATCAACATCTAACTCTAACTTTTTATTTAATTTATAGCGTCCAACTGCTGCCATATCATATCTTTTATGATCAAAAAATAATGAATCTAAAAGATTAGTAGCACTTTCTACTGTCGGTGGTTCCCCCGGACGAAGGCGCTTATATAATTCTATTAATGCTTCCTCTTTTGATTCTGTACTATCTCTTTCCAGAGTATCATGCAGTACTTCTGAGTCACCAAACTCATCAGTGATTTCTGCATCTGTACCAAAACCAAGTGCGCGCAGCAAAACAGTTGATGGAAGCTTTCTTGTTCTATCAACTCTCACAGATATTATTCTCTTTTTGTCATATTCAAATTCTATCCAGGCACCACGATTAGGTATAATACTACCTGTAATTAAACGGCGCCCATCTTTTGTTCTTTCATCACTAAAATAAACACCAGATGATCTAACCAGCTGATTAACAACAACTCTTTCGGCACCATTAATAATAAATGTCGCCTTATCAGTCATTAGTGGAAAATCACCCATAAATACTTCCTGCTCTTTGACCTCACCAGTTTCTTTGTTAATTAAACGTACCTTAACCTGCAAAGAAGCCGAATAAGTGTCATCTCTATCTCTGCATTCCTGCACAGTATATTCAGGATCTTCTAAATAATAATCTACAAATTCTAGTACCAGATTTTCAGAAAAATCTTCGATTGGAGAAATTTCGTTAAAAACCTCATGCAATCCCTCTTCTAAAAACCATTGATAAGAGTTTAATTGTGTATAAATCAAATCTGGCAAGTCCATCGCGTCATCAATTTTACTAAAACTTCGTCTTTCCCTTGCCGTTGACATCATTGCACCCCCAGGAAATTCTAATAATTAGCTGAAACTGTCCCATAATAATCATATTCTTATTTACCTTATAGACATCTAATAATGATAGCACAGGAAAATTCTCTTGTCAAGAGGATTTTAAATGAAATTCTCTCATTTACAATCTTTTTACATTACTCATTACCTTCATGATTAATACAAGAATTTATAATATTAAAAACTAAACTATACCATAAAAGTATTTTTTTATATAAATAATGAAAATAATCAATAAATGTATATAAAAGAGAGAATTCCATACTTTATGATGAAAAAATAGTCCCACTGTATATAAATTTATACAGCAGGACTATTATCATAATTGCTATATTAAGACTGGATTACTTAAGTTCTACAGTTGCTCCAGCTTCTTCTAACTTTTCTTTCATTTCTTCTGCATCTTCTTTGCTTAGAGCTTCTTTAACATTACCAGGAGCGTCATCAACAACAGCCTTAGCTTCTTTTAAACCTAAACCTGTTAATTCACGAACGGCTTTGATAACTTTAATTTTCTTGCCGCCAACCTCAGCTAAGAAAACATCAAATTCGGATTTTTCTTCTTCTTCAGCGCCACCAGCTGCTCCACCAGCTACAGCAACAGGTGCAGCTGCACTTACACCAAACTTTTCTTCTAATTCTTCAACCAGTTCAGATAATTCTAAAACACTCATTTCCTCAATTGCACTAATAATTTCCTCTTTATTCATTATAATAATCCTCCTTATTTTTTTAAGCTTTCTCTTCTTTGATTTGATTTAATACCTGTACTAAGCCGCGAATATTACCCTGCAGTACATTGACCAATCCAGATAGGGGTGCTTTCATACTTGCAAAAGCTTTCGCAAGTAATTCTTCTCTGGATGGAATTTCTGCCAGAGATTCCACTTTCTCTTTACTAATAATTTCACCATTTAAAAGACCAGCTTTAATTTCTAAAACTTCATGATCTTTAGCAAATTCAACTAAAATTTTTGCAGGAGAAACAGCGTCATCTTCACCAAATGCAATAGCTGTAGGTCCTGAAAAATATTCTGTCATTTCTTCCATTTCAACATCATTAGCAGCAATAGTAGCCAGAGTATTTTTTACAACTTTAAATTCTACTCCCGCATCTCTTAACTTGCTTCTTAATTCTGTCATTTCGGCAACATTTAATCCCAGATAATCAGTAATTACAAGTGATTTTGCACTACTAAATTTACCAGTAAGTTCTTTAACAACCGCTTCTTTTTCTGGTCTTGCCACATTTTCACCCCCCTCAAAATATGAGCTCCACAATAAATCTTTTCTAAATTGAAAAAACCTCCTGTAGACAGTCAGGAGGTATAAATGCAAAATTACATTTGCAGAAAGTTGCCCTCGGCAGGAAAATTTAAGCATTGCGCCCCTGCTGTCTTCGGTAAGGTTATTTTCTTGTCTAAATAAATATAACACAAAAAACTTAACAGGTCAAACTTTTTTTAGCGACCAATAAATTCCATTGTAGCTGCTGGATCAACTTTAACTCCAGGACCCATTGTTGGTGAGATAGCTAAAGATCTAAAGAATTTACCCTTAGATGCTGCTGGACGTTCTTTTGCAAGAGTATCCATGATTTTATGATAATTGTTCAAAAGCTCTTCTTTAGTAAAAGAAGCTTTACCAATTGGTAAATGAACAATACCAGTCTTATCAACACGATATTCCAGCTTACCTGCTTTAAACTCAGCTACTGCCTTTTCTAATTCAAAAGTTACAGTACCCGCTTTAGGATTAGGCATTAAACCCTTTGGTCCTAAAACTCTACCCAGGCGGCCAACAACACTCATCATATCAGGTGTAGCAATAGCTAAATCAAAATCTAACCAGCCACCCTCAATTTTTTCTGCCAGTTCTTCACCACCGACAAAATCTGCTCCGGCTTCCTCAGCTTCTTTGGCTTTTTCACCTTTAGCAAATACAATTAAAGTAACTTCCTGACCTGTACCTTCCGGTAAAACAACAGTCCCTCTAATATTTTGATCAGCATGTTTGGGATCTACTCCCAGTCTTGCTGAAAGCTCGATTGTTTCATCAAAGTTTGCAGTTGCAAGTTCTTTAACTAATCCAAAAGCTTCTTTGGGATCAAATAATTTTTCCCGATCATATTTTTCTACAGTTTCTGCATAACGTCTGCTTTTTGCCATTATTATTCCTCCTTTGTGGTATTAGCGGAATCTTTCCTCCCACTGAATTACGTCTATCAATAACACTTATTTTTAAGCTTCTAATCAAATAGAATTATGTCTATTTAATTTACTCTACCAGAATTCCCATACTTCTTGCAGTACCTTCGATCATACTCATTGCAGCTTCCATACTACCAGCATTTAAATCCTGCATTTTAGTTTCTGCAATCTTCTGTACAGCATCTTTGCTAACTGTAGCAACCTTATCTATATTAGGTTCTCCAGAAGCAGTATCAATTCCTGCAGCCTGCTTTAATAATACAGCAGCTGGTGGAGTTTTAGTAATAAAATCAAAAGAACGATCCTGATATACTGTAATTTCTACCGGGATTAATGTTCCCTGATTATCCTGAGTTTTAGCATTAAAAGATTTACAGAACTCCATAATATTAACACCATGCTGTCCCAGTGCAGGACCTACTGGTGGGGCAGGGTTAGCCTGTCCTCCAGGAATCTGTAATTTAATAACTGTCATAACCTGTTTAGCCATTTAAAACACCCCTTTCTTCAAAATGATTATCTATTTAAAAATCTTCACTAGTGTTTATCAAATTGATCAAATGACAATTCAACTGGAGTTTCTCTCCCAAACATCGAAACAAGAATTTTTGCCTTACCCTGTTCCGGATGAATCTCTTTGATTACTCCATCAAAATCTTCAAATGGACCATCTTTTACAGTCACCTGATCTCCAACCTCAAAATCAACAGAAACTTTTTTAGCTTTTTCTCCCATGCTGCTCAAAATAGCATCGACTTCAGCTTTTTCAACAGGGAGGGGCTTAGTCCCACCACTGACGAAACCTATTACACCAGGCGTATTTTTAACAACATACCATGATTTATCATTCATATCCATCTGTAATAAGATATAACCGGGGAAAATCCGCTTTTTAACTACTTCATCTTTCCCTTTTTTCTTTTCTATTTTTTCTTCAGTTGGAACTAGAATTCTAAAAATACTGTCTTCCATACCTGTACTGGCTATTCTTTTTTCAAGATTTGCCTTAACTTTTCTTTCATGTCCCGAATATGTATGAACTACATACCAGGGTATATCTTCTTTTCCTTTTTCTAACTCTTCGTTTAACTTGCTTTCTTCACTCATATTTAAGGATTCTCTAGAGAATCCTCACCTCCTCAATTACGAAATTAATGGAGTAATTATATTAGCCAGCGCAAAATCTATGATACCAATAAATGATATTAAAGCAATTACAGTTACAATTACAACTAGTGTATTTGATGTAATTTCTTCTTTGTTTGGCCAGTTTACTTTCTTTAATTCAGACTTTACTGATTTTAAAAATTTAGATATTTTACCAAAAAACCCTAGTTCTTTTGCCATCTTTAAATCACTTCCTCAGCTAAAGTATTAATGATTCTACTTTGTTTCACGATGGAGGGTGTGCTCCTTGCAAAACTTACAATATTTTTTCAATTCCAGCCTATCACGAGTATTCTTTTTATTTTTTTTGGTAGAATAATTGCGGTTTTTGCATTCTGTACATTCAAGTGTAATAATATCTCTCACCGTAAATCCACCTCCTCAATCAAACAGTTCCTGCTTGAAAAATTATATTTAAAGAGATCATAACTTAAATTACCTCTCTAATTTACTTTATTTTTTTCTGATTCTTAACCTTAATTAATTTACCATATTTAAAGTGCAATGTCAATGTTTTTTAGAAAAAAAGCATGTGCAGTTCATTCTGCACATGCCTATGGAATTAAATTTAAGTTTTAATAACTTAGAATGTTAAGCAGCTAATTACTCAATAATTTCAGTTACAACTCCAGCTCCTACTGTGTGACCACCTTCACGGATTGCAAAACGTAGTCCTTCTTCCATAGCTATTGGAGTAATTAACTCTCCTGTCATCTCAATGTTATCTCCAGGCATTACCATATCTACTCCTTCTGGTAAACTGATGTCTCCTGTTACGTCTGTTGTACGGAAGTAAAATTGTGGTCTATATCCATCAAAGAATGGTGTGTGTCTTCCACCCTCATCTTTACTTAGTACATATACCTCAGCGTAGAACTTTGTGTGTGGTGTAATGCTTCCTGGCTTTGCCAGTACCTGACCTCTTTCGATGTCTTCTCTCTTTACACCTCTTAATAATGCTCCAATGTTATCTCCTGCTACTGCTTCGTCTAACATCTTACGGAACATTTCTACTCCTGTTACTACTGTTGTTGTTGTATCTTTGATTCCTACAACCTCTACCTCATCTGATGGATGTAGAGTTCCTCTCTCGATTCTTCCTGTTGCTACTGTTCCTCGTCCTGTTATTGAGAATACATCCTCTACAGGCATTAAGAATGGCTTTTCTGTATCTCTTTCTGGCTCTGGAATATAGCTATCTACTGCATCCATAAGCTCAATAATCTTTTTACCCCATTCTCCTTCTGGATCTCCGTTTTCGGCAGCTTTAAGGGCTGATCCTACTATTACCGGAATATCGTCCCCTGGGAATTCGTATTCGTCTAAGAGTTCTCTTACTTCCATTTCTACAAGTTCGATTAACTCTTCGTCGTCTACCATATCTGCTTTGTTTAAAAAGACTACGATTGATGGTACACCAACCTGTCTTGCTAAAAGAATGTGTTCTCTTGTCTGCGGCATTGGTCCATCTGCTGCAGATACTACCAGGATTGCTCCATCCATCTGCGCTGCACCTGTAATCATATTCTTTACATAGTCAGCGTGTCCAGGACAGTCTACGTGAGCATAGTGTCTTGACTCTGTTTCATACTCTACGTGAGATGTCGCAATTGTGATTCCTCTTTCTTTTTCTTCTGGGGCATTATCAATTGTATCAAATGCTCTTACTTCTGCTCCACCATAGTTTGCTAACACATTTGTGATTGCTGCTGTTAGTGTTGTTTTTCC
>NZ_QLME01000013.1:0-16251 GCF_003259895.1 Halanaerobium saccharolyticum | reverse complement strand
TTCTTCTGGGGCATTATCAATTGTATCAAATGCTCTTACTTCTGCTCCACCATAGTTTGCTAACACATTTGTGATTGCTGCTGTTAGTGTTGTTTTTCCATGGTCAACATGTCCTATTGTTCCTATGTTAACATGTGGTTTGTTTCTTTCAAATTTTGCTTTTGCCATTTTCTTTTCTTCCCCCTTAAAAATTTAACTAGTTTTTATGTAGCCATCAGGATATAAAATCCACAAAAAAGGCCTGGCGGCTGCAGGCCGAATACTGCCATTAATGACAGTTATATTTATTTGAATCAGAAGCAAATTAGAAATTTATATATTATGTTTTTCTAAAAATACTTCTAATTTTCTTTTTACTCTCTGTAATGCATTATCTACTGATTTCACATGTTTATCTAAGCTTTCAGCAATTTTTTGATAAGATTTTCCATCTAAATATTCCTGCAGAACATCAAATTCTAAATCACTTAACATTGAAGATATTTCAGATTCGATTAAATCATAAGTTTCATTGCTGATAAATAAAGCCTCTGGGTTGGATAATTTTCCACCTTTTAAAATGTCCAGAAGAGTTCTATCTGATTCTTCATCATAAATCGGCTTATTTAAAGAAATATAAGTATTTAAAGGCTGGTGCTTCTGGCGGGTAGCAGCTTTAATCGCGGTGATTATCTGTCGAGTAATACATAATTCTGCAAAAGCTCGAAAAGAGGCCAGTCTCTCAACTTTATAATCACGCACTGCTTTATAAAGGCCAATCATGCCTTCCTGAACAATATCTTCCCGATCAGCTCCTACCAAAAAATAAGAGCGTGATTTAGCAAGCACAAAGTTCTTATAACGTTTAATCAGAGTTTCCTGAGCTTCCATATCTCCCTGATGTACCAGTTCAACAAGTTCATCATCGGACATCTGCTTATACTCTTCAAAACTGATATCATCAAAATCAAGTTCCTGAGCATTCATCTTCAACCAGAATCCCCTCCCTTATCCATTACATTACTATTATACTTGCTAAAAAAACTTTCGTCAAGAAATATCTTCTCCGCGCTGACGGAAAATTTCATAGATGATAATAGCTGCTGCTACAGACGCATTAAGGGAACCTAATTCTCCACTCATTGGAATTTTAACAAGGAAATCACAGTTTTCTCTAACCAGTCTTCTAAGTCCACTACCTTCACTTCCAATTACCAGTCCAATCGATCCACTTAAGTCAGCTTCAAAATGATTTTGTTCAGCTGCGGCATCAGCTCCGGCAATCCAATAATTAGCCTTTTTTAAATCTCTAATGGCATAGTTAATATTAGACACCTTAACTAAAGGTATATGTTCTGCTGCTCCTGCCGCAGACTTTAATACTACCGGTGTAATACCTACAGCACGGCGGTCCTGATAAACAACTGCATCAGCACCTGCTGCATAGGCAGTTCTAACTATTGCCCCAAAATTATGAGGATCTTTTATTTCATCTAAAATAATAACCAGAGAATCTCCATCCTTATTTTCTTTGATCTCAACTATATCAGCTAAACCATACTCTTTTAATGGATCAGCTTCGGCAATTACTCCCTGATGAGCATGAGATCTGGCACTTTCATCTAATTTCTGCGAAGAAATTCTACTAATTGGAACATTCTTCTCCTCTGCCATTTCTAGAATATTATCTATTACTTCAGCCGAAATTTCTTCCTGAATAAAAATACGATGTATTTTCCTGTTTCCTCTTAAAGCTTCATAAACCGGATTTCTTCCTTCAATCTTTGGCATTTAATTATCATCCTTCGCTTCTTTGATTTCCCATTCTGTTCCCCGGGAGGTATCTATAACTTCAATTCCTATTTCCTGCAGTCGGTCTCTAATCAAATCTGCTTCTTCCCAGTTTTTGTTTTCTCTAGCTTTGTCTCTCAAATCTATCAATAAGTTGACAAGCGGATCGACTAAATCATTACCAGCTGCTGCAGCTGATTCCAGTTCAAACTCTAACCCCAGGATTTCTGCTAATTCCAGAAAAATTTCTTCTGTTTCTTCCAGAATGGCAAAGTTCTTTTCATTTAGAGAAAAATCTTTTTGGTTAATATAACTGTTTATTTCTCCAACCAAATCATGTAAAACTCCAATCGCTTCAGCTGTATTAAAATCATCTTCTAAAGCTTCAACAAAAGCCCTCTGCTTTTTTACAATCTTTTCAAAAAAGTCTTCAGCTTCTTTATTTTCAGCTGCAGAATCAATATCCAGACTTAATACTTTTGCCAGCTGCTTTCTTGTGTTTTCAATTCTTTCCAGTGAAGTTTGAGCTTCTTCTAATTTTTCATAAGCAAAATCAATTGGACTTCTATAGTGTCTGCTTAAAAGAAAATATCTAATTACCCGGGCGGAAAACTCTTTTAAAACTTCTCGACTTGTAAAGAAATTTCCCTGAGATTTAGACATTTTTTCTCCACTTAAGTTAACAGTTCCATTATGCAGCCAGTAATTAACAAACTTCTGCCCGCTGTATGCTTCTGACTGAGCAATTTCGTTTTCATGATGGGGAAAAATAAGATCAACTCCACCTCCGTGAATATCGAAAGTAGCTCCCAGACGCTTCATTGACATTGCTGAACATTCTATATGCCAGCCAGGCCAACCTTCTCCCCAGGGACTATCCCAGCCATCTCCGGGCTCAACTTTTTTCCATAAGCCAAAATCTAGAGGATTTCTTTTTTCTTCATTGACTGCAATTCGGGCACCAGCCTGCATCTCATCCAGATTCCTTCCGGATAATTTTCCGTAGTCCTCAAAACTTTCTACACTAAAGTATACATTCCCGTTTACCTCATAAGCATAACCTTTATCAATTAAAGTTTTCACCATTTCAATAATTTGATCAATATTTTCGCTAACCCGCAAATATTTATCAGCTGCTTTAATATTAAATTCCCTGATATCTTCTAAAAAAGCATTGGCATATTTATCAGCCAGTTCTGCTGGAGTTAAATCTTCTTCTGCTGCTCTTTTGACTATTTTCTCATTAATATCAGTAAAATTAGAAATATAATCAACTTGATAACCTAAATATTCAAGAAAACGCCTCACAACATCGTAGTTAATCGCACTTCTGATATGGCCGATATGAGAATAATTTTGAACGGTTAAGCCACAGACATACATTTTCACCTTGCCCGCCTCTTCTGTTTCGAATTTTTCTTTTTTACCTGTTAATGTATTATAAACTTTTAGCATCTCTTCACTCCTTTCTTACTAACTTTTCTTACTGATCCGATTTTTAAAATAATCATTAAAATTACAAACTGCTTTTAAAAAAGAGCCTTCTCCCTCAGAGAAGACCCTTAATATTATTTCTTTATTAATTATTTTCAGCCAACTCTAAAGCAGCATCAAGTCTGCGGGAAATTTCTTCAGCTCCAAAAATAGAAATAACGCTTGTCATTTCCGGGCCAGAACCTTTGCCGGTAATTGCAAGTCTGGTGGGATGATAAATTGTTCTACCACCAACATCCAGCTCATTTTTTAGTTCTTTAAAAATTTCTCCAACCGCTTCTGCTGTTAATTCTTCTCTCTCAAACATTTTGATTTTTAAAGTTTCAAATACTAGTTTTACATCTGCACCTTTAAATTCTTCCGCGGCTTCAGCTGGATCATCAAACTCTATCTCAGTTAAAAACAACTCTGCTTCCTCAGGAATTTGAGATAAATAATCAACTCCAGTTCTAACCTCATCGATCACTTCAGCCAGCCAGGATCTATTGTTTTCTATATATTCTTTGTCAACCAGAGCGGATTCCAGTAAGAAAGGCAGTGATAAATCTACAATTCTATCCAGTTCGGCTGCCCGAATATACTTCCCATTCATCCAGTTCAGTTTTTCTCTATCAAAAACTGCACCACTTTTATTGACATCTTCAATAGCAAAACGCTCTATAATTTCTTCCTGGGAGAGTATTTCTTCTTCATCTCCAGTTGACCAGCCTAAGAGGGCCATAAAATTAAAGAGTGCTTCCGGTAAATATCCCTGTTCTCTAAACTCACCAATATAAACAGAATCTTTACCACGCTTTTTAAGCTTTGCCTTATTTTCATCTAAAATTAAGGGCAAATGTGCAAATTTAGGTAATTTAAACCCTAAAGCTTGATAGATTAGAATCTGTTTTGGAGTATTAGATAGGTGGTCTTCACCTCTGACAACATGTGAAATTTTCATTAACGCATCATCAATTACTACTGCGAAATTATAAGTCGGCATGCCATCGGATTTAAAGATAATAAAATCATCTAAAACAGAGGAGCTAAAACTAACATCGCCTCTAATTAAATCTTCAACAACTATTTCCTGTTCTTCCGCTGGCAGTTTAAAACGCAAAACTGGCTCTCTTCCTTCAGCCTCATAAGCTTTTCTTTCTTCTTCGCTTAAATCACGGCAGGAACCATCATAACGAGGCATCTCATCATTCTCAATAGCTTTCTGCCTCATTTCGTCCAGTTCTTCTTTAGTACAGTAGCATTTATAGGCATGACCGGATTCTAATAATTTATCAGCATACTCCTGATAAAGATCAATCCTTTCAGTCTGGCGATAAGGGCCGTAATCTCCACCAATACCAACACCCTCGTCTGCATCCAGATCAAGCCATTCCATCTCCTGAATAATAATATCTTCAAACTCTTTAGTAGATCTTGCCTGATCTGTATCTTCAATTCTCAAAACTAATTCCCCGTCTTTTTGCTTTGCAACCAGCCAGTTAAAGAGAGCTGTTCGCATATTACCAATGTGAATCTTCCCGGTAGGACTAGGGGGGAAACGCAATCTTATGTTATTACTCATAACCTTATAATTCCTCCTATATGATTTTGCAATTGTCTTAAATTATATTACACTTGTTCCAACAGTTAACTGTTCAGGGCCATCAACTAGAGCATGACCAAACTTACCAAAAATAGCAACAGAAATGTGTCCATCTCCCCGGACAACTGCTATCTTAAATCCTCCACCAAGACCAGGATTTACAAGATCCAGCTGACTGTATGCATCTTTAACAGCATTGGAAACAGCCATTTTTTCACGAGAATTTTCGCTGATTACTCCTCTTGCAATTGCAGCTACAGTAGTACTTTCTCGCAATTTAATCGGCAGTTTTTCTGCACTGGCACCAGTTTGAGTAATTGCACCGCGATAGCCATAACCTTCTATTTTTTTCAACCAGTATTCTTCATAGTCACGACTTCTGGTCATTGAAAGATAAATAGCAGAACTTTCTGGAGTTATGGTTTTCTTCTCCATTTCCATTTCTTCTTCTTCATCTTTTAAATAACCATAGACTATATCTTCAGATGTAACAATACCTACTAATTCTTTTCTATCATTAAAAACAGGCAAACCTCCGATATGATTGTCGGATAATTTTTTTGCTGCCTGCTGAACTGTGCTCTTTTCATTAATAACAATTAAATTATCAGACATAAATTCGCTAACTGAAGCATCTAAATCTTTCTCAGCTATTATATCACCATCTGTTAACATCCCAATTACTTTTCCATTCTTCTCCACTAACAATCTACCAATTTTATTTATTGAAAGCATTTTTTCCGCTTCCATAATTGTTGCCTCTGGGGCAATTGTTATTGGATCATTTGTCATTATATTCTTTACTAACATCATCTAGTACTCCCTTCCTATTTACCTTCTTAAAAAACTGCCAAAATTCCTTCTCAACTACGCTTACGACAGCATAGGCTGCCATACCTTCTCCCCGGCCAGTAAAGCCCATTTTTTCATTAGTTGTCGCTTTAAAATTAATATCTTGCTCCTGCAAATTCAAGCCATCTGCAGTCGAAGCAATAATTTGACTGCGATAGGGTTTTAATTTGGGCTTTTCTGCCACAACTACTAAATCACAATTATTTATTACAAAATTTCTATTCTCTACTTCTTTTTTGACCTCAGTCAAAAGTTTTAAACTGCTGATGTTTTTATATTGAGGGTCATCATCCGGAAAGTGACTGCCGATATCACCACTTCCAACTGCTCCCAGCAGCGCATCCATTAAGGCATGCAGTAACACGTCAGCATCTGAATGGCCCTGAAGACCAAAATCAGATTCTATTTCTACCCCACCTAAAAATAGTTTTCTGTCTTTAGCAAAACGATGACTATCATAGCCAAAACCAACTCTAAACATTAGATTGCTCCTTTAAAATAATTTCTGCCGGTTTTAAATCTTCCGGAGTAGTAATTTTAAAATTATTATAATCACCATTAACAATATATACCTTTTTTCCCAGTTCTTCAACCAGAGAGGCATCATCAAGTGCTTTATCTTTTTTATAATTTTTATGTGCTTTTTTTATTAAGTCTAATCTAAATGCTTGCGGTGTCTGGATTGCTCTTAAAGAATTACGAGCGAGCGTTTTTTTAGAAAAAGAATTCTCTACTACTTTTATTGTATCTTTAACTTTAATTCCACAGCTAACAGCATCATACTTTTTTACTGCCAGATAGGTTCTTTCTATTAACTCTTTTTTTAACATTGGTCGTGCACCATCATGTATTATAACATAATTAACTTTATCACTAAAGTTTTTCAAGCCATTATTAACTGATTCCTTTCTGCTTTTACCTCCGGCAATTAAATTGAATTCAGGCTGAGAGGCTAAAAATAAGGGCATTACATTATCTTTGAAATATTCTATCTCATCAGGATGCAACACTATGTTTAGCTCAAAATCGCGCGGCCAGTCCAGAAAAGTTTTTATAGTATGATATAAAACCGGCTTTCCCATAAGATTCAAAAATTGCTTATTTATGTTCTTTCCCATTCTTCTGCCTTTACCGGCAGCAGCAATTAAAACACCAATCTCCGACATTTAAATCATCCTCTAATTTGTTTTAGGGCGAGCAAAGATCATTCTACCAGCAGCTGTCTGTAAGATACTGGTCACAAGTACTGAAATATCATCTCCCAGATATTTAATTCCTTCTTCGATAACAATCATTGTTCCATCGTCAAGATAAGCTACTCCCTGGCCGTTTTCTTTACCTTCCTTAATCACTTTAACATCCATTTCTTCGCCAGGTAAGACCACAGGTTTAACTGCATTTGCCAGCTCATTAATATTTAAAACATTAACCCCCTGTAATTCTGCAACTTTATTTAAATTGTAATCATTGGTTAAAACCTTAGCTTCAGTTAACTGCGCCAGCTTAACTAATTTACTATCAACTTCAGATACTTCTTCAAAATCATAGTCTATTATTTCTACCTGTATTTGCTCATCATTCTGCATCTGTCTTAAAATATCAAGGCCGCGGCGGCCCCGATTTCTTTTTAAATCATCAGCCGAATCAGCAATATGCTGTAATTCTTCTAAAACAAATTCTGGAATAATAAAATTACCCTCTATAAATCCAGTTTTGCAAATATCATAAATTCTGCCATCAATTATAACACTGGTATCCAGTATTTTATCACTGCCAGTTTTAATCTGGGGACAGTCTATCTCTTCTTTTTTTCTGGCAAATAAAGCAAATAAAAAAGAGGCTATATCCTTTTCTTTGTGAATAGCAAGGGCAAACCCCATATAAGTAAAGGTAACATTAATAAAAATTTGCAGAGGCATTCCAATCCGAGGTATTCTGGGAATAGAAAAAATAAAATTTATAATAGCACCTGTTATAAGACCAATTATAAGACCACTTACCGCTATCACAATTTTTTTCCAACTAATCTCCTTAAATCTTAACTCAAAATCCATAATAAAATCCAGTAATTTATTTAATAAATAAAATATTAAAAAATAACCCAATACCGCTCCCAATAAAACAGCATAAAACTGCCTGGTTAAAAAGAATTCCCCGATACTCTGCCAGCTAAAAGAATACTCACTAGCAAAGCCAAAAATATAAACCAGATTATAAGCAATAACACCACCAAAAACCCCAAAAATCAAGCGCATTATTTTTTTTAACATTATCTCAGTTTCACCCCCTTCCAAAAAATCTCTAATTAAGAATCAAGATCTTCTTCGTCAAGTGTAAACAAATCATCCATTTTTTCTGAAATGCTTTCTTCATCCATATCCTTTGCTAAAACAAGTTCGCTGATTAATATCTGTCGCGCATTACTTAACATTTTTTTCTCACCGGTTGACAGACCTTTTTCTCTATCTCTAATACTTAAGTTTCTTACAACTTCTGCTACTTCAAATATATCACCAGTTTTTAATTTTTCCTGGTTAGCCCGAAACCGGCGGTTCCAATTTTGTGACATTTTACTCTTTTCACCATTTAATAATTCAAAAACTTCATCTGCTTTTTGTTCAGATATAACATCACGAATACCAATTTTATCAATCTTATCAACAGGAATCATAACTTTCATTTCACCAATTGGAAGTTTCATAATATAATACTCTTTTTTTTCATCTAAAATAGTCTTAGTCTCAATACCAGCAATGGTTCCTGCACCATGATTAGGATAAACGACTTTGTCACCAATTTTATACATCTTATCCACTCCTCTTTTATGAAAGCAATAAAAATCCACCTTATAATTATATCATTTTCAAAAGCCTCAGTCAATTTGAGTACTTTTTCACTTAAGTTATAACGAAGTGTACTAAATATGTCTGTCAAGTAAAACCTGATCTCTGAGTCGGCGCAGTCCATCCTTAATTGCCTGGGCTCGTACTTCTCCAATTCCATCTACATCATCAAGTTCATCAACTGAAGCTCGAATAATCGCCTGCAGATTTTCGAAATGCTCGACTAAATTTTCAATAACAGGCATCGGCAGTCTTGGGATTTTCCGCATGATACGGTAACCGCATGGTGAAACTGTTTCATCTAAAGCATTAACACTGCCGCTGTAACCCAGAGCTTTACTAATTGTATTTAAAGTTAAAATTTCATCAGAAGACCAGTCTGTTAGATTTTCCAGAACTTTTTCTGGATCAGATGTATCCTCTTCCAATTCTTCTGAAATATAATCTTCAATCAGCAAAACCCCTTCTTCTCTAACATTGCTGACAAGTTCTTCTAACTGCATTTTAATTAATCTTCCTTCTGACCCCAGTTCAGAGATATATTTTTCTATTTCGCGCTGAATTTTTAATACCATCTCTGTCCTCTGAATAACAGTTACAACATCAGAAAGAGTCACTAAATCTTCAAATTCTAGAGCACTCAAGTTAGTTAAAGCCTGATCAAAAACAGATCGATATTTTTCTAGGGTCTGAATGGCCTGATTAGCTTTAACAAGAACTACTCTAATATCTTCTAATATATGTTTTGAATCGCCTTTATAAATGGTAATAATCGATCTCCTCTGAGAAATAGCGATTACCAATTCTCCTGTCTGGCGGGCCACCCTCTCAGCTGTTTTATGTCTTGTTCCAGTTTCAGATGATTTGACAGTCGGATCAGGTATCAACTGCGCATTGGCAAATAAAATGTTTTCAGCAGCCTGATCCAGTACAATTGCCCCATCCATTTTGGCCAGTTCATATAAACGAGCAGGTGATAGAGGTGCTTCAATCTGAAAACCATCATTAACCAGATCCATTACCTCTTCTTTATCACTAACAACAATTAAACCACCTGTCTGGGCTCTTAATATATTTTCCAGACCATCTCTAAAAACTGTACCGGGAGCTAAAACCTTTAGAATATCCAATAATTTCTCATCGATCTCTTCCATTGCTTCACCTCTTTTCTTATAATTTTTGAATTACTTACTTTAAAATTAACTTTACAAATTCAGCTATGTCCTTAACTGCATCTATTTTAATTTCAGGATCAAAGGCAATATTTTTGGCATTTGCCGCAGGTATTATTACTTTTTTAAATGAAAGTTTCTTTAATTCATTTATCCTTTTTTCTATCTGACCTACTGCTCTTACTTCACCACCAAGTCCGACTTCTCCAATTACAGCTAGCTCATTATCCAGTGCTATATCCTTATAGCTTGAGATAACAGCCGCTATAATTGCTAAATCAAGGCCAGGCTCTTCCACATTAATACCACCGGTAATATTTAAATTAACATCATGTTCTTTAAAATTAGCTCCCAGCCGTTTTTCTAAAACAGCTAAAAGTAGAGATAACCTTTTATAATCAACACCTTTAGCCAGCCTCTGTGGTGAGGGGAAAGCGGCGTCTGTAACCAGTGACTGAACCTCAACCAGAAGAACTCTACTCCCTTCTAAAGCAGGGGTTATAATTGAACCTGAGACATCTGCCGATCTCTCATTAATAAAAAAGCTGGAAGGGTTGGCTACCTCATTAATTCCATCTGCTTTCATTTCGAAAACACCAATTTCATTTGTAGAACCAAAACGATTTTTCTTGGCCCGCAGCATTCTATACATGTGATAATTATCACCCTCAAACTGCAGTACAGTATCAACCAGATGTTCTAAAACTCTGGGACCAGCTAATTCTCCTTCTTTAGTTACATGTCCGATCAAAACCACTGGAATACCGGTAGTTTTGGCCAGTTTAACCAGACGATTTGTAACCTCTTTTATTTGAGTAAGATTACCTGGAGCTGCATCTAATTCTGGAATATGTACTGTTTGAATTGAATCTACAACAATCAGAGAATAACTTTTATTTTTAGATATATGATTTTCTAAAACCATATAATCTCTCTCATCTAAAATATTTAGATTTTCTTCCATACAATTTAATCTTTCTGCTCTCATTTTTATCTGAGAAGCCGATTCTTCACCCGAAAGATACAGAGTTTTCCCATATTTTTGACTAAAAAGAGAAGCCACCTGAAGTATCAGTGTTGATTTACCGATACCAGGGGCTCCACCAAGTAATATCAGAGAGCCAGAAACAATACCGCCTCCCAGTACCCGATCAAGTTCAGTGATATTTGTTTGATAACGCTGACGCTTAACTGAAGAAATTTTTGTAATCGGAAGGGGCTGTTTCTCCTCTCTGTTTAAATTATATTTATTTTTCTGATCTCTGGATTTATCTTCAATAACCTCTTCAAAACTATCCCAGGAACCACAGTTAGAACATTTTCCCATCCAATTAACTGATTTATATCCACATTCCTGACATAGATAATACTTTTTTGCTTTTGCCATTATCAATAACTCCTAGCTCTTTATTTGTTAATATTTGTTTATAATTATATCATTTTTTACAGCATTTTACAAGAGAGGTTAATTTGCTTTTTCCGTACTAATTTATTTTAAAATCAAATTCATCATCTTGAACATCTACTTTGATTTTTCCTTTTTCTTCAAATTCTTTGTCCAGAATTTTAATTGATAATGGGTTTTCAATCTGACGCTGAATTGTTCTCCTTAAAGGTCGAGCACCAAACTCAGAATCATAACCATCTTCTGCCAGTTTTGCCTTAGCTGCTTCGGTCATCTCAAGTTCGATTTCTTTTTCTTCCAACCGATCTCTTAAATCATCTAACATTAAGTCGACAATTTTCTTGATATGATCTTTATTTAAAGAATGGAAGACAATGATTTCGTCAAGCCGGTTTAAAAACTCAGGTCTAAATGTTTTGCGAAGCTGGGACATAACATTGTCCTTCATATTCTCATAGCTTGCTTTTTCATCGTTTTCTGTCTTAAATCCTAACTGTGACTGTTTCTCAATAAAATCTGCTCCTACATTAGAAGTCATAATTACAATTGTGTTTTTGAAGTCAACTTTACGACCATGGGTATCTGTTAATACACCATCTTCTAAAATCTGCAGCAGTACATTAAAGACATCAGGATGGGCCTTTTCTATTTCATCAAATAAAATTACTGAGTATGGTCTTCTACGAACAGGTTCAGTTAATTGTCCTCCTTCATCATGACCAACATAACCAGGAGGAGAACCAACAAGTCTGGAAACAGAGTGTTTTTCCATATACTCTGACATATCAACTCTAATCATTGCATCCTCATCATTAAACATTGTTTCGGCCAGAGTTTTTGCCAGTTCAGTTTTACCAACACCTGTAGGACCCAAAAAGATAAAGGACCCAATCGGTCTTTTTGGATCTTTCAAACCAGCTCTGGCTCTACGCACAGCTTCTGATACTGCTGTAATTGCTTCATCCTGTCCAATTACTCTTTTGTGCAGCTCATCTTCCAGACGGAGCAGTCTTTCAGTTTCCGCTTCTTCAAGTTTAGTTACCGGAATACCTGTCCAGCTGGAAACAATTTCTGCAATGTCTTCAGTAGTTACTACAGCTTCAGCTTTACCCTTTTCATTTTCCCAGTTATTTTTCAATTCTTGCAGTTCTTTTTTTAGGCCCTTTTCTTTATCCCTCATTCTGGCAGCCTTTTCAAATTCCTGATTTTTGACTGCTGCTTCTTTTTCTTTTTCTGCCTCTTCTAATTTCTGACTTAATTCTTTAAATTCCGGTGGTCTGGTGCTGTTGCTTAATCGGACTTTGGAAGCAGCCTCATCAATTAAATCAATTGCTTTATCCGGCAAAAATCTATCGGAAATATATCTATGTGATAAAACGACAGCATCCTTTATTGCCTGATCTGTAATTTTAACTTTATGATGTGCCTCATAAGGATCTCGAAGTCCTTTTAATATATCTATTGCCTCTTCAGTAGAATTTTCTTCTACCAGTACAGACTGAAATCTTCTTTCTAATGCTGCATCTTTTTCTATATATTTACGATATTCATCAAGAGTAGTAGCTCCTATTGCCTGTAACTCACCTCTGGCCAGTGCCGGCTTCAAAATATTAGCAGCATCAATTGCACCTTCTGCAGCTCCTGCACCAACTAGAGTGTGCATCTCATCAATAAATAAAATTATATTTCCACTTTCAATAATCTCTGTCATTACAGCTTTTAAGCGCTGTTCAAATTCTCCTCTGTACTTTGAACCAGCTACTAAAGAACTTAGATCAAGAGATACAACCCTCTTATTTAAAAGCAGCTCTGGTACATTTTCACTAACTATCATCTGTGCCAGGCCTTCGATAATAGCTGTTTTACCAACACCAGGTTCACCAATCAGTACAGGGTTATTTTTAGTTCTTCTACTTAAAACCTGAATCACTCTATTAATTTCTTTATCTCGACCAATTACCGGGTCCAATTTATTTTCTCTTGCCATTTCGGTTAAATCACGGCTGTATTCATCCAAATTTTTAGTTTTTCTACCTGAGGACTTTGATTTTTTCTGCATAGAATTTTTACCTCCAAGTAAATCAACTACTTCATCTTTTATATTACTAATATCACTATTTAGATCCATTAAAATTCTAACAGCTACTCCCTCACCCTCTCTGATTAAACCCAGGAGAAGATGCTCGGTTCCAATATAATTATGTCCCATTTTTCGAGCTTCATCCATTGCTAAATTCAGTACCTTTTTACTTCGCGGGGTCAAACCTATAGAACCCTTAACCTCATTCTGTCCCTTACCAATCATATCTATGATTTTACTTTCCACAACTTCTTTACTAACACCATTATCTATTAAAGCACGAGCAGCAATACCCTGATCTTCTGCAATTAAACCGTAAAGAATATGCTCGGTTCCTACATAACTGTGTTTTAACTTTAATGCTTCCTGTTCAGCAATACTCAAAACTTTTCTTGCTCTTTCTGTAAATTTTGCAAACATTATTTTCACTCCTCATTTAATATACTCTTAATAATTTCAGCTCTTTTTATATTTAATTTTCTCTGTTCCAGTTGATCGTCAAAATTATATTGAAGATGTGCATCTTTAATTTTAAATAATAATTTTCTAAATAAATCCTGATCCAATTTTTCTTCAATTAAATTTGTGTCCTGTCCAAATTTAATTCTTGATAAATATTTCAAAGCCTCAGCTTCTTCTAACTGATAGGCATACTTTAATATTCCGAGTGATCTTAGAACATTATCCTTTAACTTTTGATAACTATTTCTTAATAAATATTCTCTACTTTTTCTTTCTTCAGTAATAATCTGCTGAATAACACTTTCTAATTTATCTATTATTTCATTTTCGCTAAATCCTAAAGTTATCTGATTTGAAATCTGAAAAAGTTCAGCTTCAGTGCTGCTTCCTTCTCCTGCTATACCTCTCACAGTTAATCCGAACTTTCCAACCGCTCCCAGGATATTGTCAATTCTTCCACTTAAAACAAGAGCCGGTAAGTGGCACATTACAGAAGCTCTTAAGGCAGTGCCAACATTAGTCGGACAGCTGGTTAAATAACCCCATTTATCTGAAAAAGAATATTCTATTTTTTGATCCAGTTGGTTATCAAGCTGATTAATTTGATTCCAGATCTCATTAAATTCTAAACCAGCACTTAAAATTTGTATTCTGAGATGATCTTCTTCATTTATCATAATTGAAATATGCTTTTCATTATTTAAAAACAATGCTTTTGTGGCAGAACTTTTTGTATGGGCACTACTGATCAAATGCTCCTCATGTAAAACTAATCTTTCAATCTCATCTAAATCTTTCATTAAATAAAAATCAAATCCGTCGTTAATTAAAAAATTTAATTTCGATTTAAGATTTCCAATCAGTTCATTTTTTTCCGACTCAGTGCTCTTATTCGGAAATTTGTATTTTTTTAGATTTCTGGCCAGCCGAATTCTAGAACTCAAGATAACATCCTTTTCTTTACCCGCTTCAGTCTGCCAGTTACTTATCAAATTATGCTTCATTATTATCTTCCTCCATGTCACTTTTAATTGCATGGATTTTATCTCTAATTTCTGCTGCTTTTTCAAAATTCTCCTTTTCAACAGCTGTCTCCATTTCTTCTTTTAATTCAGATATTTCAGATTCTACCTCCAGCTTCTGCTGAAAAGAAAGAGGATATTTACCATTATGTCGAATATTTCCATGGATTCTTTTAAATAAATCATCCAATTTTTGTTCAAAAATATCAAAACATTCTTCACAACCGAAGAGTCCTTTTTCCGTAAATTCGTAATAACTCATACCACAATTGGGACAGACCAACTTCTGTGAACCATTATTTGATAAAAAAGATGATTCTTTATTTGAAAATTTGTGATTTAAAATTCCAGATAAAAGACTTTGAAAACTCAAATCAGTATCATCAGAATTCAGCTGACTGCTCTTTCTGGCACATTCTTCACAAAGATGAATCTCTTCTTTTTGACCATTAATTATCCTTGTTAAATGAACGGAAGCCTCATTTTCTTCACATCTTTCACAGAGCATTGCTAGTCCTCCTTCACTTTAAAAATAACTTCTAACATATTTTTAAGTATCCTTCCCCTTAAATAATCCCGTTCTGGTAAAGAAATCCCCAGAACATTGCGGTGAACCGCTCGCTCCATTAGATAAGATTCCCTCTCGGAAATCAAGTCATTATCATATAATCTTTTTATAATTCCATGAGCTTCACGCTGACTGATTGCACGGTCCAATTTATTAATTACTTTCTGAATTACTTCTTTTTCAGAATTTAAAGTAACTCGAATAATCTTTATAAATCCCCCACCACCACGCTGACTCTCAACAACATAACCATTTTCCACTGTAAACCTTGTATCAAGTACATAATTTATTTGGGAAGGAGCACAATCAAAATTTTCAGCTAATTGATTTCTCTTAATTTTTACTTTACCTTGATATTTAGAAATTTGCCGCCGTAAATATTGTTCAATCTGATCAGACAAACTTGACATATTCTCCCCCTCCTAACTTTGACTTATCTTGACCTTTAATTATATAATACTATATTTATAAAAAAATGCAAGTAAATTATCACACAAAAACACCCACAATTAATAACTGTGAGTGTTTTTAAATAAAGATTATTCAATTTAACATTACAATTTAAGGATAATTAAAAATCAAGAAAAATAAGCCTAACAAAAAGATTATATAAATTAAAAACCCATAAAATAAAAAAAAGACCTCCAAAAGGTCTCTAAATAAAAATGGCTCCCCGAGTAAGACTCGAACTTACGACAAGATGATTAACAGTCATCTGCTCTACCAACTGAGCTATCGGGGAGTATAAAAGGACCGGCAGCGACCTACTCTCCCACATCGTTACCAATGCAGTACCATAGGCGCTGGAGGACTTAACTTTTGTGTTCGAGATGGGAACAAGTGTTGCCCCTCCGCAATTACCACCGGAAATCTTATAAAATTGTATTGTACTCTTTAACTGTACAATCAAAGATACATATAGGAAATAATGATTAAGCCCTCGATCTATTAGTACCAGTTAGCTTAATGTATTACTACACTTACACCTCTGGCCTATCTAC
>NZ_QLME01000012.1 GCF_003259895.1 Halanaerobium saccharolyticum | reverse complement strand
GAAGATTAAAAGGATTTTTAGCTGCTCGAGAAAATCTAATTCAACTATTTGAAGAAAGATATTAATTTATTTACACAAAATACTTGACATTACAAATCAAAATATTCAAATAATTTATTTTCTTAGTTTTATTTGATATAATTAAGATGCTATTAAAATAAAGTTTGAAATATATTTTTGATTAGTGAAATTAATCCATTAAAATAAGGATTGAATTATTTCACACTCTAATCTTACCATCCCCCAGCGACAACCCTATGTCGCAAACATCAGTTTTTCTTATAATTTTTCAGCATTTTTTCTAATTCCTGCTGCATTTCTTCTCTCAAATTCTTTGGCTGCAGCACCCTGCTTCGGCCCCATAACCTAAGATCCACTGTTTAATTTCTTCCCGGCTACTGGTTTTCACCTTAAAGATAATTTCATTTCCCTTTATTTCCTCAATCTCCTGTTTGTCACTCCAGTGATATTCGGGCACAAAGCGAGCTGCTCTACCGCTAAATTTAACTTCAACTTCTAGCTCTTCTTTGCCCTGCTCAACTCCCCAGGCATTATCCAATTCTTCAGCCAGAGAAAAACCGTCTGGCAGCACAAAGTCTTCTGCTGTAACTTTTATATCTTTTATCCTATCAATTCGGAAGATTCTATTTTCATTTCGCAGATGACAGAAGGCATAGAGGTAGGGAGCACCATTATTAAAAAACAAATTATAAGGGTCTAATTTTCTCTCGGTTGTCTGATCACTGCTCATAGAATAATAATTAACTAAAATTCTATTTTCATTATTTATTGCTTTTTTGAGCTGTTCAAACTTCTGCTGATGTTCTTCCAGATCAACGAAAGGATCAGAAATAATCTCATAATTTTTTATGTAACTGACCATGCTGTTTTTTAAAAACTCCGGCAGTGAATTATAAACTTTAGCCAGACCTGATTCTAATTCTTTTTTCATCGGGAAACTGCGATTTTGATATTCTTTGGCTGCTAACAATACAGCTTCTGTTTCTTTTTGATCTAAATTAGGTGCTTTGAACCTAAAATTGTCCAGAATCTTGTATTCTTTTAGATTATTATCATAATAAATCGGCACACCAAGTTCTTCCATAATTTTTTTATCACGATGAAAAGTTCTTTCTGAAATATCAAAATAATTAGCAAAATCTTTTGCTTTCCAGTGTTTATAAGGCTCATTTAGAAGCATTATCGTTTTTATTATCCGGAAAATTCGATTATTCTCAGCCATTTTGACCCCTCTTTTCAAAATATTTTGTCAAATTATGTCGTAAATATTAGCATTAATTACTAATTTTTTCTTTATATATAAAGTTCTTGATAAGATAGAACAATCCTTTAATTTTAAACAATAAAAAATCCCTACTTCTTGTTTAATACTGAACTAATCAGCATCACAAAAAGTAGGGATTATTAAAATCATATAATAAATACCTTTAGTATTGCTCCAAAAACTCCAGGGCAAAATTAAAGTAAAGACCTGTTCCTGTTTTTAAGCTTTCTTCATTAATATGAAATTTTGAACTATGATGGGGATAATTTTTAGACTCGTCTTCAAAACCAGCTCCAACAAATGCCATTACTCCTGGAACTTCTCTCAAATAATATGCCATATCTTCACTGCCCGTGGTTTTATCCATTTCAATCAGATTATCTTTAGACACAATTTTTCTGGCAGCAGCCTGACCAATTTCTGCACATCTTTTATCATTAATTGTGGGAGGAGTTCCTTTTTGAATTTCGACTTCAGCTTCTCCCCGGTATGTTTTAGCTGTCTTATCAGCATATCTTTTTATTGCTTCACTGGCCTGTTTTCTTGTTTCTTCTTTAAAACATCTTAAAGTTCCTACGATCTCAGATTTATCAGGAATTACATTAAATCTACTTCCTGATTTCATCTTGCCAAGTGTAAAAACTACAGGATCTAAGGAATCAGTTTCTCGACTTAAAATAGCCTGAGATTCTAAGATAAATGAAGATGCCATAACTATTGGATCTACAGCCTGATGCGGCATTGAACCATGACCTCCTTTACCTGTAAAATTAACAATTACATAATCACCAGATGCCATTCTTGGCCCCTCTTGAATATTAATTTTTCCCGTTGGCAGATTAGCCCAGAGATGAATTCCCATAATTCCATCGACATTTTCTAAAACTCCTGCTTCCACCATTTTAGCAGCTCCCTGAACCATTTCTTCAGCAGGCTGAAAAATTAGTTTAACTCTACCTTTTAACTGGTCTTTAATTTCAGCCAGAGCTCTAGCTGTACCTAACAACATTGCAGTATGGCCATCATGACCACAAGCATGCATAATTCCTTTATTTTTTGATTTAAATTCTAAACTAGTTTTTTCTTCAACTTCTAGAGCATCCATGTCAGCTCTTAAAGCAACAGTTTTTCCTTTTTTCTTACCTTCAATAACTGCCGCCACACCTGTATCTGCATATTCTTGATAACTTATTCCCATTTTTTCTAACTCTTCTTTTACTCTTTTAGAAGTTCTTTTTTCATTCCAGCTGGTTTCAGGATACATATGAAACTCTCTTCTTAAATCTCGAACATAGTCTTCCTGCTTTGCTAATATATCTTTGAAATCCATTATTACTCAACCTCCCCTTCACTTAAAAAATCAAGAGCAAACTGTGCATATAATCCAGAAGCAGTTTTTAATGAATCTTCATCTATATTAAATTCTGGATGATGATGGGGAGCATCTGCGCCTTTAGCTTCATTTCTTGAACCTACAAAGGCAAAAGTTGCCGGAACTTCTGCTGCAAAAAAGGAAAAGTCTTCTCCACCGGTAGTTTTATCTAATTTTACAATAGAATCTTTACCCGAAACCTCAGCTGCTGCTTTTTGAGCAATTTTTGAAATTTTTTGATCATTAATACAGGGCAAAGTCATTTTATTATATTCTAACTCCGCTTTAGCCCGATAGCTTTCAGCTGTCTCTTGAGCAACTCTTTTAATAATTTCTTCGAATTTCTGATTGATTTTTCTGCTAAAACATCTAGTAGTCCCTTCTAAATATGCTGTATCAGGTAAGACATTTCCCTTTGAACCTGAGTTAAAGATATCTACACTTAAAACAGAGGGCTCCATTGGACTCAGTTCTCTACTAACAATAGTCTGCAGGTTCATTACAATTGCTGATCCGGCCATTATAGGATCTACTCCCTGCTGAGGCATTGATCCATGTCCTCCTTTTCCTTTAACATGAATAATAAATTGATTTACAGAAGCCATACGCGGACCGGATTCTACAGAAATTTTACCACTTTCTAAATCATTCCAGATGTGAATTCCAAAGATCGCATTCACATCTTTCACTACACCTTCTTCAACCATAGTTTTTGCTCCAACAGCAATTTCTTCACCGGGTTGAAAAATCAATTTGACTGTACCTGCAAATTCATCTTTTAGGTCATTCAATATTTTAGCAGCTGTAAGCAAGCTTGCTGAATGACCATCATGACCACAACCATGCATTAAACCTTCATTTTGTGATTTATATTCTATCTCATTTTTTTCTTCAAGTTCTAAAGCATCCATATCTGCTCTTAAAGCAACAGTTTTGTTTCCTTTTGCTTTTTTGCTGCCCTGTATTTCACATACAACTCCGGTGCCTGCAGCTTTTTTTGGTTTTAAACCTAGATTTTTAAGTTCTTCTATAATCCGGCGGCAGGTTCTTTCCTCTTTCATACTTGGTTCTGGATACATATGAAATTCTCTTCGCATTGAAACAGCATAATCAAAATACTCTTCTGCCAGATTCCTTGCACTATTCATTCGCTTTCACCAACTTTTAAAACTGTATGATAAACAAGCTCTATTCCTTTTTGTAAATCTTCATAATCCGTCCATTCTTCAGGAGTATGACTTCTTCCATTTTTACTCGGCACAAATATCAAACCAACATCTGTGATAGCCGCCATGATCATTGCGTCATGACCAGCACCACTGATCATTTCTTTAGAATTTAAACCAATCCTTTTAGATTCTTCTTTAAAAGTATTGAAGATCTCCTGTGATAATTCAACTGGTTCAACCATCAACATATTTTGTACAGAATAATCAACATCATATTCTGCCTTTATATCTGCAAGAGCATTATCTATCTTATCCCTTACTTCTTCAATACAATTTAACTCTTTAGATCTGATATCAACAGAAAATTCGACTTCTGCAGGGACAATGTTGGCTGCTCCCGGTTTAACATCAAGAGTTCCAACTGTAGCTACTGTACCATTTCCAGCTTCAAAGGCAAAATTCTTGATTTCAGAAATAACCTCAGCTGCTGAAGATAGAGTGTCTTTACGCATATCCATTGGAGTTGTTCCTGCATGGTCAGCCCTCCCCACAACCTTAACTCGAATTTGATTAATACCAACTACAAAATCTACTATACCTACATCTTTTTCTTCATTTTCTAAAACAGGACCCTGTTCTATATGAAGCTCAATAAAAGCCTTGAGTTTTTCAGGATCTCTTTTAGCTTCTTCAATCTTTTTTGGATCAAAACCAAAATTTTCAAAAGCTTCGGCCATGGAAATACCATCAGTATCTTTAGAATTTAAAAGTTCTTGATAATCTACTTGACCTGTCATTGTTCGACTACCAAATACTCCACTGCCAAAGCGTCCACCTTCTTCTTCAATCATCGCTACAAATTCTATAGGGTATTTTGTTTTTACATCATTTTCTTCCATCACTCTTAAAATTTCAAGAGCCATTATTACTCCAGCTGGTCCATCAAAATGACCACCATTTTTTACAGAATCAAAGTGAGAACCGATCATAACAACAGGTGCATTTTTATCTGTACCTTCTCTTCTAGCAACTAAACTTCCTGCTGCATCTTCATATATCTCGACATCTAATTTCTGCAATTCTTTTTTTAAGTAATTTCTGGCTTCACGATCTTCTTCAGTCAAAGAAAAACGAGTTAATCCATTTTCAGGAGTTGCATTAAACTCTCTTAAATTTTCTATATCATTTTTAATTCTTTCTACTTTTGTTAACATATTATCTACTATCTCCTCTCTTATTTAGAACTTATATTAATTATATTTAAACTCAGAATAAAATTTATAATAATTTAACAAAGAAACCAGCAATAATAACTGAAGCTATAGTTACTGTTGTAAATCCTCCAACCAACATTTTTGGCAGCATCTCATTGACCGCATACTGATATTCTTCATCATTTTTAGTGCTTGCTCGGGCTGATTCCACGGTCAATATATAGTTAGGTGGAAAACCATAAAGAGCAGTCATTGCTATAGAAATAGACATCTCTTTGGTATAACCAAACATTTTTCCAATAAACATTGATACTACAGCCATACCTGAAAGACCAAGTACAATTATACCAAACAAAGGAACAGCAATTTCGGTTAACATTTCAGGTGTTGCATCAGAAAGCCCTGCAAAAATGAAAGCCATTAAAACGGTAATTAAAAACCCAAAAGATCCCGATTTGACTAACGCTTTTTCTTCTAAAAAGCCAATTTCCCTACCTATAACACCAAATAACATGCAAACAACAAATTGATTAAGATGCAAAATCGGTGCAGCTGCTACTGCTAAAGCGGCAACAATTCCAAGTTTAAATAAGATTACATATGTTGTTTGATATTCTTCAGGAAGAGGTGGAATCATTCTGAATCTACTGTCTTTAATCTCTTCTTTTTTCTGATTATTATCTTCCATTTTCACTTCGCCACTTCTCACCTTATCAGCAAGACGGTTAGCTTCTTTTTTTAATAAAAAAGATGTTATTGGATAACCAAAAAACCCTTGAATTACATACATAGCTGTTGCAAGAACAGCTATTGATGTTAATCCTCTTTCAGCTGCTGCTGTTGACATTAAGATGGAAGCTACTACTCCTCCTGTCAGTGGTGGAGTTGCTGCAACTACATTTTCCCAACCAAAAATCAAATTACCAATACTTAAAGTAAGAGTAATTATACCTAGTATACCTCCAAGGGCAATCACAACTGTTTTCCATTGGGCCAAAAGTTCTTTTAAACTCATTAAAGTTCCCATATGAGTTAAAAGTAAATACATTGACAAATAAACAACTGGAGTAGCAAAAGAACTCTGAGTTACTACATCCCCGGGAAGAATAGTCCAAAAACCAATTATGAATAATACCGCTGAAACAAAAACTGACGGGATCATCGCCTTAGTCTTCATAGATACTAACTCACCAACTGCCAAAATTAACAAAACAATACTAAAAGCTTGTGTTACATTTAAATCCATTTTTTCTCCTCCTAGACTACTAAATTCTAATTTAACTACGATTATAACAAAATTTATCTTCCCTGACAATTATTTATTTTCAACAAATTGAATTCTTTAACCATTTGGATATAAAACAAAGAAAAACTCTACATTTGGATGATATTATCCCCTTTTGGTAGACAGATTAAATAATAATTTATTAATATTTTATTGTTAGTAGTCTGTATTTCAACACATGAGCCGCCAATTTCCTGACTGCCCCTATGGATTATTATTTTCATTGATATCTCCTTTATTCAAAGTAAATTTTCTGTTTCAGTTCCATCATTTTTATCATATAGTTTTATTCTTTGCGATTTCCACTCCAACTCCCAATGTTGAATTCTTTATTTGCATAATCTTTCGTTTTGGGTATAATTTATATTAGATACCTTCTTAGTTTTTTAGAGATCAGCATGACCTCTGATACTCCGTATTATACTAAGGGGGTATCTTTTTATCGATATTGATTTTTATTCATTACAGGAATGCTCCTTTAAAATCACTTCAAAAATAAAAAACCCGCTGGCTTTTAACACCAACAGGTTAATTACATCTTATTTATTCTCTACAAACTGAATTTTAACTCCATTCGGATCAAGTACATAAAAGAACTCTATCTGAGGATTGGGTGAGATTGGTCCACTTTGAATTTCAATTCCTTTTTCTTTTAGAAATTTCACCTTTTCTTCAACTGAATCTACTTCAAAACCAAGCGAAATATCTTTTCCAATATCACTTTTAGTTTTATCCTGATCACTAATTAATTCAATCTCAGTTTGACCTGCAGCAGCTGCCAGAAAAGCGATTTCTCTATCCGGGCCAGCTTCAAATCGTCTCTGAACTTTTAAATCAACTATGTTCTCATAAAAATCAATTGACTCCACTAAATCCTTAACTTTAATTGTCGTCCATAAGTAACTCATTTTTAGCCTCCAATTTAATTTCCCAATAATTGACAAGTACCCGGTACCCTAGCAGTTTTGGTTTAGTTTCTTTACAATTTCTTCGACCTGGTTCCTGCTGATAGCACCTTCAGAAAACATGGCCAGTGATCTTAAAGGCATGTACTTAAACATTGCTTCCATCATCTCATCATCTCTACCTTCAAGTCTCTCCATTAACTCTGTTCCCTTAAGATATTCTTCCAGCAGCTGATTGAAGTATTTCTCAGCTTCTGGATCAGAAACAATATCACCAATATTAGTATTAATTGTATATTCATCAGGCAGCTCAACTGTTGACTCAATCTTAATTTTTTCTTTAAGTCTGATATCACGGGAAGAACTACCAATTAAAATTTCATAGTCTCCACTTTCTACATACCAGTCATCAATTTCAGTATTAAAATAGGCAAAGGCTCTTTTACCGAGCTCAAATTCTACAATTTTTTCCTGTTCCGGTTCTAATTCTATTTTAGCAAATTCTTTCAATTCTTTCTCAGGTTTAATTACAGTGCTCTCAGGATCAGACACATAGAGCTGGATAATTTCTTTGCCATAAGTATTACCTGTGTTTTTTACTTTTAAGTTTAGTTTCAGCCGCTGCTGATCTGTGATCTCTTCTTTTTCAATCTTTAAATCACTGTATTCAAAATTAGTATAGCTTAAACCAAAACCGAATGGAAAAAGCGGCTTGACTTCCTTGCTGTCATAATAGCGATAACCAACAAAAATGCCTTCACGATATTCTACCTTATCCTTTTCTCCTGGAAAAAACAGATAAGAAGGATTGTCACTTAATTTATGAGGGAAAGTTTCTGCCAGTTTTCCGGATGGATTAACCCGACCAAATAAAATATCAGCTGCAGCACCTCCACCGGCCTGTCCTGTTAGATAAGCTTCTAAAACACCCTTAACTCTATTTAACCAGGGCATTGTAACCGGAGAACCATTACTTAATACTACAACTATATTTTGATTGACCTCTGATAACTCATTGATTAAATGATTCTGATTGGGAGGCATCTCCAGGGTATCACGATCATAACCTTCTGACTCGTAGCGATCTGGTAAGCCGGCAAAAACAACCACCTTATCCACTTTTTCTGCCAGCTCTTTTGCTTTTGCAATTAACTCAATATTATTATGATCATCATCTATCGAATAACCTTCAGCATAGAGAAGTTCTCCCTGACTGTATTTATTTAATTCAGCGTAGGCAGTATCTACCTGATAAGGGTTAATATGAGAACTGCCACCTCCCTGAAAGCGCGGCTTTCTGGCAAAGGCTCCAACTACACCCAGACTTTCATTTTCAGCTAATGGCAAAATTTTATCTTCATTTTTAAGTAAAACCATCGAATCAGCTGCAATTTCCCGGGCCAGTTTGTGGTGTTCCTTTTTATCATAGTCTAAATCATCTCTGGATTTTTCTACTGCTTTCAGGACAATTTTTAAGATTCGTTCTGCAGCTCGATTGAGACTTTCTTCACTTAAAGTCCCTGCTTCAACTGCGTCAACAATAGCTTTCTTACCATCTCCGTGACTGGAAGGCATTTCGAGCTCTAATCCTGCTTCTACACCCCGATCACGATAGTTTACTGCTCCCCAGTCGGAAACTACAAAACCTTCGTGTCCCCATTCTTCTTTTAGAATATTTGTTAACAGTCTTTTATGTTCTGAGGCATGAGTTCCATTGACTCTATTGTAGGCACACATTACTGTCCAGGGCTGTGCTTCTTTAACTACCTTCTCAAAAGCTGATAAGTAAATTTCTCTTAGAGTTCGCTCATCAATCTCTGCATCAACTGTCAGGCGCCTGTGTTCCTGATTATTTGCTGCAAAATGCTTGAGAGAAGTTCCGACTCCCAGGCTCTGAACTCCTTTAACATAATTTGCGGCCAGTTCTGAAGCTAAAAGTGGGTCTTCAGAAAAATATTCAAAATTGCGGCCACAGAGAGGAGAACGCTTAATGTTCACTCCCGGACCTAAAAGAATATTTACAGCTTCTGATTGACATTCTTCTCCTAAAGCTTCCCCCATTTTAGTCATTAAATCGCGATCCCAGGAACAGGCTAAAGCAGAAGCGGTTGGAAAACAAATTGCCTCAAGGCTTTCGTTGATACCTACATGATCAGCATCTTCATCCTGTTTTCTCAAGCCATGGGGACCATCCGCCATCATAATCGCCGGAATATCAAGTCTTTCAATAGCTGCCGTCTTCCACCAGCTGGCACCAGAACAGATTTCTGACTTTTCTTCAACAGTCATTTTTTTAAGTAAATTTTCTATTTTTTTTTCCACAGTAAATTCTCCTTTCAGAAATATAAATAATTAAAATTTTAGTTTATCACTCTTTTAATTATATTCGCGAAAACGATTTAATTACCTGTGTTCTTTTAAGAATTTTTCTGCAACTTCTGGAAAAAGAATATAGGATAAAATATCTTCTTCTCTGCTGCTGATATTTTTTATCTCTGCTGCAGCTTTTTCGTATGCTGGCTCAAGATTATCAGCAGGCCGATTTGTAATTACTTCTTCTTTATTTATAGTCTTTTCGATTAACTCAGGCTTGATTTCTCCAGGTGGTCTTCCGTACATCCCTCTCAAATAATTTTTAAATTCTTTGGAAACAAAACCGTATCTTTTCCCGGTTACAATATTAAAGACTGCCTGAGTACCGACAATCTGACTGGTAGGAGTTACAAGGGGTGGATAGCCGAGATCTTTACGAACTTTAGGTATTTCTTCTAATATTTCTTCATAACGGTCAAGCTGATTTTGTTCCCGCAGCTGGTTACGCAAATTAGACAGCATTCCACCTGGCAGCTGATTTGTAATAATTCGAGGGTCAACCTCATAGGAACCAAGATAATCCTGATACTTATTTCTGATTTCTCTAAAGTATTCTCCCACTTCTTCCAGTATTTTTGCATTTAAGGAAGCATCAAATTCACTATTTTTAAGTACTGCAGCCATAGTCTCTGTTGTTGGCTGAGCTGTGCCAGAACTAAAAGCAGAAATTGCTGTATCAATTATATCAACTCCAGCTTCCACTGCTTTTAAATATGTCATAAAAGCAAAACCGGCAGTATTATGGCTGTGAATTTCTACTGGTAAATTAATTTCTGATTTTAATTTTTTTACCAGATCAAAAGCTTTAAAAGGAGTTAACAATCCAGCCATGTCTTTTATGCAGAGAGATTCTATTCCTCTTTCAGCTAAGATTTTTGCTTTTTTAACAAAAGTCTCACTGTTGTGGATAGGACTTGTTGTATAAACTATTGATCCCTGAGCTTCTGCACCATATTTTTTTGTAAACTCTACCGCTTTTTCCATATTTCTAATATCATTTAAAGCATCAAAAATTCTGATCACATCAATTCCATTTTCTACTGATTTTTTGATAAATCTTTCTAATACATCATCAGGATAATGCTTATATCCCAGAATATTTTGACCTCTTAATAACATCTGCAGTTTTGTCTGTTTAACTTCTTTTCTAATTTTCCGGAGCCGCTCCCAGGGATCCTCATTTAAAAAGCGCATACAGCTGTCAAAAGTAGCTCCTCCCCAGACTTCTAGCGCATAATAGCCTGCCTGATCAAGCTTAGTTATAATTGGCAAAATATCTTCAATTTTTAATCTGGTTGCAATCAAAGACTGCTGACCATCTCTTAAAACTGTTTCTGTAAATTTAACTGACATTTTCTAACCACCTAATTTATATATTTTTTTGAATAGTTTTTAATATTAAAGTCTTGATAAAAACTACCTCAATTTTTACAATTTTTCTTTAAAAAAAGACAGTTCTTAATGAACTGCCTTTTAAAAATGTAGCTTATTGTTTTTCTTCAAGTCTCTCATATAAATCCATAAATTCTTTTGCCATATCTTTTAGCAAGATAGCTGTCATCAAATGATCCTGAGCATGTGTGAGCAGTAGACTACTTTCTAATTTATTTTCACCAGCTTCCTGGTTAATTAATTCAGTCTGCTTTAGATGGGCTTTAATCAATTTATCATCTGCCTCTTCATAAACGGCCTCTGCCTGCTCTGGCTCATTGTTTTTGGCATTTTTAACCGCTTCTAAAAATTTCTTTTTTACATCTCCACTTAAAGAAATAATTTCAATCAAATTCTCTTCTAAATCCATCAATATCCTCCTTGATCAACTATTAACCGAGTGCAATAAAAACCATCAGATAGTGCAGTATTCCACCAGCTAAAATAAAGAAGTGGAATATCTCATGAAACCCAAAATTTGGGGAGATATCTGGTTTTTTAATTATATAAAATACTGCTCCAGCTGTAAATGATAAACCTCCGGCAAACATTAATATTAAATTGGATGTGGGCATTGTCATAAATAACTGATGAAAAGCAAAAATTCCAACCCAACCCATTAATAGATAAATTATAGTATATAAAATTCTGGGGGTTTTAAAATACATAAACTTCAGGAAAAAACCTCCTAGAACAAGTCCCCACTGAATTCCAATAATTGTCCACTTTAACCAGCCTTCTAGATAAAGGTAGGCAACAGGTGTATAAGAACCTGCAATCATCACAAATATTGCAAAATGATCTAATTTGCGCCAGATTGATTTTTCATTATCTTCTTTCTTAAAAGCATGATACAAAGAACTTGACAAAAATAAAAATGCTACTGAAACACCATATACTGCAGCTACAATTATTTTACCGGGACTTTCCAGTGCGCGAAAAATTAAAAGACCTAAGCCGATTAAAGCCAGTATGAATCCAACAAAATGAGAATAAAATGAAACTCTTTCTTCTTTTCTCATTTTTAAAACCTCCATTCTCTCTACTTTCAATGATTATTTCATTATAAAATCATTATTTCAGCTAAGTCTTTTACAATTTAGCTTATCTATTTACATTATAACATTTATCAGCTCACAAAAAAACAAAAAGTCCAGATAAATTTATCCGGACTTAATTTTTATATCTTGATCTTGAACCTTTAATAGCAAGTGATTTACGGTATTTAGCCACTGTTCGTCTTGAAATATCAAGTTCATATTCCTTTTTGAAAATCTCAACTATCCTGGCATCACTTAAGGGGTTGTTTTTGTCCTCATTTTTTATTAACTCAATAATTATAGCTTTAATACTGACAGAAGAAAGATTATCAATACCACTATTAAAAAACATTTTAAAAGGAACAGTACCCTGTGGAGTTTGAATATATTTATTTGTTGTAGCTCTACTGACTGTAGATTCGTGCATTTCTATCTGCTCTGCTATTTCCTGCATTGTCATTGTATATAACTGCTTAAAACCATACTCAAAAAAATCAGACTGTTTATCTATAACAGCCCTTAAGATTTTGATTATAGTTTGTTTTCGCTGTTCAATGCTTTTAATTAACCAGAGAGCTCCTTTATATTTTTTCTTTAAATACTCTTCTACCTCTGGATCACTATTGTTTTTTAAAAGATTTAGATAATAAGAGCTAATTTGCAAATCGAAATTATTACTTTCGTTAGATATTATTTCAAATCCAGTTTCATTTCTCTTGACAGTTAAATCTGCTTTCACATACTCTGCACATGGATTTACAGAATTTAAAGCTTCTTTTAAATCTAAACCCTTTATTTTTTTATAAATACTTTTTATTTTCTCAATGTTTTTTTCTGCTTTTGAATCAAAAAATATTTGAGCAGCTTCTTTAAATTCTAAACTTAATTCTCCTTGATGATTTAAATTACCTACAATAAACTTTCCTAGCTCTAATTGATCATCACTTAAAACTTCAAAAAGTTGGTTTTCTAAACTCTCGCAAAATTGAGGCTGGTAAGCAATAAAATTTTCATAATTAGGTGATTCTTTTTTTATCCCACTATAAGTAGAACTATTGAAAGTATTATCAGCTTTATTTTCTACTATTTTCAGCAGAGGGTTTTCTTTTGCCTGTTCATTAATAAATTCTTCTAATTCTAGACTATTATATTGAAGAATTTTTACAGCCATTTGTAATTGGGGAGTCATCACTAATTCCTGTTTTGCTTTTAAATCCAGATTAATATCTACCTGCATAATTAAACTCCTTGCAAATTTAATTTTTTGAATTTTGAAAACAAAAATTTAAAATTTTAGAGCTGTCTGACCATTAATCAGCAGCTCTAAAATATTTATCATCTTAGAAATATATATTAAGTTATTCAGCTAATTCCAGGGCTATTTCCATCATTTCAGTAAAGGTCTTTTCTCTTTCTTCAGATGTAGTCTCTTCTCCAGTTACTAGAGAATCACTTACGGTTAAAATACTTAAGGCATCTACACCATATTTAGCAGCTAAAGTAAATAACTCAGCTGATTCCATTTCTACACCTAAAACCCCGTATTCTTTCCATTTTTTCCAGGCCTCTTTGTCATCATTATAAAAAGCATCTGAACTTAAAATTGTACCTACTTTTACATCTGTACCTTTTTCTTCAGCTACCTGATAGGCTTTTGATAAAAGCTTAAAACTGGCTGCTGCTGCAAAATCCTTACCATCAAAACGCATTTTGTTTAAATTAGAATTACTGCAGGCTGCCTTAGCTAAAATTACATCTCTCACCTGAGCTTCCTCATTAAAAGAACCACAGGAACCAACTCTAATTAGATTCTTGACTCCATAATCTCGAATTAATTCATTAACATAAATTGAAAGAGATGGCATTCCCATACCTGTTCCCTGAGTTGAAACTTTTTTCCCTTTATAGGTTCCTGTAAATCCATACATTCCCCTTACATCATTGTATTGTTTTACATCGTCTAAATAATTTTCTGCAATAAATTTAGCTCTTAATGGATCACCAGGCAGCAGAATAGTTTCTGCAATTTCTCCTTTTTTGGCACCAATGTGTACACTCATAAATATGACCTCCTATATATTTTCAGTTCTAATTCTTATTATAATATATTTTAAGAAAAATGACAAAAAACTACCCTAAACACGAAAAACCACCCGGGGAGGGTGGCTTTATTATTATATTTAAGGGTTATATATAATTATTTACTTATTAGTTTTAGTTATTAGTTATTGCTTATTACTTAGCTTTAATTATTATTTTAGCCTACTCGGCTTCTATAAAGAACTTAGTAGTTACCTAAGTTTTTGAATGCATTTAGCTTTGCTTGATTCTCATTAGATTCAAGCTTAGCCTCTTTTATAAATTTAAACATACTGTTAAACATATGCAATCATCCTCTCTTATAAAGTTATTTAAGTTATAATGTGATTGACTTATTTATTCAATTAGTGTCTTTTAAATAAAACGGTTTTTAATACTGGTTCATGTTTGTAAAAGAATCATGCTTCAGCTGTTTTTCTTTGACTGAACGAATATTACTTTCGATTCTTCTACCCTCATTATTAGTAGCTTTAATGAATGTTAATAAAGAATTCAACATTATTAAATCACCCTTTCTTATAGTCTTATTATTGTAAATTAGTTATTAGTGATTTTCTTATATGATTTATCTTACATTCATTATACATCTTTTAATCTTCTTGTCAAGGCTTTTACTAAAGTCTAAATTTACAGACTTTTGCTTAATTTTTAACACAATTCTACTTACCAGAGGTGGTGGACACTATCCCTGATATATTCATCATAGATTTCGTCAACTCTTGCCATTACTTCATCAGAGAGATCATCTGCTTCAGATGCTGCTGCATTATCTTTTACCTGCCACGGTTTTTTACCACCAGGTATTACACAGCTAACTGCATCGTTCATTAGAATCCACTTAAGAGCAAACTGAGCCATTGTTAAACCCTCTGGCTTAACTTTTTCTAATTCATCTACTGCTTTTAAGCCTAACTCAAAATCTACACCGGAGAAAGTTTCTCCTTTATCAAAAGCTTCTCCCTCACGATTGTAATTACGATGATCATCTTCAGAAAAAGTGGAGTCTTTAGAAAATTTACCTGTTAATAATCCACTTGCCAGAGGTACTCTACAGATAACCCCTACCCCTTTTTCTTTTGCTTTAGCTAAAAATTCATCTCCAGGTTTATGGCGGAACATATTATAAATAATCTGAACTGTAGCCAGATTATCATATTCTAAAGCCTTCATCGCTTCTTCTACCTTCTCTACACTAACTCCATAGTTTTTAATTTTACCTGCCTCAACCATTTCTTCTAAGGCCTCAAACACTTCTTCCTGCTCATAAACTTCAGTTGGGGGACAGTGCAGCTGCAGCAGATCAATTGTTTCTACATCTAAATTTTTAAGGCTGCGGTCTACAAACTTATTCAAATTTTCCTTATTATAGCCCTCAGCTGTATGGGGATCAAGCCGTCTTCCTGCTTTAGTAGCTATATGTATCTTATTATCAGTCTCTTTTCTCAGTTTAGCCATTAAACGCTCACTACGGCCATCTCCATAAACATCAGCTGTGTCAAAAAAATTGATCCCCTGATTTACAGCCTCTCTTAAAGCTGCCATTGACTGATCATCTTCTACATCACCCCAGGAGCCGCCAATTGCCCAGCCGCCAAACGAAACTTCTGATACTTCAAAACCTGTTTTACCTAATTTCCTATACTTCATTTCTTCTACCTCCTTGAATTTTGAAATATTATTAATAAAAATAGTTTTAAGTTATTTTAAGTTGTAAATTATCTAAATTAATTATACCACTTTCTCGATCATATTAAAAGATTATGAATAAAAACAAAAAAAGAACACCCTTTATAATTTGTAATAAAGGAAGTGTTCTTTTAAGTTTCATGATTATTATAATTTTCGATTGTAATATTCATTATAGTCTTATTTCCTAAAACTGCATGTAACTGCTGTCATCATTGCTGCGGTATTGATCTTTAACTTCTCTAAGGTTGTTTTCGATTCTCTGCCCCTCAGAATTTACCTCACTAAAAAATCTCTTTACTCTTTCAAACATTATTAATCACCCTTTCTTATAGTGTTTTTAACTTATAAGTGATTTTCTTATAATTGTTATACTGTAATTATACAGAAATAATATTCATTGTCAAGAATAATTACTGTTTTTTATTAAATTGTATTTTGTTTTACACAACTATTCCTGGATACTGCTGAGATATTCTAATTTAAATGATATTCAACTTTAAATATTTTAGATAACTCTATTATACTGAGCCATATATAAATCATGATAGTGTCCCTCTCTGGCCATTAATTCCTCGTGACTTCCGGTTTCAATAATTTCGCCTTCATCCAGGACCATAATTCGATCTGCATTTCTGATAGTAGAAAGTCTGTGAGCTATCACAAAAGAAGTTCTTCCTTCTAAAACAGCCTGAGTTGCCTTCTGAATCAAAATTTCAGTTTGAGTATCAATACTGGATGTCGCCTCATCTAAAATTAAAATTTTAGGATCAGAAAGAATGGTCCTGGCAAATGAGATCAGCTGTCGCTGACCCACTGATAACCGGGAACCACGCTCATTAACTTCAGTATCATATCCGTTTTCCATTTCGCTAATAAATCCAGCTGCATAAACAATCTCAGCAGCTTTCTCTATATCCTCTCGGCTTGCTTCTAAATTACCATAACGAATGTTATCTGCTATAGAGCCAGAGAAAATAAAGGTATCCTGCATCATAACCCCAATTTGTTTTCTTAAAGATTCAATTTTAACCCCCTGAATATCATAACCATCAATTAGAATATCACCCTGATCAATATCATAAAAACGGGTCATTAAATTAATGATAGTACTTTTTCCGGCTCCAGTTGCCCCCACAAAAGCAATAGTCTCACCAGGTTGAACTTCAAAGTTCATATCTTTAAGAATAACTTCTCCACCTTCTTCATAACTAAAGGTCACATCTTTAAATTCTACTCTACCCTTGATTTCAGGCATTTCTTCAGCATCAGGCTGATCAACAATATCCGGATCTGTGTCCAGGACATCAAATATTCTCTCGGCAGCTGAATTAGCTACTAAAACTTGATTATAAAAATTGCTAATATTAATAATCGGCTGCCATAAACGCCAGATATACTGGAGTAAAGCAACAAGAGTACCGATAGTTACCAGCCCGGCATTTAAATCTCTAATCCCAACTAAGTACATTATAATTACACTGGTAGTGTTAATTAAGAGTACAATTGGGAAAATACCGTGAGATAACATTACTGTTTTCATCCAGTTGCTGACATAATCATCCTGGAGATCTTTAAAGATACTGCTGTTTTTCTCTTCTCTCACAAATGCCTGAGTAATCTGCATTCCGGTTAAGCTTTCATGAATATAGGCATTCATATTGGAACGCTTTTTTTGAACCCGGCGCCAGCCAATCCTGATTTTCTTTTTCAATAGAAAAATCGAAAAGATAAGAATCGGCATAACTGTAATTGAAATTAAGGTTAAGCGAAGATCAAGATTGAGCATAATTATCAAAATTGCAAGAAAGCGAAAGGTGTCTGTAATAATGTTAATTAACCCGTTTTCTAATAAATTCTGGAGGGAGTTAACATTATTCATTACCCTGACAATAATTTTTCCGGCAGGGATTGAGTCAAAATAACTAAAAGATAATTTTTGAATATGTTGAAAAAGATCCTGTCTGATATTTCTTACAACCTTATGTCCAACTTTACTCATAATGAGAACTCTAAAACGAACAGCAATTCCGTTGACAGCAAGCAGAGCCAGATAGACAAGGGAAATCATAGTCAATCCACTAAAATCTCCAGCAGTAATATAATTGTCTATCGCTACTTTGGTTAGATAAGGCCCTAAAAGATCTGCAAAGGCGGCCATAGCCATCAAAAATAGAGAAAATGCTACCCTGTATTTATATGGTTTTAAATAAGCAAGAACTCTTTTTATGTTGTTTGGATCTAAATTTTCCATCTCTTCATCTTCAAAATATCTATTGTAGGCCATTTAATTCACCCACCTTTCTTCAATCTCTTCTTCATCAATTACTTCTTTATACTGTTCTTTAAACATTGTATAATAATGTCCCTTATTATTTATCAGCTGTTCATGTGTACCCTGTTCAATAATTTCTCCATGATCCAGAACTAAAATCTGATCTGCATTTCTGACTGAAGAGATACGGTGGGCTATTAAAAATAGGGTACTTCTCTGTTCCATTCCTTCTAAAGCCTGCTGGATCTGATGTTCTGTTTCCATATCTACAGCAGAGGTGGCATCATCAAGAATTAAAATTGGGCTCTCTTCTACAATTGCCCGGGCCAGCGAAACTCTCTGTTTCTGCCCCCCGGAAAGTCCCATTCCTCGCTCTCCCACAACCTCCTGGAAACCATCTTCCATTTCTTCAATAAAATGACGGGCACTGCTTATTTCAGCCGCTCTTTTAATTTTTTCCAGATCAAGTCCAGGTCTTCCATAGGCAATATTATTGGTTATTGTCTCAGAAAAAAGAAATACATCCTGCATTACTATCGAAACCTGTGCTCTTAAATTCTGGAGATCATAATCTCTATTATCAACTCCATCAATTAAAATCTGACCCTCTGTAGCTTCATAATAGCGGGGGATTAAATTAATCAGTGAAGATTTACCGCTGCCTGTTGCTCCCATAATAGCAACTGCTTCTCCAGGTCTGGCATGAAAAGAAATATTTTTTAAGATTTCTTCTCCGCCATAATTTAAAGATACATTTTTAAATTCAACTTCTCCCGTAATTCTGTCAGCTTTAAGAGCATTTTCTCTGTTTTTGATTTCGGGTTCAGTTTCTAAAATATTAAAAATTCTTTCTGCAGAAGCACTGGTCCGGGAAAACATATTTACAATATGTCCGATCATCCGCATCGGCATAATCAGCATCCAGAGATAAGAATTAAACTGCATCCAGACTCCAAGTGTTATTTCTCCCTGAATTACCAGCCGACCACCATAAAAAAGCAGCAGTACTGTACTTGTCCCTCCCAGAAATTCCATGATTGGAAAATACTTAGACCAAATTTTTGCTGCGCTATAATTTTTAGTAAAATAATTATTATTTTCCTCATCAAATTTTTCCATCTCATAACACTGCTGGTGGAAAGCCTTAACAATTCTGATTCCAGATATATTTTCCTGAACAGTTGAATTTAAATCAGAATACTGTCTTCTTACCTGACGAAAAACAGGCTTAATCCTGACTCCAAGTCTGTAGGCAAAAAATCCAATTAAAGGACTTAAAGCCAGCGAGACCAGCGCCAGTTTGAGGCTCTCTGGAATCAGCACCGCCATTACAAATACTATGTAGAAAATTGCCCTTGTAAACTGAATCATTCCATCAGCAAAAAGCATTCTTACCGCTTCCATATCACCTGTCATTCTGGACATTAGTTCTCCAGTTCGATTATTATTAAAAAAGTTAAAAGAAAGCTTCTGCAGGTGATCATAGAGATCCTGTTTTAAATCACGAAGCATATTTTGAGATAAGCTCTCAGTAAAAAACCGCTGAACCATAATTGCTGCTGCTCTGAGTAAGTTAGCCACAATATAGGCCACAAGAAAACCAGCTAAAAGCTCCATTTGCTGGCCATTTATTACATCATCAATTATTCTTCGATTTAAATAACCAGGAATCATCGAAAATAAAACATTTAGAATAATAAAAAATAAAGCCCCGAAAAAGAATAATTTGTATTTTCTTAGATAAAGCCATAATTTTTTTAATTCTGTCATTTATATCTCTCCTAAAGAAAAAATTGAAACTAAAATTATAAATCAATAAATAAAATTATAAATCATTAAAAAATCTATAATGCCTATCTCTAATTCCGGGTAAATCTTCATGTCCATAGTCAGGATAAATTACCATCTCTTTTTGGCTCTCAATTTTATTATAAACAGCAAATTGAGTTGAAGGTGGACAGACTGGATCTGAAATAGCAGTTGTCATTAAAACTTCTGCCTCTATTCTATCTGCTAGATTTTGAATATCAATATAAGATAATTTATTAAAAATTTCTTCTTCCTTTATATGTAAAGGGTCATATTTTCTAAAAAAGTCCTTAATTTCGGCATAGGCACTATTTTCAATATCAAGCTGGGTTACCCGTTTATAATCACATAAAAATGAATAAACTGGAGCTGCTTTTTTTATGCGAGGTTCCAGAGCTGCACAGGCAATTGTTAAAGCTCCTCCCTGCGAATAACCATAAACACCAACTCTATTCTGATCAACACTTTCCATCTTCATTACAATTTCAGCTAATTGTGCAGTGTCTAAAAATACATTGCGGTAGTAAAGTTTATCTGGATCATCTGCCAGGCCTCTGATAATATGACCATTTTTAGTATTACCTTTAACTCCTCCAACATCTTCAGAAAAACCAGCATTCTGACCACGGCAGTCCATTCCAAAATAAGAATATCCCCGGGCTGCAAACTGTAATTTATCTGCCCAGTCTTCAATTCTACTGCCATAACCATGAAACTCAATTACAGCGGGATGTTTTTTCTCAATCATTTTAGGTTTTATGTATTTAACATGAATTCTAGCATCTTTAACTCCGGTAAAATACAGATCATAGCATTCTGCAAAATCAGTCTGAAAAGCAGATTCTTTAATTTCAATATTAGGATCAACTGTCTTCATTTCAGCCAGGGCTTTCTCCCAGTACTGATCAAAATCATCTGCTCTGGGACTGGAACCCTTATATTTTTTCATTTCTTCTACAGACATTTCAAAAAGCATTTTTAATCTCCCCTTTTAATAATTATTAAATTAATTTAATAATTACTAAATATTTCTATAAATTTTTTATTTTTTAAACAGTTAAATTAATTCTTACCATTAAAGTTATCACTTTAAAATTCAACTTGCAAGTTAATTTCGAAAAAAATGGACACAACTTTTTAGTTGTATCCATTAAGTCCATAATACTTATTTATCATTAATTATTTTTAGATTTTTTTCGATTAATTCTTTTCTTGTCTGGACTGAAGCAGCAGAACGCAGCTTATCTGTTGGAGTATTCTTAACATAGTCTAACAATCTATTGACTGAGGATTCTGCCACATGAATCCTGGTATCAGAGGAAGCATAGTAAATTAAGACTCTGCCATTATCCTCTTTTATAACACCATTTACAAATACAACATTGGAGACATCTCCCACTCTCTCTTCTCCTTTAGGTGCAATTAAATAACCTCCAGGATTATAAATGACTTTAGTTGGGTCATCTAAATCTGTCATAAAGGCATAAATAACATAGCGCAGACCGGCAGCAGTATTCCGAACACCATGAGCAATATGCAGCCAGCCCTCCTCAGTTTTAATTGGAGCATCTCCCTGACCATTTTTTGCTTCCTTTATTGTATGATAAAACTTCTTATCGATTATCTCTTCAGTAGCAATTTTTGGATTTTCAATATCTTCTGCTAATCCCCAGCCGATTCCACCACCAGAACCGGTAGTAATAAAGCTGTCCTGGGGCCGGGTATAAAATGCATATTTACCATCCACAAATTCCGGGTGTAAAACTACATTTCTCTGCTGAGGGGATGGGGTTTCTAAGTCCGGCAGCCGCTCCCAGTTTTTAAGATCCTTTGTTCTGACTATACCCGCCTGAGCTTCGGCAGCAGTTGTATTTCCTGGTTCAGCTTCCGGATCTTTTCTTTCAGTACAGAAGATCCCATAAATCCAGCCATCTTCGTGTTTTACCAGACGCATATCGTAAACATTAATATCAGGTCTTTCAGTTTCGGGGATCTCTACTGGATAATCCCAGAATTCAAAATTATCAACCCCATTATCACTTTCTACTATCGAGAAAAAAGATTTGCGGTCACTGCCTTCAGTTCTGACAACTAAATAATATTTATCATTCATTTTAATAGCACCAGGATTAAAAGTAGCATTAATACCCTGTCTTTCCATTAAAAATGGATTGCTCTCATAATCCAAATCATAGCGCCAGAAAATTGGTGTGTGTTCTGCTGTTAAAACAGGATATTTATAGCGGAAAAAAATGCCATTGCCCGGTTCAACTCTTTCATTTTTTCTTTCTACTAAGTTCTGCCTCTTCTTTTTTAATAAACGAAGACGAGTCTGAAATTGATCCTTATCTGGTTTATTCATTAAATCCATTTTTTTCACCTCAATTTATTTTTTTAGACTAAAATTTGCTCAATTCTATTAATGATTTCATAACAGGCCCGACTGCTGTGATAGGGGGACTTCCAGGCATTAATTTTAGCTTTAGAAGCTGCTTTTCCCTGCTCACTTACCAGCCAGTACCAGCCGCCATTTTCCTGATCAACTATATTTTTCACTATATAATCCCAGCCTTTTGAGGCCGCCTGAATAAAATCTTCTTCTCCACTTAACTGATAGGCATTAATAAAACCGACAACTGCTTCTGCCTGAGGCCACCAGTGACGGTCCTTATCCAGTTTACCAGATTCAAACTCATAATAAATACTTCCATCTTCTGCAGTCCCTTCTTTAAGAACTTGGGCTGCCATTTTTAGAGCATAATCTTCTGCAATATCAAGGACTACCTGTTCTCCCAATACTTCTGCTGCCTCATAAAGCAGCCAGCTTCCTTCAATATCATGACCATAAGAAACAATTTCTGATTTTGATGTCCAGTCCTGGTCAAAAAAGAGCTTAAATCGAAACTGATTCTGGTCAACTATATTATTGAGGACAACTTCAATTAATTCTTTAAGTTTTGATTCTAAGCCAGGATCAGGCCAGACCCGATAGAGATTAGTATAGGCTTCTAAAATATGAAGATGAGTATTCATAGATTTAGCGACATTCATATCTTTTTCACTTAAGCTCATATCATCAGCTGCTGACCAATCTCTATTATATGCTTCAAAATAACCTCTGTATTCTGGATCATAACTTCTGTCTTCAATTAAGGCAAAAAGATCTACTGCTTTCTTTAATGCATCTTCATTATCAGTGGCTCGATAATATTCGCTAAAAGCATAAATACAGAAAGCCTGTCCGTAAATTTGCTTTTTGTTTTCTTTAACTTTTCCTAAATAATTAAGCAGCCAGTAAAAACCACCGTATTTTTTATCTTCAAAATTAGCTAAAAGATAATCATAAGCTCTATCTGCCATCTTTAAATAATCTGGATTTTTATCCTCGCGATAGGCATTAGCAAAACTCCAGAGAATACGACTGTTTAAAATTAAAGCCTTATCAGCTTTAGTTTGAGCTTTATTGGAAACCGATACTTCACCATAAAATCCTCCATAATCTTTATCTATAGAATTATTGAGCCAGAAAGTTAGTAAATTATCCTTTTCCTTAGTAACTGAATCGGCAAATTCTTCTAATAAATTTTTCTTCATTCTTATCATCTCCAGATTTTTATAGTTAATCTCATAAAAGGTTGAATTACTAAGTTTTATTAAACTTAAATAATCCAACCTTTTTTACTGAAATTCTTTATATCAGTCTTTCACTTATTTTATTTATTTTTAATTTTGAGCTAAATCTGTCTAATAAGTATCAATTAATGATCTTATTTTTAATTTTTCTTTTACTTCTGCTGCAGACATTTTTTTATAAGTTTTAATTTCCAAATTGATTTTTCTTCCAGGATAGAGATGGAAGAAATTATCAGTAAAATCTGCTTCAATATCTTTTAACTCTAACCAGGTCCAGAGAGCTGTGTTTTGAGATTTACAGCTAATACTAAATTTCTGCTCATTAATTGCTTCGACTTCGGCTTTGATTCGAGGGTTTTTAAGCTGCATATGTTTTGGTTTGGCAAAAGAAACAAAATTATCAGCTATTATTTCTCCATCCACTTCTAATTCCAGCCAGAGCATTAAATCTCTTATTCCATATTGATTTACATAATCCTGAAGCTCCAGAGTCCTCAACAGCTGATTACTTTCGGCTTTTATCTCTGTTTCAAATGAATTCTCTAAAATCAGCTGACCACTAACATCTCTTAACTGCCAGTTAACCTGACCCTTGATATTTTCAAATTTATCACTGGTAACATGAATCTCAACAGCTGCATCCTCATTATTTTCTATTCCTGAAATAATAATTGGAGCATAAAACTTTTTGGCCATATAATGCAAGGCCTTCCAGCGGCCGTGATAATCAAGTGAAGACCAGCTGGCTACCGGCCAGTTATCATTTAACTGCCAGTAAAGTGTGCCCATAGCTCGCGGCATATTACGCCGCCAGTTTTCTACAGCATATTTAATTCCTAAGCCCTGTAGAATCTGACTTGTCCATAATATATTCTCAAAGCCCTCTGGGAGTTTAAACCAGTCAAGCATATACTGCATAATTGTAGTATTTCCAATTCCACTGCGCTGATGGTGTTCCATAACATAAGAGGTTATATTGCGATCTTCTGCCTCAGTATATTCAGCAACTGTTTCTGGTTCAGGAAATGATTGAAATCCAAATTCACTGTTAAAACGATGTTCACAGGTTCTGTACCATTCAAAAGGTTTTTTACCGTGCCAGACATCCCAGAGATGGGCATCTCCCCAGTCAGGATTATTAAAGTCATTCCGATCCCCTTTTGGACTGTGGGGACTTCCTGGCCAGTAATCTGTTTGAGGATCATGATCTGCTACTACTTCTGGTAATAACTGATCAAATAATTTTTGATAATCATCCCAGGGCATGGTTATTTCCTCATTATTCCACTCCTGAGCTGCAATTCCCTGTTCAATCTCATTGTTGCCGCACCAGAGTGCCAGAGAAGCATGGTGCCTTATTCTTTTAACATTTTCTTCAGCTTCGATCTTTACATTAGCCATAAAATCATCATCAAAGCTGGGGTAAGTTCCACAGGCAAAGATAAAATCCTGCCAGACAGTCAGCCCCAGTTCATCACAGATTTCATAAAACTCATCTTTTTCATAAAGTCCACCACCCCAGACTCTAAGCATATTCATATTTGCAGCTGCTGCTGATTCTAAAAGCTGACGATAATCATTTCTTTCAACTCTGGAGACAAAAGCATCTGCAGGTATCCAGTTTGCACCTTTGGCAAAAAATTCTTTACCATTAGCTGCAAACTTAAAAGATTGGCCCCACTGGTCATCTTCTGTAATTAATTTCAGCTCTCTTAAGCCAATTTTTTTCTCGACTGAATCTAATTTCTGGCCTCCGCTGTCAAAAATAGAGATTTCTAGATCGTAAAGCGGCTGTTCACCCATTCCATTAGGCCACCAGAGCTCCGGATTTTCTACTTCAAATTCTATTTTTGCCTTTTCTCCCTCAATTTCAAAATTATTTTGATAAATTGATTCTCCAGACTGAGAAAAATCCACCTTTACTTCTAAATTTTCAGCAGCTATTTTTTCGGTTATTAAATCAATATCTAAGTCGACACTGCCGGATTCCAGATGATTTTGTTCAACCTTTATTTCCTCAATTCTGGCTGTATTTAGAGCAAACAAATCAATATCCTTCCAGATTCCCATGGTAACCAGCATCGGGCCCCAGTCCCAGCCGAAGTTACTCGGCTGTTTGCGCAGCCAGCCACCACCATGTAGACGGTGATCTCCTACACTCCAGGCAGGTATATGGAACTCTTTATCTTTTTTTCTTAAATATGGTAAGGGGGAATTAAAATGTACTCTAATTTCATTTTCTCCCTCTCTTAAATAATCCTGAACTTCAAATTCCCATTTGCGATACATATTATTTGTTGCAGCAACCTGTTCACCATTAAGAAATATTTCTGCCAGGGTATCTAAACCCTGAGCACTTAAAATAATTTTCCTGGCACTTATAAATTCTGAGCCCAGGCTAAATTTTCTGCTGTAATCCCAGTCACTTTCTCCAATCCACATTACTTTTTCTTCATTATTTCTATAAAAAGGGTCATCAATTTCTCCAGCTGCAATTAAATCTGTATGCACACAGCCAGGTACTTCAGCATTAATAAATTGTTCTTGCTCAGTCTGATTTAACTGCCACTTACCATTTAAAGATATTTTTTTCATTTTTTCACCTCAATTTAGATTTTTTCAGCATAAATTATTTTCTTACTTTTATTAAATCATAAAATCATTCTACTTTAAAATCATTAATGTTTGCAATTAATTCTTCTGACATCGACTTTAATTCAACAGCTGTAGTCAGAATTTCATCTGTAGAAGCAGTTTGTTCTTCAGTGGCAGCAGAAATCTGCTGAGAACTGGAAGCAAAATCTCTGGTCACTTTGGCAATATCATTGATTGCATTTTCTACATTTTCACTTTCCTCCCGCATGGAACCAATTCGAGCTACCACATTATTTATTGAACTACCTAGATTTTTAGATACTTTTCTGATTTCCTTGAAAATATTATTTGTAGCTTCAATACTTTCTACACTGGCACCTACCAGTTCTTCATTTTGATCCATGGAATTTACAGCTTTATCTACTCCAAACTGAATTTTTTCTATTAATTTAGATATTTTCTCAGTCGCTCCAGCTGATTCCTCGGCTAGAGAACGAATTTCATCAGCAACAACAGAAAATCCACGTCCTGCCTCTCCAGCCCTTGCCGCTTCTATAGCAGCATTTAAAGCTAAAAGATTAGTCTGATTTGATATATCATTGATCAAAACTACAATATTTCCAATTTCTTCGGACATTGTACCCAGATTTTGAATTAATTCTGCAACTTCTTTTGTTTCCTGACTCAAATCATTGATATTGTTAATTGAACTATTTACACTTTGATTACCCTTTTCAATTTTTCCCAGCACTTCATCTGCTCCATTTGCAATTTCTTCTGCATTATGATCAACTTCTTTGATTTCGCGATTTAAACGCTGCACATTATTATTGCTTTCTTCAATCTGAGCCAGCTGTTCTTCTGAACCTGCTGAAAGATTTTCTACAGCTAAACCAACTTCTTCTGCCCCTTTATTAACTTCCCGGCTGTTTTGATCCATTTTTTCAGCAGAAGTATTCAAATTTTGAGCCTGACTATTGATATCGATAACCAGATTATTAAGTTCTTCCAGCATTTCGTTAAAGATACCTGCCATAATACCAATTTCATCTTTTCTTTTTAAATCTTTCCCCTTCATCTTAACCTGATTGCGCAGATCACCATTTTTCATTTTTCTAAATGATTCCATAAAAGAAGAGAGTGGTTTAAGCTGCCAGCTGATAAATAAGAAGGTTATCAGCAGTGCCAGGACTAAAAAGATTCCCGAGACAGTCCAGATCGTTTTTCCCAGTCTGGTTACAGGAGCCAGCATCTGCTCAGTCGGAATTTCCACAGCCAGAGCCAGATTATCTGTTATCTGATTTTTTAAAAGATAATTGCCCCCAACTTCTTCAGAATTAACTGTGTTTTCTGCTGTTGTTTCATTTATAAACCAGCTATTATCTATCTGATCTGAAAATAGTTCTTTATCTTGCGCCCGGATTATCTGTCCCTCCGAATTAATTAATTTATAGTTTTCAGCATTTTCAATATCCAGACTCTGCAGTTCGGAATATACAATTTCAGGATTTAAAGCCAGAACTATATAGGCTGTAATTGTTTCACCATCATCAGCATAGATTGGTGAATTATATAAAAGATAGTTCTGATCATTTTCTCTATGTATGGTACCAAAGTTAATATCTTTATATAGATCTTGATCCAGTTTTTCCCTTAAATAATGTTCATTATCTTCTAAAGCCTGGGCTGAATATGCTCTCGAATCCGCAATAACTGTTCCATCTGCCATTGCTAAATAGGCAAATTCAATATTTTCTATATTATCTTTAACTGAACCCAGAGCTCCAGCAGCTGAATACTGCATTCCCATAAATGAATCTATATTGACTGTAAATTCTTCTCTGGCCTCCGGTTCAGACTCACTTCCCGGATACAGGCCTTCCATTAAAGTAAAATAGCCATTAAAACTGCTGTCAGAGTCAATTGAATCAATCTGTCTGTCCAGAGTTTTGAGCATCGCCTCTACATTGCTCTGATAGGAAGAAGCAACTAAATTGATATTCTCATCAATTTGATTTCTGACAATCTCTGCTGCCGAATTAAAAGTTAGATAACTTATGGCTCCCAGTACTATTAATAAAATAACTACTATTACGGCAGATATTTTCCATTTTAAAGAATGAAAAAAAGATAAATTTTTTGTTTGAGCAGACATGATTTTTTCCTCCTGCTTTAATTTTTAAAATCAATAAAGCTTAAAGCAGCCAGGAACTTATAAAACTGGTATAGGGGGACCAGTTTCTTTGTGTTTAAGCAGCTTTAAGCTTTAATTGAAAAGTATTTTAATATGAAATTAAAAACCATATTTCTTTTTTAAAATAAAAATTTATTTTTCTAAGCCATTTTTTTCAATAACATCTTTTAATAAGAGAGCACTATCTTTTAAAATCCGCTTCTGATTATTTTCATAGTCAATATAAATAATTCCAAATCGCTTATCATAGCCAAAAGCCCATTCAAAATTATCCATCAGCGACCAGACATAATAGCCAGCCAGATTAACTCCCTCTTCAATTGCCTGATGAGCGGCCTGAAAGTGTTTCTCTAAATATTCCACTCTCTTTTGATCATGTACTCTGCCATCTTCTGCAATCTGATCATCATAAGCAGCTCCATTTTCAGTTATAAAAATTGGCTTTTTAGTATATTCCTGATCCAGTCTTTTTAAGAGATCTGTCAAACCCTGGGGATAAACCTCCCAATCCATTGCAGTATAATCTGAATCCTCTGGTTTAATTGACTTAAAATTCAGGAATTCACTTTCGTCATATTCTACCAGAGCTCTAGAATAATAATTAATACCCAGGAAGTCAATTTCTCGACTGATTATTTTAAGATCTCCAGCTTCCATTTCAAATGGTTTATCAAATTTATTCTGATATAAATCCATTAATTTTTCCGGATATTTACCCTTCAAGACCGGATCCAAAAACCAGCGATTATTAAAGGCATCACAGTAGTCTTTTGCAATCTGATCTTCTCTGCTGTCACTGTCAGGGTAAACATGGTTTAAATTGATGGTGATTCCAACTTCACCATCAATTCCGCTTTCTCTAAAACTTTTTACTGCCATTCCGTGAGAAAGAAGAACATTATGCGCAACCTGGAGTGCTTTCTGATAATCTTTAAAGCCGGGAGCATGTTCTCCCCATAAATTTCCAACCATTGAGACCACCATTGGTTCATTATGAGTTATCCAGCGTGGAATCAAATCTCCAAGCTCTCTATACATTATCTGAGCATATTCATCAAAATATTTAGCTGTATCTCTATTTTCCCAGCCCCCATTGTCCTGCAGCTTCTGCGGTAAGTCCCAGTGATAAAGAGTTGCAGAGGGTTCAATACCAGCTTTTAAAAGCTGGTCAACTAAACTTTTATAAAAATCAATCCCTTTTTGATTAATTTTTCCTTTACCTGCCGGTAAAATGCGGGGCCAGGCTATAGAAAAACGATAGCTGTCCAGTCCCAGCTCCTTCATTAACTCCACATCTTCTTGATAGCGATGATAATGATCACAGGCTACATCACCTGTATCATTATTTACTATATTACCTTTTTGATGGGTAAATCTATCCCAGATTGATTCACCCTTACCATCTTCATTGTACGCTCCCTCAATTTGATAGGATGCTGTAGCAGCCCCCCACTCAAAATCTTCGGGAAATATTATCTTTGCCATTCAACTGCCTCCTCTAAATTTCAATTATCATCTATCGGCATCTATTATAATTAATATATGGAAATTATTTAGCAAGTTATTTTAATAGATTAAAACTACTTATCACTAAATAATACACTGTGATCTTCTTCAATTTCCACAAAACCTTTACCTTCATTTTCCTGGTAGAATTCTTTAACATCTTTTACTACCTGTTCCGGTAAAAATTCTTCGTCTGGATCCCATCGTTCTCCAATCTCTGGTACAGCTTCAAATAACATCTGAGTATAGGGATGAGTTGCGTTCTCATAAATCTTTTTGGTGTCTCCTCTTTCAACCAGACGGCCTTTATACATAATAAGAGATTTATCTGAAATATAATAGCCTAAGTTAAGGTCATGGGTAATAAAGATTACTGCCATTCCATGTTTTTTACAGGATTCTACCAGTAAGTTTAAGACTCCGATTCTGGTTGATGCATCTAACATACTGATTAACTCATCTGCTATTAAAACATCAACATCCATCAAAAGTGCCCGGGCAATCAACAGCCTCTGCAGCTGTCCCCCACTTAACTGATGCGGAAACTTACCTAAAGTACGATCTGGATTTAAGTTTACATCATATAATGCATCTCTAATTGCCTGATCCTTATCTTCAAATCCCAGCTCAAAAGAATCAAAAATCATATCAAAAACTCGATCTACCCGGTAAAGAGGATTAAAAGTTGCAAAGGGATCCTGAAAAATACCCTGAACTCTTCGATAATATTCTTTAGTCTCCTCTTTATCTTCAATTTCTGAAATATTTTTACCTTTATAAATGATTTCACCTTCGGAAAGTTTAATCAGCTTCAAAATCAATTTACCGACTGTTGTTTTTCCACTACCACTTTCTCCAATCAGAGAAATAATTTTACCCTTTTCAATATCAAAAGAAATATCTTTTGCAGCTACAGTATATTCAGGATTTAAAATACCACTTTTAAAAACCTTGGATAACCCCTGAACTGACATTACTATCTCATTATTTTTTTCCACTTAAATCACTTCCTAACTCTTTCCATCTCCAGCAGGAAACGAAATGTCCTTCTGCTACCTTTTCCCTTGGTGGAGTTTCTTCACATTTTTCAATTGAATAAGGACAGCGGTGTCTAAAGCGACAGCCCTCACCAATATTCAGCAGATGAGGTGGAGTTCCTTCAATCCCTGATAAACGTTTATCCTTATACTGAATACCCACTTTCGGTAGAGAATCAATTAAGGCTCTGGTATACGGATGACGGGGATTTTCAACAATCTCATCTGTTGGTCCTATTTCAGCAAAATTACCGGCATACATAATCATGATTCGGTCTGCTATCTGATATAAAATAGATAAATCATGAGTAATAAACATGGCAGAACCGATTATCTCTAAATCCCGCAGGTTAGCCAGCATTGTTGCTACAAAGCGCTGAGAACTTACATCTAAAGCTGAAGTTATCTCATCCGCAATTAAAAATTCCGGATCCAAAATTGTAGAAATAACCATAATTACTCTCTGTTTCATACCACCTGAAAGTTCAATTGAATATCTATTTAAAACTGATTCATCAAGATTAACCAGATCCAGCCGTTCTTTTACCTTATCAAAAAATTTTTTATCTGTTTTAACTCCATGCTGTCTCGCCAGATCTGCAATGTATGTTTTTATCTTTTTAGTTGGAGAAAAAGCATCAAGAGCATACTGGGGAATTAAGGAAATTGTTCTTAAGCGGAGTTTTTTAAATTCTTTTTCACTCATCTCCATAATCTGATGACCAACCAGATCAACCTCACCCGAAATATACTTGAGAGGTTTTTTTCTGGAAATAAAAGTGCTGGCCAGGGTGCTTTTACCACAGCCGGATTCTCCCGCCAGCCCTAGAATTTCGCCCTTTTTTAAGGTGAAAGTTATATCGTCTACTGCTTTGACCTGTCCTTTTAGAATATCATAATATGCTTTTAAGTTTTTGACTTCTAATATATTTTCGCTCATCACTTACATCTCCCTCAAACGTGGGTTAAAGGCTGCATCTAATCCGGTGTTGACAAAATAAAGTGCAGTAATTAAAATTGTTAAAATTAAACCAGGGATTATTGCCCACCACCACATACCAAGTTGGATTCCATTCCAGTTAACAGCATTCTGCATTACAAGTCCCAGAGAAATTCCTTTTGTTGGACCCAGACCTAAAAATTCAAGCTGTACGGTTGCCAGCATTGTTCCGTTGAACTGCTGAATAAAAACCATAAATACATAGGAAAACATATTGGAAGCAATATCTTCTCTTAAAATCCTGCCAACACTTAAAGCAGAAATCCTTGATAAAGATACATACTCCTGATTTTTTAAAGAAAGTGTCTGTGATCTAACAGCTCTTGCTGTCCAGGGCCAGGCGGTTAAGGAAACAATGAAAGCCATAATTATTACCCCTCTAACTTCCAGAAAAGCTGCAATTACAATCAGCAGAGCCAGCTGGGGAATAACAACAAAAATATTGGTTAACATCATTAAAAGTTCATCAAAAATTGATCCTCCATAGTAACCTGCTAAAAATCCAATAATACAGCCTACTAAAGTTGCCACTGTTCCGGCAATTGCTCCAACCAAAAGAGTTGAACGCAGACCATAAACAGTTCTGGTAAATACATCTCTTCCATCAATTGTGGTTCCAAAAAAGTGATCACCTGATGGCGGCAGATATCCTTCCCCTGCATATTCTCCATATTCATAAGGAGTCAGCATCGGTCCAAAAGCTGCCAGCATAAACACTAAAGCCACAATAGTTAAACCAAATATTACTTTTTTATTTGTTAATGCATAATATATATTTTCATGTTTTGACCAAAAATCTTTAAACACAGCTTACACCTCCTCAGTAAATGACAGTCTTACTCTTGGATCAATAAACATATAGATTATATCTACAGTAAAGTTTGCTATTAAAACCATTGTTACAATTGTCAAAAAGATTCCCTGCATTAAAAAATAATCCTGATTCTGGACTGCATCAAGCAGCATTCTTCCCAGTCCCGGATAGTTAAATACCACCTGAACTGTAATTGCTCCACCAACAATTCTACCCAATCTAAGAGCAAGACCTGTCACCTGAGGTAGAACACCATTTCTAAATCCATATTTACGGATTAATTTTTTGGAAGAACCAAGGGTTTCCATGTATTTTGAATAATTTGAACTCTTCTCATACATAATCATATTCCGCATACCGATTGCCCAGCCGCCAAGCTGAACTAAAAACATTGTAAAAAACGGCAGGAACCAGTGATGTAAAAAGTCCTTAATAAAACTCCAGTTTAAACCCGGGGTTGCAGTTGATCCATAAGCTCCACTGATCGGAAACCAGCCGATTACAACCCCAAAGAAAAAGGCAACCAATCCAGCCATCCAGAAATAAGGTGAGGAAGCTAAAAAATAGAAAAAGGGCATTGTTGATTTGTCCACTCTTTTATCAGTACCCGAAAATGCACCCAGCTTATTACCAACTATCCAGCTTAATATAATTGCGGGTAACAATACAGAAAGATCATATACAATTGCACGTTTAATAATATCTAATACTGGAGTTGGAAATTGGATAATTGAAATACCAAAATCGAGAGTAAAAACTGATTTCCAGAAGTTTGCATACTGCTGCCATAAAGGCTGATCAAGGTTGAATAATAATGTTAACTGATTTTCTAAAATTTCACGTCCACCCTCCATACCCGAAAAACGTGATAATAAAGATTGAATTGGGTCCCCCGGCATCAGCCTGGGAATAAAAAAGTTAATCGTAACTGCCAGGATAAAGGTGATTATATAAACAATGATTTTTTTCCTCAAATATTTACCCATCTTTTACTGCTCCTTTCTAAATAACAGGCCCGATAAAATATCGGACCTGCTTATTATTATTTAACTGTCTAATATCTGTTTCTACTCAACTGGCTCGATACCAATCAGGGTGTCGATCATACCTAACTGATAAGCATTACCCCAGGATACTGGTACACCATATGGGTTGTCTTCATCTGGCCAATTTGTCCAGTACTCAGTTGTAGCCTGAGCCCAGAGACCATTATGCCATAAAGGAACACTTGGCATATCCTGTAATAGAGTTTCCTGAATATCAGAAGCAAGTTCCTGTTTTCTTGCTTCATCATTAGTCATGTTAAACTCATCAATTTTTTCAAATAATTCTGGGTTGTCATAAGCTCCCCAGTTACCATTACTAATTGTTTCTCCATGGATACTTCTATTTGCAACTCCAAACCAGTAATCAAAAGGAGTTGATGATAATGTTGTCTGGAAGTTACCGATCATCAGATCAAAGTCACTATTAAAACGCTTATTGTCAAATAATGAAGAATCTGGGAATGAAGGAGCAATATTAACTCCGATTTCTTCAGCATTTGAGGCAATTACTCTAACAGATTCCATCCAATCTGTCCAGCCACTTGGAACCATAATTTCTAATTCTAAAGGATCTCCATTAGGCATTTCTCTCCAACCATCATCATTGGCATCTACATAGCCTGCATCATTTAATAATGCTTTAGCTTTAGTTGGGTTATATTCAAAACCAGACTCTTCTACTATTTCTTCGTCTAAATAAGCCTGCCAGCCTTCTCCAAATAGTCCTGTAGGGTTAGCTGATTGTACCAGTCCACCATAAACACGATCTACTATAGTATCCTGATTAACCATAAAAGCCATTGCTCTTCTAAACTGAGTATCACCCATTGGCTCTCTTAAAGTATTCATATACATTACAGCTGTATTCCAGGAAAGCATATAAGGCTCTTCTTCATACCAGGTTACTAAACCAAACTGATCTTTGATTCGCTGAATACCGGGTAAAAAGTTGTTGCTTAAGTCCAGCTCACCTTTCATTAACATACCCATCACAACATTGTTGCTCTGATTTACTAAGTCAACAAGATATTTTGGCTTAGGCTGGCCAAAAACATCATTACCCCACCAGTCATCATTTCTTTCCCAGACCATTCTATCCTGTGCAGCCTGTCTGTGAGTATATGGTCCTGTACCAACAGGATCATTCATTGTTCTGGTAATTAACTCATCAGATGGAATTTCACTCCAGATGTGCTCAGGGATAATATAGCGCTGATATAACTCAGCATCCCATTCTGCATAATGTGGCTCACTGAATGTAAATCTTACTGTAAAATTATCTTCTGCTTCTACAGATTCCATCCAGTCCCAGATTGGTGAATATGGAATTTCATTATCTTTAGCTAATTGATAAGTAAAGACAACATCTTCTGCATTAAACTCTTCACCATCAGTCCAGTTAATACCTTCTCTTACATTAAGAACGTATTCGTTGTCAGAAACCCATTCTCCACTTTCTGCTAACCATGGCTCATATTCATTTTCCAGCGGATTATAAGAAAACATTGTTTCATAAACTAGGCCACCGGTTCCAGGTGTAGGATTAGGAATTAAAATATTCCAGGTTGATGGAGGGCCCCACATTGCTCCGGAAACTACTAATGTCTCTTCTCTGGGAAGATCCTGAGCTAAAGACATTCCTCCAACTAGAAATAGAAAAGCCAGAGTTAAAATCAAAACTTTCTTACCAAAATTAATCATTAATAAACACCCCTTTAAATTATTTTGTGATGCAAAATGTCACTCTCTTTTATCTTAAGGGATTATTAACTTATAAAAAGTAAGAGTGAGCAAAATTTTAGCTGTTTTATGAATCTTCATTAAATTAAATCAATTTAATGCTAGAGAAATACCAGCAATCCAGTGAAAACTGCGCTAAAATTTACTAAAACGATTTCTTGACTTAATTATAGCGCAAATTTGCAGACAATTCAAGCAGTATTTTTGATTTTTTTATTATTTTTTCAAGGTTCATAAATTTTTTTATCATTATTTTAAAAATATTTTCGTTAATTGCGAAATAACTTTCTTTAATTATAGCATTGTTTTTTCATATTTTCAAACAATTTTTAAAAATAATTTAATTTTATTTGTTTTTTATGATATGATATACTAAGAAAAAAGTTTTCATTACTTTTGAAAATTTATTTCAATTTCTATAATAATCTTAATCTTTTTGAAGAAAGGATGCTTTTAAATGAATGTGACAATTAAAGACATAGCAGAAAAAGCAGATGTTTCAATCTCTACAGTCTCTAAATCTTTAAATGATAAAGGGGGAGTCTCTCCTGTTACCAGACAAAAAGTACTAAATATTGCTAAGGAAATGGGTTATTTTTCTTTTCGTTCTCAGGCAGGTTTAAAAACCCATAATATTGCATTCATTATGAGCCGCAGACATATTCCTATTTTTAATAACCCTTTTTATACAAGAGTTATAGCTGGTGTCGAAATTGAAGTAGAAAATTATGATTATAATCTCCTTTTTTCGACTATTAAATTAGATGCGTTACAGAGCAAAAAAGTCCCTTCAATAATCAGTCAAAATAAAGTTGATGGTCTGATTCTTGCTGGGGCTGACATTAATAAAAATATGATCAGAGCGATTGAAGAACTAAAATTTCCTACAGTACTTGTAGATAATTATCTGCGATCTCCAATTATGGATTCTATTGTTTCTGATAATTTTAATGGGGCTATGCAGGCAGTAGATTATTTAATTAGAATGGGGCATCATAAAATTGCCTATGCTGGTGGTCCCAACAGCCATCCCAGTTTTGAAGAACGTTACCGAGCTTATAAAATGGAGATGCTGGAAAGCGATTTGGAAATCCAGGAGAATTTTATTAAAATTAAGGAAGATTTCAGTCAGGATATGGGAAAAGAACTGGCAAAAGAATTTTTAAAAGAAAAACAGCTGCCCACTGCAATTTTTGCTGCCAATGATGCTACCGCCATTGGCTTACTCCAGACTTTTAATAAATATGGAGTTAAGGTTCCTGCTGACATTTCAATTATAGGGTTTGATAATATTGAATTAACTGCTTTTACTACTCCCAAAATTACAACAATCTCCATTGACAAAGAAGGAATGGGCCAGGAAGCAGCCCGTAAATTATTTGACAGGATCCAGAATCCAGAAAAAAAATCTACTAAATCAGTAATCACCACTGAATTAATTGAAAGAGAATCAGTTAAAAAAATTAAATCTTCTTAAATTGTAAAAACCCTTCAGAAAAAAACTGAAGGGTTTTTATTTTATCTTTTTTATTTAATTTTTATTTTAGTTTACTTAAGTCAAATGGAGTTTCCTGATAGACATAATAGTTCAACCAGTTAACAAACAATAGATTGGCATGACTACGCCAGCGCATAATAATTTCCTTGTCAGGATCATCATCTTTATAATAATTTTGAGGAGGCTCAATCTTCATTCCTTTATTAATATCTCTTAAGTATTCTTCCTCCAGACTTTCTCGATCATACTCCGAGTGGCCGGTTGCAAAAACCTGACGACCATTTTTGCTGGCTACAAGATAAATACCCGATTCTTCTGATTCCGAAAGAACTTCCAGCTCTTCAATCTCTGTAATATCTTCTCTTCTGATTTCTGTATGCCGTGATTGGGGAACATAGAATAAGTCATCAAAACCACGCATTAATTTAACATGTTTTTTAGTCTTATAATGAAGGAAAACTCCAAACATTTTTTCAGCTAAAGGATATTTTGGAATCCCATAATGATGATAAAGACCTGCCTGACTTCCCCAGCATATATGAAGGGTAGAAAAAACATGATGCAGACTCCAGTCCATAATCTTCTGCAGTTCTTCCCAGTAATCTACTTCTTCAAAATCCAAGGTTTCAACCGGAGCACCGGTGATTATCATACCATCATAATTATTATCTTTAATCTCTTCAAAAGTATTATAAAACTTTATCAGATGTTCCTCGGAAGTATTTTTAGAATTATGACTCTCCGGATGCATCAGATCAACATCAACCTGCAGTGGGGAATTACCAATTAAACGTAAAATCTGAGTTTCTGTTTTGATTTTGGTGGGCATTAAATTTAAGATTAAGATCTTTAACGAACGTATATCCTGATGGGTTGCTCGTGATTCTTTCATTACAAATATATTTTCATTTTCAAGGGTTTCTACTGCTGGTAATTCGTCCTGTATTTTAATTGGCATCTTTTCTCACTCCTGGCTTCTTAAAATCTAATAAAATTTATAATTTTTGTTTAGGGAAAAAGCTTCTTTTAAAAAAATATTAAAATCAGAAACTTTCTCCTTCTTTTATTAAGTATTTATCTCAAAAAAATTTTCCTATTTTTGTGCTGCTGCAAGAGCCTGATCTAAATCTCCTTTAATGTCTTCTATATCCTCAATACCAATGGATAATCTAATTAACTCCGGTGAAATTCCAGTTTTCTTTAAATCTTCATCACTTAACTGCTGATGAGTTGTACTTGCCGGATGAATAGCCAGTGATTTTGCATCACCAACATTGGCTAAATGGAGAAATAAATCAAGCTGGTTAATAAATTTCTCAGCTGCAGCTTTACCTCCTTTAATGCCAAAGGCAATCATCCCTCCATTTCCATTTTCTAAGTATTTCTCAGCATTCTGATGTGAATCGTGGCTCTTTAAACCGGGATAACTTACCCATTCCACTCTGCTGTCCGCCTCTAAAAATTCTGCTGCTGCCTGAGCATTTTCGGAATGTCTCTGCATTCTTAAGCCTAAAGTTTCCAGTCCGGTAATCGTCAAAAACGAATTAAAGGGACTGGGAGCACTACCTAAATCTCTTAAGAGCTGAACTCTAGCTTTAGTGATAAAAGCTGCTTCGCCAAACTCCTCCTGAAATTTAACTCCATGATAACTTGGGTCAGGTTCAACTAAGCCAGGAAACCTGCCTGTATCCCAGTCAAAATTACCGCTGTCAACGATAACACCACCAATAGAATTACCGTGACCGGCTATATATTTAGTGGTTGAATGAACTACAATATCTGCCCCATATTTAAATGGATTACACAAATAGGGAGTAGCAAAAGTATTATCAACTATTAAAGGAATGCCTGACTGATGAGCAATTTCTGCCAGTCTCTCAAAATCGGGTACAGACAAAGCTGGATTACCAATTGTCTCTAGATATAAGGCCTTTGTCTGCTCATTAATTTCCTCTTTAAAACTTTCTGGGTCTTCAGAATCAACAAAACTAACATCTATTCCCATATTTTTAAAAGTATGTTTAAATAAATTGTGAGTACCACCATAAATTGAGCTTCCGCTTACTATATGATCACCATTATTACAAATAGTTAAAAGTGCAGTTACTTCCGCTGCCTGACCTGAAGAAACAGCAAGAGCCCCCACTCCACCTTCAAGGGCAGCAATTCTCTTTTCCAGGACCGAATTGGTTGGATTCATAATTCTGGTATAAATATTACCTGGCTTTTTTAAGGCAAATAAATCTGCTGCATGATCTGTGTCATCAAATAAATAGGATGTTGTCTGATAAATAGGAACCGCCGCTGATTTCTTATTCTCTCCTGCTTCATAACCTGCATGTAATGCTAAAGTGTCAAATTTTAAACTCATTTAATTTCCTCCTCTAATATTCTCTTCTCAAATTAAAAACAATAAAACTAGATGATCAACCTACTAATTACTACTACCTGTACTACTCATTTTAAAAATAAAATGTCCTGCTCTTAAATCAAAAAATCCCACTTCCTAAAAGTAGGAGTGGGTAATAAATTAACTCCTTATCTTTCAGGAATTTTCCTGCTGGAATTAGCACCGGGCAGTAACTAACTGCTGGTTGCCGGGTTTCAAAGGGCCAGTCCCTCCACCTCTCTAGATAAGTTTTATTGTTTTTTATAACTTTAACATAGATAAGTAATTCTGTCAAGAAAAGATTCAATTAAAATTAACTGGCAGTTTTCCTTCAGCCTCTATTTTTCCTAAAATAAAATCCGCAGCTGCTCTCTGATTGGCCGGGCTGTGATCGTAAGTTGTTATAAAAGCTTGAGTTTTCTCTATAAATTGATAGTCATACGGATTACGAAGTGCAAGTACTAGAACTTTATTGTTTTCAGCCAATTTTTCTGCCAGTTCTGCTTGATATCTATTTGCAGTGGCATTATAGGTACAAACAATAATTAAATCACTGTCCTCCAACTTTTGTTTTGCTGCTGTGCTTAAAGTCATATTCTGCAGTCTAATATACTCAAATTTGTTAATTTCCTGACTCAAATAGTCAACAAATAGATTGCTTTTTTTGCCTTCATCTTCTGTCAGAGAAACTCTTTCCATCTTAAAATCAATTACACTGACCTTCTTTTGCTCAATATTCTTTATAGGAAAAACACCTTCATCCTTGACTAAAGTCAGTGCTTTTTCTGCAAGCTTCTGAGCTGTCTTCTGGTGTTTTTTAAAATCAATTTGATCCGGATTGGCTTGATCAATCTGCTCCAGGTTAATTATTTTCCCTTTAAGTGTTAATATTCTTTTTACAGAAGCATCAATTCTTTTTTCGCTAATCCTACCCGATTTTACAGCCTCTATTACAGCCTCAATTGCATTTTTTTGCCGCTGATAGCTGTGTGAAACTAAAACTGTATCACTACCTGCTTCAATTGTTTTGACTGCTCCTTCTACTGTACCAAATGTTTTAACTATTGCATCCATTTCCATACAATCAGTAATTATTAAGCCCTCAAAGTTTAGCTCATTTCTTAATAGACCGGTTAATACCGATTTTGAAAGTGTAGCAGGGATACCCTGGTTATTTTCGATAGCCGGAAAATATACATGAGCAGTCATTATACTGTCTACTCCAGCCTCAATTGCCTTTTTAAATGGATATAATTCTACTCTATCCAATCTTGAACGCTGATGTTTTATAATTGGCAAATCAAGGTGGGAATCTGTATCTGTATCTCCATGTCCCGGAAAATGTTTAGCGGTAGCAATAACTCCTTTTGACTGCAGACCTTTTATGTAGGCTGCTCCTAATTCTGCTACTAGCTCAGGATCTTCCCCAAATGAACGAACTCCAATTACCGGGTTTTCAGGATTATTGTTAACATCAAGTACTGGAGCCAGATTAACATTTATACCTAAATTTCTAAGTTCTACTGCAGTAAATTTAGCCACATCCTCAGTTAAATTCTGATCATTGGCTGCTCCCAGGGCCATATTCCCTGGAAAATGAGTTGCACCATTTAATCTGGTAACTGTTCCACCTTCCTGATCGGCAGAAATAAACAAAGGAATTTCAGATCCTGAATTTACAGCCAGCTGCTGCAGTTTATTTGATAGCTCTGCAGTCTGGGCAGGATTTTCTATGTTCCTGCTGAAATATATCACTCCACCAACATGATAATTTTCTATCATATCTCTCACCTGATCACTAACTGCTGAAGTCGAAAAGCCAATCTGAAATAACTGACCCACTTTTTCTTCTAAGGACATATTTTCTAACTTATATTCCATTAAATATTCACCTCCAGAGTCCAAAAATTTATAAAAATTAAATTTTTGCTGAAAATTATTTGCTTTTGCTATAAACGAGAAAGATAATATAATAAAAATTAATAAAACTAAACTTATATTTTTTTTCATTTATTGTACCTTTCCTCTATTAAATTATTTTAAATTGCTCTACACTTTCACGAGTGTTTTTTAAGTAAGTACTTATTTTGCTAAAATCATTTTTAGCAAAAGCCACAAATAAAATATCTACCGCAGTTAACTGTGCTATTCTGGAAGTGATAGCCCCCAGACGCATATTTTTCTCACTGCCTGCCACCTGAAGCTTAATATTAGCAATTTTATTCAAAGGATTTTCGCCGTATTTTGTGATAGAAATAGTTTCAGCACCTCTTTCTTTTGCTGTTTTTAAAGCTTCATATACTTCTAAACTCTCTCCGCTATAGGAAATCGCTATTGCTAGGTCTGTACTTTCTATATTAGCCGCTGAAGCTAATTGGGCATGCGTATCTGCATAATTGATAACTGTTTTCTTAATTCGCATTAATTTATACTCTAAATCTTTTGCAACAAGACCAGAAGCACCAATCCCAAAAATATAAATATTTTCTGCAGTTTCAATTGCCTTAACTGCTTTTTTTAATTCTCTAACAGATAATAAGTTAATTGTATTATTTATAACCTTTACATTGTCATGCGCAAGTTTTTCCATTATATCTTCGATTTCGTCGTCTACCGCTATATCTTCATAAACTTTTACCTTTTCTTCATTTTCAACTTCCTGCAAGTCTTTAATCAAAGAGATTTTAAAGTCCTGAAAGCCCTGATAGCCAATCTTCTTAGAAAATCTAACAACTGAAGCTGGACTGCTGTCTGCAGACTGAGCAAGCTCTTTAACTGATAATTGACTAACCTCTTCTTTATTATTTAAAATATAATCAGCAATCTTTTTTTCTGTTGCTGTAAAATCTTTAAACATAGCTTTTATTTTTAATATAACTTTCATTATTACTCACCTTTAATTTTAAATTTAAATTTATCTCCTTCTTTTATTTTTTCAATAAGCACTGCCGAATCTCCTGCATCAGCAACTACATTTATTCTTTTATCTGCAGGATATCCTTTTTTTAAGATCTGCAGATCTCCTTCATATCTTTGATAATTACAATTATCAATCGTCACAGCATGTTTAAATCTTTTTATATTATTATTTGGAATTATTTTATTTTTTTTGCTTTTTCTTGCGGTTTCAGACCTAATAATATATTCTCCAGGATCCTGACGATTTTTATGAACTAAGTTTAACAATCTTTTTTCTTCTTGACTTATACTCTCAAAAACTTTAACAGGTATAATAGTTATATCTTTATTCACTGCAGTAAAATCTTCTAATTCATCTGTCGAGGCTCTGCTGTCTCCTATATAAACTTTATCAATTCCTAACTTTAATAAATCTTGAGCTGCTGTCTGCGGTGTTAAAAATCTATGTTTTTCCAGGGTTGGAAGTCCAGCTTTAATAGGAGGTCTCTTTTTATATTTGGCCGGTACAAAGGCTGCCACTTCTATACCATATTTCTTCAAAACATTATTTTTTTTAAGCAATAATTCTTTAGATAACCCTGTTTCTTCGCGTGGATAATAATTATGAGAGGCTTCAAAATTATCTAAATTGCCACCATGGAAAATTATAGATTTTAAATCAGACTCTGTCAAAGTACTGGCATTAAGGTTGATTTTATAATCTTTATTCTGACTAAGTTCAGAAATTTCTTGAGTATTAAAACCGAAATCCAGTCTTAAAGCATCAAAGTTAAATTTATTTAAATTAATGTTTTCAAAATATTTTTTTGAAATATCTGCTGTTAAATTTAAATTAAGTCGATTAATAGTTAAAAGCAGCTCTTTAACTTCAGTCAGAAAATTATTATTCACCTCAGGTATATGTAGTGATAAAAATACATTTTCAATTCCCAGCTGCTTAGCTTCTTCTAAATATTTAATGTTTTCTTCTAAACTTAAATCCAGACCTGCGTAAACTGATATTCCTAACATTTTTTTGCTCCTTTTTAAGTTATTATAAATTTAAAGGCTCCCAAAAATTGAATATGGGAGCCATAATTTATTTCTACTGTAATTGGGCAACTTCTTCGTCCTTAATAAAGAAATGAGTAACAACAAATCCACCAATATAGGCAATAACAAGTCCTATAAAATAACTAAGCATTGATCCAGGCTGCATTAGAGGAATAGCTGTTATACCAGAAGGGCCCCAGGCACCTGCCATTACATTCTGCAGCATGACAAAAGCTCCACCAAAACCTGCTCCCAATCCAGCTGTTATAAAGGGCTTGCCTAATGGTAAGGTAACACCATAAATTAAAGGCTCACCTATACCCAGAATCCCTGCTGGCAGGGCACCGGAAATAATTTGTTTCAACTTCATATTATTAGTCTTTTTAGCTTTAAGATAAATAGCAATTGCAGCCCCTACCTGGCCTGCTCCTGCCATCGCTAAAACTGGGAATAAGGAAACTCCGCCCATATTTTCCAGCTGAATAGCATATAATGGAATTAATCCATGATGCAAACCGAGTAATACCATTGGTAAAAACACAGCTGCCAGGACATAACCGGAAATTACGCTAATAATTGGATTTTCTGAAGCTACAAGCAGAGTTAAAGCTCCTACTAACCAGTCAGAAAGCACACCTGACAGCGGCATGATCACAAAGATCATTCCCAGGGCCATAATCAGCATTGTTACTACCGGAGTAACTATTAAATCTAAAACATCTGGAATTGATTTTCTGATTTTCTTTTCAATTATTGAAAGGATATAAACACCAATAATAACACCGATTATTCCACCTTTACCTGTTGTCAAAATTGAGTTTAAAGGCACTTCTGCATCATACATTCCAAAAATCTGAGAAATTTCGGTTATCTGACTCATTATTGTTAAGGCACCTAACATACCACCTAAGCCCTCAGTTGCTCCAAACTGTTTGGCAGCATTGATCCCTGTAAAAATTGCTAAATAGCCAAGGAATGAACCTCCAAGTAGAGATAAAAGAAGTTGGGTGAAATTCCAAAAATCAGTTGTTGGTAGACTACCTGTATTTTGAAGATTGGTAATTAAACCGGCAAATCCATTAAAAATACCGGCTGCAATAATAGCTGGAATAAGTGGTATGAAAATTTTACCGATTGTCTTCAAACCTCTTTTCAATTTACTCTGCTTTTGTCCACTCTTAACAGCTGCTTTATTTTTCTCCCAGTCATCTCCAACTTCTAAATCAGATGAAATATTATAATCGCTTTTTAGAATATCAAGACATTTTTTTGCTTTTCCTGGGCCAACAACTATCTGCAGAGTCTCATCTTCAACAACTCCCATAACACCTTCTACAGCCTTTAAATCTTTAATATTAACTATAGAGTCATCCTTAAGATCAACTCTCAATCTTGTCATACAATTTGAAGCTGCAAGTATGTTTTCTTTCCCACCTAATTTTTGTACAATTTTCTTAACCAAATCTTGATTATTCATTGTACCCCTCCTGTTTTCTTATTCTAATTTTTTAAACATATTGTAATCAAAATATATATAATTACCTATTATTTTCAATCGCATCGGCTAAACGGCCTTCATATTTTTCTAATTCCTGTTCAGCCTCCCGTTTCTCCAGACCAGAATTAAGCATCATAATTGCAAGTTTAACATTATAATCTGTTTTCTTAAGGTATTTTTCTGCCTTTTTATAACTCACCTCACTTACTTCCATGATCATATTTTTAGCTCTTTCAGCTAATTTATTATTTTTAACCTGTAGATCAACCATATAATTCTTATAAACTTTTCCCAGCTTGATCATTGTGGCTGTACTTAACATATTTAATACCATTTTTTGAGCAGTACCTGCTTTCATCCTGGTAGATCCTGTTACAACTTCAGGACCAACAACCGGTGCTATAGAAACATCAGCAACTTCAGCAATTTTAGAATCAGGATTACAGCTCAACGCTGCTGTTTTTGCTCCCTTTGATTTGGCGTATTCCAATCCCCCTATTACATAAGGAGTACTTCCACTTGCAGCTATACCGACTAAAAAGTCATTCTTAGTAAAATTAATATCCTGAAGATGTGCTGCGGCTTCTTCCTTACTATCTTCTGCATTTTCTATCGAATTTCTAATTGCTTTTTCTCCACCGGCAATTAAGCCCTGTACTAAATCACTGCTAACACCATAAGTTGGAGGGCATTCAGAAGCATCTAAAATCCCCAACCTACCACTTGTTCCTGCTCCCATGTAGATTAATCTTCCACCATTTTTTAACGCTGTAGTAATTAAATCAACAGCTTCAGCTATCTTATACTTTTCTTTTTCTACAGCCAATGCTACTTTTTTGTCTTCCTTGTTAATAATTTCTATCATTTTTTCTGTACTTACTCTATCAATGTTTCTGGACTTTTCATTAACAGATTCTGTAACCAATTTGTCTAAATCATTATTCATATTTTAGCCTCCATTCGAAATATTCTTTCATTTCTTAATAAGAGTTTAACATTTTTGAAATATCATTTCAAGTATTTATAATAATTATGAAATATTTTTTCGGTTAAAACAAAAAAATATCCTTATGATAGAACAGATTCCGTCTTTTTATCTGTTTATCATAAGGAAAATAAGCCTTAATATCTTTAATTTTCAAACTCTGAATCCCATCTTCAAATTAGTTTTATCTAACTATAATACTAATCTTGATCTCTTGTTTAATAATCTAATTTCTTCTATAATCTATAATCATTATATGTTTTCGGCAGTATCTGCAAATTTTTCTCTTATTCCATCAATAAACATTGCAATAGCTCCATCTCCTGTTACATTACAGGCAGTACCAAAACTATCCTGAGCTAAATAAAGACCAATCATTAAAGCGGTTGCACCTTCTCCAAATCCTAAAATACTACTCAAAAGACCTAAGGCTGCCATCACTGCACCACCTGGAACTCCAGGAGCCGCTACCATTGTCACCCCAAGTAAAGCAATAAAATGAAAAAAGACTCCAAATTCCAGTGGTATTCCCTGGATTAAAGCAACTGCAACTGCACAGGTTGTTATAGTAATAGTACTCCCTGCCAGATGAACAGTAGCTCCCAAAGGAATTACAAAATCTGCAATATCTTCGTTGATTTTATTTTTCTTGGCACTTTTTAAAGTAACCGGAATAGTTGCTGCACTAGACATAGTTCCAATTGCTGTGGTATAGGCTGGAATCATATTTTTTAAACTTTTAAGTGGACTCTTACCGGCCACTGTCCCAGCTATATAGTACTGAATAAGCAAATAAAATAAATGCATTAAAATAATAAGAGCAAAAACCTGACTGAAAACCCTGAGAGTCTCAAAGGCTCTTCCACTAAAAGCCATATTGGCAAAAACACCGGCAATATGTAATGGTAAAAATGGAATAATTACTTTTTCAATTACTAAAACAATAATGTCTCTGAATTCATTTGTTAATTGATATAACTTGTTATCACCTGTATTTCTAAGTAAATAATTTATTCCCAATCCAAAAATAAAGGCTGTTACTAAGGCAGCCATAATTCCTAATAAGGGAGAAATTTCAAGACTTAAAAAAGCTTCCAAACCACCTTCTTCCGGGTTGGCAACATCTGCCGCCTGTACAATAGTAGGAACAATTCTGCTCGCTACTAAATAAGCTGCTGTTCCTGCCACTACAGTAGAGACGTAGGCGGCCAAAACAGTTGTTGCTAATAATCTCCCGGCTTTATCCCCTAAATCAGCAATTCCTGGTATTATGAATGCTAAAATAACTAAAGGAACTATGTAATTTAGAAATTTACCAAAAATATGGGTAAAAGTATATAGTAATCTAGCAATACTTTCTGGAAAAAATAATCCAATTATTATACCCGAGATAATACCAATCAACAGTCTTAAAACTAATGGGATTTTTCTCACAAATTTTCCTCCTAATTTTTTATAATATTTCCATAAGATTAAGGTAATACTGGAACTATTATACCTAATTAAATTTTAAATTACAATAAATTAAAGATAAATAATCAATAATTCAGCAAACTGATTATAGAGTAGGACCAGCTTTTCAGCTGGGACCCCTCGTCAAACTGCACGTACGGTTCTCCCGTATACAGCTTTCCGTCAGTCGTTGCCCCATCTCAAGAAATAAGTCTTCGTCACTGTGTTACCACAGCTGTATATTTTAGTCCTCTAGGACAATCTAGTAAGTAGTGAGCAGTGAAAACCCTGTCACTGTTAACTTCTACATGATACATGCCACAACATAGATAGGACTTTCACCTACGATCAGAATAATTTACGGAGCACAAAAAAAAACGGGAGCTCAACAGCTCCCGCCCGTTTCCAGATAAATTAATATTTAGTTTAGAAAAAACAACTATAAGTGTTAGACAAATTTAACCGTCGTTTCCAATTGCATCTACAGGACAGGCTTCCAGCGCACTCTCACAAGCTTCTCTTTCTGCTTCATCTTCCGGCTGCTTATAAACATAAGCATACTCCGCCTCCATCTCAAAATTATCAGGAGCCTCACTAACACAAACTCCACAGGCTATACACTGAGTATCTACATAATATTCCCCTTCAACATTTTCATCAACTCTGTTTGCTAAATCCGCCATAATGATACCTCCTTTTAAAATTGTTTGATAATTCTAACTACATTATATTAAAAGGAGTCTCTTAAGTCAAAGAATTTTTTTTTTAAATATTTTAACTTCATATTTTTTTAAAATAATATTATCTTTAATAACATTTTCATCAATAATCTCCGATAATTCTTCTCTTAGTTCTATTTTCTTCTCATCTTCACTAAAATTCATCAGAAAAATATAATCATTATTTGCATCAGATCTTTTTTGGGCTGTTACTCCTTCAGGTAGCTGAGCCAAAATGATTTTTGTTAAATTAAGTTTGATGATTAAATTATAATAAAAATCCTTTAAAAAATCATCTTCATTACGGGAAGCGATATAGTAAGCTTTTCCCTTTCCATAATTATTAACAGTTAAAGCAGGTTGACCGGCATAAAAATCACTTTTATATTCAGCCAGTGCTTCTGCTCCCTCAAGTTGAATTAAGTCACAGAATATCTTAGCTTCATATTCTTGACCAGCTTTTAAGCCTGTATTATTCTTAATCACTATCTGATTGCTGTCCTGATCATAGAGGGCATCTAATTCCTCTGACCAGATACCAAATAAATCTCTTAAAGGACCCGGAAATCCACCTAAAAAACAGAGATCATTTTCGTTAACTATTCCTGTCCAGTAAGTAGAAACCACGGTTCCTCCATTTTTTACGAATTTTTTTAATCTGGCTGCAGTATTCTCTTTTAGAAGATAGAGCATAGGAGCAATTACCAATTTATACTGAGAGAAATCTTTTTCCTGATTGATAATATCAACTGAAACTCCCTGCTGCCAGAAATTTTTGTAATGACTAAGACAGGTCTTTAAATAATCTTTCTTCTCCTGCCGTGGACCAGAAGCTTCATTAATTGCCCACCGGTTTTCCTGATCAAAGACTACTGCAACTTCAGCTTTGACAGTGGTTCCAGTAATTGAATTAAGTTTTTGCAGTTCAGCACCAAGAGCAGCTACATCTTTAAAAACCCTTGTGTTTTCATGACCAGCATGACCCACTACAGAGCCGTGAAACTTTTCCACTCCCCCTCTACTTTTCCGCCACTGAAAATACTGAACAGAATCAGAACCGTGAGCCACTGCCTGCAGCGAGGAAAGTTTGTGCATCCCGGGCCGCTTTAATTTTGCAACCGGCTGCCAGTTAGTTTTACTGGGGGTACTTTCCATCAATAAAAAAGGCTTACCATCTTTAAGAGATCTAAACATATCATGCATAAAAGCAGTATCAACTGCTCTATCAATATCGGTTTCATAATCACTGTGCCAGCTGGGATAACTATCCCAGGAAACAACATCTACTTCCTGAGCAAATTTCCAGTAATTGAGACCTATGTATTTATACATAAAATTTGTAGTAATCGGAATTTGAGGAGTTATTTCTCTTAAAGGTTCAATCTCATTTTTATAAAATTCTATTGTCTGATCTGAAGAAAAACGCTTCCAGTCCAGGGCTAGCCCGTGAACCGACTGCATTCCCTGAGGTGCAGGTGATTCAATATTTTCCCAGTTAGTGTAAGTATGGCTCCAAAAAGAACTCCACCAGGATCGATTTAAATTTTCCAGACTGCCATATTTATTCTGCAGCCATTTTCTAAAATCCTGCTGACAGAGTTCACAATGACAGTCTCCTCCGTATTCATTGGAAACATGCCACATAATTACTGCCGGGTGTTCACCATATCTTTCTGCTAATTTTCTATTAATAATTTTAATCTTTTCTCTATAAACTGGAGATGTATAACAGTGATTATGTCTTTCACCAAATAGGTTATGGCTGCGGTCAGCATTAACTCTCAAAACTTCTGGATATTTTGCCGCCAGCCAGTCCGGTCTGGCTCCACTGGGAGTAGCCAGAATTACACTTATTCCATTTTGATATAAATTATCAATTATCTGATCAAGCCATTCAAATTGAAAATCACCCTCCTTTGGCTCAAGGGTGGACCAGGAAAAAATCCCCAGACTCATCACATTGCAGTTTGCTTTTTTCATCAATTCTATATCTTTTTCTAAAATATCAGGTCGGTGCAGCCACTGGTCCGGATTATAATCTGCTCCATGCAGCATATTGTTAACTTTACCATTGAATAAATCATATTTTTGCATTCTCTTCTTCCTTTCTTCCTTAAAAATATCAATAATTATTAGCTCGAAATTTTAATGATTTGTGTAAATATTATAGTATAAATTAGTTTATCATTATTTTGCTGATCCAGTAACCCCTTCGGCAAAGTTTTTCTGCAGAGCCAAAAATAAAACTAGAGTTGGTAAAATACTAATTCCAACCGCCAGCATTAAAACACCATAATCTGTTGTATAACCAGCCGTTAAATTTGAAATTAAAAGCGGCATTGTCTTGGCACTGTCTTTCTGCATAATTATTAAAGGCCATAAATAATTATTCCAGGCATTCATAAAAGTAATTACTGCTGCAGCTGCATAGGTAGAACGCATTATGGGAATAAACATTCTAAAGAAAATTCCAATTTCAGTCAATCCATCCAGCCTTGAAGCTTCAATAACTTCATGGGGAAAATTGCGGCTGCTCTGTCTGAAGAGGAAAATCAAAAAGGCTGTAGAAACAGTAGGCAGCGCAAAACCTGCAGTTGTATTTAAAAGACCTAAATTACCAAAAAACATATATAGTGGAACCATAATCACCGCAAAAGGTACCATCAGCGATAGTAGTAAAATTTTCATTAGCATGTCTTTGCCCCGGTCATGATAAATTTCAAAACCATAACCAGCTAAAGATGAAACCAACAAACTGGCCAGGGTAGTTACTGCTGCATATTTAAATGAGTTCCACATTGCTCGATAAAAATTTGTATTTGAGGTTAAAACATTAAAGTTTTCTTTTAAATTAAATCCAGGAATTAAAGTACCTCCAAGCACATCAACACTTGTATTGGTCGCGGCAACAAACATCCAGAATAATGGAAACAAAGAGCAAAAAGAGATTAGAATTAAAAAACCATACTTGCTGGCTCTAAATAATTTTTGCTTATTCATCTTTCATCACCAACTTTCATCTGGAAAAAGGATAAAATAGCTACTATGATAAATACTACAAATGCAACTGCTGCTGCATAACCAAATCGGGGTACATACTCAAATGATAATCGATAAATATACTGGGACACCGAAAGAGTTGAATTAGCCGGTCCACCATTGGTTAAATTCTTAGTTTCATCAAAAATCTGTAAGGTACCATTAGTAGACATAATTGTTGTCAGCAGAATAATTGGTTTTAGCATCGGGATTGTAATTTTAGTCAAACGATCAAAAGCACTGGCCCCATCAATTTTTGCAGCTTCGTAAATTGCAGGATCAATATTCTGTAAACCTGCCAGATAAAATATCATATTATAACCGGTCCAGCGCCAGGTCAGCCCAATCACAATTAATAATCTTGCAGTCCAGGGACCACCAAGCCAGTTTATAGGTTCAGCCATCAGATTCAGATTCATTAAAACTGTATTAACAAAACCATCCAGTGCAAACATAGAACGAAAAATAATTGCATATGAGACAAGTGAGGTTGCACAGGGAACAAAAATTGCTGTTCTGAAAAAAGATCTGAATTTTAAAGTTTTATCATTTAAGATTCCTGCTAAAATCAAAGCCAGAGTTAGCATGATTGGAACCTGTAAAATTAAATAAACAAATACATTAAATAGTGATTTTTTAAAAAGAGTATCTGCAAATAATCTCTGATAATTGGCAGCTCCTGCAAATCTTAAGTTATTACCAACTCCTCCCTGCATAGAAAGCAGAAAAGCTCTAATAATTGGATAAAAATAAAATGAAAAAATCAGCAAAGCTCCTGGGATGACAAAAAACCAGCCAATCATTTTATGTTTTCTATTTACTGAATATCCGCGTTTAAAAGCTTTAAGTTTTTCGATAGTTGAATTAAACATACTGACCTCCTTTAATTACCTGAGGGGAAGGAAAACCTCCCCCTCAGATATTCTAATTAATTTTTACCACATCTGAAATTCTAGAGTAGACTGTGCTTCATCAAGAGCACTCTGAATATCCTGTCCGGACATTATTTGAGTAATTGCAGTGCTGATAGTATCTCTTGCTTCATAATTGTAAATTCCGTAGTCTACTTCTGGTACATTAGCAGCATAATCAATTATTTCTGTATAAATCTTCTGGTCGCCAAAGAATGGATGCGGCATATTATATACTTCACTGTCACCTGCAGGTAAATAGGTAGCTATAGCTCCAGAGGAAGGAAGTATTATCTCATATAATTCTTTGCTGCCGCCAAAAGTCTTATCTAAGAAATCTGCAGCAACTTCTGGCTTTTCAGAGTTAGCCATTACCATCCAGCTAGAACCACCCTGATTACTGTAATTAGATGATCCTTCAATATTTGCAAGTCTTGGAAGATTAGTAATTCTCCAGTCGCCAGCCTGTTCTTCTACAGGAACAATAGAACCGATAATCCAGGCTCCATTCATAGTTCCAGCAACTGTACCACTCTGAAAAGTACTAATATACTGATTCCAGTCATTAATTTGAACTAGAATTTCTTTTTCTAATAGTTCCTGATAAACTCGAATGATTTCTTTTAAAGGCTCATTATCAGCGATATTTGGCTCACCATTCTGATCAAAGAACCAGTTGCCTGTACTCTGCATCATAATCATCAGTAAGTCAGATTGTCCTGCGATAGCGGAAAGTAATGGTTTTCCAGTTTTCTCTTTAACATCGGCACCTTTTTCGATAAACTCTTCCCAGCTGATATCTGTAAAATCTTCAATAGTATAACCTGCTTCTTCTAAAACATCAACTCTCATCGCATTAATTGCTGCTCCGTTATCAAAAGGTACTGCATAATTTTTGCCATCTACTTTAGTTAATTCAACTTTAAAGTTAGCAAAGTTATCAAATTCTATACCACTATCTGATAAATCATAGAAAGCATTGGGAAAACTATTTACATTCTTTGCCAGAGCAGTATCCTGCATTAAAATAATATCAGGTAAATTGTCTGTCTGATTTGCACTTAAAGAAGTACTTAGCTGAGTTTGAAGATCTTCCCAGGCTACTTCTTTAATGTCGATATTTACATCGGGATTAAGATCCCCATAAATAGCTGCTGCCTCTTCCATTGCATAAATATTAAAGTTAGGATCCCAGCACCAGACTGTGATTGTTGTCTCTTCCTGGGCAAAAGTCATTGTAGTAAATCCAGCCACCATTAAAACCATAAAAAATAATACAGTTAATTTTTTATTCATTTTTCTCCTCCTAATAATTTTGATTGATCATAAAGCTTTAAGTAAATTTAACCCTTCTTTAAAGATCCCCCCTTTTGCTTTTATTGTACAGATTTTGGAAAGAGATTTATCTTTAAATCGATTTAAAGTATGAATATTAAATATATTTAAATCGATTTAAATTATAGTTAAAATATATTTTCTATTTAAATAAATCACAGGAGTTTTTGAGTTGTTTCTCGTTCAATTAAAGAAACATCGAACTGAATATGCTCTGTTTTTGACTTATTTTCATTTTTTATTTTTTTAAGTAATAACTGAATGGCTTTTCTGGCCATTTTTATATTAGGAATATCAACAGTAGTTAAAGCTGGATTATAAAAATGAGATAAGCGAATATTATCAATACCACAAATTGATAGTTCCCCGGGAACACTGATTCCCGAGCTGACCAGGGACTGAATCAACCCGATAGCAACTTCATCATTATGAGATAAAATAGCTGTTGGTCTATCCTTTTGCGAGGCAATTTTTTTCCCTAATTTATACCCGTCTTCAAATGAAAGTATGTTTTTAAATAAATATTTATTATCGTAATTAATATTATATTTTTTTAACACTTCTATATAACCGGTCATTCTAAATTCCTTTTCCTTACCAGCAAAAGCTATTTTTTTGTGACCTAAATTGACCAGATGTTCTGCTGCAATAGAAGCTGCTTTTTCTAGATCAGAATTGACAGAATCAATTTTACTGCCAGCATCTAAAAGACGATCAATAAAAACTACCGGAATAAAATTATCAGCAAGTTCTTTAATTAAATCTAGATTTGAGTCGGAATCACCAACTGAAGAAGCAAAAATAGCACCATCTACCTGCATACCTCTAAAAAGAGTAATATAATCTAATTCGTCTTCTTTGCTTTCCACACCACAGTAAATAATATTGTAACCATTTTTTTTTGCAACAGTTTTTACCTCTTTGGCAATCTCGGAGAAAAATGGATTATCTATCTCTGGAATGACAAGCCCAATTATCTTTGTCTCTTTAGTTTTTAAAGCCTTTGCTCTGGCATCCGGGATATAGTTCATTTCCTTGGCTATCTGTTTTACCCGTTCTTTAGTCTTATCATTTACAAGTTCATTATCATTTAAAGCTAAAGAAGCAGTCGCTGGTGAGACATTTGCTTTTTCTGCAACATCTTTTAATCTAATCATAACAAAACCTCTTTCATAAATTAATATTTAAATCGATTTAAATTATCATAATAATATAATAACATAATTTATTTAATTAATCAATTATTTTTAAAATTCAATCTTTTATCTATCAAATTAATCACTCCCTCTTTAAATTAGCAAGAATAAAAAGCCACAAAATTAATTAAAATGATTTGGAGCTCGGACGCTCAGATACTCTCAATAGAGTACCAAGATCACTTTAATCAATGTTTTATGGCACTTTAATTGTAAAATAATGAGTAAAGTAATGACTGAAGTAAAAGATGTGTTTTAAATCAAGAACTTAAGGAAGTTATTTTAGAAGTCAGAGAAAATCATCCCGACCAATCGAAAAAAAACTCCACATTTTTGTGGAGTTTTTAATTTTAGTTTAATAAATATTTTCTTTTTATTCCCTGATGGTAGGGAGCTCTTTTTTTAATGTAGTTAAATAAAGCTTCAGCTTCTTTGTTTTTGCCTTTAGCTATTAATGATAAGCCCATTAAATATTTGCAGTGAATTTTATTTTTTTCTTCTAAATCGGCATCAAAAACAAGAAAATCAGGTAATGAAACTGCAAAATAATCAATTTCTACTTCATCAAAGAAATGTTTTTCTCCATAATCATATAGTGCATTAAACTTAGACTTAGCCTCTTTTTTTTCTCCAAGTTCTCTTAATGCAACTCCCTGATAAAATATCATATGAGCAGGCTGATCATTATAATAAAGAGTATCTGACATATCTTCAGAACCTGCCGCTGCTTTTTTGAAATATTTCTCTGCTTTATCATTCTGACCAAGTTCTCTATAGACAGCAGCTGTATAATAATCAAGATCATTTTCTTTTGCTATTGGAAGTTTTCCTTCACCTAAATTCTTGGGGTAAGTTCTGGCAGCATTAATTAAATCAAGTGCTTTTTGATATTCACCAGATTCTATTTTTTCTTTAGCAAGTTCTAAGTTAGCAAACTTATATTGAGAAGTAACCTTACCCTCTCCCCCTTCCCAGGGATGAAAATTACGTTCAGACAATAGCTTTAATGCATCTTCATGATGACCAAGATTATTTTCTAAGGTGATATATTCTGTATAGAGATCATCTCTTTCTTTAACAATCTCAAATTTATCATCCAAAAATTCTTTTCTTTTTTGATTTGAATATCCTAATTTTTTATATAGTTGATCTAGTTCAAATAAAACTCTGCTGTCTTTTGGATTAAGCTTATAGGATCTTTCTAAAAGTTTTTTGCTTTTTCCCTTATTTGATAATTTATTGTAATAAGCCAGCGCGAGATTTCGCTGTACTGTGGGAAATGAACTATCGATTTCAGTAGATTTTTCCCATAGTTTAACTGCTTTTTGATACTGCTTTTTATCATATAATAAGTTCCCGAGATAATAAGGTGCTTTTGAATCTTGAGGATCTTTATTTATAGCTGACTGCAGCACATTTATTGAAGTTAATTTATTTGGAAAACAATAGTCAGAATTTGCTGCAGCTGCTTTTCTGAAATATTTTTTAGCCTTAGTTTCATTTTTCATTTTTAAATAATAATAAGCTAAATAATAATAAATCATCGGATATATTGCAAACTCATCATCTTGATTATTTGATAAATAAATTTCTAAAACGTCTACTGCTTCTTGATATAAAAAGGCATTACCATAATCAACAGCTAATTCTAAAAAGTTATGCTGATCATTTCTTAAAACTTCAACCATTTTTTGTTTTAATTCTGCTGCCGTTTTACTTTGACCAATATTTTCTTTGATAAAATATAGTTCACTTCTAGCAGCAAAATCTAATTTATCAATTTTTAGAGTTTCTTCTACCAGATTTTCAGCTTTTTTGAACTTCTTCATTTTTCTTAAAATAGCTGTTTTTAAATTTCTGGATTTAGAGCTGTGATAATTTTTTATTATAGCTTTTTCGATATATTCTAAAGCATCTACAATTTCACCTTTTCTATAAGCTAAAGCTGCAAGTTCATAATAACCTCGATCGTGAAATTCACCAGACCAAATTGCTTTATGAAAAGCTGAAAAAGCCTGATCATATTGTTCTTGGTATTTTAGAGATAAACCTAAATTATAATATGCTTCAATATCATAGGGGTTCTGATTTTTTTCTGTTAACCTCTCAATAGCTCTTCTAAAATATTTTTCACTTTCAGGAAAATTCCCTCTCCTCATTAATAATCTTCCATAAGCATTATTAATTCTAATATCACCGGGATCTCTTTTTAATCCTTCTAGATAATATGGATCCGGATCATAGGTAGCATGTCTGTACTGCTCTAAATGAAGAGCTGTTAAATATAGTTCTTCATTTGTTTGTACTGCTTCAGGTTTTTCGGCAGCCTCTGCTGGATCAGGTGTCTTTAATAAACTCTCTGCAGCAGGTGAGTATGATAATAACAGAGAGCCAGAGCTATCTAATACTTTTAAAGTATAATTTGATTCATTCAATTTTTTATCTATCTTTAACTTCTGGCTGTAGATATCTAGTGGATCTATATCAACTGCTTCATTTAATATGATTTGATTAGCTTCTTTTAAAATAACTTTCACATCATTGTATTTAGAAGTTGCATAGATAGAAATCTCTGCTTTATCATTTTTAAATTCTAAATTAATCAAGAAATCTTTACTTGCATTTTTGACCTGGCCCAAACCTTTATAAGGTAAGAAATACTGTTTAAATGTCTTTTCTTCGTGAGGCTGAATCCAGGTAAAATCAGGCTGATTATCTGTATAAACACCTGTCATAAGCTCAATGTATTCACCACTACTGTAATCACTTAAATTCTGATACCACCTCTGGCCAAAATCTCCGGTTCCCCAGGTCCACTGTTTTTTACCGGGGGATATATGATGATTTGCTACATGCAATATTCCAGCCTCTTCCGAGTAATCATAACCTCCGACAAAATTATAGTCAGAATGGTAGGCCATGTAAGAAGTAGGCACAGGAATGTTTTTATATTTTGAAATATCTACCCCAGCAGAATAATCTACTTTATAATATTCTCCTGTTGCAATTGGAAATTTTGAAACATCTCTTTTACCATGGTCAAAAACTGCCTTAACATCAGGCGGAAAAATTGATTTGTAATCTTCATTTACAGCAACAGCTGGGTTTGCCCACCAGAGAAATGTCTGTGGAAGTTCAGTTTTGTTATAAAGTTGGCCAATTATTTCCAAGTAGGCCTTATCAGGGTAGAGCTTAAAACCCGCCATTCCTTTTGTTCCATACATCCTATCAATTTCACTGACCCAGACAACTGCACTACCATCCTCATTGGTTTCATATGAATATTCTGCAGGACTATAAGTTGAAGGTCGGTGATGCTGGGGCCAGTTGAACTCAATCCCTCCTGCAATCCAGGGCCCTGTAAGCCCAACCAAAGCTGGTTTAATCACAGGATTATAGTATACAAAATCGTAACCATTTGTTTTATCATAAGCCCTTTGGATTCTGCCACCTAATTCAGGTAGAATTTCTATTTTTAAATAATCATTTTCTAAATAAATCATCTTATATTCTTTCATGATTTTATTATCATAAATTTTTTCAGTAACTGGAAGAGGATAAACTTTACCTGAACTCCCCTGATAAACCCTTTTATCTAGAAACATTGGATTTTTATCAGCATTTCCTACAGGATATGTTTCAATTTCTACAATTTCCTCCCACACTTTAACACTAAATTTTTTAGACAATTTGATCATCTCCTCTGATTAATTATTATATTCTAATTTTATCTAAATTTAACTACTGGGACAATGGACTTAACTCTTAAAAAGATGCACTATATTCGTATTTTGTTTGAAATATTAAGAAAAATGAAATATAATATATTTATGATGAATAAAAGAAAACAGGAAGGCTTTAAAAATGAAATAATTACTGTGATTCCGAAAAAGATAATCGAGAATTTATCTACCAATCCACTGATTAAAAATCTTTATATTACAGACATTGGCTTTTTTCCCAATGCAAAATATCATTATCGAAAAAGAGAGGAGGGCAGCAAAACTCATATACTTATTTACTGTAAAGCTGGAAAGGGCTTTATTAAAACTGAAAAAAGACAGCAAAATATTAATAAAGGGGATATTTTATTTATTCCAGCTAATTTGCCCCACAACTATGGGTCTTTAGCTGATAACAGCTGGGATATTTACTGGCTTCATTTTGCTGGTGAAAATGCAGCCTGCTATTTTGAAGATAAACCAGAGGAGATTATTATAACTTCACCAGACCTTGATAAGTTTCCACTTATTTTAAAATTATTTAATATTTTACTTGGGACTTTTAATAGAGGTTTTACCCAAAAAAACTTAATTTATGCATCGCAAACCTTAGGACATCTGCTTGCTGTTATTTATTTTTCTGATAATGCTAAAATAAGAGTTGATCAGCAGAGTGCTTATGTTGAGAAAACTATTGATTATATGCAGCAGAACCTTGAAAAAAATTTAAGCCTGCAGGAACTTGCTGATCTGAATAATTTATCTAAAAGTCAATTAACCAATGTTTTTAATGAAAAAACTGCTTATTCACCAATAGATTTTTTTATCCATTTAAAAATAAAAAAAGCCTGTCAGCTGCTTGATCTCACGCAGCTAACAGTTAAAGAAATATCGCAAAAATTAAATTATAATGATCAATATTATTTTTCTAGAATTTTTAAAAAAATCATGGGTTTAGCTCCAAGCAAATATAGAAAAGTTGAGAAAGGTTAATTTGTTATCTATAAAATAAATTTTTATGATGAAAGTAATTTACATTTTAGAGCTTGAATTAATTATTAATTCAAGCTCTAAAGAAAATTCATAAATATCTCCTGCTTTAATTATATTAATTTTATTATTTTTTATAGCTTTATTTACTGAATCATAATAGCCGTCTGCAGGTTCAAAGGCACAATTATAATCCCCTTTAAATCCTCCCTCTGTCAGCCAGAAGCCAAGGTAAGGTAGTTTTTCTCTGTCAAAATTAATCTTAAATTCTATATTTTTTTCAGGATAAAACACTGAACAGCTGCCAGCATTCATTTCACCAAAAACATAATATTTTTCACAGTTTTTTTCTTTTTTATTATTAACCCTGTCTAAACGATAAGAATTATTAGATTTATCTTTTGTAACTGGAAACTGATGAACTTCACCTTTTTCGCCCAAATATTTGCTGTCCATTACATTTTCAATTTTTTCTACTCCTTCTGGAAATTGAAGTTCCATATTCTGACTATATTTTATTAAACAGTGCATTGCCCAGATTGCTGGCAGCTCTTTTTGAGATTCATTTTTAATTTTATAATCTATTTTTAATTTATTATTTTCTAAATAGATCTCTTTTTGATAATTATAATCTAAATAACTACTGTAATAATTTAAAACCACTTTTCCTGCAGCTATTTTATAATCAAATTTAGCAGACCAAATTTCTCCATGATCAGGATATATAATTTCTCTGTCATTATAATTTAGCCTGGAAGCATCTATATTGGGGAAACAGTCATCAAAACCGGAACAATCATAAGCTGCAAAGTCAGCTCCAAATTCTGCTTTTTGGTATTTATCTGCTTTATTTTGGAAAAGAAATTCAAAGTCTTTTTTCTTACTAAAAATAGAAGCTATTTTTGATCCTATTTTTGGAAGAATTATAATTGAAAAATATTCATTTTCAACTTTAACTGCAGCTGTATTTTTAAATTTAAATTCTTTAAATTCCATCTGATAACTCCTTTAAATAGACTACTTACTGCGCTGTTTAAGGATATCTAAGTAAATCGCAATTAATAAAACTGACCCTCTAACAACATACTGATAAAAGGTTGCTACATTAAGTAAATTCAATGCATTAGAAATCATTCCCATAATTAAAACACCAACAACTACTCCACTCATTGTTGCTATACCACCATTTAAAGAAACACCACCAAGAACACAGGCAGAAATTACATCAAGCTCCAGTCCTTGAGCTGCATTTGGCTGACCACTTGTCATTCTTGAAGCTAATATTACACCGGCAAAACCTGCCATAAATCCCTGAGCAGTAAAGATAATAATTTTTGTTAGATCAACATTTATACCAGCAAGTTCAGCAGCTTTGGTATTTCCACCGATAGCTAAAGTGTTTTTCCCAAAAACTGTATTATTTAATAAAATACCGAACAAAGCAAAAAAGATTACCATGATTACAATTGGTGTCGGGATACCAAAAACCATACTGTTTCCAAGAGTGAAAAATCCAGCCTGAGAAATACCGACTGCTCTACCATTAGAAAATATAAAAGCCATTCCTCTAAAAATCATCTGAGTTGCCAGTGTTGTAATTAAAGCATTTAATCCTAATTTAGCAATTGAAAATCCATTAATCAGACCAACTAAACCACCAGCTAAAACTCCAACTAAAATCCCAAGCCCTACACTTCCGGTATTATTGATTATCACTGCTGCAGTAATACCTGAAAAAGCTACTGTTGAACTTACAGATAGATCAAAATCTCCACTTGCTAAGGCAAACATCATTGTATTAGCAATTAAACCAATTGTTACAACTGAAAGAGCAAGCCCAACCATATTACGCCAGGTGAAAAAATATGGAACAAAAATTGAGAGTAAAACAAACATAATTAAAAATATCAAAATTATGCTGTAATTAGTATATAAATATTTTATTTTACTTTTTGTAGTATCTGTCATGATATAATATCCTCCTATCCATAATTAAGAAACTGGTAATGCCATTGATAATATTTTTTCTTCTGTAAATTCTTCTCGATCTAATATTCCAATTATTTCTCCAGATCTCATAACAACCAGTCTATCGGAAACTCCCATTACCTCTGGTAAATCACTGGAAATAAATATAATCCCCTTACCTTTTGAAGCTAAATTATACATTATTTTATAAATTTCATATTTTGCCCCAACATCAATTCCCCGAGTCGGCTCATCCATTAAAAATACATCAATATCTTCACTTAACCATCTAGATAAAATTACCTTTTGCTGATTACCACCAGACAGATTTTCTGTCAGCTGTTCTCTAGAGGGGGTTTTTATGTCTAAATCATTGATGAACTTATCTGCTGTTTCTTTCTCAGCTTTTTTGTCTAAAAGGAAATTATATTTTAAATGATGTCTGCGGCTGCTAACATTTATATTTTCACTAACTGATCTAATTCCAATTATCCCCTCATCTTTTCGATCTTCAGGTAGTAAGCAAATTTTATTTCTTATAGATTCTTTGGGACTGTTTAAGGAAACTTCCTGACCCCTAACTTCTATCTTTCCGGCTTCTATATTTTCTAAACCATAGATCAGTTTAAAGAGTTCAGTTCTACCTGCTCCTACTAAGCCAAAGATACCAACAACTTCTCCCTCCTGGACAGTTAAATTAATATTTCTTTTAACTCCTTTACCCCTAATATTTTCAACTCTAAATATTTCTTTCCCTTTATCTCTTTCTTCATAGCCATAAATATCATTTAATTCTCTTCCAACCATTTTCTTAACAATTAAATCGTGATTAACCTCTTCCATTTTTCTAAATGTCTCTATATGTTTTCCGTCTCTAAAAACAGTACAAGTATCACAAATTTCAAATATTTCTTCCATTCTATGTGATACATATATTATTGCTTTTCCGTCATTTCTAAGCTTTTCTATTATTTCAAATAGATGTTTTATTTCTCTATCAGATAGAGAACTTGTTGGTTCATCAAAAGCAATAATTTTTGCATCCTGCATTAAAGCTTTACCTATCTCTATCATCTGTTTTTGAGCGATAGATAGTTTTTTTACCTTAACTTTAGGATCAAAATCTTCCATCAGCATTTTAATCTGGGCCTCAGCTTTTTTTCTTAATTCTTTGTGGTCGACAAAACCTTTCTTATTTGGATAATTGCCGATCATTAAATTTTCTGCAACTGTCATATCAGGCACCAAATTTAATTCCTGATAAATGACTGCAACCCCAGCATCTAAGGCATCTTTTGTATTAGAAAAATTCATATTTTGATTATCAATCAATATTTCTCCCTGGTTAGGAACTAAAGCCCCACTTAGTGTATGTAGAAGGGTTGATTTACCAGCTCCATTTTCTCCAACCAGGCCATGAATACTACCACTTTTAACTCCAAAAGAAATTTGATCAAGTGCTTTTACCCCGGGAAAGGTTTTAGTAATATTTTTGAATTCTAAATAATAACTCATAGATTTATCTCCTCTCTAAATAATCTAGAGTAATAGAGGGGAAAAATCCCCTCTATTGTAAATCAATTTATTCTAGCTCTTTATAATTTTCTCTTGTCATAATTTGACCTGCTGTCCAGGTAACTTTTGGAGGTTCTTCTCCATTTTTTATCCAGTTATACATTAACTCTGCAGTTTCATAGCCATGTCTTTTTGCACTAAGTTTAACTGAAGCATAAAATCCAGTGTCTTCTTCTTTCTGAAATTCGTTAATCACAAAACTAGAACCATTAATTCCAATACCAATAACATTGTCTGCACCAAAGCCCTGACCTTCAAGTGCTCTAACTGCTCCAATTACAGAAGAATCATTACCTCCAGCAACTATCCATTTTTCGAATTCTGGATGTTTTGTTAAAGCAAAGTTAGCTGCATTAAATGATCCTTCAGTATCTAAAGTCTGCATTGGACTTTCAAAAACCTGATCTTCAGGAAATCCATTTTCTAATAAAACATCTGTTGCACCCTGTGTTCTTTCAGTTATTGTTGGAAGCTGATCAAAAGTCATTACTAAATAACCAACCTCTTCATGATTCCAGCCTCTTTGATCTATTTGCTCGACTAAAGTTTCTCCTACTAATTGTCCTATATTATAAGCTGAAATTCCCATATGTGGAACTTCTTCCATTACTTCACCATCTGAACCAACAAATCTATCATCAACAGACATAACTTTTAAACCATTCATATCTGCTTTGGCTTTGATTGCTGGACCTAATTTAACATCAGGTGTACAAATAATAAATCCCTGAGCACCCTGAGAAGCTAAATTATCAATGGCGGATAAAACTTTCTCCCCATCTGTACCACCAATTCTAACTAGTTCAAAACCATAGTCATCTGCAGCTTGTTCAGCAAAGTTCCATTCGTCTTGGAACCAAGATTCTTCTGGCTGTTTTACCAAAAATCCAATTTTTACATCCTGAGCTGCTGTAACAGCAACCATACTCAAAACCATAAACAGAGTTAACATTAAAATAATTGTTTTTTTCAAATTTCTCTCCTCCTTAAATTTTTTGGAAATTGAAATGGAATTACAGTTCTAATTTCACCTCCTTCTTGAAATTTTGCTTGAAAAAGACATAAAACCCCCTCTAAACAGCATAACTGTTTAAAGGGGGCCTTCATGACCACAATTTATTCTGCCAACCATCAGCAGAATAATATTTTAATTTTTTTAAGTATATCATCAACTTTTGCAAAAGTCAAATATTTTGCTATTTTCATAATATTGTTTTTTTGTGCTGGAATATTAAACAAAAATTTCAATATTATTTAAACTTTTGATCAGCTTCAATTATCTCTTTAGCTATTACTATCATTTTTTTATTAGTATCATTGCTCTTTTTTTGTAAAAATTTCATTGCTTTACTTTCTTTGATACTTTTCCGATCCATAACTATTCCTTTTGCCTTTTCGATAATTTTGCGGGCTTCTAAGGCTTTTTGGCTGCTGTCTAATTCTGATAAGACTTTTTGGAACTCTTCAAATCTGGCCCAGGCAATATTGATTGCTGGTTTAATATCATTAACGTCAACTGGTTTGATTAAATAAGCAAATGCCCCAGCTCTAGAAGCTCTATTAATTAATTTTTCATCATTATAGCCGGTTACTATTATTGCTGGCACAAACTTTTCTTTATTTATTTTTTCAATTGCCGCTATACCATCCATCTTAGGCATATTAATATCTATAATTATTAAATCTACTTCTTTTTCTAAAGCTAGTTTAACAGCTTCTACACCATCATAGGCCTGAGCTATGACCTGATGGCCAAGACTTTCAATATTTGATTTAATACCCATTAAAATAATTGATTCATCTTCTGCTAATATAATATTTAATGATTTCTTCATTAAAATTAATTCACCTCTCTTATTCAGGTATAGTAATTTCTACAATAGTACCAGGTCCTTTTATATTTCTTTTTAAACTTATCTCCCCTTTAAACTGCTGTTTTATAATCGAATATACTATTGAAAGGCCAAGGCTGTCCTGTTCTTCTATCTTAAAGTCTTTTTCTATTCCCTTACCATTATCTTTAACAATTAATTTTATTTCATTATTCTTTTTATAGGATGAAATTTCTATAATTCCAGTGTCTTTATTTTGAAAAGCATGTTCAATACAGTTACTTAATATTTCATTAAAAACTAAAGCAATTGCCGAGGCTTTTGCATATGAAATAAAAATATCATCAATTTTAACTTTAAACTCTATCTTGCTGCTGTTTAAGAATTTAATAATTACATCAAATATATCATGCAGATTAATGATACTCCTGCCTAAACTATCTTTTGATAATAAATCATGAACTGCAGCTATACTTTTAATTCTACAGATAATATTAGTTAAAATTTCATCTGTATTTTTAGGGTTTTTATTAATAAAATCTTTCTGTAAGCTGATTAAGCTTATAATATACTGCAGGTTGTTTTTAATTCTGTGATGACTCTCCTGAAGAAGTGTTGATCTCCCCATTAATCTTGTGTCCTCAATGGCAATAGCTGCCTGCTTAGCTAAAGTATTAAGATAGATACTTTCTTTTTTGGAATAATTATATGATTTCTTATAACTAAATGACAGCTGAATTACTCCACTAACCTGAGATCTAATCAATACGGGAATAATAATCACTGACTTGACATCTCTACTTTTTTTAACAAAAATATCATTAAACTCAGAATCATCAATAGTTGAAAAAAATATTTTTTCATCTTTGGTAATTGCAAATAATTTTTCTTTTTTTATTTCACTTTCCAAACCGCTTTCTTTTTCATATTTAAAAGTATCAATAAAAGTTTTAGTATTCTCATCTATTAACTTAATTATACAGTTATCTGCTTTTGTAAAATCACTACTGTATTCAGCAAGTAGTTTAAGCACATCTTTCAACTCATAATTTGAAGTTAAAAATTCTGTAGCTTTAAAAACAGTATTTAATATTTTCTGAGTCTCATCTTCTAAAAATGAATTATCTTTTTCATTATCATAATTTCCTAGCATCAAATTCAAAATTTTATTCTGATTTAAATTAGCCTCTGATTTAGAAATAGTTCCTATTATTGAACCCATATAGATTACTGATATTCTATCTGCAATTTTCAAAGCATCTTTCCATTGTTTAGTTATATATATAATGGAGCCTCCGGTAGATTTATATTCATAAATTTTATCATAGAATTTTTTGATCGACTCAACACTTAAACCATCTGTAGGTTCGTGCATTATAACTACTTTAGGTTTATTATAAAGAATTTTTGCTAGAGAAAGCTGTTTTTTTTCATCTTTAGAAAGATTTGAAACAGTTTTTTTGAGTTTTAAATCTAAATCCATAAAACTTATAATTTTTTCAGCTTTCCTTCTAGCTTTTATTTTATTAATAAATGGTAAAATTTTTAATTTAGGATAATTATTTAAACAAATATTATCTTCTATAGTTAATTGTTCAACTAATGAAGAACTATTAAAAAGAAAATCAATTCCATTATCTCTTAAAAAAGATATTTTGTTTTCTAACATTTTGCTGTTTAAATAAAGAGTCCCTTTTACATCTATTAATCCTGCTAATGCTTTTGTTAAATTTTTTTTGCCAGAACCTTCAAGTCCAATAACTGCATGCACTTCTCCTCTTTTTAATTCTAAGTTAAAATTATTTAGTTTAGAATTTTTTTGCTTAGGAGTATTAAGATTTATGATTTCAAAAAATGATTCTGACATAATATCACCTCAAATTGATTGAACTAAATAGATTTATCTAAATTTTTCTAGCACCTGCAGCTGGATTACTGATATAAACTTCAGCATCTATATCGGTTTCTTTTTTGTATTTTTCTTTAATTATTTTAATAAACTGTTCTGTACGGTCTTTTTTGACTAAATTAACCGTACAGCCTCCAAAACCAGCTCCGGTCATTCTGGCTCCTTCAACACCGGCTTCTGCTGCCAAGCTAACTAAAATATCTAGTTCTTCACAGCTAACCTCATAGTCTTCACTTAAGCTTTTATGAGAAGCATACATTAAATCACCAAATTTCTTAAGCTCATCAGCTTCTAAGGCTTTTTGACTTTCTATCACCCTTGCATTTTCGCTGACTACATGGTGAGCTCTTTTGTAAACATTTTCTGCCAGTTCATCTTTATATTTTTCTACTGTTTCCAGATCAAGATCTCTTAAAGCAGTAATTTCACTGGCTTCTTTTTCTGCAAAGAATTCTACAGCCTGCTCACATTCACTCCGACGCTCATTATATTTAGAATCTACAAGTCCTCTTTCCACTCTGGAATTACAGATCACAATTTGATAATTTTCATCTTTAAATGGTACCAACTGGTAATCGTTTGTTCGACAGTCAATTAACAAAGCGTGGCCTTTTTGACCCAGGCGGGAAATATACTGGTCCATAATTCCACACTGAACTCCAACAAAATTATTTTCTGCTCTCTGAGCAAGCAGAGCCATTTCTATTCCATCTATTTTTATTTTATGCAGATCAACAACTGTCATAGCAGTAACTACCTCCAGAGCAGCTGAAGAACTTAATCCCGAACCCTGAGGAATATTACCGGTAAACATTAAATTGAATCCCTGCAGACTTGATCCCAATTTTTGAATTTCATCAATAACTCCCATTATATAATTTGCCCAGATATTTTCCTCATCATATTCTAAGCTGTCCAGGTTATATTCCACCATCTGATCATAATCCAGGGAATAAAACTTAACTTTTCTATCTGGCCGCAGCTGGGCCAACATTGTAATCTCTTTTTCAATCGCCATTGGCATTACAAAACCATCATTATAATCTGTATGTTCACCGATTAAATTAACCCGCCCTGGAGCTTTATAAATTCCACTTTCTAAATCAAAATCTCTAAAAGTTCTTCCAAAGTTATCCCACAACTCCTGTTTATTCATAATTACACCTCTTTTAAAATATTAATTTAACTAATAAAAATTAATTTTGCTTTTAGGTTAGGTAATCATTACTTTTCTTAAAGCCTACGTATTAGACGTTCACCGCTTAATAAATTACCTCAAAGCCACCTGATTTATGCCACTGCCAGGCTGTGGATATTATCTTTTCTAGTTCAGTATATTGAGGCTGCCAGTCCAACTCTTTTTGAATTTTATCAGAACTTGCAATTAATACTGCAGGATCTCCTGCTCTTCTCTCGGAGACCTCAATCTCAAAATCACGGCCTGTAACTTCTTTAACTGTATCGATAACTTCCTTAACAGAATAACCTTCTCCATTACCAAGATTATAGATTGAACTCTCTTTACCATCAGCCAGAGCTTCTACTGCCAGCACATGAGCTGCTGCCAGATCAGTAACATGAATATAATCTCTAATACAGCTGCCATCACGAGTTGGATAATCATCACCAAAAATATAAATCTTATCTCTGATACCTAAAGCTGTCTGCAAAACAATCGGGATTAAATGTGTTTCCGGATCATGCGCCTCTCCGATCTCTCCCTCTGGATCTGCACCAGCTGCATTAAAATAGCGTAAAGAAACATATTTTATGTTATGAATTTCATCATAGCGTTTCAATGCTTTTTCAAAAAACAGCTTACTTTCTCCATAGGTGCTTGTCGGCTCAGTCTGATTATCTTCTTTGATGGGAATCTGATCTGGTTCTCCATAAACAGCTGCAGTTGAAGAAAAAACAATGTTTTGAACTCCGTTCTTAACCATGGCCTCTAACAGGTTAATCCCATTGGCAAAATTGTTTCGATAATATTTACCCGGGTTCTCCATTGATTCTCCAACCAGGCTGTCTGCAGCCAGATGGATTACACCTTCAATCTGATTTTCTTCCATCACCTGATTTAAAAGCTCTTTATCTGCCAGGTCTCCCTTAACAAATTTACCTCCTTTTACAGCTTTTTTGTGCCCTTTTTGTAAATTATCAAGGGTAACAACCTGATGTCCTTCTTTAAGCAGTGCTTTGAGAACATGACTGCCGATATAACCTGCTCCTCCTGTTACTAAAATATTCATCTTTTCTCCTCCTCGTATAATATACTTAGTGATATTGAATATTTATCACTAATTTAATTAAAATTTAATTGTTTTTATTAAATTTAGATTTTAAGCTCAAAAAAATTATTCAAAACTTTTTCTGCTGCCCCAGCAGCACCAGCAAACTCCTGGTAATAGGCTGTACTTATTTTTAAATCTTTAACCGCCTGGGCCAGTGATTCTTCCTTAACTATTTGATAAAGAGGTTTAATTAGCGTTTCTTCATATTCAGCAAATAAACCACCAATTATAACTGCTTCTGGATTTAAAATATTTACCAGATCAGAAATAGCACGACCAAAATATTTCAAGGCATCATTGATTACAATTAGAGCTTCATTCTCTTCTTTTTGGAAATTTATCATTATCTGATCAAAATTTATCTCACTTTTTAAATCTTTAAGTTTGTGATAGCGTTCAATAATACTTTCCTTAGAAGAAAGTGCCTCCAGACATCCTTTTTTACCACAGTGGCAGATTGGTCCATCATCAGTGATTTTCATATGTCCAAATTCTCCAGCTGCATAATTATTTCCATAGTGAAGCTCAGCTTTAAAAACTAAAGCTGCACCAATACCAGATCCGGTATTGATAAAGATAAAATCCTCTCTATCCTGCCAGATTTCTCCGGCAGCCATCATCCGGACATCATTATCAATAAAAATTGGATAATCATATTTTTCAGCCAGAATACTTTTGATATCAACTTCCCCCCAGTCAAAATGAGGTGTAAAAATTGATTTTCCCGCTTCCGGATCAACCAGTCCATGAATTCCAAGACCAATACCAATTATTTTATTACTGTCTTTGAGCTGATCTTTATATTTTTTGATCAAAGAAAAAGTATGATTTTTATATTCAGCCAGTGTATATTTTTCAGTATTAATTTGATCTTCTTCAATTATTTCTGCTTCAAAATCTAACAAAACAGCCCTAATTGCTTCAATCCCCCATTCAATACCAATTACATAAGCTCCCTCAGAGTTTAATTTAAGCAGCATTGGTCTCCTGCCACCTCTGGACATACCCATCTTAGACTCTCTGACTAGTTTCAGTTTAATCAATTCTCTGACTATATTGGTAACCGTTGCTCGAGAGACTTCGAGTTGATCTGCTATCTGAGCTCGAGAAATACCCTTTTCATTTTTAATTAAAGTAAGTATATTTTTTTGATTTTGTTTTTTCATATTTTTAAAACTGCCTTTTTCCATCTTCTCACTCCCGTTTCTTTGTTAATTTATTAAATTAACAAAGTTAATTATAACACTATTTTTTTATTTAGTAAAGCAGCTGCCCAATGTTTTCACTGAAATAAATTTTGAAATTTTTTTAATATTATTTGCTTGAAAATTATAAATATAGTATAATAAGAAAAAAGATAATAAAGAGGTGAGCAAAATGTTGGCTCTGTCATCATTAAACAGCCAGCCGGTTCCAGGTTGGGCAATTAAATCAAATATTAATAACAGCAATTCTCAGTCAAAAGATATTGACTTAGGATTAAATACTTCTGAAGACAAAAGTAATCAAAATAATAGTTTTAATAATGCTGTAGATAACTCCTCTAGCTCTGCTGAAGGACAAAACAAAAATTATGAAAACAAGAATGAAACTCAAACTGAAAATGAATTTAGTAAAGCTGAACAGCGAGAAATAGAAAAATTAAAACGCCGAGATCGGGAAGTTAGAGCTCATGAGATGGCTCATCAATCTGCAGGTGGACAGTATGCTGGCTCAGCCTCATATAGTTATACTACTGGTCCGGATAATAGACGTTATGCAGTTGGAGGTTCAGTTGATATTGAAACCTCACCGGCAAAAACACCTGAAGAGACCGTTAAAAAAGCAGATCAGATTAAACGTGCTGCAACAGCTCCAGCACAACCCTCCGGGGCTGACTTACAGATTGCTGCAAAGGCTACCAGAATGAAAATGGAAGCTCAGTCAGAATTAAATCAAAATGAAATCAGTGGTGAAAATGAAGAAACTGAAAGTTCTCAGGAAATAAATAAAAATGAAGATTCTATTTTTGAAAATAAATATTTAATCAACAAAAGAGAAAGTTCTTATCAAAACTCCAGCAGAGAAATATCTTCTAATCAGGGTTTTGCAGCTTAATAAAATTTAATAGAAATTAAAAACACTGCTGAACTAAAATAAGCAGTGTTTTTTTATTTAACTTTTATACTCTGCTGTCTCATGTTGAGTTATTTTTTTCAAATAGTATGTAATTGTCATTGCTATAGTTAAGATTATAACTAAAAAGATAAAACCTGCCTCAATAGCAATAAAATCATTAATGAAACCAACTACCCAGTTAGAAAGAACTGTTAGTCCAACCATGCCTGCAGTCTGGGCAAAACCAACCACTTTTATACCACTGCCGCCAAAACTATCTAGAATAGCAGCCTGAAGTGTGGGGACCTGACCGGCTAAAAATAAACCTGAAAGCGGTATTAGAATAGTAAAGCTATAACCACCAATTAAAGCAAAAGAAATTAAGAGAGCGGCAGTGCCTCCAGTATAGATTAAATAATTATAATAGCCAATTTTTTCAACAATAAAACTGGCCAAAAATCTACCTAAAGTGAAGGTTATAAAAAAGAGAGAAAGATAAAAACTTACCATCAAATCTGTCCTCTCCTCTACATCTTTTAAAAATGGGGCCAGCCAGGTAACCAGAGAAAATTCTACTCCTACCTGAAAAAATACAATTAATGAAAATAAAATTACTTTTTTCTCCTTAATCAAATCTGATGTTGCTCTCATAACCGTTTCTCCACCAGATTCTATTTCTGGCAGTGAAGCTGAATTAAATTCAAAAAAGATAATTAATAGTAAAATTATTGAAAACAAAAACGAATAATTCCAGCTAAAACCTAATTTTAAAACTAAAGTTACAAAATAAGGGGCGATCATCCCACCTGCCCCATAAAAAAGATGGAGTAAGTTGATCATTTTACCCCTTTTTTTACTGTAAGAAATTGAAGTGAGATTAATAGCAGAAATACTTAAAATTGTAACACCTGCTCCAACTAAAAATAGTGAGAATATTAATGCATAATAATTAGCTGATAAAAAAACAAATATTAAGGCCAATATATTATGAATTATCCCATAAAAAATGATTTTTAAAAGTCCAAACTTTTCAATTAATTTACCACTGATAAAATATACTATCATTGATCCAATTGAGATAAAGGAAAGCAAAAAACCTAGCCTGCTGTAGTTCAGGCCAAAGTCATCCATAATATAGGGTCCCACCTGGCCTCGAATATTATTAACAACTCCTATCATAAACATTATTGTAAATGAAAGTATTATTATTTTTTTTTTATTATTACTCATTCTTTAAACCTCACCCCAGCTAATTTTTATTTATATTCGGGCAGCCAATCACCATGAGCCTCTATTAAATCATCACATAAATTAATCGTATCGTCAATAGATAATTCAGAAGCAGTATGGGGATCAAGTAGTGCAGCCTGATAAATATATTCTTTCTTTTTTTCTAAGGCTGCTTTGATTGTCATTAGATGAACATTTATATTTGTTCTATTTAGTGCAGCCAGCTGTTCTGGCAGTTCTCCTACATAGCAGGGGGATATTCCACTGCGGTCAACCAGACAGGGAACTTCAACAACTGCTTTCCGGGGTAAGTTTTCAATCAAACCTGTATTCAAAACATTTCCCCCAATTTTATATGGATTGCCAGTTTCTATCGCTTCCATAATATAAGAGGCATATTCGTGAGTCCGCTCATGTTCTAATTCTTCATTTTTAACCAGCTCATCCCGCATCTCTTCCCAATCTGCAATCTGTTTTTCACAGCGCCGCGGATATTCATCAAGCGGGATATTAAACTTTTCTATTAGCTCTGGATACTTAGATTTAATAAAATAAGGATGATATTCTGCATTATGTTCACTTGATTCAGTTATGTAATAACCAAAGCGCTTCATCAATTCATAACGAACCATGTCATCATGTGGAATTTCCCTATTTAATGCTTTCTTTTTAATCTCAGGATAAAGATCTTTCCCCTCCCGGGTTATTTCCAGCAGCCAGGACATATGATTAATCCCTGCAATTTTATACTGCAGATTCTCAGTACTCATCCCAAGCGGCTCCAGCAGCTGTTCATGACAGATCTGAACACTGTGACATAAGCCGACTGTTTTAACATTAGTTGCTCTGAGCATGGCTCCAGTTAAAATCGACATTGGATTAGTGTAATTTAAAAACCAGGCATCTGGAGCAACTTCTTCAATATCACGAGCAAAATCCAGCATAACCGGTATAGTCCTTAAAGCTCTAAATATTCCACCAATACCCAGTGTATCACCTATTGTCTGGCTCAGTCCATATTTTTTTGGAATTTCAAAGTCAATAACTGTTGAAGGTTCATACCCACCTACCTGAATTGCATTGATTACATAATCTGCATCTTCAAGAGCAGCCCGGCGGTCTGTATAAGCATTTATTTCAGCATAATCCCCATGATTGCTGTTGATATTTTTAAGCATCATTTTAGAATCTTTTAAACGCTGCTGATCAATATCATATAAAGCAAATTCGGACTCCCTTAAAGCCGAAGTTAAAATACAGTCCCCCAGAACATTTTTTGCAAAAACAGTACTCCCTGCTCCCATAAAAGTAATTTTAGTCATTATTGTCTCTCCTTCTAAATTTAGTTTGTAATTTTATTATATCCATAGTACTATGTTTATATAAATGGTTTTATGTCAAAAATACATGTCCTAATGTTAGTTTTTAATTTTAAATATTTTTTTCAGGGAGGATATTATGGCTAAAGAACAGGATTTGGATATTGATCGGCTTCATTTAACTGATATGGAAATCCATATCTGTGGTTCACAGCAGTGTGGTAAAAGTCACAGTTACGGACCAGCAGTTAGAGATTATTTTCTAATTCACTATATTCATCGAGGTAAAGGTATCTTTAAAGTTGATGATAATAAATTTGAGTTAAATAGAGGTCAGGGATTTGTAATCTGGCCCCATCTTCTCTCTTACTATCAGGCTGACCAGAATAATCCCTGGCAGTATTCCTGGATCGGTTTTACTGGCTTAAAGGCCGAAGATTATCTAAAAGAAGCTGGAATCAGCAGAGAAAAACCATATTTTAGAGCTCAGAATCCTGAAAAAATGTCAAATATATTTTTGGAGATGAGTCAGACAGGTAATTTAAAAAAATCTAAAGAAATTAAATTACTGGGTCTGCTGTACTTCTTTTTTGCTGAAATAATTGAAGATAATAAACAGCGGGTAAATAGAAATGAAAATTTAAAGGGGGAATATCTCAAAAAAGCTGTTAATTATATTGACCGCAATTATTCCAGGCCTGATTTAAAAATATCAGATATTGCCAGCTATTTGAATTTGAATCGCTCTTATCTCTGGCAGTTATTTGATGAACTCCTCAATGTCTCACCCCAGCAGTATTTAATTGAATTTAGGATGGAAAAGGCTGCGCTGCTATTAAAAAATTATAATCTAAAGGTCCGATCTGCTGCTTTGAGTGTCGGCTATGAAGATCCCTTTAGTTTCTCCAAAATTTTTAAAAAAATAATGGGTAAATCCCCCAGTCTGTATAAAAATGGACAAATCTAATTTTAGATGCTAAAATTAATTAAAAGAATAATTTTGTAATTTAGTCAGAAATGTATTTGTCACCACTGCAATTTAATTTTTAATTAAGGAAAGGAGCAGAAAAATGAGTATTGGTATTATAACTGACAGTACCTGTGATTTAAATCAGGAAGTACTAGAAAAATATGAGATTGAGGTTATACCTCTCTCAGTCCATTTTGGAGAAGAAGAGTTTCAGGATGGGGTTGATATCAATCCAGAAACTTTCTTTAAAAAACTTGATCAGAATAAAGAATTACCACATACCTCAAGACCTGCCCCAGCTCTTTTTATGAAAAAATATAAAAAAATGCTGCAAAAACATGATCAGCTGCTTTCTATTCATGTCTCTGCTGCCTTAAGTGGTACTTTTGAATCAGCAAAATTAGCAGCTCGCGAGGTAGCAGCTGAAAAAATCACCGTTCTTGATTCCTCCACTATTTCTCTGGGTCTGGGAATGTTGGTTACTCTCGCCGCTAAATTAATTGAAAAAGATAAAAAAATGGATGAGGTAATAAAAACTATTAAGAAAGCAAAAGATAACTTGTATTTATATTTTACTGTTAAAGACCTAACTTTTATGGAAAAGGGCGGCCGCATCGGCAAAGCCAGTTCATTCTTAGGTTCTATTTTTAGTATTAACCCTGTAATTTCAATTAGTACTGAAACCGGAAAAGTTAAACCAATTGCGAAAGTTAGAGGTCAACATAGAGCTCAGGATAAAATTATTGAAGAAATTGAAGAAAAAATAGGCGATGACAAAAATATCTGGTTTGGATTTGCTCATGGAGACCGAGAATCTGATCTTATAGACACAAAAGATAAATTAATAGAAATGATCAAACAAGACAACAATTTGAATCTTAAAACTTTTAACAGCCGCATTAGTGCTACTCTGGGATGTCATGTTGGTCCTACAGTTTATGCTGTAATTGTTTTAAGTGGAGATTTTTTAGTTTAATAAAAAAGTGCAGCTCCTCCCCGCAAATAAAGGAGACTGCACTTTTATTATTAACATTTTATTTATTAGTTATTTTAGTTAATTTTTATAAAGTGGAAGATATATTTGCTGATCTCTGATAACACAACCAACATTTTTGCCAGCACCTTTTAGTTCTGCACATTTACTGCAAGTAATACATACTTTTTTAGCATCTAACCCAGCTTTGTTAATTATATCATTTGCAAAATCTGGATATGCAAAAGCTAATCTCCCAAAACCAGCCATAGTTATTCAATTTTTCTCTATCATAACCAGGGGCCTGTTTTCTAAACCAGCTTTTTTTGCCAGTTTGGCCGCGTTTAAAAAATCATATTTTAAATCTTCTAATTCATTATCACTGAGCATATGGAAATCGTTATCAGAAAAGCTAAGCCGATCCAGGTATTGTTTATTATTTGATCTACCACTTTCATTAACTGCAATTGCTTCCATCCAAATCAAGCCAGCTCCACCCCTGGAAAAGTTTAAATATCTTCTTTTTGTTAGCTCTCCGGGAGTTCCATCTATATTTGCATCTGCTCCTTCCATAGGGTAAATAGCTAAACGGTTAGCTATTTTTCTATTATTTTAAAGTCCATAAAATTAAAATTATTCATACTATACCTTTTTTATAGAAAAACTCTTTTCAAGATTAGTAAAGTCTGTATAAAAAATGGTGAAGTGATGTTCACTCATCTTTTCAGTTCCTCTCATGTCTTCTGTATAAAGATGTTCTGCAAATGCAGAATCAAGTTTTATAGTATCTGTTCCTTTAGTAATTTTAATTTCTCCATTTTTAGCAGCCAGACTATTCCCGGCCTTGCCTTTAAGTAGAAAAGAGTCTCCTTCAATAACCGAATTCGCTGGTACCACAAATTCCACTTTAAGAGGAACTCTATCACATCCTTCAGTCTTAAGACTCACTTCAACACCATTTTCAATTTCTTTAAAATTAAGATTTATATATAAATCAACTTCTCTTCCTATTTTTCGCTGTTCATAATTCATTTCTCCCCATTCGACTTCTTTTCCTTTTTCAAAAGGAAGATAATAGGTGCCATGTGAATGAAACCTCATCTGATAAATATCATCCTTTTTAACAATTTTGCTGGTTTTAGACTCCCGCTGCCATTGTTGATCAACCTTATTTAGATTAAATTGACCAATTTCAAAAAATGAAGTACTTATTTTTAAGGCTAAAGATAAAGAAAACGCTTTAAACTCAAAGAATTGAGTACTGTTTTCACTTAAAGTAAAACTCATCTTGTCTCTTCTAACCCGTAAAACCCCGGATTGCTGATAAAATTTTTCATAATTATTCTCTATTTCTTGATTTGGAACATCAAAATCTTTTAATTCCGGATTAAGCATAAATAAATATAATGATTGAGCAAAAGACTGTACATCTGTATTTCTATTTGGTCTTTCAATAATTTTTTGAGCCATATACGAAAACTCTTTATCTTTTAATTTATCTGCCATATATAAATATAAGTGATAATAATTGTCTGGATAATATTTTTCTCCTTTATCCTGGCGGGTAGAATTTCCGGTATAGATTGTACCATCAGGCTCAATAAATTTTAACATCATTTTTAAATTTCTCTTAACATGTTCTAATAAGGTCCAATCTTTTGTTTCTTCTGCCAAAATAATTAAAGCGTTATCATTTACTACATTATAAATACCGGTGGATCTTTCTGTAAATTCACCATCCTGATTACAGTCTATTCCCTCACCCAAATATTTTTCAGCATTAATTTTAAAGTCATCGATTTTTAATATATTATAAGCCATCATCAAAGCAGAGGAGATTACCCAGCGGTGATTGGGGGTATGAAAACCTCCCTCTGCCATGCCAAAAGCCGCTTTTTTAATAACTCTTTCCAATATGTTTTTTAGTTGTTCGGCACCTGTAACAGAAAATTTAGCGATAATTTTATAAGACATACAGAGTCTCTGGACCATAAATGCTGTATCTGGACTAGAATAAAAATTAACAGATAAATAATCAAATGTTCCATCTTCCCGCTGAACATTCTCAATATAATTTAAAAGTATTTTGATAGAATTAAATAAGTCTTGATCTTTATAATAAATTGAATCCTGATTATAATAAACTGAACTCATTGTTTTTAGTCCATAAATTGAGAACTTAGGAGAAACAATTTTGTTTTCCAAGTTCTGTAATCCACCGTGATCTCTTTTATTTGCTTCTAAAACCTGCATTTTAAGTAGATCTGCTACAAGTTCTTCCGCATTTTTTAGTACTTTCTGATAATGATTGATCAAAGTTAACACCTCTTTTTATGTATTAAAATCATAATTAAATATACACTACTTATATAAAATTTTAAGCCTATGCATCCAGTAATCTATACGCTCTGGAATTAGTTGATATAATTTATTCCAGGGTATCAACTCTACATCTTTATTTAAATCTACTAAATTGTTAAACTCTAAAGTTGGTGTAAAAGAAGCTTCTTTCAAATATTTTCTAGCTAAATCCTGATAATCACAATACTTATTTAAAATCTGCTCTCCATATACTCCACCTATCAAAGCAGAATGACCACTTCTCTCTGTACATTCTTTTATTACAAATTGTTTCTGTTTTCTGTACCAGTCCCCGGTTGGTGCAAAAGCATGTTTTCCGGGCTGTGAATAACAGATCAGTCCCTCTCCTGATTTATATATCTCAGGAAGATTAGATGCTTCTGCCGCCGAACAGTATCTATGATTAGCATCCTTATTTTTTAAAGCTTTTACTAAAGTTTCCAATTTCGGAGGTGAAGGCCAGAGATTGATATACAGACCATGAGCACTACCTTCAAAAGCAGTAACTTCTCCCTTTGAATTCACCTTAACCCAGAGATGTTCTAAATCATAATGATGTCCAATATCCCAGTCCCAGTAAATTGCATATTCGATTATAAAACTATTTTCTTCAGCTATTAACTGCCGCTGAAAAGAAGGAGATTTAATATTATTATTTTTAACTACAGTATAACCCACAAATTCTGGCAGAAAAGGTTCCCTGGTATCAAAAAATATTCTGGGCGCATATTTCTTTGCCATTTCTAATTCTTCTTTATTTTTCATGATCTAAACTTTCTTCAATTTCTGGCAGCAGGGCAATAATTTCAGTCAGGATTCCAATTTCATAATCTGGAAATTCCAACTCTTTTTCAGGTTTTTCTTTATAACCATCATTATCATTCCAGTTACTCCAGACAGTTATCAGTCCAACCCGATTGGCTCCAGCAATATCTCTTTCTAAATTATTTCCCACCATAATTACCCTGTTATAATCAGCTTCAGTTATCTCTAAATCATCTAGAGCTTTTTTAAACATTCGCGGATCAGGTTTTAAACATCCAACTTCATCAGAGATCGCAAAAGCATCAAAATAAGCAAAAAGATCATGAGCTTTTAGCACATTATTATAGGTTCCAACATAAGTATCAGCTACCAGAGCTAGAGTATAACCCATTTCTTTAATCTGCTTAACTGCTTCTTTAGCTCCGGGAATTAATTCAGCACTCAGTGTAACCCCGTTCTCATCCTTAACTTCTGTTGCTTCTTCCATTATGACATCTCCTAAATCCAGGAAAATCGCTTTTATATTTTTCAATATTTTCACCTCTATTATTTTTTGAAAGATATTTTAAATGTTTTAATTTCATATGGTTTAATTTCAAAAGTAAAACTTTTACTATCTTTAATTATAATCTCATTATCTGTTTTCATATCTCTTTCCATTAAATTAACCTCTTTAACCTGCCACAATTCTTTAAAAAATGAAACCGTGCTCTTATTTCTCTGTCCATAACTATCATAAACTCTTAAAATATAATCCTGATCAAATTCAGATTTTTTAAAAGCAGATAAAATTAAATTATCTCCTTTAATCTTAATTAAAGTTGAATTACCAGCAAGCTGATTACTAATTCTATTCTCAATCACCCTGGCTTTTAAAGGCGTATTTATATTTGTCGCTTCTTCAATGGTCTTACCCTTTCTAAAATCTCCCTGATGAAGATATAGTGAATAAACAAATTTATGTTTTCCCAAATCTGCTTCTGGATCTGGATAAATTCCACCTTTAAGTAAAGTTAATCTCATTATATTATTTTTTATATCATAACCATATTTGCAATCATTTAATAAACTAACTCCATAATTATATTCTGAGAGATCTGCCCATTTATGAGCTGGAACTTCAAACTGAGCCTGTTCCCACTTTGTATTATTTGTGGTTGATCTTTCCAGATTACCAAAAGCAATATCATAATTTGCTTTATTAGTATTCAGAGCAAGTGGAAAAGAAACTTTTAATAATTTTTGTCTTTCCTGCCAGTTTACTTTTGTTTTGAAATCAATCCGGCTGCTTTTTTTAGCTAAAATAATTTCCTGTTCAATTACAGTTTCCTGATATCTCTTTTTGATTAAGATAGAATCATAAACTGGTCCCTGAACCTGATATTTAATTTCTTCCAGATTATTAATAATTACTTTATCTGATTCCTTTATATTAAGATCCCAGGCATCATAATAACAGGGCGTTTCTTTAAATAACTCAAATAAATTTGCTTCTTTAGCTGCTAGAATTTCTCTCTTAAATCTTTTATCATAAATACCGGCCAGATTTCCTTCACCATTAATTACAACTTTCAAAAATTCATTCTCCAGAACAAACTCTTTTCTCGGATCTTCTATTTCATTCTGAATATCTACTTTAACAAATTTATATTTTTTATATCCCAGTGCTGGAACTGTATCCTTAAAATAATATTTATTACCATCTTTTTGAACTTCCACAATTTCGCCCAGTTCACTTTTTAATGCATCAAAATCTTTTCGCATCTGAACTTCAGTTAAGTTAAATTCGATCAGATCACTTCTGGAATAACTGAAGGGATTAAAAACAAATAAATCATTTTCTGCTTCTTCTGAACCAGAATGACATATCAAATAATTATAAGAGGCTTCAATAACTTCTTCTACTATTTTTTCTGCTTCCTGATAATATTGATAGGCATCACTAACAGCTTCCTTAATACAGGAACCAGGTAGTATATCATGAAATTGATTTGCAAGCAGTTTTTTCCAGCCAGACTCTAAATTCGATAAATCAATTTCTGCGCCCAATAATTCTGCCAGTGAGGATATTAGTTCTGCCTCTCGATATAAGTATTCTAATCGACGATTATACTTTTTAATTAAAGCCTGTGAAGTATAAGTTCCTCGATGGCGCTCAAAATATATTTCACCATTCCATAAAGGTAATCTGTCAGCAACAGCATCTAAATTATTAATATCTGATTCAAGCTTTCCTGTTTCAACCTCTGGCAGAATTGGATTCTTTCTGATGGCGCTTAAGTTTTCCATCATCTCTGATGTAGCACCACCCCCACCATCCCCGTATCCATAAGCATAATAAGACTTTTTAATTTCATTTTTTTCTTTTAGATTATGCCAACTCTGATATATTTTCTCTGCTTCAATGTCAGCTGTAGAGCTTTGAGTGCTGAAGTAAGCCAGAACCTGGCTGCCGTCCAGTCCCTCCCATTTAAAAGCATTATAGGGAAATTCGTTAACAGTATTCTGTCTAATCTTAGCAGTTGCAAAGTAATTAATACCTGATTTTTTTAAAATTTGGGGTAGAGAAGTTGTAAAACCAAAAGTATCAGGCAGCCAACAAATTTTGGGGATCTGATCAAATTCAGTCTGATAAAATTTCTGGCCATATAAAAGCTGTCTAACAAAAGATTCGCCTGACGGCAAATTTGCGTCTGCCTCTACCCACATTCCACCAATTAATTCCCAGCGTCCTTCTTTTACTCTAGCTTTAATTTTTTCAAAAAGTTCTGGATAATAATCTTTTGCAAAACTGTACAATAAAGGTTGACTTTGAACAAAAAAAAGATCATCATACTGATCCATAAGTTCAACTGCTGTTGAAAATGTTCTTTTACACTTACGAATAGTTTCCTTGATAGGCCATTTAAAAGCCAGGTCAAGATGAGAATTAGCAGTAAAATATACTTTACCCGGATAACTAGTTTTAATTTGGGATAAATTTTTATTCAAAATATGATCTGCTTTTTGAATCATTTTTAAATAGTTTTTTCTTTCATTAACATGAAAATCTACAGCCATTATAGAGTTTTCAATAGCCTGTGCCAGCAAATATTTATAATTATCATCTTTAATAAATCTATAACTATCAATTGTATTTTTTAATAAATAATAATATTTTTTTACAGCTTCATTTATTAAAACCACTCTAGCCTTTTTAAAATAGTGTCGGTAATATTTTTCACCTGTTTTACGCTGATGACGATTATAGTCATGAATATGATAAGTAGCTTCGATTTGAAGAAAATAACTTTTTTTTGCCTGTTTGGATAATAAAATTAATTCTTCATTTAATCCACGTTTAAGCTTCCCATTAACATAAATGGCACTTTCACCACCAATATCAAACTCAAGAAACACTTTTTTTCTTCTCATTGATTTAGGAAGATTTACCTCTTTGGAAAAATAAAAGTTTTTACCACTATTATCCCATTCATCTCCAAGATTTATAATTTCTTTCTTGCCTATCTTTTCATATTCATTTGGTGCAAGGTATTCTATTTCCTGTTTGTCCCAATGATCTAAATTAATAGCTAGATCATAAATTGATCCTTTTATTTTTCTTAGTATCAAATCATAGCTGTCAGGCATTTTTTCATTTCCTCTCTTTCATTTTTTATAAAACTGTACTTCCCAGAAAATTAATCCTGAAAAGTACAGTTAAATAACTAAATTTGATAATCTTACTATTGGTTTTTATAATATATCTGCTGTGGGAATGAAAGACCAACATCACGTGAGAAAACTCCTCTTGGGAATTCTGTAACATTACCAAGATTTTCATCATAAACAAAGACAGCAGGAACAGGACCAGATAGTCCAATAAGATACAGCTGTTCTCTGTGGAATTTAGACACCTCAGCCATTAATTCTTTTCTTTTTTCAAAATCTGTAACTTCTGGTAATTCTTTTAAAATTTCATTCATCCGTTTAACACCTGCAGGAGGCTCTATACCCTGCTCACCATCAGTTTGCAGCCAGATGCTGTACTGTGGACCCCAGGGAGCAGCCCATCTGTTATTACCATCGGGAGACCAACCTTTGGCCATAATATCAGGTCTATCCCTACTGTCAAAATGCCAGACAAGCGCTTCATAATTACCATTCTCTAAACGAGTCTCGAATAGAGAACGTTCAGGAGTATTAATTAAAAGTTCAACACCAATCTGGTCCCAGTAACCTTTTACTAACTCTAAAACCGGGACATTCATACCATCACTATCAAGTAGATTAATAGTTAAGTCTCTACTATCTGACATTTCTCTAATTCCATCTTCACCTTTTTCTAGTCCCAGTTCATCCAACATTTTATTTGCCTGATCAATATTAAATTTTGCATAAGCTTTTGCCCATTCATTATCATAAAATGGACTCGCCTGTGGAAAAGCCGATTGACGAACTACCCCTTGTCCAAAACTATACATATCATTAATTTCTTCTCTATTTACTGCCAGTGATAAAGCCTTTCTGAATTTATCATTATCAAAAAGTTCTCTTTTAACTTCATCATCCTGCAGAGTAGTATTTAAATATATTGTTGTTCCTCCATCAGGTGTATCTAAAGCCATTACTTCATAACCACCCTTATCTCTATTTTCCATTAATAACGGGTAATCAGAAAATACAAATCCTCTACCCTGAAAATCAATTTCTCCACTGATAGCTCTCATAACTACCATTTCAGGATCAGTTACAATCTCGTGTACCATTTCATCAATATATGGAAGCTGGTTTCCTTCAGTATCAACCTTCCAGTAATATGGATTTCTTTTTAATTCAAAATATGTTGAACTTGGGTCATTTGTAGAATACCAGGCAGTAATAACAGGACGGTCAGGATTTTTATCTGGCCACTGAAATTTAAAATCAAATAACTGCTGCCAGCTGTCATAACCGGCCTCTTCAACCAACTTTTTAACTTCTTCTTCTGAATTATATCTTGGATAATATTGTTTTAAATAATGTTTTGGCGCCAATAAACGAGCTCTACCTTCAGAAGCAAGAAACTCTAAAAAAGTAGCATTTGGCTCGGCAAAAGTTATTTTAAAACTGTAGTCATCAAGTTTTTCCCATTTAGCTGTTTCACCACCAACTCTGAATGTGCTGTGGGGAGGACCCTCTAAATCTGTATCAGTATTAATTTCCCACCAGAACATAGCATCATCAGCTGTAACTGGGGCACCGTCAGACCATTTCATTCCTTCTCTTAAATGAAAAATATAAGCTTTCCCCTCATCAATAATTTCCCAACTTTTAGCCACATTTGGATAAATTAATCCATCTGGACCACCTGTTACAAATCTTTCTCCAATCAGCTTTCTTAAACCCCAGTGATCGGAAGGACCCGCCCAGGTTCTTTTAATTGTCCCCCCATAATTACCTATTGACTCAGCTGGTAAAAATACTGCTGGTTCTTTTGGTAAGCGCTCTTTAATAGTGTCAATTTCACCATTTTCTACCATTTCTTTTAAAATAGGCGCTTCATTATAATTCCCAACTTGATTACCTGTTTCTTCTTCATATTCTTCAGGTGTACTGAATAAAACGGCAGAATCCGAATACATTCCTTCCAAACCATACCAGGAAGCCTGGCCACTACCAGTTAAACCTATCAATAAAGATAAAACCATAACTAAAATTAAGCTTTTTCTCATTTTCATTAATATATCCCCCTTAATAATTTTTAGTAATAAACGAACTAAGGTAACTATCCATCCTCCTTTCTTAACAGTAATTTAATTTAATAATCAAAAGCTTCTCTCAGATCAAGCTGAGAAGCAAAATGACAGGCTACATAATGTTCATTTTCTTCACTTCCTAAATTCTTCAATTCTGGCTCTTCTTTTTCACATTTTTTTTCCGCATAATTACAGCGGTTATAGAAATTGCACCCACTGGGAATGTTAATTGGACTGGGCACTTCACCTTCCAATTTAATTTTTTTTCCTTGAGCTCTAGGATCAGTAATCGGTACTGCCGATAAAAGTGCCTCTGTATATGGATGCAGAGTATTCATAAATAGCTCATCACTTTCTGCAACTTCAACAACCCTACCTAGATACATTACTGCAATTCTATCACAGATATGTTTAACTACACTTAAGTCATGAGCAATAAATAAATAAGTTAAATTAAATTCCTGCTGAAGTTCTTCCAGTAGATTAATGATCTGGGCCTGAATAGAAACATCAAGAGCAGAAACTGCTTCATCTGCTACTATAAAACGAGGATTTAAAGATAAAACCCTGGCAATTCCTATTCTCTGTCTCTGTCCCCCACTAAATGCATGTGGATATCGATCCATATATTCAGGTCTTAAATCAACTTTTCGCAGCAAATCAATAATCCTATCCTGAAGTTCCTGACCAGATGCTAATTTATTTACCACCAGTGGTTCCCCCACTAAATCTTTAACAGTCATTCTTGGATTAAGTGAGGAATATGGATCCTGAAAAATAAGCTGCATATCTCGTCTCAACTTTTTTAACTGCTGTTTATCAGCTTTTATGATATCTACATATTCACCATCTTTTAAAAATTCAATTTCACCAGCTGTTGGTTCAATAGCGCGCAAAATTGTTCTACCAAATGTTGTCTTACCACAGCCGCTTTCTCCAACTAATCCTAAAGTTTCTCCTTCATATATATCAAGATTAACATTATTTACGGCCTTAACCTGAGCAACTGTTTTCTTAAAAAAACCTTTTTCTATAGGAAAATATTTTTTTAGCTTTTTTATTTTCAATATTTTTTTTCTTTTCACTTTAATCACCCTCTTTTTCATATAGTAAACAGGCAACCTTATGGGAAGGTGAGATTTCAATTAACTCAGGCTGGATTTTATCGCATCTACCTGCCATGTATTCTTCACAGCGATTATGAAAAGTACATCCACTCGGGATATTATAAGCATCAGGTACAGTCCCTTCAATTGAAAGTAATTTTTCTTTTTGATCTTTCTTAGTTATTTTAGGAATTGATTTTAAAAGGGCTCTAGTATAAGGATGTTTGGGATCATAGAAAATATCATCTACTGAAGCCTCTTCCACCACTCTACCTAAATACATTACTGCAACCTGATCAGCTATTTCTGCAATTACTCCAATGTCATGAGTAATAATTATTATTGACATTCCAAATTCTTCTTTCATATCCCGCATCAGATCAAGTATTTGTGCCTGAATTGTAACATCTAAGGCAGTTGTCGGCTCATCTGCCAATAGTAAACTTGGTTCACAAGAAAGAGCCATTGCAATCATTGCTCTCTGTCGCATGCCACCACTCAACTGATAGGGATAATCATCAATTCTACTCTGTGCTTCTGGAATACCAACCTCTTCCAAGATGGAAATTGCTCGTTGTCTTGCTTCTTTTTTATCCAGCCCTGTATGTAATAAAATAGCCTCCATAATCTGATTTCCTACAGTATGCACAGGAGAAAAAGAGGTCATAGGTTCCTGAAAAATCATAGAAATTTCTTTACCTCTAATCTTTCTAATTTCTTTACCATCTTTGTCCAGTTTTAATAAATCTATTTTTTCATTATTTTTATGATAAATTACCTCACCATTCATGATTTCTGAGTTACTAGCAAGAACATTTAAAACAGCTCTTGCAGTAACACTTTTACCACATCCACTTTCTCCAACTATACCCAGCACCTGGTTTTTATCAACTTCAAAATCAACACCACGGACAGCACGAACTATACCTTCTGCTGTATTAAAATTCACAGTTAAATTTTTTACTTCTAATAATTTACTCAAACTATCACCACCCACTCTCTTAATAAATATTTATCAGGAATAAGGATCAGCTGCATCTCTAAGCCCATCACCAAGAAAATTAAAGGCAAGTACAGTAATAATTACAAAAATTCCAGGAAGCAGCAGCCACGGCGCCATCGAAATAACTCTCACCTTTTGAGCACTCTGTAACAAAGATCCCCAACTTATTGCAGGTGGTCTAATTCCCAATCCTAAGAAACTTAAGGAAGTTTCTCCTAAGATCATTCTTGGAATTGCTAAAGACAAACTTGCAATTATGTGGCTTAGAAATGAAGGTAGCATATGATGAAGAATAATCCTGAATTTGCTTGCTCCAATTAATTCAGCTGACATAACAAAATCCTCTTCTTTTAATGACATAAATTTACTTCGCACTTCTCTTGCCATCCCGGTCCAGCCTTTTAAAGATAAAATAAGAGTAATGGCAAAATAAACCTGAATTACACCCCAGTCAGATGGTAATGCCGCTCCCAGACCCATCCAGAGCGGAATATCTGGAATACTTTTCAAAAATTCAATGGTTCTCTGAATTAACATATCTATCCAACCACCATAATAACCAGAAATACCGCCAAGAGTAATACCTAAAGTAAAGCTTAAGAAAACTCCAACAAAACCGATAGAAGTTGAAATTCTAGCTCCATATAAAATTCTAGAAAATAGATCCCTGCCCATGGGGTCGGCCCCCATTAAAAATATTTTACCTTCCTTAACTCCAAATAAATGTATATCAGTTTCGAAAAAACCCAAGAATTTATATGTATCTCCTCGATAAAAAAAGTAGATTGGATACTTTTTACTTTTATCAATTGTAAAAGTTTCGCGAAATGTTTCAGGGTCACGAGTAGATTGATATCCATAAACAAATGGTCTTAAATTAAATTCTCCCTCATCAAAAAAGCGCGCTCTCTGTGGTGGTGCATTCATATAACCTTTATCATAGTTATGAGGATCATAGGGAGAAAAGAAACCACAAAAAATTGAAAGGATATATATTACTGCCAGTACTCCAACAGCAATCATAGCCAATCTATGTTTTTTGAATCTTTTCCAGACTAGTTCCCATTGTGAAGACATATATATTTCTTCGTCTTCTAATAATTCTCCATTTACTACTGCTTTTTTTTCTTCCAATTCTTTCCCTCCTTCTCCAGCTTATTTATAACGAATCCGTGGATCAACTATAGCTAATAAAATATCTGATACTAAAGTTCCAATAACAGTTAAGATACTTAAAAAGAAAATAAAGCTTCCAGCTAAATACATATCCTGAGTTTTTAAAGCCTGCAGTAACATTGGACCTGCTGTCGGTAAGTTAAGAACAATTGCTGTAATAACACTTCCCGAGATTAAAGAAGCAAAGGTCCAGCCCACAGTACTGATAAATGGAATTAGTGCAATTCGAACAGGATATTTAAATAAAATCTTTAGATTTGAAACTCCTTTAGTTTTAGCTGTAACTACATATGGTTTACCAAGTTCATCCAGTAAATTCGCTCTCAATATTCTAATCAAACCGGCTGTACCTGCCGTTCCACTAACTATAATTGGAATCCAGAGATGTTTTAATAAGTCAATTAATTTAGCAATACTCCAGGGAGCATTTGCATACTCATATGAAAACAGCCCGGAAATACTATAGCCAAAAAATTCAAAACTTAAATACATCAAAATTAAAGCAAGCATAAAATTGGGAGTTGCCAGACCAATGAAACCTATAAAAGTAGCTAGATAATCTCCTATTGAGTATTGATGAGTTGCCGAATAGAGACCGATAGCAAAAGAAACTATCCAGGTGAAAATTAAAGTACTAATAGAAACCAGCAAAGTAAGTCCCATCCTACTCCAAATTAACTCGCCTACAGGCTTATTCCAGCTAAAAGAAAATCCAAAATCTCCCCGGAATATTCCAGTAATCCACTTAAAATACTTAACATGCATTGGCTGATCAAATCCATACCTTTCTCTTAAAATGTCTATTCTTTCTGGAGATACCTCGTCTCCAGCAGCTCTCATACCAGCAACGTAAGAAGTTAGCCAGTCACCTGGTGGCAGTTGAATAATAACAAAAACAACAATAGATAAGACCAGAATGGTTGGAACCATATAAATTAATCTCCTAATAATAAATGATGACAATCGATTCACCCCTTTTTTCTAATATTGTTATTACACTAATAATTCTAACAATTAAAAATGTTGTGGTAAATATCAAATTCTTATGAAAAGTTATATATCTTAATATTCTAAAAAATAAATAATATATTTGTAAATATAAATGACTTAATTTTATTAATATTTTACTTATTTAAAAGGGAAAGGGTCTTTTTCCTTGAATAAATATTAATAGACAAACTAATAAAATATTATTTTCTTATAAATTCAAAGAAATAATTTGGAGGATGAAAATGATTAATCATTTAAAATTAAGATGGAAAATAACAATTATAGTTATAATTATTTTATTACTAATTATGATAGTAGTTAGTACTTCTAATTATTTTTTAACTACTAATATAATCCGGGATGAAGTTACCTCAAATATACAGACAACATTTTCGTTATTTAATATTAGAGTTAATAATTTTTTTGATGAAATTGAAAAAAACACTAATAAAATTACCAATAATGATTCTGTTATAACATACTTAGAAATTGTAAATTTCCGTTACCAACAGCTAATAAAAACACAAAATTTGCTTAATAACTCAGATCTAATCTCTGAAGTTAATTCAGAACAACTGAAAATAAATTCTATTATCAATAGCGATTTGGAACGGTATATTGCTAACATTAGTTGGTCAGAAATAAATTCAGTTAGTAGTGTTGATTTTTTTTATATTACTCTTAATAATGGTTATGTGGTAGCAGAAAGTTATAGAGAAAGCATTCCTAATTTCACAAATAAACAACGAGGAACTCAATTATCAGAGAAAGATTACAGGGGTAAAGATTTAAATTCAATCAAGTATTTTAATAATTCTCCTTATTTATTAATAAAAAATACCATTCATAATTATAATGATAATATTATTGGATATTTAGTTGTTGGCCTTTCCCTGGATAAGTTTAATCAGCAAATCAACTTTAATATAGGAGCTTATTCAGATAATGTTTCAATATTAAATCAAAATAAAAGAATAATTAGCAATCAGAATTCTGATAAGCTGGCAACATTTAATTATAATAAAAATATTATAAATAATATTAATAATAATACTTTCCCTGTTAATAATATTTATAACGAAGAGTTTTTAATTATAGATAAAATTGCTGATAAAAATCTTTATTTAGTTGGAGAGCTGGAAAAAAGTAATGTTTTTGCTCCAGCTGAAAAAATTAGAACTATCAATATTATTATTCTAATAGCAGCTATTATTTTAACTTTCTTCATCATTTATATAACAATGAGATGGCAGCTCCATCCATTAAATAAGCTGGTAAATAAAATGCAGGAAATTAAGGATGGTAATCTTGATACAAAATTAGAAATCAAAGCAAATGATGAAATTGGTGTGCTAACAAAAGAATTTAATAATATGATTGCTGAACTTAAAAAATTAATGAGAAAAGTAAAAGAAGATCAGGAAGAAATAAGAAAACTTGAGTTATCTGCTCTCCAGCAGCAGATTAACCCCCATTTTCTTTATAATACTCTGGATTCAATCTCTTTAATGACAAAAACTGGTGAATATGACGAGATTGCAGAAATGTGTATTTCTTTATCTCAATTTTTCAGGCTTGGCCTTAATAAAGGTAAGGAATGCTATACAATTAAAGAAGAAATTAATCATGTTAAAAATTATATTAATATTCAAAAGTTAAGATTTCCAGATAAATTTGAATATAGTTTTGAAATAGATGAAAACATCTATAATTATAGATGTGTTAAAATAATTCTTCAACCTCTAATAGAAAACTCACTTAAACATGGATTTAAATTTAACAAATCAAAGGGACATATCTTAATAAAAGCTTTTAAAGATAATAATAAAATAATTCTCCAGATAATAGATGACGGAAGTGGTTTTAGAAATGAATTCATTAAAAAATTTAATACCAGAAATAGCAAAAATGGCTATGGATTAAATAATGTTAGACGCAGAATCGAATTATATCACGGTAAAGATTATGGGCTTATAATTTATAATTCCCAAAAAACCGGAGGAGCAATTGTAACAATCACTTTACCAATTACTGAAAAAGGAGTTAATTAAAATGTATAATCTAATAATTGTTGATGACGAAAAAAGAGTTAGAAAAGCTCTAAAAATGAGTGTCGACTGGGAAAAATATAATATTCAGGTTATTGCAGAAGCTGAAGATGGAGATATAGCTCTAGAATTAATTCAAAAACATCCGGTTGATATAATCATAACTGATATTTATATGGCAAGAATTGATGGGCTCAAATTAATTAAGGAAGCTCAGAAAATCATTCCCCATGTTAAATCAATTATCTTAAGTGGTTATGATGATTTTGATTATGTACAAAAAGCTATTAGAAATAAAGCTTTCGATTATCTATTAAAACCTATTCAATTTGATAAACTTAGTGAAATACTAACTAAACTAACCGAAAAAATAAAAAAAGAGAGAGAACAAAGAAAAAATTACAAAGTTTATCAAGAACAATTAGAGCAATTCAAGCCAATGATTAAAGAAAGGTTTTTAGATTATCTTCTGGCAAAACGCTTAAGTTTTCAAAAAATGAAAACAGAAAATAACTATCTGGATTTCAATCTAAATGATAATAACTTTGTAGTAATTGCAATTGAATTTAAATGTAAAATTAAAGCTATTGAAAGATTAGGAATTAAAGATACTCTAAAAAATGAGCTATTAAAGGAATATAAAAAAGAAATTATTGATAGTTATCCGGATAAATATATTATTATCTTAAATTATGATCAGAGTAAAACTTCAGCAGCTGTGAATAGAGAATTAGTTCAAGCTGCAAAGAGGATTATCATCTATTCAATGAAAATTTTCAACAGAAAACTAACTATTGGGATAGGTAATTTGTATCAGGACCCTGAGCAAATCTCTAGTTCATATAAAGAAGCTCTAGAAGCTTTAGAATATCAAATTTTTTATGGAGCAGGTGAAGTTTATTTATTTAAAGATTTTAATCCCCAAAAAGACAAGAAATTAAATTATCCTTTTAAGATTGAAGAAGAAATTATTACTGCCTTAAAAATTGGGGATTCTTCGAATATAAACCAAAAAACAAAAAAATTCTTCTTATTTCATGACAATTTGGATAAAAAAAATCCTGATTTTCTAAAAAGGTCCTGTCTTCAACTAATATATAGTCTTTCTAAAATGGCTGTTGAATGGAACTATCATTTAGAGATTTTAGAACTTGAAAATAAAATTCAAAACTGCAATAATTTAAATGAATTAGAAAATTATATAATGAAATTTATTGAGCAAATTAGCGAAAGTGTGAGCAGCAGAAAAAAAATTGAAAAAGAAAATTATATTAAAAGTGTTTGTGATTATATCGACAATAATTATTATAATGACTTATCTTTAGACGAAATTGCAGATCATGTATACCTTTCTCCAAATTATTTGGCCAATATTTTTAAAGAAAGAATGGATAAAACAATTCTTAATTATTTAACTGAAATTCGAATAAAAAAAGCTAAAGAACTGTTGCTAAATTCTCAACTGAAGATTTATGAAATATCAGAAAAGATTGGTTATAAAAGTTCAAATTATTTTAGCCAGGTATTTAAAAAGCACACTGGCTATTCACCCGTAGAATATCGACAAAATAATTTTTAACTGCTGCTGCACTGTTACCATAACTATCTTAAAATTGTTTTCTTTACATAATACTTTAAACTTAAAAACATAATTTTTGGATTATATTCTCTAAAAATTAAATACTTAAATTCATTATTTTAGATAACTTTTATTAAAACTACCCAGTATTCTTATTTTTTCTTTTACTTTTTCAATTACTGCATCTCTACCCGGTCCACAATAAGTATGAACATCATAAACTTCCGGGTCTGCTGCCAAAATTTCTTTAACTCTTTTAGTGAATGCCTGCTGAAAATCAGTATTAAAATTAACTTTATTTACACCACATTTAACAGCTGTCATTAAATCCTGATCAGAAACCCCAGAAGCTCCATGTAGAACAAGAGGCATATCCAGTAACTTTTTTATTTTCTCAAGTCGTTCAAAATCTAATTCAGGCTTTCCCTTATAAACTCCATGAGCTGTACCAACTGCAACTGCAAGAGCATCAACACCTGTTTTCTCTACAAATTCTTTTGCTTTATCAGGATTTGTATACATAGCATTTTTTTCCTCAATGGTATGACCATCTTCAGTACCAGCAATTGTACCAAGTTCTGCCTCTACACTTACTCCAACACTGTGAGCTGCTTCTACAACTTTTTTAGTTAGTTTTATGTTTTCCTTAAATTCTTTTGTTGAAGCATCAATCATTACAGAAGAAAATCCAACTTTAATTGCCTCCATAATAGTAGTGAATTTACTTCCATGATCTAAATGCAGAGCCACTGGAATCGATACATCTTTAATAATTGCTTCTGTCATTTTGCTCACATTATCCAGACCTATGTAAGGAATAATTCTTTCACTTACCTGTAATATTAAAGGGGCATTCATTTTTTCTGCACCAGCAACAAAAGCCTGTAAAAATTCCATATTATTGATATTAAATGCACCTACAGCATAATTCTTTTTGTGTGCTTCCTGTAGAAGTTCTTTCATTGGCTTTAAATTCATCTTTTTAACTCCCTTCAAACCAAAATTAATTACATCAACTTAATTTTTTTATCTTAACCACTATTCATAAAGTTAATTCAACCTTATTAAACTTGAATTCGGCAAGTAAAAATACCGAATCCAGTTATGATAGTCTTTAAACAGTAAATCTAGTTCAAATTTTTTTGAATAAAAAAATAGAATC
>NZ_QLME01000011.1 GCF_003259895.1 Halanaerobium saccharolyticum | reverse complement strand
CAATGTTTGGAATGGCAACCTTATCCTTGATGCCGATCTTTTTAATCTTTATTTTCTTCCAGCGTTATCTGGTGGAAGGTATTGCTACTTCGGGACTAAAGGGATAAGAAGAGGTTTTTGTTTTTAGTTAATTATTTGATAGCTCTGTTTTTAATGAGGTTTATAAATTTTTTTAAAAAAGCGCTGACAAGAGTATAAATTGCTCAGTCAGCCGGTAAAAATATTTAGGCATCAGTTTGAAATATTTTATCAAAAAATCAAACTGGTGCATTCCTCCTGGTATTAGTTAAATATGTTCCTTCATCAGTTAATGTCATCCTATCTATTATCTCTTCCATATTTTTAACAAATCTCTGGCTGTGATCGATTTTGAACTGAATCTGGCAGATGATAGTTCAATTCAAAAAGCAAAAGTTAAAATCGCTAAACAAACAGATTCGCTCGATATCCTGATTAATAATGCCGTGTTTTATGCGCCTGAAGTTGATGACCTCCTGGTTATTTAAAAACTTACATGCTTGGTCAAAAAAATGAGGAGGCAGATCTTGAGGCAGAGGAGTCGGCAGCAGAGATTTATAAATTATTTGTCGAAAAAAGAGAGCAGTTTGCCGAAATTTACTATGATTATCAGGGGAATCAGCTGCCCTGGTGATTCTGGATTTAAATTAATTTTTAGTCTAAAAGATGTTTAAAAATATCAATCAAGAATCAGGGGAGGGCTGCGGCTCTCCCTTAAATAGTGTAATTGCTAATTGACAAAATAGTTTGACAATTACTAATAGTAGTGCTATTATTAGTATTGGAGATCAGATAATATTCAAATATTAATTCAATCTAATTCAATCCAATCCAATTTAATTCAACTTAGTTCAATTTAACATTGCAATTTAAGAATAAATATTATTAAAAAATCTTCTAATTAACACCAAACCCGCTTTTGAAAAAGTTACCTCATTTATTTTCTACTTAAATTCTCTACTTCTACAAAATATTATTCAACAGGACTTTTGGTTCTCTACTTTTCCTATTCCAACACTTTTACCCTTTGTTATTTAATTTTTTGTTATTATTTTTCAAATATTAAAAACTGCTGGTGGATTATTTCCTGGAACTAATATGATTTTTTTCACATATTATTTAGATTTGTTTTTTCTAATCAATCAAATTCTATGAAGGGGGTTAGTTTAAAATGTTGGAACAAGTTTTTAAGTCTACTCTGCTGGTCTTTGTTCTGGTTCTGGGTCTGATCTGTATCTCTTTTTCGGCTTATGCTGCTGATGTTATGATGGAGCACTGGGGAGAATATCGAGGAGAACAGATTTATCTTTACACAATTACCAATGATAATGGTGCGGAAATGAAAGTCACAAATTATGGGGGTAGAATTACAGCCCTTAAAGTACCTGCCCAAAATGGTGAAATGGTGGACGTAGTTCTTGGTCTTGACAGCTTAGAAGGATACCTAGAGAATCCCAATAATTTTGGGGCTGCAATTGGAAGATATGGAAATAGGATAGCTGATGGCCAGTTTACGCTTGACGGAAAGACCTATCATATTGCTCAAAACAATGGCAATAATCATCTGCACGGCGGATTTGTTGGTTATGATAAGCGGGTCTGGAAGATTAAGACTGTTGAAGAAGATGGAGAAGTCAGTGCTGTTTTAACTTATACCAGTCAGGATGGAGAAGAAGGTTATCCCGGTAAGCTTGATATTGAAATGACCTATACTTTAACTAATAATAATGAAGTAGTTATTGATTATCGAGCAGTAACTGATCAGCCAACTCCTGTAAATTTAACCAACCACTCCTATTTTAATCTCAATGGCGCCAATGATACAGCTTTAGACCACGAATTAATGATTAATGCTGATACCTATACTCCAATTGATGATGAGTGGATTCCAACTGGTTCAATTGCTGAGCTGGAGGGAACTCCAATGGATTTCAGTCAGCTAACAGAAATCGGGGCCAGAATTGATAATGATTTTGTGCAGCTGGAAAATGGAGCCGGTTATGATCACAATTATGTTTTAAATACTAAGGGCAATTTAAATGAAGTAGCTGCCAGCCTATACGAACCTGAGACTGGAATTATGATGGAAGTTTACACAACTGAACCTGGAGTCCAGCTTTATACGGGTAACTTTTTAGATGGTTCAATTACCGGTAAAAATGATAAAGTTTATGAGCAGCATTATGCGGTCTGTCTTGAAACTCAACATTTTCCTGATTCACCTAATGTAGATTATTTTCCTTCCACAATCTTAAGACCTGGTGAGGTATATGAGACAACTACAATTTATGATTTCTCAACTCAATAATTAGTTTTTTATTTTCGGCAGAGTCTGAAAAGGAGGTAAGAAAATGTTGAAAAAAATTGCTTTAATTACTCTGAGTATACTTCTCTTTGCTGCTTTGTTCTCAGCTCCAGCAGTGGCTCAGGAGGAAAGTGAAGATCCAGTTGAGATCTATTTCTTTCCCGGGGGCAGTCCTGGTGGTACATTTGCGACTATAGTTTATAATGGTGCAGTCAAGGCAGCCGAAATTCTTGGTGATCGAGTTAATGTTCATTATAGATGGTCAGAGTGGAGCCCCCAGCAGATGGTCAGCCAGTTCCAGCAGGCTGTAGCAGCAAATCCTGATGGAATTGCTATTATGGGCCATCCTGGTGATGATGCCTATGAACCATTTGTAGAAGAGGCTGTAGAACAGGGAATTATTGTGACCAGTCAGAATACAACTCTACCAGAACTGGAGGAAAGATATAAGTCTGAAGGTTTTGGTTATGTAGGTCAGGAACTTTATCCTTCCGGTCAGATGCTGGGTAATGGCTGTGTTAACCGCTTTGATCTGGGTGAAGGAGATAAGGCCCTTGTCTGGGGACTTAGATCCAAGCCAACTCGCGGCCAGAGAACCCAGGGGGTTATTGATGCCCTGGAAGAAGCCGGTTTAGAAGTAGATTATATGGAAATTTCTGCAGAAGTTGATAAAGATGCTTCTAATGGTATTCCAGTAATTACTGGTTATCTGCAGTCAAATCCTGATTGTGATCTGGTTGTAACAGACCATGGTAACTTAACTGCTTCTATGAGAACCTACCTTGAGTCAGCAGGTTTTGGTCCAGACGAAATTATAGGAGCTGGATTTGATCTTTCACCAGCAACTGCAGAGGCAATTAAGTCAGGTTATACAGATCTGGTTTTAGATCAGCAGCCATATCTGCAGGGATTCCTACCAATTATGCAGATCTATTTAACTGAAAAATGGAAGTTTTCCGGTCTGCATATTGATACTGGAGCCGGTTTAATCCACGAAGGTAATATAGACATGATAGCTCCACTGGCTGAGGAAGGAATTAGATAAATATAAGGCTGAATAATTATGGGGGGCCTTAGCTGGCCCCTTTTAGTTTTAGGAGGAGGGAAGATAGTGGATAAATTAGTAGAAATGAAAAACATTCATAAATACTATGGCCGCTTAAAAGCTCTAAAAGGAATTGACTTTAGTGTTGGAGATAACGAGATAGTCGGAGTCCTGGGAGATAATGGAGCCGGAAAATCAACTCTAATTAAAATAATAACTGGACTTCATGCCTTCCGGGAAGGGGAAATGTATATTAAGGGAGAAAAAATTAATCCCAGACATTATTCAGTTAAAAAAGCTCATCAGTTGGGAATAGAGACTGTTTATCAGGAGCAGGCACTGGCCGAAAAACAGGCTTTGTGGCGCAACATATTTTTAGGCAGACAGAAAACAAATGCCTTAGGTTTCATTAAGGTTAAAGAGGAGAAAGAAGAAACCGAAAAGGTAATGCGAGAATTAATGGGATTTACCGGGATTGGAGCTAATCCAGATTCAAACATCAAGACACTTTCTGGAGGCGAAAAACAGGGAGTTGCAATTGGTCGGGCAATGTATTTTGATGCTGATCTGGTGATTCTGGATGAGCCAACTATGGCCCTCTCTCTGCAGGAAGTGGATAAAGTATTAAATTTTATTGAAAGCATCAAAACAAGAGGTAAATCATGTGTCTATATTTCCCACAATATTTCTAATGTTTATCCTGTTTCAGATAGATTTGTAGCAATGGACAGGGGCAAAGTTGTAGGCAGATATAATAAGGATGAGATTTCTCTGGATCAATTAAACGAAGAGCTAATTTCGGTGACAAAAGTTAAATAAGGGGGGGTTGAAAATGGATTCTAAATTATTAAATTCAAAAACATGGGAAAAATACAAAACTCAAATAGCTCTTATTTCAATTGCAATTTTTGTGCTGCTGTTATTTATTATTACCAGTCCGGCAGTTTTTCTCAGCCCTCAGATATATCGTTCATTTTTAAGTACGGTTCCCTTTGTGGGAGTGATGGCCCTGGGTTTAACTTTAATCCTTGCCATGGGACAAATTGACCTTTCATTTCCAGCAGTGATGGCTTTATCAGGGTTTGTTTTTGCTTTAACCTATCAGCTGAGCGGAAGTGTTTTTCTAGGAATGCTGGCCTGTCTCTTAACAGGATCTTTTGTCGGGATGCTCAATGGTCTGCTGGTGACTAAAATTGGGATTCCGGCGATAGTAGTTACAATTGGAATGCAGTTTTTTATCAGGGGATTGAGCAATGTATTATCACAGGGTAGTGCTTTGAATATGAATGTTGGTGACAATATATTCTATAGATTGTTTGCGGGAGATCTTTTTGGGATTCCGGCTCAGGCAATCTGGTTTGTTTTTCTTTCAATTCTGCTCTGGGCAATTCTGTTTAGACATAAATTTGGTGAGCATGTCTTATTTACCGGTGATAATGAAGATGCAACCCGGATGATGGGGATAAATGTTGACAAGACTAAAATTATTGCCTTTATGATTATGGGTGGAGCAGCTGCTTTTGCAGGTATTTTAGATGTTTTCAGGATGAGAACCTGGTGGCCGACTATGGGGGAAGGATATTTGATGATGACTGTAGCAACAGTATTTGTGGGTGGAACTTCCATGTTTGGAGGAGAAGCTACAATTTTAGGTACATTTATTGGTGCCTTTTTGATCGGTTCCCTGGAGGCTGGAATTGTGGCAGCAGGACTTTCTGGCTTCTGGACCCGTTTGATTTATGGATTATTAATTCTGGTGGCAGTGACTATTCATACTGTTATGAACAGATAATGTGCATGTATGTGCGTGCATGTGCATGTACCGGGTACCACCCGATTTTTGTCGAATTATGCTGATTGATAAACAATATTTAGCTGGATGATTATTTGATAAATTATTTTATAATAGTTAGTTTAAAAAAAGCTCCCTGAGAGGAAGAAATTGAGTGCTGAAAAATTTCTTCAAGCAGGGAGCATTTGTTTTTGCTATCGAAATTTTTTACTCAAAATCAAGAACCATTTTTTTAACTTTTACACCTTCCACTGACTTCAACTCTGCTTCCAGGGCTTCAACTTCAGTATTGTTTGCTGTTATATCCAAAATGATCATTCCTTCATCAGCACAGGTACTGCTCTCGTGCATACCCAGGCGGGTTTTAATTATACAGCCGTGTTCTGTCAGGATTTTCTGAACCGTGGGTGCTGCATCAGTTCTTTTGTCAATCAAAATAGCCATAATAATTGAATCATTCATTATCAGATCACTCCCTTTATAAAGTATGTTCATATTTTATTAATTGTTCATTAACTGAGATTTTCCTTTAAAATTGGAGTAAAAAAAGAATTCAGACCGGGTTTTAGGGGAGAAGGCTAAAATTAAGAACTAAAATTCACCATTATTTTCAGAATATTAAAAGGACCACTTAAATTAATATAGAACTATATTAATAGCTAAGAAAATAATAAATTTTAAAAATTAGGTAGAGGACAATAAGTAACTAATTACGAAGGAGTGGTATAATGGCTAATTTGAAAGTTGGAATTATCGGTACTGGTTTTGTTGGTGCAGCCCATGTTGAAGCTTTAAGGCGTCTAAATAATGTAGAGGTCAGAGCTGTTGTAGCCAGCAGCCTTGAATCTTCCAAAAAGGCTGCAGAGAAATTGGAAGTTCCCAATTATTATGCCGATTATCAGGAGATGCTGGCAGAAGAAGAGTTAGATGTAATCCATAACTGTACTCCAAATAATCTTCACTTTCCAGTAAATAAGGCTTTTCTGGAAGCTGGAGTTCACGTTTTTTCCGAAAAACCGCTGGTTATGAACTCTGAGAAAGCAGAAGAATTATTAAAAATTATTGAGTCCAGTCAGATTTATGCCGGAGTTAACTACAATTATCGCCACTATCCCCTGGTTAAAGAGATGCAGAATAAAGTAAAAGAAGAAGTGGGTAAATTTTTTCATGTTCGCGGTTATTATCTCCAGGATTGGATGCTTTTTGATACTGATTACAGCTGGCGTATTGATCCAGAAAAAGGTGGTAAATCAAGAGTGGTGGCTGATATTGGTTCCCATTTCTGTGATCTGCTGCAGTATCTGACTGGTAAAAAAATAACCAGATTAATTGCCAATACCAAAATTGTTCATCCAGAGCGCAAAAAACCTCTTTCAGAGATTAAAAGCTTTGCTCAGAGTGATCAGGAAGTAGAATACGAAACATATGAAGTTGAAACTGAAGATTATGCTTCTATTCTTTTTGAGCTGGAAGATGGCACCGCCGGTAATTTTACAGTTTCTCAGGTTGATGCCGGCCATAAAAATGATTTATTTGTTGAAATAAGCGGCAGCAAAAAGAGCTTGAGCTGGTCTCAGGAAAATGCCAATCAATTGTTTATCGGTTATCGAGATCAGGCAAATCAGAATTTAGTCCGGGACCCTGCTCTGTTAGATGGGAAGGCAGCAGAGCGCTGTTATTACCCCGGCGGACATATTGAAGGCTGGTCAGAAGGCTTAAAAAATTCCATAAAAGATTTTTATGAGTGTCTGGAAGCCAGCGGAGATCCGGCTGATTATGATTTTGCTACTTTTGCTGAAGGTGCAGTTGAGGTTAAAATTACGGAAGCAATTCTAAAAAGTTCAAAAGAGGAAAAATGGGTTGAAATCTATAAATAGTTGTAATCACTAAATAAAAGGGAGTGATTAAAGATGGGTCGAAATGTAACTATTTTTACAGGCCAGTGGGCAGATTTATCTTTTCAGAAATTGGCAGAAACAATGAGCGAAATTGGTTATGATGGCCTGGAGATTGCCTGCTGGGGAGATCATCTTGATGTCCAGAAAGCAGCTGAAGAAAGTCTGTATGTAGCAGAAAAGCTTGAAATACTGGATAAATATAATCTTGGAGTCTGGGCAATTGGTAATCATATTGCAGGCCAGTGTGTTGGGGCCCGCTATGATCCCCGACTTGATAACTTTGCTCCAGAAAAATATGCAGGTAAGCCAGAAGAAATTAGAAAATGGGCGGTAGAAGAGATGAAGCTGACAGCTGTGGCGGCCAGGAACATGGGGGTAAATGTAGTCACTGGTTTTACCGGTTCTCCAATCTGGAAGTTTTTCTATTCCTTTCCCCAGACCTCAGAGCAGATGATCGAAGAAGGTTTTGATCAGATAGTTGAACTCTGGAATCCAATTCTTGATGTTTTTCAAGAAAATGATGTTAAATTTGCCCTGGAGGTTCACCCCACAGAAATTGCCTTTGATTTTTATACAACCGAAAAGCTGCTGGATAAATTTGATCATCGGCCTGAATTTGGAATTAACTTTGACCCCAGCCATCTAATCTGGCAGGGAATGACACCACATCTCTTTTTGCGTGATTTTAGCGAAAGAATCTATCATGTGCATATGAAGGATGCAGCGGTAACTCTAAATGGAAGAGAGAGCATTTTAGCTTCCCATCTTCCTTTTGGTGACCGCCGCCGGGGCTGGGATTTTCGTTCTCTCGGTCATGGTGATATTGATTTTGATGAGATTATAAGAGAGTTAAACGAGATGAACTACACCGGTCCCCTTTCAGTAGAGTGGGAAGACAGTGGTATGGATCGAGTCTATGGTGCTAAAGAAGCTTTAAATTTTGTCCGTGATATTGACTTCAAGCCTTCAGAACTGGGCTTTGATGAGTCAATGGAAAAATGATATTTTTTAGTACCATTTTTTAGTACCAGGTACAAAACACCGGTTTTGTACCTGATACAAGTATATTATTTCACAAATTGATAGATTTTAATTAAAAGTTCCTTCTGATTTCTCTCAGATAGGAACTTTTATTTTTTTACATAAGTTTAGACAAGGAGATTACAATTTATTATAGAAATATAATTAATACGATGCTAATTATATATTTGTCCTGGAGGAGGTTTTAAATTGGCTCAAAATTATTATAAACAGAAAATAGATGAGATAATAAAAAAATTTAATACAGATCTGACACAGGGGCTTAAAGAAAGTGAGTTAAAGAAGAAGCAAGAAAAATACGGAAAAAATAAATTAAGAGAATCCAGAGGAGTTTCTTTCTGGCAGATTCTCTTTAATCAGATTAAAGATTTGATTATAATTATTTTGATTATTTCAGCTGCACTGGCCTTTTTAATTGGTGATAACCTGGAAGGTTTTGCAATTTTAGCAGTTATAGTTTTTAATACAATTATTGGATTCGTGACTGAATATCAGGCGCAGAAAGCTGTTGCCTCTCTGAAAAATGTACTGAGCAAAAAAGCGCTGGTTCTCCGCTCAGGCAGCAAAAAGGAAATTGAGGCAGCAGAGCTGGTCCCGGGAGACATTATTTTTATTGAAGAAGGTGATCAGATACCTGCTGATTCCAGACTTGTTGATTCTCAAAATTTGACAGTTAATGAGGCTTCTTTAACTGGTGAGTCTGAGAGTGTGAGCAAAAATGCTGAGGCAGAAATTGCCGAAGATAAGACTCTGGCGGAAAGAGAAAACATGGTCTATATGGGAACAACTGTGGCCCGGGGGAAAGGAAAAGCAGTTGTTACTGCTACTGCAGAGGAGACTGAGATTGGTAAAATTGGAGCCATGCTTGATGAAACCAAAGAAGGAAAAACCCCACTGGAGAAAAGGCTGGATAAACTGGGGAAATCTCTGGTAAAGATTACTCTGGTGGTAATTGCCATTTTAACAGTAATTGGGATCATCATGGGGCGCCCTGTTTATGAGACGGTTAAAACCGGGATAGCACTGGCCATTGCTGCTGTACCGGAGGGTTTGCCAATTATTGCAACAATTACTCTGGCCATTGGAATGAAGAAAATGGTTGAACATAATGCTCTGGTGAGAGAACTTTTAGCTGTGGAAACTCTGGGCTCAGTGACAACCATCTGCACAGATAAAACCGGAACAATTACTGAAAACCAGATGACATTAAGAAAAATATTTTTAAATGATCAGGAGATTGAAATCAGCGGTACCGGCTACAAACCAGAAGGAGAATTTTCTGCAGCCGGCAGTCAGATTGATTTAAAGGAAGCTGATGAATTAAAGCTGGCTCTTAAAGCTTCTCTACTCTGTACTTCCGCAGACTTAGTTAAAGAAGATGGAAATTACAAGGTGCTTGGTGAAGCAACTGAAGGAGCACTTTTAACAGCAGGCAGAAAGGCTGGATTTTCTAAAGAAAGTTTAAAGAAAGAAGGTTATCAGAAACTTGCGGAAATCCCATTTAACTCCAGTGATATGTATATGGCTGTTTCCTATTCTACAGCGAAATCAGAAGAACATCTTTATTTAAAAGGTTCACCGGATGTAGTTCTGGAGATGTGTGATTCAATTTTAATTGATGGGGAAATAGAGGAGTTTAGTCAGGCTAAGAAAGAGGAAATTAAAAAGGAAAATAAAAAGCTGGGAGAAGAAGGCTTAAGAATTCTGGGAGTTGCTTTTAAAACAGGAGAAAATCTGGATTCCGAATCAGAATTAAAGGAGAGTATTGAGTCAGGTTTAACTTTTCTGGCCTTAACCGCAATTATTGATCCCCCTCGTCAATCAGTTAAAAAAGCAATAGAAGAAACCAAAAAAGCTGGAATTAAAACCAAAATGATTACCGGGGATCAGATGGATACAGCTGCCTCCATTGCCTGGAAAGTAGGGATCGAAGGCAGCAATAATGTGATCAGTGGTCAGGAGATATCAAAAGCCTCTGGGAGTCAGCTGAAAGATTTAATCAAAAGTAATTCAGTTTTCAGCCGGGTTACACCAGAGAATAAGCTGCAGATTATTGAGGTTTTGAGTGAAGAAAAAGAAATTACGGCAATGACAGGTGATGGAGTAAACGATGCACCTGCACTCAAAAAAGCAGATATTGGGGTTTCGATGGGAGAACGAGGAACTTCAGTTGCCCGGGAAGCCTCCGATATGGTGCTGTTGGATGACGACTTTGCCACAATTGTAACTGCCGTCAGAGAAGGTAGGGTTATTTTTGATAATATCCAGAAATTTATTTACTTCCTTTTCTCAAATAATTTAAGTAAGATAATTTATATTTTCCTCGGTATTATTTTTAATCTACCTCTGCCTCTAGTTGCAATGCAGATTCTCTGGATTAATGTTGTAATTGATGTTTTCCCTGCTTTATCTCTGGCCTGGGAAAAAGAGGAAGACAATATAATGGAGCGAAAAGCCACCCCTGAAAGAAATATTATGGATAAAGCTTTTAAAAAGAAAGTTACAATTCACAGTCTTATTCTGGCTGCCGGACCAATGCTTTTGTATGTCTGGGCTTTAAACAGCGGCTACAGTCTGGAACTGAGCCGAACTCTAAGTTTTTCTGTGCTGGCATTTACTCAGCTTTTCCATGTTTTTAATGCCCGCCGTAAGTCAGGTATGGCTTTTGACAAAACAGTCTTAGAAAACAAATATCTCTGGCTTTCAGTCGGAATTGGTTTTGTTTTTCAGCTGGCAGCAATTTATTTGCCGGCACTGCAGGGGATTTTATCCACTGTGCCAGTTGAAGCTTCGCTCTGGCTGCCTTCATCGCTGGCAATAATTATTCCGATGGCAGTTATTCAGTTTTTGAACTGGAAAGGATCAAACTAAAGACTTTGTATTTAATTTCACTTGTACCAGGTACCGAAATCAATTTCGGGTACCTGGTACAAATAAATGAATAAAAAATATAATAAATTAAGGGTGATATAATGGATGGAAATAAAAGAGCTAATATCAAAAAAGGTTTAAAGGTAAAAGTTGTTCAGAAAAAAGATCAGCGCAGTGGAAATTTGACAGAAGGTGTAGTTAAAAGAATTTTAACTAATTCTGCAACTCATCCGCATGGAATTAAGGTTATGTTGGAAGACGGCACAGTTGGCAGAGTTAAAGAAATAATAGAATAATATTTAAGCACCAACATTTAGGTACCAGGTACAAGTATATATAATAGCTGTAATCATTACCCATGTTGTTGAAATGTGGGTAATTTTTTTATTTTTTTACTCATGTTTTGTTGTAATCAGTTTCATTTACCTGTATAATAAGGCTAAGGAGATGTTGAAAATGGCTGAGAATAATTTAAAAATGCTTCCTCCAGAATTGAATCCAGAAGCGAGTCAAATTTTAAAACAGTTAATTCATTCACATAAAGCTTTAGCTGAATTGAAAGGTTTTTCGGAAACAATTCCCAATAAAAATATTCTAATAAATTCTGTGATAATAAATGAAGCTAAAGATAGTTCTGAAATTGAAAATATAATTACTACCCATGATGAATTATTTAAAGCAATGAGCAAAGAAAATTATAATAATCCGGCTGCTAAAGAAGTAGTGAATTATAGAAGAGCTCTCTGGCAGGGATTTGAGCTAATAAAAGAAAAAAAAATCTTAACAACTAATATGATTATAGAAATCCAGAGTATAATAGAAAATAATGACGCTGGTATCAGAAAAGTTCCTGGAACAGTTTTGAAAAACCCTCAAAGTGGAGAAGTTATCTATACTCCTCCTGAATCAGAAGCAAGAATTATAGATTTACTCAATAATCTAGAAAATTATATTAATGAGGATCGGGATGAGGTTGATCCACTGGTTAAAATGGCCGTTATTCATTATCAATTCGAGTCAATTCATCCCTTTTATGATGGAAACGGCAGAACAGGTCGAATTATTAATCTATTATATTTAGTTTTAAAAGATATTTTAAACAGTCCCATTTTATATTTGAGCAAGTATATTATTGAAAACAAAAATAAGTACTATTCTCTATTTCAGGAAGTTAGGGAAAATGGCAGCTGGGATCAATGGATTATTTATATTTTAAAGGGGGTTGAAGAAACAGCAGCAGCTAGTTTGAAGTTATTAAAAGAAATTAATAATTTAATTGAAAAAACAGCTGAGGATATGAAGGCTAAAATACCTAAAATTTATTCGCGAGAGCTGTTAGAGTTATTATTTATAGAATTTTATACAAAAATTTCATTTATTCAGGAGGGACTGGGAGTAACCCGGAAGACTGCTTCTAATTATCTTTCTACTTTAGAAAAAGCAGGATTTTTAAGTTCTGAGAAACTTGGTAGAGAAAAAATTTATAAGAATATTAGATTGTTTAAACTTATTAAAAGTATTAACCAAAAAAATCTAACTAAAGGATGATAAAATGCTGAATAAAATTAAAAACTTCTTCAAAAAATTTAAAGACAAAAAACTTTTTAAACAGGGAATCAAAAAATTAGACGACGGTTATTATCAGGAAGCGGCAGAGATTTTGGCTGAGCTAAAAGACAGTCAGCAGGTTGACAGAGAAATGCTGTATTTTAATCTGGCAGGAGCTTTGATTGGACAGGATAAGCTGGCTGAGGGAGAAAAATATTTAAATAAGGCAATTGAAATTGAAGCTGAACATGATTTTCTCTGGGCCACCCTGGCTGAAGTTAATATTCTGCAAAAAAAGTGGGAAGCGGCAAAAAAAGCAATCAATAAGGCACTGGAATTGGAACCGGGAAAGAAGATTTATGAAAGTAAAAAAGAGGTAATCTGCGGCAGCGAGGAACTGAAAGAAAATTATCTTAAGTATTTTAAGCTGCTTAAGAAATCAATTGAAGAACAGAAAAGAGAAAACTGGCAAAAAAGTGTTGGGCTTTTAAGAGATGCAGTCGACCATTACGATCAGACCGGTTATGTTTACAATCAGATTGGAGCTATTTATAATAACAACCTGGGTAATAAAGAGCTGGCAGCCCAATTTTTCAAAAAAGCAATTGAGCGAGAACCAGATAATGAAGTATTTATTCGCAATCTAAAGCAGGTGCTGAAGAATAGTTGATTTTTCGCCTTGAGAGAGGTATAATTAAATAAAATATGAACAAAAATACTGTTATAAATTAATTAAGACAGTTAATTTGTTCAAGGAGAGTTTATTATGCGAAATAAAACTAAAGCAAAAATCAGAAAAATTTTTATAAATAATAAAGGGTATGCGCGTGCTAAGGATATAAGCGAGGCAGGGATTCATCGCAAATATTTAAGTGATTTGCTGGAAAGTGGAGAAATTATTAAACTTAAGCGCGGACTCTATAAATGGAATAATGAAAGCTTTAATTCAATAAATGAGCTGGTAGATGTCTCAAAAATTATTCCGGAAGGAGTAATTTGTTTAACCACAGCTCTGTCTTATTATAATCTCACAACCTATACACCAGATGAATATCAAATAGCTATTCCAAATGATAAAAAAATAAATAAAGTTGAATATCCTCCTATTAACCTCTATTATTTTACTGAAAAATATTACAGTCGGGGAATAAAGAAAGTTGAAGTAAATCAACATTTAATTAAAATATATGATATTGAAAAAAGCATTTCAGATTCTTTCCGTTATAGTTATGAAATCCCCAAAGATATCTTGATTGAAAGTTTAAAGGAATATCTTAAGTTCCCTGAAAAAAATATTAATAAATTGTTGACATATGCTCAGGGTACTTCAGCTGAAGATAAAATTTCGCAATATCTGGAGGTTTTGGTATGAGTAAAAATTTAGCAGCTTCAGTTCTTGGAAGACTTAAAAATATTTCAAAAGAATTAAATCTCCCCTATAATCTTGTGATGCAGCTATTTGTTCAGGAACGATTATTATATAGGCTATCTTTAACAGAATATAAGGATAACTTTTTACTTAAAGGTGGATTGCTGTTGTATTCGATGACTGAATTTAAGGGGCGTCCTACTAAGGATATTGACTTTTTATTACGCGGCAAATCAAATAAAGCCCAAAATATAGAAAAAATTATTAAAGAAATAGCTAACGTAAAGGTCAATGATGGGGTTAGATTTAAATCAAGTGAAATTAAAAGCCAGTCTATTACAGAAGGCGCTGAGTATAAAGGGCAGCGGATAAAACTAATAGCTTTAATGGGGCAGGCAAGAATACATCTGCAAATTGACATTGGTTTTGGAGATATAGTAGTTCCAGAAGCTGTTAATATTAGATATCCATCCCTTTTAGATTTTGATCCACCAGAGATAAATGCTTATTCTCTAGAGTCTGTAATTGCTGAAAAATTTGAAGCAATGGTTTCACTTGCTTTGTTGAACTCCCGGATGAAAGATTTTTATGATATTTATACGTTAATGAAAAAGAAAGATTATAATGGTGATATTCTTAAACAGGCAGTTTTACAAACTTTCAATACAAGAGGAACTAACTTCGATGAAGATTTAATTATTTTCTCAGAAGATTTTAAAAATGATCAACAAAAAATTAAGCAGTGGCAGTTATTTTTGAAGAGAATGAATAAGAATAATATAAGTTTTGAAAGTGTAATAGAAAATATTAAGAAATTTTTAAAACCCATTTATGAGGCGATATATAATAATGAAAATTTTAATCAAATTTGGAACCCCCAATCCCAAAAATGGAGTCTCAACTAAGTTTAAAACTCCCATCCAGACTTAAATTTAATCGCCTTTACTGTTGTTCTTCCCGATCAGATGTAATATAATGAAATATAGACTTAAAATTGGAGGCCCAAAAATGGACTTAGATTTTGATTATATAAAATCATTTTTAATAGAAGAGCTGAAGGCTGAGTTGATCTATCTTTTTGGTTCCTATGCTAGTGGTAAAGCAAGAGATGACAGTGATCTGGATCTGGCATTTTTAACCCCGGAAAAGATTGATGATTATCAGCGTTTTTTAACTGCACAGAAGTTGGCCTCCGAATTAAATATTGAGGTGGATTTAATTGATTTGTCTATGGCTTCGACAGTGTTTAAGGTCCAGATTATTCAGGGAAAACTTCTTTATGCTAAAAATAGGCAGCAGAAACAGGAATTTGAACTTTTAGTTTTAAAAAAATATGCCCGTTTAAATGAAGAAAGAAAAGAAATTATCGAAAAGATTGAAAGAGGTGCTGCAGATGGATGATATTTTAATTAATAAAAATGAAACAGTTAAGCGCTGTCTTGAAAGAATTAATGAGGAATATCAGGGTAATCCAGAGAATCTAAAAAATTTTACCAAACAGGATTCTATTATTTTAAATATTCAGCGTCTCTCCGAAGCGGCAATTGATATTGCAATGCATGTGGTGGCAGAACTTGATTTAGGAGTACCACAAAATAGTCGAGATGCTTTTCAATTTTTAGCAGAAAATAATCTGATTGAAGATAAAATGGCAGAAAAGTTAAAAGCAATGGTCGGATTTAGAAATATTGCAGTTTACGAGTATCAAAAGTTAAACTTAAAAATTGTGGAGGCAATAATAGAAAATGAAATTGAGGAAGTTAAAAACTTTTCTCAACTAATTATTAAAAAAATGGCAGAAAAAAGTTAGCAAAGCAGGAGCTGAGAAAATGAGCAGCAGAGATTTTATCAAAAATTTGGTTTCCAATAAAATATACAGACGCGGAATTAATTATTATAATATGGGGCGGGTTTTACAGTACAGGATTAACAAAGTTGAGCCCAATCACTACAAAATTTCTGCCCTGGTTTCAGGATCAAAAAAGTACAAAGTTGATTCGGAAATTAGATTAAGAAAAGATATAATAGATGTTGACAGCAGCTGTGACTGTCCCTATAACTGGGAGGAATACTGTAAGCATGAGGTCGCTGTTCTCAACAAATTTATGGAGGAAGATTTTCGCTCTCCCAAGGTTAATTATGAGCCTGAGGCTGATCAGGAACAGGAAATTTCTGAGCTTAAATTTTCAAACAGGGAGGCTGAACAGGAGTCTCAACCTGATATTGTTGAGCAGAGAATTGCTGACCGCAGTTTTAAAAATCTGCTGGAAATCACCAAAAATTATGATGAAAGCGAAATGCCTAAACTGGAGTACAGGGTTAAGGGAATTATAAATCAGGACTTGAAAAATTTTAAACTGATTTTTGATTCCGATTATTTGAGTCAGCAGGAGCTGGAGGAAGTTGTAAATTCTTTAAATGAGGATCAGCGCTATGTCTATTATAAAGAAAGCCTGCTGCAGAAACATTTTTACGGCCGGGAATTAAAAATTTTAGAAAATTTAGCCGATCTGCTTAAAAGCAAGGGGCGGGGCTGTTCTCTGCTTTTAACCAAAAATGAGGAGAACTTAGATTTTCTTTTGAACTTAAGTAAAAAATTTAAGCTGGTGCTGGAGGAAAATGGTGTTATCCTTAAAAAGGGAAAAACTCTGCAGCCGGAGCTGAAAATGGAAGGTGATCTGGAAGAGATCACAATTGATTTAAAAGAGGAAGATTTTCCAATTTACCAGGGCAGCGAAAATGACTGCCGCTGGACTATAATTGAAAATACTGTTCATAAAATTGATTTTTATAATTTCTCTGAACTGCCGGCCAAATTTTTGATCCCCAGACAGCGGCAGGGAGAATTTTTGTTTGAAATCTTACCTACACTGGAAAAAAATCTTGAGCTGGAGCGGTCAGATAAGCTGCAGGATTATGAATTGATTAAAGAAAGTCCTGAGATTGATTTAAAGCTGGATTATGAACAGGGAAAAATCAGCTGTCAGCTGGAAGTGGAATTTGCAGGAGAAAAATACAGCAATACTGAGCTGCTTGGGATAGATACCGATCAGAATATCTACAAAAGGGATGAAAAAGATCCAGGTCTCTGGCATGGTAGAGATAATAAAGCTCTGGCTGAGGTAATTAACTTTCTGGAAGAATATAATTTTAAGGTTCGGCCCGAGCATTTTATTCTCCGGGACAGCAGTGAAATTCAGGAATTTATAACAGATGGGATGACTCATATTCCAGAGGATTGGAATGTTGAGCGCAGTCAGAGTTTTGATCAGATTGAGATTAAGGAAGTTAAGCTGGAGCCAATTGTTGAGATTGATGACAGTGAGGGGATTAACTGGTTTGATTTTTCCATCAGCTATAATCTGGGGGGGCAGACTTACAGCCGCCAGGAACTGCAGCAGCTGATCTCTTACAATAAAAAGGGTGAAGCCTTTATTAAGCTGGACAACCAGTATTATATTTTAGAAAGTGGAGCTCAGGAAGAAAAGGTCGAGCAGATGCTTAAAGATGCTGAAACTCAGGCTGACGGCTATCGGGCGCCCTATCATAATCTGTTATACTATAAAAATTTGGTAGAAAAAAGTGGTATTAACTTTAAAGGTAATAAAGTATTTAATCAACTGGAAAATGAAATTAGCGGTCTAAATGTGGTTAAAGAAAGAAAGATTCCAGCTGGAGTCAAAGGCAAGCTGCGTGACTACCAGAAAAATGGCTATAACTGGCTGCGATTTCTGCATAAATATCACTTTGGTGGCATTCTGGCAGATGATATGGGGCTGGGAAAAACCCTGCAGATGTTAACCCTGCTGAAGAGTGTCAGACCTGATAGGCCGGCACTTGTATTATGCCCTAGAACTTTAATTTATAACTGGCAGGAGGAAGCTGATAAGTTTTTTGATGATTTAAAGACTATGGTTTATTACGGCACTCCAGCTGAGAGAGAGGAAATGCGTCAGGATTTTAATGAATATGATTTAATAATTTCTTCTTATTCAACTATCAGCAGAGATGTGGGAGAGCTGAATCAGGAGAACTGGATTTTTTCTTTTGCGATTTTAGATGAAGCCCAGCATATAAAAAATCACCGGACCAAAAGAGCAAAGGCGGTCAAAAATATTCAGGCTGAATCAAGGCTGGCCTTAACCGGTACTCCCCTGGAGAATTCTGTCGAAGAACTCTGGTCGATTTTTGATTTTCTGATGCCCGGTTATCTCGGTAATTACAGCTATTTTAAGAAGAATTTTTTAACACCGATCAACAAAAACAACGAGCAGGCTAAAATGACAGAGCTCAAAGAAAGAGTCGCCCCCTTTATTTTAAGGCGCCGCAAGGGAGAGGTTCTAAAAGAACTTCCCGAAAAAATTGTTAATGTCCATCCGGTCAGCATGACCCAGCTGCAGGAAGACAGCTATCAGACTGTGCTGGAAGAAGTTCGGGGTGAACTGCAGCAGACTGTCGACGAAAAGGGCTTTAATCGATCTCGAATTAATGTGCTGGCAGCCCTGACCAAACTGCGTCAGATCTGCAACCATCCTTCTTTAGTTTTAGGAGAGGAAGGAAGAGCTCATAATTCAGGCAAGTTTGACGCTTTAAGAGAACTGCTGTCTGATGCCTTAAGTGGAGGTCATAAAATTATTGTTTTCAGTCAGTTTGTTAAAATGCTGAAGCTGATTAGAGATGATCTGGAGCAGCAGGGAATTAATTTTCTCTATCTTGACGGCTCAACCAGAAAGCGAATGGAAAAGGTAAGGGAGTTTAACAGCAATCCGGAAGTTAAAATATTTTTGATCAGCCTTAAAGCAGGGGGAGTTGGCTTAAATCTAACTGCTGCTGATATGGTAGTTCATGTTGATCCCTGGTGGAACCCAATGGTCGAAAGACAGGCCACAGATCGGGCTCACCGACTGGGCCAGGAAAACCGGGTAATGGTCTACAAGCTAATTACCAGGGGCACAGTTGAAGAAAAAATGTTAAAACTTCAGGAGCGCAAACAGGATCTTTTCAATAATATAATAGAAAATAATGTCAATCCAATTAAAGCTATTAACTGGGAGGACATACAGGAACTTCTGTCCTTTTAGTTTGACTCTAAAATTAGGACTCAATCTGAATTATAACCTTTATTTTATTGTGCTGTAGACTAGTTTAAATCCGGAAGCAGGTCCAATTAAAGGAGAGAGATAAGATGACAGATCGGAATTTGGAAGAACTATATCAGGCAATTTATAAACGTAAATCAATTAGAAAATATAAAGAGGAAAAATTGAACGAAAATGAGCTTGGCGGAATAACAGATTTTTTGGCTCAGACCAGAGAATTATATCCAGAAATTAAATATGAAGCGAAAATTGTAAATTCAGAAGCAGTAAAGAGTCTGCTTCCAATTAAAGCCCCTCATTATCTGCAGTTTTTTTCTGAGGCAAAAGGGGATTATCTTTTAAATGCAGGTTTTATTCTGCAGCAGCTTGATTTATATCTCTCGGCAGAAAATCTGGGCAGCTGCTGGTTTGGGATGGCCAAACCCAAAAAGGAAATTATAGCAGAATCTGATTTAGAGTATGTAATTACACTGGTTTTTGGTCGACCGGCTGAAGCAAGTCAGCGGGATTCGATTGAGGATTTTGACCGGAAGCCGCTGGCGGAAATCAAGCAGGGGAATCAGCATTATGATCTGCTAGAAGCAGCAAGGCTGGCCCCCTCAGCAACCAATGGTCAGCCCTGGTATTTTATTACGGAGTCAGAGCGGATTCATCTTTATCAGCTGGAGCCTAATTTTATTAAGAAATTTTTCTACGAAAAAATGAACAGAATTGATATGGGAATAGCACTGGCCCACCTCTGGCTGGCAGCAGAAGAGCACGGCCAGAATTTTGAATTTACAAAGCTGGACCAAAGTCCGGCTCCAGTTGAGAATTATAATTACCTGGGTACAGTTAAGTTATAAATGAACTAATCAAATTCAATAATTTATAATTAAATTAGAATCAAACAGGAGATGATTGAGTGCGAAAAATTATAATTGATACAGATCCCGGAATAGACGATGCAGCCGCTTTAACAATTGCTTTAAATAATCCGGAACTGAAGGTGGAGATGCTGAGTACAGTTGCCGGGAATGTTAATCTTGACTATACAACTGAAAATGCAAAGAAGATTTTGGATTTTTTTAAAAAAGATACTCCCCTGGCAAAGGGTAATTCCCTGCCGATGCTGCGGGAATACGAAGATGCCAGTCAGTTTCACGGAGAAACAGGGATGAATGGTTTTGATTTTCCCGGGAGTAAGAGGGAACTGCTTCCCGAACATGCAGCAGTTGAGATGAAAAATAGAATTTTAGCGAGTGAAGAAAAAGTTACTCTGGTTACAATTGGGCCGCTGACAAATGCAGCTCTGCTGCTCAGTATGTATCCAGAAGTTAAACAAAAGCTTGCAGAAGTCGTGATTATGGGTGGTTCCACCATTGATGGGAATACGAATACCAGTGCTGAATTTAACATCAAGGTAGATCCTCATGCCGCCCAGATGGTAATTAATTCAGGACTGCCGGTTACAATTTTTGGCCTGCGGGTGACTACCAGAGCACTTTTAACTAAAACTGATATAGAAAAGGTAAAAACTCTGGGTAGAGCTGGAGAGATGCTTTATTCTTTATTTACCCACTACCGGGGCGGAGATTTGGAAAAGGCAGGTTTAATGATGCACGATATCTGCACAATCTGTTATTTACTGAAGCCGGAAATATTTAAATTTCAGCAAACCCAGCTGGAAGTTGCTGTTGATGGTCCGGCAGCAGGAACTACAGTTGCCGATTTAGCAGGAAGATATACAGCTGCAAAAAATGTTAAACTGGCAGTAGAGATTGATCAAAAACAGTTTAGAGACTGGATGCTGGCAGAAATTTCTCAATTAAAGTAGTTATAAGCAAAATATCAATAAATAATTAAATCAATTGAGCAATTTATTCAAATAATTTGCTTTAATAATTTAGATTAAAAACAAAAGGTGAACAGCTTATGGATTTTAAAAATATCGGTTCTCTGATCATAATTTCCGGTTTTGTAATTGCTTTTGTAGGAGCAGTAATTTATTTTGCAGGTGGATCTTTATCCTGGTTTGGCAATTTACCGGGAGATATTCGGATAGAAAGAGAAAATTTTAGTTTTTATTTTCCCCTGACAACCATGATTTTAATTAGTATTATTTTGAATATAATCATCAAAATTATATTTTATTTTATAAATTAAGAATAATCCTTCAGAGCCAGCAAAACTGGCTCTTTTTCTTTTCCTTTTACTTTTTCTATAAATTCCTGGTAATCACTGTCTTTAACTCCAACCGCTAGATAAGCCTGCAGGGCATGAAATTTAAGCCAGGAATTATCTGATTGAGCAATTATTTCTTTGAGCAGAGGAGAAAAATCGGCTGCCCTTTCCCCAGATCCACCTACAATATCCAGCAAAAAATATAAAACTGAGTCATTTAGCTGAAGCTTCTTTCTTTTTTGGAGATTATTTTTAAGAGGAATCAGGATTAAATCCGAGTTAAGTGCTGCTGCAATTTCTGCGGCTTTTTTCTTTTCAGGATAATTGTTATTAAAAATAACTGCCAGCAGTTCAGCAATTAAGATGAATTGCTCTTTTTTATTTTTTTGCTCTAAATTAAACTTTGAAGCTGCAGCAGCGGCAGGTATTTTAGAATTAAGGGTCTTTTTTATAATTAATGCTGTCGGAGGCTTTTTAAAAGCAGCAGCAATTTTTAAATAGAAATTAATCTTTTTTTGAGAATAGCTCTGGCGCAGGCTGCTGACCACAGCTTTTTGCAACTGCTGTTTATTGACATTATCTTCAGTTAAAATCCTGGTGATTTTTTTGCTGATCTGAGCCTGCAGCTGCTTATTTAAATGGGGTCCAATTTTGAGCATTAGAGAAAAGTTGCTGGAATTTTTAAGATAATTTTTAAGCATCTTTAAAAACACTGCATAAACTGTCCCCAGACTTAAAATGAAAAAGAAAATATTTAGGAGTCCAAATTGATAATAGAGCAGCAGTAAAAAAGGCTGCAGTAAAAATATTGTGGCAGAAACAATTAAAAAGATGAAGATTCCACTGATTGAATAGCGCTGCCAGCAGAGATAGAAAAATAAGACAGTAGTAAGTATAAGTGAACTATAGATTACCAGCTGCAGCCAGAAATAATAAGGGCTGGCTTTGCTTAAGGCTCTAAACCTGTCAATTTTGCCGGCTCCCAGTTTTTCTTCTTTAAACAGTGGAGTCTCTAATTTTTGCGAAGTATCGCGAATTATTCTTAGAGCATTTTTAATCCTTAATTCAGGGTTTAAAGATAATAAATCAGCAATTAAGGCGCTGACCTGAGGAGCGGCAAAGGAGGTACCTGTTAATTTATATTTGCGGCTGAAATTTAAAGCAGGAAGATGATGCCTCTGAGTAATTTCTATAACTCCTGAGGCGGCAAAATCAATGTCTTTGCCATAGTTGGAGGCCGGCATTTTTTCTTTTCCCTCCAGAGCGGCAGCAGCTATCACATTTTCAAATCGGGCCGGATAAGAAAGCTGTTCCCTGTTATTGTTGCCGGCAGCAGCAACTAGAATTATATTTGAAAGCTTATTTATTTCAGCAATAATTTGCCGCTGAAATTCGGATTCTTCAAAACCAAGGCTGATGTTGACGACTATTTTTTCTTCAGGATGAAGCACTGCATAATTTTTTATTTCTCTTAAGGCAGCAAGATAATATTTTTTATCGATCCGACCGATAATATTTTCAGCAGAAAAACTTTTGATTTCAGTTCGACTCTGACTGCGGATCACTGCCGCTATTTTACTGCCGTGAGAGCTTTCAGGACGAATTTTAAGGGCGGGGCTGTTTAAAAAAACTTTATCTATTTTCGAATCTATAATAAATATTTTAACTGAGTCATTTTTTAAAATTTCTTCTTTGAGATGAAAAGAAAAGGCAAAAACACTTAGAAAAATAAGGGGCAAAATTAATGTTTTTTTGATAGCCGCTCCTCCTTTCTGCTTTCAGTTAAGATAATTATAACATACTTTAGGCTTACAGCTAAAAAAATGAATTATCTGGTTAAGAAACGTTTAAAAAAATAAAATTCAAAAAAGGAAATCGCTTTCTAATCTTTAATATAATATAGTAGTAGGAAGAAAAACATAAAGAATTTATACTGCTGAAAAAGCAACAAAAATATCAAAAGGAGGAATAAAGATGATTCCAACACGTAAATTAAAGACTGGTGATGAGATTCCGGTAATTGCATATGGAACCTGGGATATTGCTGAAGAAAATGTAGGCGAAAAAGTAGAAATTGCCTTAAAGGCAGGTTATAATCACATTGATACTGCGGAAGGCTACCATAATGAAGCAGGCATTGGTGAAGTTTTAAAAGACTATGACCGAGAAGACTTATTTATTACATCGAAAGTTCTGCCTTCAAACTTAAATTATGAAAGCGTTATCAAGGCCTGTGAGCGTTCTTTAGAAAAACTGGGTACCGATTATCTTGACTTATATCTAATCCACTGGCCAAACCCTGCAATTTCTCTAAGAGAAACTCTGCAGGCAATGAAGTACTTATCTGATCAGGGAATGGTAAAGAATATTGGGGTCAGCAACTTTTCGGTTTATCAATTAAAAGTTGCTTTAAAAATTACTCAGGTACCAATTACAGTTAATCAGGTAGAATTCCACCCCTGGTTATATCAAAAAGAATTACTTGAAGTCTGTGATCAAAATGATGTAGTACTAGAAGCTTCGGCACCTCTTGCCAGAACTGAAGTGCTGAAAGATGAAACAATCCTCAAACTGGCAGATAAATATGATAAATCTCCTGCCCAGATTGTTTTAAAATGGGAACTGCAAAAGGGGATAGTTCCTCTGCCAAAATCAAAGAGCAAAGCACATATTGAAGAGAACCTGGAACTGTTTGACTGGGAGCTTCACGCAGAAGATGTTGCTTTAATTGATAATATTGATACTGAAAAAAGAGTATATATGATTACACTTGATGATGAAACTTATGGAATTAGTTCTTAACTTAAAATTGATTTTATTAAAACAGCCTCTCCTTCTGGAGGGGCTGTCTGTTTAAATATTAAGTGAGAAACGGGGTAGATAATGATGGAAATACCTGCAGTAAGATGGTATCAGTCAATAAAAGAGCGCAGCTCAAGACGCCAGTTTTATTCTAAAATTATAGAAAAGCCAAAGCTTAAAAAACTGCGCAATCTGATTGAAATGATCAATCAGGAGATTGAGGGGCTGAGAATTATTCTGGTGCAAAATGATGTAGAAGAAATATTTACAGGTATTCTGGGAAGCTACGGTAAAATTTCGGGAGCGCCGGCCTATCTGGCTTTTGTCGGCATAAAAGATATCCCTTATCTGGAAGAAAAAATAGGTTATGGCGGAGAAGCGGTAATTCTGGAGGCGACTGCACTGGAACTTGGAACCTGCTGGGTTTCTGGAACTTTTAAAGCAGAAGAGGTACTGGCTGATCTTGATTTAAAAAAATCAGAAAAACTTTACGCTATTTCACCTCTTGGTTATCCAGAGGATAGGCCCACAATTTCCGAAAGAATCTTAAAAACTGTAATCAGCAGTAAGAAAAGACTGGATTTAGATAAGCTGATAATAAATAAAAATGATCTGGAAGCAGAACTAGAATGGATTAAAACTGCTCTAAAAGCAGCCCGTCTGGCACCATCAGCGGTTAACCGTCAGCCCTGGCGTTTTAAAATTGGCGAGAATGAGATAATAATTGAACTGGATAGTCAGGAAAAAAATGAAGAGCGAGAAAAAAATCTTGACTGTGGAATTGCAATGCTGCATCTGGAAGTTGGTGCCTTAAAAGCTGGCGTTAGCGGCAGTTGGGAGTATCTTAAGGGAAAAGAAGTGGCCCGGTTTTTGGTTGAGTAGACAGTTAAGAGCTAAATATGAAAATTAGATTTGTAAGAAAATTATAATTTTTTAACAAAAAAAGCAGGAATTTTTAAATAAGTCTACAATATAATATATAGAAGGCTATTTAATCGATTAAGGAGAATTAAGTATGGCAACAATTAAAGATATTGCAAAAAAAGCAAATGTATCTACTGCAACAGTTTCTTATGTCTTAAATGATAATGCACAGATTAGTAAGGCAACTAGAGAAAAGGTACTTAAAGTAGTAGAAGAAATGAATTATAAAAGAAATAATATAGCGAAAAGTTTAAGAACAAATAAAACTAATACAATAGGAGTTATTGTGGAGGATATGACGGTTTTTAACTCTCCTAAAATTATTGATGGAATCAATAAATATGTTGAAGAACATGGCTTCCATATTGTTTTAAGTAATCTACGTCTAAATAAAAAAATAGGTAATTCTTATGAACAAGTCTCTAAATATTCGGAAGAAATTAATGAAACAATTGATGTCTTATTAACAAGGCAAATTGATGGAATCATCTACATCGGTGAACATACAAGAGATGTTAGTAAAATTATGAATAGAGTTGAGAAACCGGTAGTTTATACCTACTGCTATAGTTCAAAAAAGAATTCTTATTCAGTAAATTATAATGATAAACTGGCTGCATATCAGGCTACAAATTATTTGATTGATTTAGGACATCAAAAAATTGCAGTTATTAGTGGAATGATTAATTCCAAACCTTCTCACGAGAGGTTACAGGGATATCAACAGGCATTAATTGATAACTATTTAAACTTAGATCCTTTTTTGATTAGAACAGGAGATTGGGAATATGAAACAGGTGTCAAACTAAGTAAAGAGTTATTAAAAAGTCAAAATAGACCAACAGCTATTTTTGCTTTCAATGATTTAATGGCTGTAGGAGTCATTGATGGTGCTGAATCTTTAGGTTTTAACGTTCCAGATGATTTATCAGTTATTGGATTTGATAACCGAGAATTTAGTCATTTTTTTAAACCTCAGTTAACAACTATTGATTTACCTTTACACGAAATGGGACAGCAGGCAACTAAAATTTTAATTGATATAATAAAAGAAAAAAAAGTTAAAGAAAAATCTATACAGATTGAATGTGAGTTAATTAAAAGAGGATCAGTTATGAGTTTGAATAAAAAATGAAAAAACTGGTATAATACTTGTTTTTTAATGTTTATTTAATCGTTTAAATAAATTTAAGGAGTGGTTTGATGGAAAAAATGGCAGAAGTGCTATCAGAAATTCCTATGAAAAATGTAGAAATTGATGACAAATTTTGGAATCATCGTTTAGAAAAAAATCGGATAGTTACTCTTGATCACCAGTATCAACAGCTAATAAAAACTGGTAGATTAGATAACTTTAAAAAAGCTGCAGGATTAAAGGATGGAGATTTTTTTGGGATGTTTTTTAATGATTCTGATGTATATAAATGGTTGGAGGCAGCAAGCTATACTCTGGCAAATAAAGATGATTCAAAACTTTCAAAGAAAATTAATGAAACTATAGAGCTAATCACATCAGCACAACAGGAAGATGGTTATTTAAATACCTATTTTATATTAGAAGAACCTGAAAAAAAATGGACTAATCTTGGTATGATGCACGAGTTGTATTGTGCAGGACATCTTTTTCAAGCAGCTACAGCTCATTATCTGGCTACCGGAGAAAATAGTCTATTAAATGTAGCCTGTAAATTTGCAAATTTAATTGATCAGAAATTTAGGCAGAGCGGTCATACTGGAGTTCCCGGTCATGAAGAAATAGAATTAGCTTTAGTTGAACTATACAGGGTTACAGAAAAAGAAAATTATTTAAAATTATCTGAATATTTTATCAATAACCGTGGTAAAGGCTATTTTAAAAAAGAAGTTGATAATTTAAAAAATATAGCAGGGTCAGATTTTGAACAGGATATAGAAAACTTTAATACTTTTGAGATGAGTAAATTTTATCGTGAGTTTTTTCTGGATGAGGAAGGGAATTATGATGGAAGTTATGCTCAGGATCATTTGCCTGTACGAGACCAGAAAGAAGCAGCAGGTCATGCAGTTAGGGCCATGTATTTATATTCTGGTATGACAGATGTTGCTCTGGAAACTGGTGATCAATTACTAATAAAAGCTTTAGAAAAATTATGGAATAATATGACAAAAAAGAAGATGTATATTACTGGGGGTATTGGACCTACTCATGATTTTGAAGGTTTTACAGAAAATTATGATCTGCCAAATAAAACTGCATATGCAGAATCCTGTGCTGCAGTAGGGAGTATAATGTGGAATTACCGCTTATTAAAAATGACTGGAGATGCAAAGTTTGCTAATTTAATGGAAAGAACATTATATAATGGACTATTATCTGGAGTAGGATTAAGTGGAGACAAATTCTTTTATGTTAATCCTTTAGCCAGTGATGGAAATCATCATCGTAAGGGTTGGTTCCATGTGTCCTGCTGTCCTCCAAATATAGCAAGATTACTTGCTTCACTGCAGAAGTATATTTACTTAAAATCAGACAATAAAGTATATGTAAATTTATTTATTTCAGGGGAACTGAAATTTGATATTGCTGATCAACAAATTTTATTAAAACAAAGTTCTGAATATCCTTGGGATGATTCTATTAACTATAATGTTAAAACAGAAGCAAATGTGGATTTCACTCTTAATATACGCTATCCTGATTGGGCTAAAAAAGTTAAAGTGTTGATTAATGAAAAGGAAGAAAAAATAAATGTTGAAAATGGTTATTTAATGATAAATAGAAATTGGGAGAATAATGATCAGGTAAAACTAATATTTGAAATGCCAGTTAAAAGAATCAAAGCTCATCCAAAAGTAGTTGAAAATAAAGCTCGTTTTGCTTTAAAGAAAGGCCCTCTAGTTTATTGTCTGGAAGAGGTTGATAATGAAGTGCCTTTAAATGAATTAATTATAACTAGAGAATCAAAAATCAATTCTGAATATGAAGAAATGTTAAAGGGCATTCATGTTTTGAAAGGTGATGCCTTAAAAGAAGATCTTTCAGAATGGGAAAATGAACTTTATAAGGATGAAAAAAATATTAATTATAAAAAGACTAATTTTAAAGCTGTTCCTTATTATATCTGGGATCATCGTGAGCCTGGTGAAATGAGGGTCTGGCTGAGAGAGTAAATAATATCTTGAAATAATAAATTTTATTATAAATTGAACTTGTTTAAAAGGGGGGGATAAATAAATTTTTGGGATAAGCTTAGCTTGAGGTAGTTTTGTTTTTATTAGCATTTAAAATCAAGGAGGGTATTTATGTTAAAAAGAAAAAGTAAGTTTTTATTAACTCTTGTTGTTTTAAGTATTTTACTTGTTTCAGTTAATATGGTTGTTTTTGCAGCTGAGGAATTAATTGTTGGTGTTGGTGGCTGGGCAGTTGAACCAACTAAACAGGCACTGGAAGAATTGAATTTTACTGAAAAGACAGGTATTGAAGTAACAGTAACAACAAGACCTGGTTCACCTCCAGAATTTATTTCTCAAATGACCAGTTCAATTCTAGGAGGTCAAACTCCCTATGATGTTATTGATTTAGAAGATGATGCAGCTATTAACTTTTCCCGTTCAGGCTGGTTAGTTGATCTCGATCCAATTTATGATGATCAGTTCTGGGATGACTGGACACCAGGTATGCTGGAAATGGTTGAGACCTGGAATAGACATGAAGGCGAACTTTTTAGAATTCCTCATAATTATGAGACCCAATATTTCTTTTATCGCAAAGATATATTAGAAGAAAAAGGTCTAGAAGTTCCTCAAACATGGGAAGAAATGGTTGAAGTTGGTAAAGAATTAACTACAGATGAAATGTATGCAGTATCTGATGGTCTGGCAAAAGGAGGTTATATAGGAGTATATGTTTCCTATCTAACTCAGCAGGCTGGAGGAAACCCATTTGATTTTGGTCCTGCATTAAGAGAGTCCTTACAGTTTATTCATGACATGATATATGAACATGAGATTTTCCCAAGTTCAGCTTTAAACAAGGATTTTGATCAGGTTAATAATGATTTTGTTAATGATAGAGTTGCAATGATGAGAATGTGGCCTTACTTTTTTGACTATCAAGAGTCTCAAGAAGACTGGTACAGTGAAGATAAAGTAGGAGTTGCTTTACCTCCTAAAGGTCCAGAAAGCAGAGATACATTTGTAGCTTCCTGGGGCTGGGCAATTCCAAATACCTCAGATAAAATTGATGAAGCAAAGACATTTATTGAGTTTATGACCTCTGTAGAAAATGCGCCAGAACTTGCAAAAATGAGTACCTGGTTCTTAAGTCCAAGACATTCAATTATGGAAGAAATTGATGTTGAAGAAAGTAGATTAGCTTCAAATCTAAAAAAATATTCTGATGCTGGTGTTATTTCTTCTCGTCCTTTCCATTCTAACTTTAGACAGGCTTCCAGTATAGTAGAAGAACTTGCTTCTGCTTATTTAACAAACCAAATATCTTTAGATGAAGTAATGGAAAGAGGAAAAGAACAGATGCAGGCCCTTGAAGAATAAATTCGATTTTGGTTCAGACTCCCGGAGTATGATGATTATGCTCCGGGAGGATAATATTATTTTTCAGTAAAGGAGGAATTTAATTGTTTTCTAATTACAGCAAATTAAAAAAATATTTAATATTTGCCATATTGGTAGGTCCAGCAGTACTACTCAGGTTTTCAACTTCATTTTATCCAATTGTAAGAACAATATACTTAAGTTTTTTTAAACATAATTTGATGGAGCAGGTCCATCGCTATGTTGGATTAAATAATTTTACTGCTCTGCTTAATGATCAGACAATTGTAGATGTTATAGGATTTACATTAGTTTTTATATCTGTTTCAGTTATCTTACAGTTAATACTGGGAATGGCAATTGCAAATTTGCTTAATACAGAATTTAAAGGGCGAAAAATTGTTAGGACTTTAAATCTTTTACCCTGGGTAATTCCCGTAATCGTAAGTGGTTATGTATTTAGATGGATGCTTAATGCTGATTATGGATTAATAACTGATTGGATTTTTCGTTTAAGTGGAAAAGAAGTACAGCTTTTAATAAATTCTTTTTATGCAAGAGTTTCTTTAATTTTGGTCAATGTCTGGAGAAATACACCGTTTATGGCTATTGTACTTTTAGCTGGATTGCAGAGTATTCCAGATGAATTATATGAAGCAGCTAAAATTGATGGTGCAAGCTGGTTTCAGAGATTTCTTCATATCACATTACCTGCCAGTAGTTCTACTATTGTAACTTTAGGTCTTTTCAATATCATCTGGCAGATTGCTAATATTGATATAATTTTAGGACTAACTCAGGGTGGCCCGGGTAGTGCTACTACAGTGATTGCTTTTAGAATTTATCAATTAGGAATGCAGTGGTTTAGCTGGGGAAGTGCTTCCGCCTTAAGTGTATATTTATTATTGATTGTAGCAGTAATAAGCTTAATTGCTTTGTATTTATATAGAAGATTTGAGTTTAGTTCATAATATTTGAAATAAGTGGGAGGTCTTAAAATGAAGTTTCGATCAACTAGAAATAAAATACTGCTCTATTTTGGTATCGCTGTATTTGTTTTTATTATCTTAGTTCCAATTTACTGGTTATTTTTAACAGCATTAACTCCTAGAACACAACTTTTTAGTGTTCCTCCAAACTATTTTCCAGATTTTACTCTGCAAAATTTTAGGAATCTAATAGACCAGGTGCCATTTTTAGCTTATTTAACTAATTCAATTCTTTTTGCATTTGGAGCAATTATATTATCTGTAATTCTAAGTTTTTTAGCTGCTTATGGTTTTGCTCGTATTGAAGTGCCTGGTAGTAATTTTCTCTTATTTGCACTGGTGCTTACAATGGCTATACCTGAGATTGTAACAGTTGTACCATTATTTCAGGTGCTTAGGAATTTAAATATGATCGACACAATTCGTGGGTTGGTTATGGTAATGGGAAGTGTGTTAGTCCCTTTTTCTGTCTGGGTTTTAGTAACTTTTGTAAAAAGGGTTCCTGTAGAAATGGAAGAAGCTGCAATAGTAGATGGTGCTAATTTACCTCAGGTTTTATTTTATATTGTAATTCCTGCAATGAAGCCTTCCTTGGTTACTGTAACTATTATAAATTTCATTAATGCCTGGAACAATTTATTATATCCTTTGGTTTTTAGTTCCTCAGTGAGAGCAAAGACCCTTACAGTTAGTATAACAGAAATTTTTCAGGCCAGAACTCCTTATGGACGTCCCTGGGAATTAATCAGTACTTTAGGTGTGACGATGGTTGTTCCAATGATAATTCTTGTTTTTGTTGCTCAAAGAGGAATAGTTTCTGGTTTAACCAGTGGTTCTTTAGATTGATTATATTTAAATTAATTACTAAAATTAGATTTAAATTAATCCCTTTCCAATTCAAAAGGAGAGGGTTTTTTTATTGTAAAGATTTTTAGAAAAGTATATAATTAAAATGTAATAAGGAACATAAAATTTTTAAGGGTAGTATTTCTCTTCTACATATTATCTTGGTTTAACATTGTTTTTCGTAGAGGGGGAGTGAGTTGAATGAAAACAATACAAATAATAAGGCCCACTTCAAATGAAGTGGGCTAGTTAAATTAATTAATTTATTCTGCTTCAGGGCCATATTGTTCAAAGACAAGCAGCATATTTTTCATTTCAAAGAAGAATGTTTGACTGGAAATAGTAGAACCAGAAATTACATCTACTTCTGGATCAAAAGAAGTTTTAAGGCTCATTCCATAATATCTACTTAGAAACTCTTCCTGTCTCATTTCTGGATGATGATCATTGGCATCCAGCGGCTTCCATTTTTTAATTATAGCCATGCTTTCCTCAGATTTAGAGTTATTAGCCATACCTAAAACTGCAATAAAATCTTCTGGATGAGAGTAGATAATTGTATTTACCCAGCTTCCATAACCAATAACTTCACCATCTTTATGAAGAGGTACAAATGGATATTTCACTTCATTTCTTTCAGGATAGAAGATGTCTCCAGCTTCATCAGCATCGGTTAATTCAATTAAAGCATTCACATAATCGTCAACAGTTCTGCCAGTTGAAATCTCCTGCATGTCTCCACCACCAACAACATCAAGCGTATGAGCTGTTGCAAATGCCATACCAGAGAATGTTAAAACAAAAACTAAAACCAGTGAAACTACTAAATTTTTCTTCACTTTTTTACCTCCCAATTAATTTTTTGTGCCTGATTTGGAGCCATTAACTAAACTTTAATGAGTATTATGCTAAATTTATCACAACACAATAAAATTATAACATGAGATATTCAGTCTGTCAATATCTTCAGAATACTAAATTGATTATTTTTATTACAAAAATAAGTTGATTCATTTTTTTAAAACAAGTGTTTTTAAACAGAATTAATAAAAAAATCAGAAAATAAGGGAGGAATTCTCTCTTTTGTATTGAATATATAATAATAGACAGACATCAGTCGTCTGACAAACTAATTTTAAAGGAGGAGTTTAAATTTATGCTTAAAAAGTCAAAAAGATTAATGCTGGTTGTATCACTCTTTATGGTTTTTGCTCTTGTTTTTACAGCAGCAGCACAGGCCGATGTTAAAAATGTCATCCTACTTATTGGTGATGGCCTCGGAATCGGTCAGATTGATATGACTCGCTATCTTGCTGGTGACAAAGATCATGAGCTAGAATTAATGAAGCTGCCTGAAACTGGTATTATGATGACCAGTTCTACTGAAGGAGTTACAGATTCAGCTGCAGCAGGTACTGCAATGGCAACAGGCCATAAGGTATATAATGGTGCAATTGCCATGAATGAAAGCGGTGCAGAGCTGGATTCTGTATTAGACTTTGCCCAGGTTAGAAACAAAGCTACAGGTGTAATCAGTACTAATATGGTTACAGATGCTACTCCAGCTGCCTTTATTGCCTCAGTTGAAGACAGAGGTATGGGAGCTGAAATTGCCAAACAGGCTATTAATAATGAGGTGGATGTAATGCTTGGTGGCGGCCGGGAAGACTTTATGGAAGAAAAAGCCGGTGAAGATTTAATTGCTAAGGCAAAAGAAAATGGTTATCAGTATGTATCTGATAAAACTCAACTAGAAAAGGTAATTGCCATGAATGGAAAACTTCTTGGTTTATTTAATGATTCATATATGAACTATGTTAATGATCGTGATGATGTTGATTCAAATGAACCTTCAATGGAAGCAATGACTAAAAAGGCAATTGAAGTACTTTCTGAAGATGAAGATGGATTTTTCTTAATGGCAGAAGGTGCCAGGATTGACCACGCAGCCCATGCCGCAGATGTTCCTGGTGTTGTAGCAGAAACACTTGATTTTGATGCCAGTGTTAAAGTGGCTATGGATTTTGCTGAAGAAAATGGAGACACTCTTGTTATTGTAACCGCTGACCATGAAACTCTTGGTTTTTCTGTAACTGAACCAATTAATAAGGAAGCTTTAATGAATATCGATGTTTCTCCAGAATATATGGCTTCTCAGATGACAGTTAAGGAAAATGGAGATGGATATACTGTAGATAGTGTGAAGTCAGTATTTGAAGAATATGCAAATATTTCTTTAACTGACGCAGAAGTTGCCAGATTTAATGATCTAATTTTAGATGAAGATGGCAATATCAAGTACGCTTATCTTGTAGGATATGAAATTGGCTCTATTATTGCCAACGAATATCAGGCAGGAGTAGTTAACACAGAAATCAGAGCTAATTCCTCCACTGGTGGACACACACTTAACTCAGTCCCAATCTTTGCTTATGGAGAAGGAGCAGAAGTATTTAATGGAATGATGCAGAATACCGAATTTGCTGATTTCCTATTTGAATCAATGCGTCCCTAATTAAATATTAGAAGTTATAAACACAATTAATTGAAAGCGGTAGACTCTCATGCGAGGGTTTGCCGCTTTTTTTCTACAAAATACGACAAAAAATTGGAAAAATATGCTGTTTGAGTAAAAATTAATTTTATTATAAATTTGATTTATGCTATAATAATTTTAATAAGAAACAGGAGAAGCAGGGAATATTTTTGGGGGGATATTATGCCTGTTCACCTAAAATGTTAAAGTTGTGGAGAAAAATATTATACAGCACGCAGTAGAAAAAGAATTAAGGAAGAAAAATGTGAAAAATGCGGAAATAAACTTGTGCTCTTTGAATTTAAAGAAGGTGATGATAAGCAATAAAATCAGAATTTTCAATCAGAGTTGAGTGATCACTTTTAATTTTGGAATTGAATATCCTGATGAAAGGGCAGCTAATCTTGAAAGAGCTAAAGCGCAAATGTTCGCAGCTGTAAATATTAATTCCTTAACTGGCTGCTAAAATCCATTTTTGGCTGAGGTGGGCAGTTTTTATTTTAAGAGTTTTCATATTTAAAAATATAATTTTTGATTTACATGCAAAATAATTGACTTTAAAAAAAGTCATGTTATAATATTCACAAGATGTAATTAATAGTGACTAACTTGGTTATATATATTATAAAATTTTATGAGGAGATGTTAAATTATGAAATCATTTTTAGTTCCAAAGGCAATTCATTTTGATAAAGATGCTTTAGATTATTTATCTCAGTTAGATAGTAAAAAAGCTGCCATTGTTACTGATGAAGGAGTAATGGAAGAATTAGGGTTTTTGGCTAAGACTGAGGCAAAATTGGCTGAAGCTGAAATAGAGACCACTGTAATTGATGGAGTTGAAGCTAATCCCTCTGTTGAAACTGTACTGAGAGGGAAAAAAACAATGTTAGAATTTGAACCTGATTTAGTAATTGCTCTTGGTGGAGGTTCCACTATGGATGCTGCAAAAATTATGTGGGTCTTCTATGAACATCCAGATCTGGACTTTGAGGATATCATTGAAGTAGGTTCGATTCCCCAATTAAGAAATAAGGCGACTTTTATCGCCATTCCTTCTACCAGTGGAACTGCATCTGAAATCACAGCCTTTTCTGTAATTACTGACACAAAAAAGAAAATTAAATATCCAATTGTTTCTTCAGAAATCATACCTGATGTTGCAATTGTAGATCCCGCTATCCCAGCTACAATGCCGCCTCACATTACAGCCAATACTGGTCTGGATGTTCTGGCACATGCAGTAGAATCTTTTGCTTCTACTAATGCAAGTGATTACACAGATGCTCTTGCATTAAAAGCAATTGAATTGGTTTTTGAATTCTTACCAGAAGCCTATAAAAATGGTGATAATATGGAAGCAAGAGATAAAATGCATAATGCTTCTACAATCGCGGGAATGGCATTTTCTAATTCATCTCTGGGAATCATTCATAGTTTAGCTCATAAAATTGGTGGGGAACTAAATGTAACTCATGGCTTAGCAAATGCAATATTATTACCTTATGTAATTGAATTTAATTATGAGTCTGCAGCTGATAAATTTGCAGCTATCGAAAAAACTTTAGGAATTGATAGTTTAGCAGATGCAATTAGAGATTTAAATAAAAGTTTAAATATTCCAGCTTCTTTCAATGAAATTGAAGATGCTCAGTTTACTACAGAAGATTTTGAAGAAATTTTGGACAGAATGTCTAAAAATGCGCTTCAGGATCCATGTACCCTAACTAATCCCAGAGACCCCTCAGTGGCTGACATGAAAGAGATCTACCAGAAATCATTTTTTGGGAAGTAAAGTTTAAAACCTGGCTACAAAACCTAACCCTTTCTATCAATTTTGAATATATTGATAGAAAGGGTTTTTATTATATCTATTTTAAAATAAAAAACCTCTTATAGCCCAAAATATAACTTGACAAAAATTTACTTATCTTGATATAATAAAGTTACATAGAAGGGTTAATAGCTCTTTTTAATAAAGGTAAACTTATCGTGAGGTAGGGGCACAAAGCTGAGGATCTCAACTTGAGATAGCCGGCTGCTAAAAGGAGGAAATAATGAAATTTAAGTTTAGATTTAGTGGTGTTATGATTTTTGTCTTTTTGTTCTTAAGTCTTTTAGCTACAGCTGATTTGGTTGAGGCGGCTTCTGATAAAGGACAGCAGCTTAAACGCGAAGCCAGAATTGCAGTAAAGGTTAATATCCCTATTTTCCAGAGACTTGAAATTATCGAAGAACCAAATATTAATTATGCATTTTTGATGGATAATTATAATGGCAGCAGAGAAATAATTTTAGAAGAAGCTCTAACTATTGAAGTTTTAAGTAATGCTGACTGGCATCTGCGCTTAAATAATAGAAATTTAAATTCTAATGCTATGATTAGAAAAAGTGGTCAGAGTGATTATGACTGGCAGAATTTAAATTCCACAACAGCTAAATTTAATGGAGAAAATGGTGAGCAGAGAATAACTTTTGATCTGAAATTTGTTCTGGATCAGAGTTCGATAGCTGCAGTTAATAATCTAGCTCTTGATTTAAGACACAGTCTTGCTCCAGAAGTGTATTAAATGAGAATTAAATTAAACTACAATTAAATTTTAATAAAAAAGAAGAGCTGATATTGTTCAGCTCTTTTTGTTCTTAAGCTTATCTAAAAGGCTGCTGACTCTTTTTTCGGCAGCTTTTTTTTCAGCTTCTTTGAGTTCAAAGTTAATTTCTAAAATACTGCCTTCTGCTGTTTTAGCTGGAAGTTCTTCAACTGGCAGCAAAAAATCTTCCTTTTCCTGAGGTCTAATTAAAAGTCTGGCCTTTCCATTTTCAATTTTATCAACTGTTACCTTCATCAAATCATCCTTTCATATCATTTTAATGTTTAATTGTTTCACTCTACTGTAATTTTATCATACCAGCGTCCAAATTTACCATCATCAATTCCATCAACTTTTTTTATTTCTTCAATTTGGGTAAAAAGTCCATTTTTCTCGCGGTAGTGTATAATTTTTTCTGCAGTTGCCGGCCCGATCCCCCAGAGTTGGTCCAAAACAGCAGCGCTGGCTGTATTGATATTGATTAAATTGCTGCTGTCAGCCTTATTTTTTGATTTTGATTTTATTTTCTCTGCAGAAGTATTTTCATTTTTAGTATTGGTTTTTGTGCCGGTCCTGCTATTATCTGTGCTCTGATCAACTTTTACAGTATAATTTTTGCCGTCAGCGGTAACTACAATATTACCATTTAAATCATTTCTGAAAACCCGGGCACCCTGACTTTGATAAAGTTCAATAATTTTTGCTGCAGGATGGCCGTAATGATTTTCTCCGACCTGGATTACTGCAGTCTCTGGTTGAATACTTTTTATCCAGCCGGCAAAACTGGAAGTCTTACTTCCGTGATGTGGAACTTTAATTATATCAACTTTGAGTTCGGGATTTTCGGCAAGCAGTTTTCTTTCTACTTCTGCTTCAATATCTCCAGTAAATAAAAAGTTCTGCTGCCTAAATTCAAGCAGAAAGACCAGTGAGGAATTATTTAAATCATATGCCTCTAAATTCTGCTCGGGATGTAAAAAGTGGAGTTCGCTTTCTCCAATTTTAAATTTATCTCCCCGGCGAGGAGTTTCAAAATTAATGTTTTCCTGATCAATTTTGATTAAATAATTCTCATAGGTTTTAGAGGTATGGACTTTACCGCTGTCCAGCACAGTTCCAACTTCAAAGCTGTCAATTATATCAACCAGACCACCAATGTGGTCAGCATGAGGATGAGTGCTGATCAAATAATCCAATTTTTTTACATTTTGATCCCTGAGATAATTTATTATTCCGGCTGTAATTTTGTCTGCCCGGTCACCACCATCAACCAAAATATTTTGCCCTCCGACTTCTTCAATCAAAATTGAATCTCCCTGCCCAACATCAATAAAATGTATTTTTAAATTTTCAGCGGTTGTATTTAAAGTGAAAATAAGGATTAAGGAAAGCAGCAGCAGAAATAAGGTCAATTTATTTTTATTCATAATTTTTCTCCTTTACAATAATTTTTTTAAAATAAATTAATTCTTATTCTATTATTTCTATATTTTTACTGATAAACCTGCTTATTAATTGAAAAAGCTCTGTCGGCGATGTATACTTATATTAAGAAAAATTTAACAATTTAATTTTTGGAGGAAAGATAATGGAATTTAAACAGATTAAAAATAATAAAGTCTATGAACAGATTATTGAGCAAATACGAGAATTGATTTATGAGGGTGAACTAAAAAAAGGGGATAAACTGCCTTCAGAAAGACAATTGAAAAAAGATCTGGGGGTCAGCCGGGCTTCAATCAGGGAGGCTTTTAGTGCTCTGGAAATGATCGGATTGATCGAAAGCAGGCCGGGTGAGGGAACTTTTATCCGTGATTCTTTTGATGAAGACTTTTTTAATCCACTTTCTCTCATTTTGCTTCTAAATGATAATGTGGCGGAAGAATTATTGGAATTAAGAAGAGTTTTGGAGATTGACTGTGTTAAACTGGCAGCAGAAAGGGCCACCGCAGCAGAAATTGAAGAGATGGGCTTATATATTGATGATCTGCTTTCCAGTTCTGGTTATGAAGAAGAAAGTATTAAGGCAGATAAAATGTTTCATTATACTATAGCCCGGGCCAGTGGAAATAAAGTACTGCTGTTTTTTATGCGTTCTATTTCGGAAGCAATGGATTTTCATATCAAGAATACAAGAACTAAACTGGTCTCCAAAGAGGAAACTATGACTCAATTTGCCGAACAGCATCAGCAGATCTTTAAGGCTTTAAAGAATCATGATCCAAAAAAAGCTGGAGCAGAAATGCGAAATCATTTAGATTATGTAGAAAAATTAATCAATAAAGAAATTGAAGGTTAAGTTATAAATTTGTTTAAATTAGCAAGATGAGACGAGAAATATCAAAATAATTAATAGCATATAATGTAAATTTAATAAAAATAATGAATTAACATCTAAAATCCGCCTGCCGAGGTGGATTTTTTTGCATTTAAATGTGAAAATAAAGATTTAATCAGCTAATTTTGTGATATTTAGAATAATTATTCGTCTCTATTTTGCTGTTTATAACTATTAAAAGCTGTTAAAGGTGATTAAATAGCTAAAACTAGATTAGATCATAATTTGAGACTGCTTAACAACTATTTCAAATTTTATGACAATTATGAACAATAAGAACTCCGGAGTATAGACAAAGATCACATTGTGAAATTTTTACTTATCAGACAATTGCGAATAGCGCGAAATGAAGGCAGGTATAATGCTTTGAGTGTTGAAATAATATAATAGAGTACTGATGGTCAGACCATCAAACAATATGCTGGATAAGAAAATTGGAGGTGGAGAAAATTCTTATAGCTGATAATTTTTATTAGAAATTTCTTCTTTATATAATCTGTTAATAATGAACAGACAATTTTATAAGGAGGAATTTATGTTAGCTCTTTTAGCTGCTTTACCTATTATTATTGTTGGTGTTTTAATGATTGGTTACATGTGGCCTGCAAGTAAGGCAATGCCTTTTGGCTGGCTCAGTGCTTTAATTATAGCCGCTATAGGCTGGGGAATGCCTGTTAGATGGTTATCTGCAGCCACAATTGGAGGAGTAATCAATGCACTTAGTATTTTACTTATAGTTTTTGGGGCTCTACTTATTTTACAGTTAATGAAAAAAAGTGGAGGAGTATATGGCATTTCTCATTCTATGACTACAATTTCAGTTGATAGAAGAGTACAGGTAATAATTATTGCCTGGTTAATGGGCTCATTTTTTGAAGGAGCAGCAGGTTTTGGAACACCTGCAGCAGTGGCGGCACCACTTTTAGTGGGAATGGGTTTTCCACCCTTAATTGCAGCAACTTCTGCTCTGATTGCAGATAGTACTGCTGTAACCTTTGGCGCTGTTGGAGTTCCGATCTGGGGAGGCTTTGCTGCTTTAGAGAATCTGATCGAATTTCCTATCCAGTCAATGGGGGGAACGATTGAATTTACTCAATTTTTACACAATATTGGTGCTTTTTCTGCACTCTTACATTTTTTAGTTGGTTCGTTTATTCCGCTGATCATTGTTTTATTAATGACCAAAATTGTAGACGGCTCATTTAAAAAAGGTTTAGAAGTTTTACCTTTAGCCTTATTTGGAGGTTTTGTATTTACAGTTTTTCAGTTTTCTATAGCCTATTTTGTGGGGCCAGAACTTCCATCACTGCTGGGATCTTTAATCGCACTGCCGCTCTTTATATTTGCGATTTCTAAAGGATTTCTGGTGCCGAAAGACAAATGGGATTTTCCCTCTCACGATCAGTGGGGAGAAGACTGGGAAGGTGAGATTAAAGCAGGTGAGCAGGATGTAGATGCTGCTCAAAAACAGGTAAGTACTTTTAAAGCCTGGTTACCATATGCTTTAATTGGCTTAATTTTACTGGTAGGTAGATTAGAAATCTTTAATCTAACTCCACTGCTGCAGAGCTGGACTATAGGCTGGAGAGATATTTTTGGGACAGGGATTGGAAGGGTAATTACTCCCTTTTATAATCCAGGAATCTTTCCCTTTATCTTTGTTGCCCTTTTAATTCCGAGTTTACATGGTCTGGACAGCGGCAAAACCAGAGAAGCCTGGAAGGAAACATTTAAGATGATTAAGCCGGCTGCGATTGCACTTTTCTTTGCGCTGGGTATGGTTTATATTATGATGAACTCCGGTGGAGCAACTGGAGAAAATTCCATGTTAATTGTGATGGCAGAATTTGCAGCAGCTACACTTGGCTCAATCTGGTATCTGGTTGCACCACTTGTTGGTATCTTGGGAGCCTTTATATCTGGAAGTAATACTACTTCGGATATTATGTTTGGTCCTTTTCAGTATGGAACCGCAGTAGCTTCTGGAACAGCAGTGACTCCAATTCTTGCCCTGCAGGCGCTTGGAGGAGCAGCAGGTAATATGATCTGTATCCATAATGTGGTGGCAGCAGCGACAACAGTTGGACTGGTTGGGAAAGAAGGACTTATTATCCGCAAAAACCTGCCGGTTGCACTTTTTTATGGTTTAACCGCCGGAGCACTGGCCTGGATCATAACGCTCTTTTTTATCCCGGGTATATTTTAGCCTGAAATAAGCACTGCTGGAGCTTTTTGAAACTTCAGTAGTGTAAAATATTTAATTTTGCAGGAATTTTAGAGTTGAAGAAGAATTATAAATATGGAATAGTGGTCTGACCATCAAACCAAAATGAATTTTACACAGGGAGGTAAAGAAATTGAATATAGTTATTCCAATTAAACAGGTTCCAGAGACAAGTAATGTAAAAATGGATGAAGAGACAGGGACAATGAAACGAGAAGGGGTAGAAAGTATTATTAATCCGCTTGACCTTTATGCAATTGAAACAGGTATTCAGCTGAAAGAAGAATATGGTGGTAAAATTACGGTGATTACAATGGGGCCACCAAGTGCTGACAAAGCTTTAAAAGAAGCAATTGCCATGGGCTGTGATGATGGTATTTTACTTTCGGGGAGAGAATTTGCAGGTTCAGATACCTGGGCCACCTCGTACGCCTTATCGGAAGCAATCCGCGAAATTGGCGATTTTGATTTAATTTTAGCAGGAGAAAGAGCAACAGATGGAGACACCGGCCAGGTTGGCCCCGGTATTGCTTCCTGGCTTGACCTCACACTTTCGACCTATACTTCTAAGGTAGTCGATCTAAATTTAGTTGAGGACGAAGAAGTCAATTATACTAATGTAGAACAGGATTCGATTATAGTTGAGAGAATGGTAGAAGACGGCTACGAAAAACTTGAACTGCCGCTGCCGGCTTTACTGACAGTTGTTAAAGAAATTTCATTTCCGCGTCTGCCAACCTTAAGAGGAAAGCAGCGCTCACGCAAGGTTGAAATTCCACAGTGGAATCTAGGAAACCTTGATCTGAATCAGGAATACCTTGGTTTACAGGGTTCACCGACCAGAGTGGTAAACATTGACCACCCCAAGGTAACCAGAGGTGGAACAATTATCGATGTCAGAGAAGATGGTAAAGTAGAAGAGGCAGTATCTAAATTAATTGACTACTTAAAAGCAAAAGAATTAGTATAGGAGGGTATATAAATGGAGTACAAAGGTGTATGGACTCTTGGAGAAGCAAGAGATGGGGAAATTAAAGAAGTGTCATTTGAGTTATTAAGCAGAGGGCGCAAATTAGCAGATAAATTGGATGAAGAACTGGTTTCAGTTATTCTGGGTGATCAGATTAGCGATCAGCAGGCAGAAGAATTGATTAAAAGTGGAGCTGATAAGGTATTATTGATGAATGCCCCCGCTTTAAAGGACTTTATTGTTGAAAACTACAGTAATGTTCTGCAGGATTTAATTGCAGAATATAAGCCGGAGATTATTCTGGCGGCAGCAACTTCAATGGGGAGAACGGTAATGCCCTATGTAGCAATTAAAACAGATGCAGGCCTGACAGCTGACTGTACTGAATTAGATATCGAAGAAGATACAGGCAATTTGCTGCAGACCAGACCAGCGATTGGTGGTAATATTCTGGCTACAATTAAATCACCTAACCACAGACCTCAGATGGCGACAGTGAGACCACATTCAACCAAACCAGCCGCAAAAGATGAGAGCCGGACCGGTGAGATAGTTCATCTTAAACTTGACAGCTCACTCTTAGATGGTAGAGTCAAAAAGCTCGGTTTCCGTAAAAACGAGGGTGATGCGGTTAATATCCAGGATGTAGTTGCAGCTGGAGGTAAGGGAATGAAAAAGGGTGAAAACTTTGCTATGATTAGAGAGCTTGCCGGCTATTTTGAGGGAGCAGTTGGTGCTTCCCGGGATGCAGTTGATAGAGACTGGATCAGCTATCCCTATCAGGTAGGTTTAAGTGGTAAAACAGTTACCCCTAAACTCTATTTTGCAATTGGAATTTCTGGTGCTATTCAGCATCTGGCTGGAATGAAGACTTCCGAAAATATAATTGCAATCAACGCAGATCCCGATGCAGATATTTTTAAGGTATCAGACTTTGGAATCGTGGGCGACTTATTTGAAATTGTACCTGAACTGAACAAGCAGCTGGCTGAGGAGGTAAAATAATGAAATATAATCCTGTAACTGAGGAAATTTTAGCAGAACTAAGAGAAATTGTTGGCGAAAAAAATGTAATGACAGATGAGGAAAAAATTGAAGCGTATTCTCATGATGAAACCCCGGCCGAACAGTATGGCCACATGCCCGAGGTTGTCTTAACTCCAAATACTGCGGAAGAAATTGCAGCAGTAATGAAGCTGGCCAATAGAGAGTTGATTCCGGTAACTCCATCCGGAGCCCGCAGTGGACTTTCCGGGGGAGCAATTCCAGACCACGGAGGGATTGTAGTCTCCGTGGAGAATATGGATGAAGTTATAGAAATTGATTATGATAATTTAATGATGGTTTTAGAACCGGGTGTAATTACCAATAGTGTTAATGAAATGCTTGAAGAAAGCGGGCTCTTTTTTGCCGGCTATCCAATGAGTGTAGAAACCTGTTTTCTCGGAGGTAATATTGCCGAAAATGCCGGTGGCGGTAAGGCGGTTAAATATGGTGTTACCGGCCGCTATGTAATGGGGCTGGAAGTTGTAACTCCAACGGGAGATATTGTGCAGCTGGGTGGTAAGCGAGTTAAAGATGTAACCGGTTATGATTTAAAACAGCTGATTGTAGGCTCCGAGGGTACCCTGGGTATAGTAACCAAAGCAATTATTAAACTACTCCCTAAACCAACTCAGCGGGTAGGACTGCTGGCACTCTTTAAGGATGAGGCCACAGCTATTTCTACAGTACCCAAAATTATGACAGAAGGAAGAATTATCCCGACCAGTATTGAATTTATGGATAAGCTTTCGGTTAAGACTTCCTGTGAATATTTAAATGAGCATTTGCCCTATCAGGAAGCAGGTGCTATGCTTTTAATAGAGGTTGATGGAAATAAAGAAGATGTAGTGAACGCAGATAGTGAGACAATTGGTGAACTCTGTCTGGATAATGATGCAATCGAGGTTTATGTTGCTGATAACCACACCACCCGGGAGCGGATCTGGAGTGTACGCCGCAATATTGCTGAAGCCTTTAAAGTTGTCAGTCCGCATCAGAGTCTGGAGGATATTGTGGTTCCAACTGCCAATATTCCCAAATTGATGCCTTATTTAGATGAGATCAGTGAAAAATATGAGATCAAGGTTCCCTGTTACGGGCATGCCGGTGATGGTAACTTACATGCTACCTTAGTTAAAAATCCTGATCATTCCATGGAAAAATGGTTTGAGATTGAAGAAAAGGCTCTGGAAGATTTATACAGAGCAACTAAAGAACTTGGAGGTACTTTAAGTGGTGAACACGGTATTGGTTCTAAACGTAAAAAGTATATGGAAATGATGCTGGATCCGGCCGAGCTTAACTTAATGCGAGGAATCAAAAAAGCCTTTGATCCAAATAATATTATGAATCCAGGTAAGATTTTTGATTTAGAATAAAATGTTATGGAACCGGGTACTTGGAAAATAATTCCTGAAAAGATTAAAAAACTCGCCTGCAAAATGGAGTTATTTTCCAAGTACCCGGTACCATTTAAAAAGGAAGTGAATTTTAAGATGAAACAGATTAAATTTCCTTTTGGAAGAAAGGAGTTAGAACTCAAAGTAGAAGCTGAAAGGCTGCAGGGAGTTTTAGTCTCCCTGGCCCATCAATTTGAAGCAGAAAAATCGGAAACGGAAATTGTAAAAGAGGCAGTGGCAAATCCAATTGGCAGTCAGAGATTGTCAGAGCTGGCCCGGGGAAAAAAAGAGATTGTAATAATCTCCAGTGATCATACAAGACCGGTGCCCAGCCAGATCACAATGCCGGTCCTGTTGGAAGAAATCAGGAAAACTGCTCCGGAAGCAGAAATTACAATTTTAGTGGCGACCGGTTTTCATCGGGCTTCAACTGATGAGGAACTGCGGAACAAGTATGGTGATCAGATAGTTGACAGTGTAAATATTGAAATGCATGACAGCCGGGACGAATCTCAGATGGTAAATTTAGGCCAGCTGCCCTCCGGGGGAGATATGATTTTAAATAAAACAGCAGTAGAAGCTGATTTATTAGTTGCTGAGGGTTTTATTGAGCCTCACTTTTTCGCCGGCTTTTCTGGTGGACGCAAAAGTGTGCTTCCCGGTGTGGCCAGTAAAACTACAGTTCTGGCCAACCACTGTGCAGAGTTTATCGACAGTGACAATGCCAGAACAGGTAATTTAGAAGGCAATCCAATGCATCAGGATATGCTGTATGCAGCTGAAGCAGCAGGACTGGCCTTCATTTTAAATGTAGTCATTGATGCGGAAAAGAAAGTGATCAATGCTTTTGCCGGCCACCGCGAAAAAGCTCATCTTAAGGGAACCGAATTTGTTGATTCTCTGGCCGGAGTTAATGCTAAACTTGCTGAGATTGTAATTACCAGCAATGGTGGTTATCCACTTGATCAAAATATTTATCAGTCAGTTAAGGGAATGACAGCAGCAGAAGCTACCTGTAAAGAAGGTGGAGTAATCATAATTGCTGCAGAATGTTCTGACGGTCATGGAGGAGAAGAATTTTATCGTACATTTAAAGAAACAGAAACTGTGCAGGAAATTATGGATCAGATTCTGGCCCGGGGACGCAAAGAAACAGTTCCCGATCAGTGGGAAACCCAGATTCTGGCTCGAATTATGATTAAGTTTAAAGTAATTATGATTACAGATCCCGAAAAGAGAAATATTGTAGAAGAGATGGGGATGGACTGGGCTGCAGATCTTAATCAAGCAGTTGAGAAAGCAGAAAGCTTGGTTGAAAGTAAAAAGCCTTCAATTACAGCAATCCCTGATGGGGTTTCAGTAATCGTGAGAAGTTAAATTTACTCATTGTTAAAAAAATATTCAGTAGGATTAAATATTTTCAACTTGGCCAGATGGTTTTATTTAACTATCTGGTTTTTTAATTGCTCTGATTTCTTTTTTTGTCACTGCTATAATAACTACTTATTATATTTATATAAAAATTAAAGGTTATAAAGGAATATTAAAATATTAGTACAATTATCTCTTAAGACTTAAAAGTTTTATGCCAAATATTTTAACTGATGATCACCTGAGGAGTCCAATATCAAATGTATAAATTTATACATGAAAATAATTAAGTAAAAATCACAGTTAATAAATAATAAATATAAAGAGGGAATGGTTTAATTGAGATTATATTATAAAAGATCTGCTCAAAAATGGGAAGATACATTAGTTATTGGTAATGGCAGTCTGGGAGCAATGATCTGGGGAGGAGCTAAAAAAGAGCATCTGGGCTTGAATGAAGAAAGCCTCTGGTCTGGTTATTATCGTGATAAAAACAACACTGGTGCTGCTCAGTATTTAGAAAAAGTAAGGCAGTTAATTTTAAATGAAGACTATCAGGCAGCAGAAAAATTGATAGAAAAAAATATGCTGGGAGAATATAATGAATCATATATGCCGCTTGGAGATCTGTTTATAAATTTTGAGCACAGCAGGAAAATAAAAAACTATGAGCGATCACTTGATATTGATAGTTCTACTGCCAGTGTTAGTTATCAGGTTGATGAAAATAATTACAGGCGGGAATATTTTGCCAGCTATCCTGCCGGGGCGATATTTATTAAGCTCAGCTGTGATCAGTCAGAACTAAACTTTTCTTTAAGTTTTGATTCACAAATGGTATACAATTGCAGATATAATAATACTGGTCTCAAAATAAATGGTAAATGCCCTGAACATGTTGACCCTTCTTATATAGACAGTGATGGCAATTCTATTATTCAGGGAGATAAAGGAATGGAATATCAGGCTGAGCTAAAAGTTATCTCCTGTAATGGTTCTTTAGAAGTGGGAGCTAATTCTATGGATATAAGCGGTGCATCTAAGGTTGTACTCGCTTTCTCAGCAGTTAAAGAAGCTCAATATGATCAGAATCTGGATTATGAGCAATTAAAGCAAATACATATTAAAGATTACAAAAGTATTTATGATAAGGTAGAATTATATCTTGGCGAAGATATAAAGCTGCCAACAGATTTGAGGCTAAAAAAATTGCGTGCTGGTAAAAAAGATAATGCTTTATACGCACTGTACTTTCAGTATGGAAGATACTTACTGATAAGTTCTTCCAGAGAAGGGAGTCTGCCGGCTAATTTGCAGGGGATCTGGAGCTGGGAACTTAGAGCACCATGGAGCTGTAACTGGACAACAAATATCAATGTAGAGATGAACTACTGGCCTGTGCAGAACTGTAATTTAGAGGAATGCCTTGAACCATATCTAAATTTCGTAGAGAAGATAGCTGAAGCTGGAAAGAAAACAGCCCAAATTCATTATAACTGCAGAGGTTTCACTCACCATCATAATGCAGATTACTGGTGTAATACAAATCCGGTTGGTATAGTTTATGGAGGAGAAAAAGCCCGGGAGCAGTCTGCAACCTGGTCAATGTGGCCTATGGGAGGTGCCTGGCTGGTAAGCGAGTTTTTTAAGCATTATGAATATAATCCTGACCGGGAATTCCTGAGAAAGAGAGTCTATCCTTTATTAAGAGAGGCGGCCTTATTTCTGCTGGACTGGACTTTTGAATATGATGGAGAATATATAACCTGTCCTTCAACTTCTCCAGAAAATAGATTTAAGACTAAAAAAGGGGGCAGCAGTGCAGTTGCAGTCTCAACTGCTATGGATCTGGCTCTGATTCGAGAAGTTTTTGGTAATTTTAAAAAAATATGTGTAATATTAGAAATTGAAGATGATATTTTAGCAGAAATAACAGAAAGATTGGATCGTTTATCAACTTTTAAAATCGGAAGTAAGGGTCAGCTGCTGGAATGGCATCAGGAGTTTGAAGAGTGTGAGCCTGGACATCGTCATATTTCTCATCTTTATGGACTTTTTCCTTCAGAAATATTTGCTGAAGATAATATACTGAAAGAAGCTTCCCGGATTTCTTTATTGGAACGCCTGGAAAATGGTGGGGGACATACAGGTTGGAGCTGTGCCTGGGTTATAAATGTTTTTGCTGTGCTGGGTGATAGTGAGAACGCATTTAAATATTTAAAGACCTTATTGACTCGTTCCAGCTATGATAATCTCTGGGATGCCCATCCTCCTTTTCAGATTGACGGTAATTTTGGCGGGATTGCAGGAATTGCAAATATGCTGGTTCAGGATAGAAATGATGAAGTTAAGATATTACCTGCCTTACCGGAAGAGTTTGAAAATGGACATGTCAAAGGTCTGAGAATTAAGAAGGGAAAAACTATTGATATTAGCTGGAGCAATGGTGAGCTGGATGATTATCAGATCTATTAAATTAATGTACCGGGTACCTGGAAAGTTATTCCTTTTCAAAAAAAGATTTATCTATTGGAATAATTTCCCAGGTACCCGGTACCCTCTTCCTTGTTAAAAAATTACTTTTCATCAACTTTAATTTCTGATATGATAAATTTGAAAGAAGTTAACATTCTATTAACATTCAGGAGGAGTTTAATTGTTAAGTAATTTTAAACTGGAGAAGCGTCTGCGATATTTATCTCTGATACTTTTCCTGGCCTTTATTATAAAATATAATTATTTAATGCTGCAGATATTTTATGCACCTTCTCTGACAGCAGTGATTATTCGCAACTTATTTTTTGCAATTTTTTATTTAAAATTCATTGAGCCTCTGCTTATTTCTAAAAAGATAAGACAGAGGTTGTTTTTCATGCTTTTTATATTTAGTTTTTTCTTTCTCGCAAATTACTGGTATAACCATTATTTTGGCAATTTTTTAAGCATTAGTGATATTTTCTCGGGAGAAGGTACAGGCTCATTTTCGATGTACCAGGTCTTATTTACCCATATTTTTAGATTTAGAGATATTATCATTATTCTAGATCTGGCCCTTTTAGGTCTGGGAGGATTTAATTCTCTTCCTGATTTAGAATTAACAGCAGAGTGGGGTTTCTGGGGAAAATCGATGGCAAAACTGCCGCTTAAAAAGACAGGAGTTTATGCTCTGATTGTTTTTTTGCTGCTGCTCCAGGTTGCAGCAGGCAGCTTTATTCTGGGAGAAAAAAGTCCGGCTGAACTTTATCAAACGGGAAGTTCTTATCTGGCTTCAGTTTACGGCATCTTACCTGTTTATGCAATTGAGGCTTACAGTTATTTAAGCCGGGAGGAAGAAAAACCGCGGCCTGAGCTTGAAAATATACCTTATTATGAAAAGCAGAAACAGCTGAGTGGGACCCAGACTCTGCCGGAAAATACAAATGTAATTTTAATTCAGGTTGAATCACTGGATGCTAAAATAGTGGATTACAGACAGCAGGGTAAAGAAATCACACCATTTTTAAATGATTTAAAAGATGAAAGTTTATATTTTGAAAATTTTTATGCCCAAAAAGTTAACGGCAGTTTTGATGCCGATTTATCAACTCTGACTTCACTTTATCCGGTTAATCGGAGTTATGTCTTTAGAGATATTGACTTAAGTGCTTTCCAATCACTGCCTAAATTATTAAAAGCAGAAAATTATCAAACCCTGGCTTTTCACAATAATGATCGCAACTTTTTTAATCGAGCTGAAGCCTATCCCGATCTGGGTTTTGATCACTTTTACAGCCAGCGTAATTTTGAAGAAGAAATTTATCCGATTCCTGAGCAGAGAGGTCTGGGAATTAATGATTATGATTTCTTTGCTTCAGCAGCTGAACAGCTCAAAAATGCGGCAGCAGAGGAGCAGCCATTTTTTGCTTATTTAATTTCCCTGACCAGCCATACCCCTTTTCAGTTTTACCCGAAAAATGCTGTAGGAGATTTTGCAGAAGTGGGCAACAATCTGGTTCAAAATTACTTTAAGTCTATTAACTTTACAGATCGAGCTTTAGAGAATTTTATTTCTAAGCTGGAAACTGCAGGTGTCATGGATAATACTCTTTTAGTAATCTATTCTGATCATGAGTCGGAAATTAAAACTTTAGAATACGAGTCCGGACGCGATTTCACCCTCTGGCGCAATGTTAAAGTTCCCTATCATATTCCTTTGTTTATTAAACACCCACAGCTTGGGAACTCTATTTTTGAGCGCGAGGGCACTACAACTGATATTGCCCCGACAGTGCTGGATTTATTAGGGTTTCAGGAGCTGCCGGAACAGTTTGTCGGTAAATCATTATTTTTAGAACAGGAAGATCCAATCTTATTTTTACATGAGACTCCCCATATTCTAAAAGATGGACAGTTATTTATCAAGGAACTTGATAATTTGATTAAGGTTGGTCATTTAAAAGACCAGGAAAGAGAAATTACTTTTTCGGAGCAGAAAATAGAGCAGTTATCTGAAATCATCAATTATATGCGCAGTATATTTATTATTAATCAGGGAGAAATATTCAGGGAGGTGGAATAATTAAATACTTTATAATTGTTTCGGCCATAATTTTAATACTTGCCTTTATTTATTTTGAATTTTATTATTTAATTCGACCTTCTAGACTGGGAAAAGAAATTATTGAAAAATATAATTTTGATTATCCTGTGCTGGTGGCTCACCGGGGGGCATCATATACAGCCCCTGAGTCAACTCTTCCTGCAATTAAAACTGCGCTCGAAAGCGGAATTGACTACATTGAGCTCGATGTACAGTGGACTAAAGATGAGGAGCTGGTTATTTTTCATGACACCAATCTCCTGCGTTTAACCAATGCTAAAACCGTGTTTCCGGAGCGAGAAAATTATGAACTGCAGAATTTCACTTTAGAGGAACTTAAGAGTTTAAATTATGGTGCCTGGTTTAATATCAGCCATCCTCAGCGGGCCAGAGATTCCTACAGTCAGCTGACAATACTTACTTTAGAAGAAGTACTGGACTTTGTAGATCCTGTGAATACGGGGGTTGGACTTGCACTCGAGCTAAAAAGTCCCTATTTATATGAAGGAATTGAAAAAGAAATTGCAGCTGCCCTGGAAGAAAATGAAATTTTTGAGGCAGAAGCTGAGCCTCCCCGGATTCTTTTTCTTTCCTTTTCCCCGGCGGCTTTACAGAGGCTTTCCGAATTAAGACCGGAGTCTCCCCGAATTTTGCTGACCAGAAGAAATTTTGTTTCGCCCAGGCGCTGGCAGGGCTGGCTTGATATAACCGAGGAAGTTGCCGATGGAATTGGACCTAAAGGTCATGTGAGTTTCCCCTGGTATATTGGGGCTGCTCACAAAAGAGGCTTATTTGTATTTCCCTATGTAATTAACCGCTCCTGGCAGCTTAAAATATTTTCCTGGTTTAGTGCAGATGGTTATGTGACCGATCGCCCGGAACTGCTGACCAATTTTTATAATAGAGTTCAGGAATTTGGAGAAAATGTAGGAGAACTCGGGGGAGAACTGCTGGAAGAAGATGAAGATTCTGACGGGGAAAATGAAGAATCTGCGGCAGATGATGAAAATCGAGAAAATAATTCTAACTAATTTCTATAATTAATGGAATTATGTAAAAAGGTTATGATATAATCTAAATAAGTAACTATTTCTAGTCTGAAAACATTTTCAGGGGAAGAATTTAAAAACTCAGTTTTAATTTTAAGCATCAGTTTTGATTTAATTCAGTTTTTATTCATTTAAGAATCAAATTAGCGGGAGGTTATTTATTATGGAAAATTTTACTTTTCAAAACACTACAAAAATTATTTTTGGTAAAGATACAGAAAAAGAAGTTGGGGAACATACAGCCGAACATGGATATAAGGTGCTGCTTCATTATGGTGGCGGCAGCATTAAAAAATATGGAACCTATGATAAAGTAGTTAAATCTCTGGAAAAGGCCGGTGTTGACTATGTTGAGCTGGGTGGAGTGGAAGCTAACCCCAAACTGTCACTGGTTAAAGAAGGGATTGAGCTGGCCAGGGAAGAAAAAGTAGATTTTATCTTGGCTGTTGGTGGAGGAAGTGTTATTGATTCTGCCAAGGCAATTGCTGTTGGTTATTTTTATGATGGTGATGTCTGGGATTTCTTTACCAGAGAAGCAGAAATTAATGAAGCTCTGCCGATTGGAGTTGTTTTAACTATTCCTGCTGCTGGAAGTGAATCCAGTGGAGCTGCGGTAGTAACAAAAATGGAGGGAATGTATAAAAGGGATATTGGATCTGATTTAATTAGACCTCAGTTTGCAATTATGAATCCCGAGCTTACCTTTACCCTGCCGGATTATCAGACAGCCTGTGGGGCAGCAGATATTATGGCTCACATTATGGAGAGATATTTTACCAATACCGAAAATGTAGAACTAACAGATAGATTATCCGAGTCAGCTTTAAAAACAATTATTAAGAATGTGCCCCAAGCACTGGAGAATAATGAAGATTATGCGGCCCGGGCTGAGATTATGTGGACAGGTACAATTGCCCACAATAATCTTTTAGGTACCGGCAGAGAAGAAGACTGGTCCTCCCACGGTATAGAACATGAGTTGAGTGGAATTTACGATGTTGCCCATGGCGCTGGTCTGGCAGTTGTTTTCCTGGCCTGGATGAACTATGTTTATCAGCATGATCTGGAGCGTTTTGCCCAGTTTGCGGTGCGGGTCTGGGATGTAGAACCTGATTTTAAAGATTTAGAATGGACTGCCCGTCAGGGAATTAAAAAGACAAAGGAATTCTTTAGCTCAATTGGCCTCCCGGTTACTTTAGAGGAACTTGAGATTCCTGCTGACCGTCTGGAAGAAATGGCTGAAAAGGCTACTGAAAATGGCCCGATTGGTAATTTTGTTAAATTAGGTAAAGAAGATGTCTTAAAGATTTATAAGAGTGCGTTAAAATAATGGTTGGAGGTGTTTAAATGCTGCAGAAATTTTCTGCCTTTATCTTTTTATTAATTGTCTGGTTTATTTTTGCAGGAAGAATCACGGTAGATGTTTTAATAATAGGCAGTGCAGCTTCACTTCTGGTAACCTTATTTTTTAGTGATATGCTTTTCAGGGAAGTTCACCGCAAACTTCCCTGGTATCACTATCTGCGGAAGCTGGCACTTTTATTATTATTTATTCCTGTATTTTTTTATGAAGCAATAACCGCTGCCCTCAAAGTATCTAAACATGTTTTTGAAAAAAATCCTTCCTTTAATCCTGGGATCGTAAAAGTAAAGACTGAACTGACCGATATTACGGGTTTGAGTCTGCTGGCCAATCTAATTACTTTAACTCCAGGAACATTAACTCTCGATTATGATCGAAGCGAAAGTGCCTACTATATTCACTGGATTGATGTAGAAACAGTGGAAGAGGCTGAGATGAAAAAGAAAATAATTGCTCGTTTTGAGCGCTGGGTAGGAGTGATTTTTAGATGATTATGGGCTTTGCTATTTTTTTCACTATACTTTCAATCATAGTCTCTTACAGAGTAGTTGTGGGACCGACTATTACAGACAGGCTGATCGGTGCTGATACAATTGGAATTTTTATGTCTCTGGTGATGCTGATGATTGCTTTAGAATATGATATTAGTTTACTGGTAGATATTGTGCTGGCTTATGCTGTTTTGTTATTTATTGATATGTTGATTTATGCTAAATACTTTGAACACGGGGAGCTGTATAGATAATGCCAATTAGATTAATAGCTGCCTATTTTTTAATGATAACTGGATCCGCTTTTGCAATAGTAACTGTACTGGGGCTGCTGAGATTTCCTGATGTCTATACCCGGATTCATGCTGGAGCTGTGGTGCTGACAATATCTGCAGTTTTAGTGACCATGGGTACTGCAATTTATGTCTGGGATTTCTTTTTAAGTGCCAAAATTATTTTGATTGGGATCTTTTTTCTTTTTTCCAATCCGATGGCAACTCACGCTATTGCCAGGGCTTCTTACAAAAGAGAGATTGCTCTACCAAAAGAATATGAGATTGATGCTTATTCTGATTATCTGGGGAGAGATGTTTAATGGCAGTGCTTGAGATAATTTTAGTTGTTTTTTTAGTTTTTTCAGCTTTGATGGCGGTGCGTTTTGATGAAGAACTGATTTCTATAATTTTTTTATCTATATTTTCTTTAATTTTAACAGCTCTATATCTGCTCCATAAAGCTGCAGATGTAGCTTTAGCAGAAGCAGTTATTGGGGCTGGACTAAATACAGCAATCTTTATGAGTGCAATCAGTCAGATTAGACATGGAGATTCCGACTGAAACTCAGCCGGAGGTGGAAAGCTTGAATAAATTAATGAAAAAAACTTTAATCTCAGTGGTGCTGGCAGGAGTTGCTTTTGCCCTTTATCAAAATTTTTCTTTGATGCCTGGATATGAAGGCTTAAATGTAGGCCTTTCTAATTATATAATTGAATCCGGACTTAAGGATACAGGTTCTCTTAACCTAATTACTGCGGTTCTTTATGATTATCGTGCTTTTGATTCACTGGGAGAGAGTACGGTTATTTTTGGAGCGGTCAGTGGGATTGTCCTTATTTTATCCCGGAAAATGCTGCCTGTTTCTTCAAAAGGGCTGTCTTTTATTGTCAAAAGAACCTTAGGGATTATGACTCCATTTATTGCCCTGTTTGGTCTTTATGTTATTACCCACGGCCACTTAACACCTGGTGGAGGTTTTCAGGGAGGAGTAATTCTGGCTGCTATTTCAATTATTTTTAGTATTGTTTATGGTAGTGCCTTTGACTACCGACGCTACAGTCCCCAGACTAAGACTGCTCTGGAGACAGGTGGAGCTCTGACTTTTTTAGGTCTGGGTCTGGCAGGAATATTTATGGAAGGTGCCTTTTTGCATAATTTAGGTTTTTTAACTGCAGAAACAGGGACTCTGATTTCTGCCGGCAGTATTCCCTATATTAATATCGGGGTAGGTTTTAAAGTTGGTGCAGGACTGGCTATTATTTTCTACAGTATGATTCAAAAAACTTTTGAGGAGGATTTTTAATGTTTACTAATTTAGTTTTTATTATCCTCTTTATGATTGGTTTTTACGCTCTGGTTATGAAAACAAACTTAATTAAAAATGTAATCGGTTTAAATCTAATGGAAGCAGCTGTTTTTTTCTGGGTTATTTCTTTTTCTGATATTGGGGGAGAAGTAGCGATTCATAAAATGGGAGAAGAAATGACAAAGTTTAATGATCCAGTCCCCCAGGCCCTGACTTTAACCGGAATTGTAATTGGAGCCAGTACAGCTGCTTTACTTTTAACCCTAATTATAGAATTAAATAAATTTAGTGGTACTATTGATCGAGAGAAAATAGAGGGGCTGAATGACTGATGAGCTGGATGAATATTGAACTTATTTTATTGATTGTGCTGCCGGCTGGCTTAGCAGTGATTATGTATTTTAGTTCTGCTTTTAATCAGCGAGCTCGAAATTCTCTGGCAGTTGTCGGAGCAGGTGTCGAGCTTTATTTAGTCTTTTCACTATTTATATTTAATTTTGAAGCAGTTAAAAACTCTGATTTTTTTCTGCAGTCCACGATGGGTTATAGTGATAGTCCGTTTGTAATTAATTTTGCAATGGATAATCTAAGCCTTTTATTTTCTTTAATTGTGACAGCGGTTGTATTTTTAATAGTCATTTTTTCAACCCAGTATATTAGAGATAAGGAAAATCGATATTTTGCTCTCTTTTTTCTGGTTTTAGCTTCGATTCAGGGCAGTATTTTAACTGCAGATCTTTTTACATTGTATTTATTTATTGAGGCTATCACGATTTTTACAACTCCTTTAATTTCTTTTAATAAAACAGAGAAGACGACCAGAGCTGCGATGCAGTATTTATTTTATGGAATTACCGGGGGCGTATTTTTCTTTATTTCAATTATCCTGATTTATTTTAACCTGGGAACTCTGAAAATGGCTGCAGTAGCTGAAAATTTCGGTCTGATTTCTACACCGATGCAGTTAACAATTATTATTTTCTTTCTGCTGGCCGTGCTGATTAAGCTGGGGATTTTCCCGATTCATTTCTGGCTGCCCCGGGCTCACAGTGCCTGTCCGGCACCGATCAGTGCTCTGCTTTCGGGAGTGCTGTTAAAGGTTTACCTTTACATATTTATGCGTTTATTCTGGACGATGATTGCCTTTGATTTTTTAGTGGAGCTGCATTTAAGTGCTTTTGTGCTGGATCTGGCCTTAGTTTCCAGCCTGATCGGCCATGTTTTTGCCCTGCAGGCAGACGAATTAAAGAAAATGCTTGCTTATTCAAGCATCGGTCATATAGGTATGATTTTAGCAGTATTAATGCTGAATACAGAAGCGGCCTTTTATGGAGGTCTGCTGCATATTATTGCCCACATGCTGATGAAGTCCGGGCTCTTTTTAAGCAGCGGCTATCTGCTCAGAACGACCCTTTCTCATCATATAGATGACCTGAAAGGAATTGGACATAAAAACAGGCTGGTCTTTATTTCTTTTATAATTATTTGTCTGGGAACAATTGGAATGCCGCCGCTGATTGGTTTTGTCAGTAAGTGGTTTGTACTGCTTGCTTTTTTAGAAGCCCGTCATTATTTTGGTGCATTTGTAGTTGGAGCCGGGAGTATAATTGCCCTTATTTATTATCTGCGTTATATTTCGCAGGCCTATGAGACCGTAAAAACAGAGAGCAAAACTCTGCGGGAAGAACTGATTTCTTTAAAAGCATTCTTTAAATCTACAAATATCATGAAAAATGTTATCTATCTTTTTACCCTGCTGATTATTTTCTTTGGCCTGAGTTATAAAATCTTTGAAATGCCAATTAATACAGCAATTTTTGAACTGTTAAATCCGCAGAAATATATTGAGCTTGTTCTGGGAGGTTGATTAATGGATATTAGAATTTTATTTTTGATTTTAGTTCCTCTGGGTACGGCCTTTTTGATTCCCTTTATTGATCTGATTAATGCTAAATTAAGGCGCTTTTTTGTATTGCTCGGAATTTTACTGGAATCATATTTAATTATAAGTATTATAATAAATAACTTTCAAAGCCTCAGAGAGGGAGATTTTTTTCTGCAGTATTATCTTGGAGGCTGGCATCCACCACTTGGGATTACTCTGGCAATGGATGGTCTGAGTCTTTTATTTGCTGTAATTACAGCTGTAAGCCTTTTTCTGATAGTTATTTATTCTATTGGTTATATTGGACACCACGAGGGTAAATATTATGTGCTTTATTTTTTAATAACAGCTGCCTCGATGGGGGTTGTTTTAACTGCAGATATGTTTAATATTTATGTTTTTATAGAGATGCTGACTATAACTTCAGGTGCGCTGATTGGTTTTAAAAGAAGCCAGGAAGCCAGTGCGGCAGCAATTAAATATTTAATTTATAATGTTCTGGCCGGGCTGCTTTTTTTCCTGGGTGTGCTTTTGATTTATTTCAATCTGGGAACTCTAAATATGGCAGATATCTCTCAAAATTTTGCTTCCCTGGAAAGCGGGATTCAACTTTTTATTTCAGCTATTTTTCTGACAGCAATTCTAATCAAAATGGGGATATTTCCTTTTCTGTTCTGGCTGCCCAAAAGTTATGATACTGCACCTTCACCGGTGACTGCGGTTTTATCAGGTGTGCTGTCAAAGGTTTATCTATATATTTTTATCAGGCTTTTCTGGACTGTAATTGGTTTTGAAACCCTGGTGGCTTTAAATTTAAATGTGCTGCTGCTTGATCTGGCTCTGCTTTCTTCCTTTTTTGGTCATGTTTTTGCCCTGCAGTCCAATAATATTAAGCGGCTGTTGGGTTATTCCAGCATCGGCCATATTGGAATGATTACAGCAGTAATTATGCTGAATACTGATGCCGGTTTTTATGGAGGCCTGCTCCATATTATCAGCCACATGTTTATGAAGGCCGGACTTTTTGTAGCCTGTGGTTATCTGCTTCAGTATACTCGTTCCCATGCCTATCGAGATTTTAAGGGAGTAGGCTTACGAAACAGATCAGTATTTATTGCTTTTATAGCCCTCCTTTTAAGTATGATTGGAATGCCGCCCCTGCTTGGTTTTGCCAGCAAATGGTATGTTTTAATGGCTTTTCTGGAGGCCCGCAGTTATTTTGGTGCCTTTATTGTTATTTTTGGCAGTCTGACAGCTGTTATCTATTATTTACGTTACATAGCCAAAGGGTTTGAAGAGGTTAAATTAACTGAGGATGACTTAAGAGAAGAAATTTACAGCAGACCTCTTTTGTCAGTTTTATACAGAGAAAAAATTGTCAGCTTTATTACCTATGCCTATACAGCAATTATTGTTGGCTTTGGACTTGGTTTTAGATTTTTTGATTTACCACTTAGAATGTCAATTGAGAGCATTATGAATGTAGAAAGATATATAGAATTAGTGTTGGGAGGTTAGAGTATGGCTGTTATCTGGCAGCAGTTTTTAGTAAGTTTTCAATTTGAAAGTTTTTTTCCTCTGCTGGCTGAGGTAGGAGTGATTTTAACTCTGATGACAGCTCTGGCAGCCTGGAATTATATCAGGGAAAATAAGTTCTGGTATTATGCCCTGACTTTAGTTTATTTATTAAGTACCCTGGTTGTAGTTTTAACAAATGACTGGTTTTTCTTCCTTTTTGCCTGGGAGATGGTAACTCTGGCCACTACCTTTATGCTGGCCTGGAGTGACTGGAAGCTGGTGCGCCAGTATTTTGTGATTCAGTTCAGCGGCAGCAGTATTCTGCTCTTTGGAGCCCTGGCGGCAAACGCTTTTGGTTATACAGAGATTGGAGTCATTGATTCGGTGCCGCTGCAGTTTTTGTTAATTATGGGGATCGGGATGAAAAGTGGTCTCTTTTTATTTCATTTCTGGCTGCCTCCAATTCACTCAGAGGCCCCGGCTCCGGTTAGTGCAATTTTATCCGGCTGGGTAGTTAAGCTGGGCTACATATTTTTGCTGAAAATTATTCCGATGGAAACTGGAAATACTTTTCTTTTTCTGCTGGGACTGGCAATGATTATTTATGCCGGCTGGCAGGCTCTGCGTTCTGCTGATTTAAAAATTATGCTGGCTTATTCTACAGTCAGTCAGCTGGGTTTTATTGCTCTGGCCATCGGTACCGGAGGTCAGTATGCTTTTTATGGAGCGGTGCTGCATATTATTGCCCATGGATTTGCCAAAACTACTCTCTTTATCAGCAGTGGTATCTGGCAGAGAGAATATGGGACCAGGATTATTTATGATTTTAAAGATGCTGTCAGCCGCCGTCCGATTACCTCAGCCGCTACCATTTTGAGTTTTGCTTCTCTGGCAGCTGTAGTTTTCACAGCCGGTTATAATAGTAAATATTTAATTAAATCTGCTCAGACTCCTGGTTTACTGACCACAGCAGTTTTCTTTCTGCTGGGGCTTTTAAGTTTTCTCTATGCAGGTAGAGTTCTTTACTGGCTTTTTATTAAGGATCAGGACTACAGCACTTTTTTTGCTGATTTAAAACAGGGGTTTAATCATTATCAAATTTATACTCACGATATTCTGGCTCTTCTGACAGGAATGCTGGGAATTATTGTAGTTGGATTCTGGCCGGAGATGCCCGGTGAAATTTTATCTACTCTGGTGGAAAAAGATTTTCATCTTTTAAGTGGTCTGCGGGATATCCTGATTTATCTCGGGATTTCAGCCTATTTATTTTATAATAACAGGGGCTTTAAAGTTGAAGCCCGGGGCAATCTTTCCCTGGAAAATTATCTGCAGCTGTTTTTAAACTTTTTATATGGTCTGAGCCGCAAAAGTGTTAAATTTGATACAGAGAAAATTTTTGAAACTTTTTTCTATAATGCAATCTTTAACGCTTCTAAAAAGCTGCATGACTTTGTTTATCAGGATTTTACAATGCAGTTGTTATGGATTCCAATTTTTATGATAGTTCTCTTACTCTGGCAGCAGATTTACAGTTATTTTTAAAGATCTTAATTTTACTTTAATAATAATTTTTCTGGCTTAAAAATAAATATTTACTGACTCCCTAAATTTAAACATAAAAGCAGTTAATTGCTATTTGTTAAATTTAGGGTTTTTTGTCGAAAAAAACAGGTGCTTTTCGGTTGATGTTTAATAATATTATTAGAATATCTAATTGGTATTTATTTTTAAATCGCTTTAAAAGTTTTGATAAAAGTTCAGGTTTTGAAAATCAGGTATATTTTGCTGATTGCTTAAAAATTAAAGCTGATTACTTAAAAATAAAAAAAGAAAGAGGGATAATTATGGACCCAGTATTAGAAGGATTATTAGAAGCTATAGATGATGAAATTGCCGCTCAAAAAAAATATCAATACTTAAAGGAACAGACTGATGATGAGCAGGCAAAAGCTCTTTTTGAACAGCTGATTAAAGATGAGATAGGACATGAGAAACTCCTGCGTTCTCGTTATGAAGCTTTAAAGGACCACTTAAAAGATAAGTAGTTGAAGACAATCAGGTTAACGATAATTAGATTATTTATTGGAGGCTATTATTTTGAGACAGACTAAAAATAGAGTAAAAAAAGTTGAAATAAAAAAATTAGGTAATCTTCCCAATTCTGAAATGAGGTTAAGTGAGCTTTTTATCACTCTTTCCAGTGCTTTAGATATGGGTAATTTTGAAATTCTGGATCATTCCCGCAGAGTTGCTTACATTGCTCTGGAAATTGGAGGTCTGCTGGAATTGGAGGCAGAGGAGCTAAATCAACTCGTGCTGGCAGCTCTGGTTCATGATGTAGGTATCGTGGATTATGAAAATAAGGCAAAAGCAAAAAGGGTTTTTCAGATAGATCTGGAACTTGCTGAATCCCACTGTAAGCTTGGCTCAAAGCTGATAGAAAAATTAACTTTTATGCCTGATCTGGCTGATATTATTCATTATCATCATCACAAATGGGAGGGAAAGAATTTTAATTTAATTAGAAAAACTCAGATTCCTCTGGCCAGCAGAATTATTCATCTGGCAGATAGAATTGAATCACTGATTGAGTCAGATACATTCATTTTAAATCAGGTGGAGGGGATCAGGCGGGAGATTAATGCTAAATCTGGGAGCTGGTTTGACCCAGAGCTGGTAAAAATATTTTCTGCCCTGGCCCAGAAAGAATCTTTCTGGCTTAATTTAAAGGTAAAGGAATATAATAATATTCTGGAAAGATGGGGTCAAAAGACTAAAACTAATATTAACTTAAGTGATCTGGAATCACTGGCCAGTATAGTTGCCCATTTAATTGATCGAGTCAGCCCCTTTACCTCCCGCCACAGTTCAGGGGTAGCAACAATTGCTGCCATGCTTACAAATGATCTTGGTTACAGTTTAGAGGAGCAGAGAGCAGTTAGAATTGCCGGCCTTTTTCATGATCTGGGAAAGTTAATTGTTCCCAATGAGATTATCGAAAAAAAGGGAGAGCTGACAGAACTAGAATACAGAGTTGTAAAACAGCATACTTTTTATACTCATACACTGCTGGATAAGATTGAGGGGCTGGGCAGTATACCGCAGTGGGCAGGTTTTCACCATGAACGACTGGATGGCACCGGCTATCCTTTTAGAATCCGGGGAAAAGATTTAAATATGGGCAGTAGAATTATGGCAGTAAGTGATGTTTTTCAGGCACTGACTGAGGACAGGCCTTATCGGTCGGCTTTTTCGATTACCAGAGCTTTAGAAATTATTGATCAAATGCAGCAGGATTTGAAACTGGATGCAGATGTTATTTCTGTCCTGAAAAATGCAGTCTAAATTAAAAACAATTTGATTTGAGGGAACTTAATAAAAAATGGGGGATAAAAATGGAAAATAAAATAACAGAAATTGACAGCAGTGAAGTTGTAATTAGTCCGCAGGGGGATATAGATTTTTCCAATTCTCAGCAGTTAAAAGCAGAACTGCTGCAGGTATTTGAGCAGGATTACAAAAAGGTTGTCTTAGATTTTTCTGAGGTTAAAAGCATTGACAGTTCCGGTTTAGGTAAACTGCTGCTTTTCCAGAAAAAGTTAAAAGAAAAAGAGGGAACTTTAATTATTAGAAATGTAAAAAGTGATTATATTAAAAACATGTTTGAGATGATTCATTTAAATAAGGTCATAAAAATTGAAGCTTAATTTATTCAATGGCGGCTAGAGATTGATTTTTTAAGCTTAAAATTATATACTTAAAACTATCAGAACTTAATTTTTAAAATATAATGATTCGAGAAGGATGGGCCCTATGAATTTATCATTAATGCTGCTGCTTTTATTTTTAATGACAGCTTTAATTATAGTACTGGCAGTTAAAATTATGATTGATAAAAAAGATTTTCGAAAATTGGAGTCTCAGGCAGAAATTAAGAACTTAAAGTTAAAAGAACAGCACGGTAAAATTAAAGAACTGGAAGATGATCTCAAATCAAAACTTAAAAAAGCCAGAAATATTCACCAGCGAATGCTGCCTGACAAATTAGCTGAGCCCGCTGATTATTTTATCAGTGATTACTATCAACCGGCTGAGTATATTGGTGGGGATTATTATAATGTTTTTAAAATAGATCATGGGGCTCTGGATTCTTTTTTTGACCAATATTTGCTTTATTTTTTCGATGTTTCCGGACATGGAATTGATAGTACTCTCCTATCAATCTTTGTTAATGACAGTATTGAAAACTATTTTAAACTGCGGCACAGTCCGGGAGAGAAAATATCAACCAGTAAATTGATGAATTACATTGATCAGCGTTATCAGAATGAAGGTTTCCCCGATGATTATCTGGTCTGTCTATTTATTGCTGTCCTTGACAAGAAAAAAAGCACTTTAAATTACAGCAGTGGTGGTTTTCAATATCCAATCTACAAACTGGACCAGGAGGAGCAGATAAAGGAAATAAATATTGGCGGGCTCCCTATTTCTGCAGCTCTGGGTGCTCTTCCAGACAGCCGGGAGGAACAGACTCTTAATTTTGAAAAAAATAATACCTTGATGCTTTCTACCGATGGTCTGCTGGAACAGAGCAATGGTCAGCAGCAGTATTTTCAGCAGCTGCAGGGAATTTTAAAAAAATATAAATTTTTGCCGGCACCATTTTTAAAAGATTTAATTCGCAGTGATTTTTATAAGTTTACTAATGATAGTCCAGGTAAAGATGATATTACATTTTTGTTAGTGGAAAGACCTGCAGGTGAGATTATTAACTGTATTTTTGATCAGGAAAATAATAATGCAGAAGCAGCTGAAATTAAGGAGTTTTTAGATCAGAATTTATGGTCTGAGCACCCTCTGCTGCAGACATTTAAAGACATTATAACTGATCTCTTAAAAAATCCGGAGTTTAAACTTAAAATTAAAGCTCTCAATAAGCAGCAGCTTTTAATGTTCAGTCTGGAAAATTTAAATGATAAAACCGGCTGGGATTCGATTTTAAATTATTATCCGGATTTAATTTCAATTGCAGAAAAAGACTTAAATCGGTCTCAAAATGGGGAAGCAGATATTTCATTTAATAAAAAGGAAATTTATTTCAGCCATACGGCTTCCAATAACAGAATGTATCTAATGTTAATCAAAGAAGATGATTTAAATTAGAATTTAGCTAATGCCGGAATTTATGCTATAGCTGGTGCAGTCTCTCAGCCTGGAATAATAAAAATAAAAAGTGGGGTGTTTAAATTGTTAAAAGAATCATTGAAATTGCTGGTAGAAAACAATAAAGCAGTTTTAAAATTTGAGGGAGAAGTTATTTTTGATAATTCAAATCAGTTAAAAGAAGAAGCAAAACAAATGCTTTCTAAAAACGAAGGAGTTAACAAGCTGGTTATTGATCTGGCCAATGTTTCCTACTTAGATAGTTCTGGAGTAGGATTAATTTTATCGCTGTTTAAATTTATGCGTAACAAAAAGGGGACTTTAGCTGTAGCAGCCGCAAATGAGAAAATCAAAAGAGTTTTTGAAGTTACTAAACTGCAAGAAATAATTCCAGTTTATGCCGGAGTCGAAGAGGCGATGGAGGAAGAACCGGTTTAACTTATTAATTAGCAGATTAATTACCAGGGCTGAGGTGTATTAAATGCAGAGTTCAAGAGTGGAAAAAAATTATGAGATAGCTTGTAAGGCGGAGGAAATTTCTCCGCTTTTAGAAAAGATATTTTTAGAGCTTGATAATTCGGCTGTTTCGGCTGCAGAAATCAAGTTTTGTCTCGAAATTGCAGCTCGCGAAATGCTGGCAAATGCAATTGAACACGGATATGCTCTGGCTGCTGAAAAGAATGGGCGCTTAAAAAATTTTAAAATTAAGCTTGAGCTGCAGATCTGCAGCGAAAAAATTGTATTTAAGGTAAAAGACCCGGGGCCAGGATTTGACTGGGAAAATTGTGATTTAGAAATCAAGCCCAGTTTTGCAGAAAAAGGTAGAGGTTTAAAAATGATAAATCAGGTTTCAGATCAAATGAAATTTAATTCTGCTGGCAATAAAATAACAGCAGTTTTTAAACTATAGGGGAAAAATTTCAAAAAATATAGAGAACTAACAAACGGGGGGAAGACATTGTTTAAAAAAATTAAGGGATCTATGTTCGCAAAGTTTGTGCTGTCTTTTTTGGTTATAATTGTTTTGTTTGCTGTTGGAAGTTATGTGCAGCATTATTATTCACAGCAGGTAATTGAGATGGAAGAAGAAATAGCAGAAATGAACGAATTTCAATTACAGTTAGCTAATTTAGAAATTGATCATCATCTCTGGATGATCAGTCTTTATGATATGTTTGTTGGAGGAGCAGCACCTGAGCTGGGTGATCACACAGAATGTAACCTGGGTTAGTGGTATTATGATATGACTCCAGAAGATTATTTTAGAGAACCCTATGAGGCAATGGAAGAGCCGCATAGAAATTTACATAGACACGGACAGGAAGTTGTAACACTTTTCACCTCTGGTGAGCAGGAGGAATCCTTAAGAGTCTTTAATCAAGATATTAAACCTAATTTAATGCTTGTTCGGGAAAATTTAGGCGAGATGATTCAGCTAACTGAAGCTGAGATTGAAGAAATGAATGTAGAAAAAAATGAAATGATGGAACTATCTGATCTCATTTTCTACTCTGTGACTGTAATTACTTTACTGCTGGCAGCTTTAATTGCCTGGATTTTAACTAAAACTACAGTCGGTCCGATTAACCAGCTGGTTGAGCAGGCAGATAAAGTGGCAGCAGGTGATTTAAGGAATAAAGTGCAGTCAAAGAAAACTGATGAGTTGGGAACACTTGTGGGTGCTTTTAATAAGATGATTGACACCTTACGTGATTTAGTTAATAATATTGATGACAATAGCGATGCTGTTGTGACAGCTGTTAAAGATCTGAATGCAGTTTCGGAAGATACCGGCCGCGGTTCTGAAGATATTGCCCGCAGTATTACTGAAGTTGCAGAGAGCAGTTCCGAGATTGGTAATGAAATAGCAGAAGTCAAAAATGTAGCAAAACAGCTTAATCAGGAAGGTAAAACTTTAAAAGCCAACACAGAAGAAAGTTTAAAGATGGCAGATCAGTCGGCAGAATCTGCAGAAATGGGTCAAAAAGCTATCCGCCAGGCAATCAGTCAGCTGGATGTGGTCAGTGAGACTGTAAACTTTGCGACTGAAGCCATTGAAAAGCTGGGTAAGCGGTCTCAAGAAATTGGTCAAATGGTAGAAATGATAGAAGGCATTTCTTCGCAGACCAATCTGCTGGCTTTGAATGCAGCAATTGAGGCAGCCCGGGCCGGGGAAAAGGGCAGAGGTTTCTCAGTTGTAGCTGAAGAAGTTAGAGAACTGGCTGAAGAATCTTCTGAAGTAACAACTCAGATCAGCTCTTTAATTGAGGATATTCAGTCCGAAACTACTGCAACTGTTAATTCGATGGATACCAATATTGAAGAGGTAAATAAGCAGATTCAGATTATCAATGAAGCTGGAGATTCTCTGGATCAAATGGTTACTGCCTCAGAAAAAACAAATAAAAAGGTAAAAGAAATGCATCAGTTTGCAGATCATCTTGATGAAATTATTGATACAATCAATAATGCGGTAGATTCTGTAGGTAGTGCAATAGAAAATAATTCTGCCAGTGCAGAGGAGGTTTCTGCTCTAGCAGAAGAACAGAGTGCAACTGTAGAGGAAATATCCGCTTCTGCAGATGAACTGGAAAATATGGCAAAACATTTACAGTCACTTATCAAAAATTTTGAGGTGAAATAAAATGAATCAGAATGATCTCAGTCAGAAAATAAAAGAAAAAGCAGCAGAAGTTGAGGAATATGTGATTAAGATTAGACATCAGATTCATCAAAATCCAGAGCTGTCTTTTTCAGAGAATAAAACAGCAGCCCTGGCAGCAGCAGAAATGAAGAAATTTGGATTTGAAGTTAGAGAGAATATTTTTGGGACGGGAGTCACTGCAACTTTTAGAAACAGCAGTGACTCTGAGGCTAAAACTCTTTTAATCAGGGCTGATATGGATGCTCTGCCGGTAGAAGAGAAGAATGAGCTTAAGTTTAAGTCAAAAAATGAAGGAATCATGCATGCCTGTGGTCATGATGGACATACTGCGATTTTGATTGGAACTGCCCTGGCGCTCAAAGAACTGGCTGCCGATTTTAATGGTAATTTAAAATTTCTTTTTCAACCGGGGGAGGAGACCTCAGGTGGGGCTGAGGGGATGATCAAAGAAGGAGTGCTCCAAAACCCTGATGTTGATGCAGCGATTGGTCTTCATCTCTGGGGCAGCAGTCCTGAAGGAGTTGTAGAGTATAAAAGTGGTCCTTTTATGGCCTCACCTGACCGTTTTGATCTAAAAATAATCGGCAAAGGTGGTCATGCTGCCCGACCGCAGAATACTATTGATCCGATTCCAATTGGAGCCGAAATAATTTCTGCCCTGCAGACAATTGTCAGCCGCCGGATTGATCCTCTAGAGTCAGCAGTTATTTCTGTCTGCAATTTTGAAGCAGGCAGCACCCATAATGTAATTCCGGACCAGGCAGTACTGAAGGCTACAGTTCGCTCTTTAAAGAGTGAGATCCGGGAACAGCTGGCAGCAAATATCGAAAAAGTAATTAAAAATATCTGTGATATTTATGGAGCAGATTATGAATTCAATTATATTTTTGGTTATCCACCGGTAGTTAATGATTCTGAAATGATAAAAATAGTGGCTGGAGCGGCAGAAAAGGTGTTGGGTGAAAACAGAGTTCGAGAAAAAGAAAAGGCGGAAATGGGAGGAGAAGATTTTTCCTATTTCGGCAGAGAAGTTCCAGCAGCCTTTTATTACCTGGGGATTGCTCCTGAAGGTAAAGTAATTAATCATCACCAGTCGAATTTCAAATTTAATGATTCGGTGTTAAAAGATGGGGTTGCTGTAATGGCCCAGGCTGCTATAGATTTTTTAAATTCTTAAACTAAAATAATAGATACAGTAATTTATTCAGATCTAAGATGGGTAAACAATATTGCTGGAAGAGGAGATAGGATGTTGAATAGAGATAAAACTATTTTAATAGTAGACGACAGCAAATTGAATATTCAGGTATTAAGTGATATATTAAAGGAAAAGTCCTACAGGATTTCTTTAGCCAGAAGCGGCAGGATGGCCTTAGAATTTGTAAATATGAAAAAACCAGATCTAATACTGCTTGATATCATGATGCCCGAAATTGACGGTTTTGAAGTCTGCAGTCGTTTAAAGGCTGATCCAGAAACTAAAAATATTCCTATTATATTTATCAGCGGTCTGGATAAAAGCAAGGATATTGTTAAGGGCTTAAAAGCAGGAGCAGTAGATTATATTGTTAAACCCTTTCAAAAAGAAGTGGTTCTGGCACGGGTCAATACTCATTTAAAACTCAGTGAAACTCAGAGAAAGCTCGAAAAAACTAATAATGAGCTTAAAGAGCTGCTGAAGGAAGTAGAGTATTTATCTTTTCACGATGAAATGACAGGATTATATAACAGAAGATATTTTGAAAATGAACTGAAGCGGCTGGCGTCCTCCCGCAGACTTCCGATTACGTTGATGGTGGCTGATCTGGACAAATTAAAACTTATAAATGATAATTATGGTCACAAAATGGGAGATCAGTACATCAAAGGGGCAGCAGAAGTTTTAAAAGAGTCAAGTCGGAATGAAGATATAGTTGCCAGAATTGGTGGCGACGAGTTTGCAATTATTCTGCCGGAAACAGGTTTTGAGGCTGCTGATAAAATCTACCAGCGGCTTAAATTTAATTTAAAAAAATATAATCAGCAGCAGGAGCTGGTAGTAGAGCTCAGGTTATCACTTGGATTTGCTGTCAAAACCAAAAATGAACAAAATTTAGATCAAATATTTAAAAAAGCGGACAAAATAATGTATAATAATAAGAGAAAGAAAAAGTATTATGAATAAAGAAAGCGACCAGTGAGCAGCGAGTATTGAGTAAAAATGGAGGTTGAAATATGGATTATATTAAAAAATCGCTTAAATTGCAAAATGTTTGTTATGATATTCGAGGACCGGTTCTGGATGAGGCGACTCGGTTAGAAGAAGAAGGATATAATATTTATAAGCTGAATATTGGGAACACAGCTCCCTTTGGTTTTAATGCCCCGGATGAAATTATCCATGATGTAATGTATAATTTAAAAAATTCGCAGGGATATTGTGAATCTAAAGGAATTTTTCCGGCTCGAAAAGCAGTAATGCAGTATTATCAGAAAAAAGGAATTATGGACGTGGAGATTGATGATATTTATATCGGCAATGGGGTCAGTGAATTAATTACAATGGCCATGCAGGGGCTGCTGGATAATGGGGATGAGGTTTTAATTCCGACACCTGATTATCCTCTCTGGACAGCTTCGGTAAATCTTGCCGGGGGTAAGGCTGTTCACTATATCTGTGATGAACAGTCAAAGTGGTACCCTGACCTGGATGATATTAGAGCTAAGGTTAATGATAACACCAGGGCAATTGTTGTTATAAATCCCAATAATCCAACTGGAGCTAATTATCCGGAGGAGATTTTAGAAGGAATTATTGAGATTGCTAAGGAAAATGAGCTGATTATTTACAGTGATGAGATTTATGAAAAAATAACCTATAATGGAGCAGAGCATACTTCAATTGCAACTATGACTGAGGATGTTTTGGTAGTTACTTTTAGTGGACTTTCCAAATCACACCGGGTTCCTGGATTTAGAGCCGGCTGGATGATGCTCAGCGGTCAAAAATACCATGCAGAAAGCTATATTGAAGGTTTAAACATGTTATCTTCTATGAGGCTCTGCAGTAATGTGCCCTCACAGTATGCTATTCAGACTTCTCTGGGCGGATATCAGAGTATTGATGATCTGGTGCTGCCGGGTGGTCGACTTAAGGATCAGCGTGATTTAGCATATAAGCTGCTGACAGATATACCGGGGATTAGCTGTGTTAAACCGGAGGCAGGTCTGTATCTTTTCCCAAAAATTGAGACTGAGAGATTTAATATTACAAATGATGAGCGTTTTATTCTTGATTTTTTAACTCAGGAGAAGGTGCTTTTAGTTCAGGGTAGCGGCTTTAATTGGCCAGAACCAAACCACTTTAGACTTGTCTTTTTACCACCAGAAGAAGATCTAAAAATTGCTATTGGTCGGTTAGAGAAGTTTTTAAGCACCTATCAACAGTAATTATGGTGCTTTAGTAATAATTGTAATTTTTCTGTAATTATTCAATAATTGTAATTCTGACAGCAAAGAAGAAAATTAAGGATTGATCTGATGTTAAAAAAATCATTTACAGCTTTAATGGCCTTAGTAGTTATTCTTGGTGGTTCCTACTTTTATCTTGATGGTCAGCAGGCAGCAGAAGTTTATATAGAAAGAGTTATTGACGGTGATACAGTTGAGACTGCAGCCGGTGATTCTATTCGGCTTTTAGGAGTTGATACTCCTGAGATTGACTGGGATAATAATAGTGAGTCCGAGTTTTATGCGGAAGCAGCCAGGGAATTTACTTTTGACAATTTAGAGGGGCAAAATGTTTTACTGGAGTATGATCAGGAAAGAGAAGACCAGTATGGCAGGATTTTAGCCTATATTTATCAGGACGGTCAAAATTTTAATCAGAGGCTGCTGGAAGCTGGTTATGCAACTTTGATGATAGTTGAGCCCAATGATAAATTTGAAAATGAGTTTAAAAATGCTGTCTCCAGGGCAAGAGAGTCCAGAAAAGGCATCTGGTCTCAGGTGCTGGAAATGGAAAAATCTCTACCAGTCATTTCCTATCAGCAGGCTGAATTATTCAGAGACGAAAGGGTAATTGTAGCAGGAGAGATAGTTGATACTGCAGCCACTGATTCGGTAAACTATCTTAACTTTTCTAAGGCTTATCAGAACACACTTTCGCTGGTAATTTTTAATAGGGATTTAAATAAATTTGATTATCAGCCAGCAGCATATTTTCTGGATAAAAAGATTAAAGTTTTAGGTGAAATTGAATTTTATCAGGGAAGCCCCCAGATTATTATTGATGATCCTCATGATATTTTAATTACAGAATAATATTTTGATTACAGATTAAAAATTGAATTGTTGAATAAAAATTTGATTATAAATTTGATTAGAAAATAGAAATTTGAGTTAATTAAATTAGTGATAAATATTCAATATCACTAAGTATATTATACGAGGAGGCTGACAGATGAAAAAGGTACTGGCCCTGGTCGGCGACTATTATCATCCTTCTGACTATTTAAAACAGGCTTTAAAAATGGTAATAAAAAATGATTATCAGCTGGATATTTTCAGCAGTCATCAGGAAATTAACTGGGAAGGTTTGCTGGAATATGATATTTTAATTTTGGCAACCTGGGGTAAAATAAACGATCCAGATGATGAAGCCTACTGGCTTGACGAATACCACGAAAAGAAAATTGATCAGTTTTTAGCAGAGGGTGGCAAATTATTTTTAGTTCATTCTGGAACAGCAAGCTACCCTAAAGATGGACTTTTTAGAGAGATTGCAGGGGGACATTTTATTCAACACCCGGAAGAACATCCAGAAATCACAATTAAAGCAGCAGCAGATAATTTTCTGACCCGGGGAATTACGGATTTTAAAATTACAGATGAACAGTATTTTATGGATGTGGATCCAGAAGTTGAGGTCTTTTTGAAAGCAGAAAGTGATCAGTTTGGAGAGAGCACTGCCGGCTGGACTAAAGATTACAAAAAGGGTAAAGTAATTGTACTGACTCCGGGGCACACTCTGGAAGTATTTGAGGAAGAAATGATGCAGAAATTGATAAATAATATTTTGGAAGTATAAAGTTAAAACCCTCCCGCAGTAATTAAACTGCTGGAGGGTTTTTTTGTGGATCAAATATAAACTAAGTTCACTATTTAGCTATAAATTAAGCCAGATCTTAAGCTTTCATTACTCTGCTGAAATTAATAATGGTTAAGCAGTTTTCGGCTTCAAATCCTTACCTTTAAACTGTAAATATAAGACAACTACCAGCAGTAAAATTCCAAGTAGATCTAACTGCCAGCCTGGAATTAAGAGACCATAGGCACTTCCCAGAAGCAGTAATCTTTCTAAAATAGTAGTTTTCCGGTTTAAATATCCCAGTACTGCCGCTGCCAGTGAGAATACTCCCAGAATCGAACTTCCGGTAATTAAAATTACCTGAACAGCTGTAGTATCTATCAACAGCAGTGAGGGAGAATAGGCAAAGACAAAGGGCACCACAAAACCAGCAATTGCAAGTTTAACCGCTGTCAACCCAGTTTTAAATGGATCAGAGCCTGAAATACCCGCACCTGCATAGGCAGCTAATGCTGCTGGCGGTGTCAGGTCAGCTACAACTCCAAAATAAAGTACAAATAGATGGGCTGCTAAAATTGGTACTCCCAGCTGAGTTAACGCAGGAGCTGCCATTGTTGCCAGCACAATATATGTTGCAGTTGTTGGTAAACCAGTTCCCAGAATAGTACAGGCAACCATAGTAAAAAAGAGCGCTAAAAAGAGATTACCATTAGCGAGAGCTACAGTTAAACTTGTAAATTTAAGTCCAAGACCGGTCAGAGTTGTAACTCCAACTATAAAACCAACTGAGGCACAGGCAGCAGCAACTCCCAGCGCAGAAATTGCTCCCTCTCTCAAAGTATCAAGCAGATCCTGTAAGTTCATCCGGGTATCTTTTTTGAGAAAACTTAAGGCAAAAGAGACCAGAATACCAAGAAAAGCTGCCCTTAAAGGTGTATAACCTCTAAATAAATAATAGAAAATAATAATCAGAGGAGCTATCATATGCCCTCTATTTTTTAAGACAGTTAAAAACTTGGGAATTAGATCTTCACTCATCCCGATAAGTCCCTGTTTTTTTGCCTCAAAGTGAACCATTAAACCAACAGTAATATAGTAAAGAATTGCTGGCAAAATAGCGGCTCTGGCAATTGTGACATAAGGGACGCCAATAAATTCAGCCATGATAAAGGCGGCGGCTCCCATGATTGGCGGCATGATTTGTCCACCAGTAGAGGCGGAGGCTTCAACTGCAGCTGCAAATTGAGAATTATAACCTACTCTCTTCATTAAAGGAATGGTAAAAGATCCTGTGGTTACAGTGTTTGCAACCGAACTTCCGGAAATGGATCCCATTAAACCACTGGAAACAACGGCAGCTTTAGCCGGCCCTCCGGTTGTTCTTCCGGTCAGAGAAAGAGAAAGGTCAATGAATAAATCACCGAGCCCCGTTCTTTTAGCAAAGGCTCCCAGGAGTAAAAATAGGAAGATATAGGTTGCTGATACTCCCAGCGGAATTCCGAAAATACCTTCTGTTGTAAAATACATGTGGCTTGCGATTCTGGACCAGGAATAACCGCGGTGTGCTAACATACCGGGCATCTGCTGGCCGTAGTGAGCATAAATCAAAAATAGAATTGCAATTACAGGCAACTCTGGACCTAAAGCTCTCCGGGTTCCTTCCAGCACAATAATGATTGCCAGAATAGCCATAAAGTGATCCACCTGAGTGTACATTCCGGCTCTGTGGACCAGAGCTTCGTAATTAACTATAATATAAGACGAAATTGCAATACTTCCTAAAGCTAAAATTAAATCAATACCCAGTATAAACTTACTCTCTTTTTTGTTTTTTAAAGCCGGGTATAAAAGGAAAATCAGAGTGAAAATAAAACCAAGGTGAACCGCCCGCTGCTTTAAAGCCAGCAGAACTCCAAAACCGGCTGTATAAAGGTGAAATAAAGATAAAACTATGGCTATTGTTGAAACTATAATTGCTGCCAGTCCAGTATAATGTCTATAATCTGCACTGGGATCATATTTTTTTAATAATTCATCTTCTTTTAAATGTTCTTTTTCAGCCATTTTAAAACCTCCTTAAGATAAATGTAAAATAGCTAATTTTGTCAGTCTTAATCTGTAAAAGAGTTTCTGTTTTTAAATTTTTGTATAGTTTAAAACTCTCCTGCTTGAAAATAAATTGATGCTCTGCATAATCACTGACTCTGAGCATAATTTCTGGTAGAAACTGATCTATATTTTCAATTATAAATCGATCATTTTCTACTATGTAATCTCCCTGTTCAGCAGAGGTAGGAAGACCTGCTCCGTAAGACTGATATTCTGTTCCTGTTAATAATATTTTTCCATCTTTGATTTCAAAAAATTCAATTACAGGGGTTCTGGCAACTGAGTGTTGATATTTAATCTCAAAATGATCACCATCGTTTATTCTTTCTTCCCAGATAATTTTATCTGCTCTATAATCAACAAGCTGCAGTGTATTGACTTTAAAAACAAAGAGTGAAAATACTATAAAAAGCAATAATCCAAACAAAAAAAATTTAAATAATTTATTTTTATTCATAAAAATGAGAGCCGGGTATTTTTCAATACCCGGTTTTCCTCCTTTGAATAGATTTTAGAGGCTTAATATTAATTTGATTTATTTTAACTCTAAGCCGTTTTTAAAATCTAATTAGTTTACCTCATCATAGTATCTTTGAGCACCAGGATGAAGTTCAACTGTCATTCCATCCATTGCACTTTCTAACTTAATATCTCTGGCTCTATCATGAGCTGCAATTAAAGTATCTCTGTTTTCGAAGATTGCTTTAGTAATGTTATAGACTACATCTTCACTTAAGTCTGAATCAGCAACTAAAATAGCTTTTAAAGCTACAGTTTGAACATCACTGTCTAAGCCATTATAAGTTCCAGCTGGAACAGTTACTCCGGTTAGATATGGATAAGCTTCATTTAATGATTCAATATCGGAATCACTAAAGTTAAGCAGTGAAATATCCTGAGTTGCTGCAACATCCATTACCGCTGCAGTTGGGATACCGGCAGTTAAGAAAGCGGCATCAATCTGTCTATCTTTAAGTCTACTTGCAGCCTCTCCAAATGACAGATAATCTTCTTCAATATCATCATAAGTTAAACCGAAGAAATCTAAAATCTGGCTGGCATTTGCTTCAGCACCACTACCAGGAGCACCAACAGCTACACTTTTACCTTCTAAATCTGCAATGCTTTCGATTCCGGCATCATCACGAACGATGATTTGAATAACTTCTGGATATAAAGCGGCAATTCCAGTCATGTTATTAACCTGATTATCTGCAAATTGATTTTGACCATTTACAGCATAACTGGCAATATCATTCTGGAGAATTGCTAACTCAACTTCCTGATTATAAATCAGGCGAGTATTTGTAACAGAAGCTCCTGTTGATTGAGCAGAAGCATTCATATTGTCTATATTCTCATTCAGAACCTTTGCAATCGCACCACCCACTGGGTAATAAGTACCAGAAGTACCTCCGGTTGCGATTGAGAGGAAAGTAGTATCCTGTGCAGATACCATCCCTGTGATTAAAAGACTGAAAACAATAACAGCAGTTAAAACAACTAAATTAGTTTTCTTTGTTAACATAAATTATCTCTTCTCCCTTCTTGTAATAAATTAATTTAATACTTTAACACTTTAACTTATTTATTTTTTGAGATTAAAGTGTTCCTATATAATTTTACTATATCTGAAGATAAAAAGCAAGAATCTGCATCTTCATTTAAAACCAATTAAAGCTTCTATCCAGGGATTATTGGATATATCAGCCCTAAAACCTAAAATCTTGATAATTGGAAAAATTAATTATTTTTTTAGTGAAAACTTGAACAAAGCCCCCAGATGAGTTATAATATTATCAAAGTTAATATCTGATCAGCCGGGGCCACCTGTCTGAAAGGATATCATATTTTAGCACTTCCTGAATTTAAGGATAATTTCTGAGGATCAGGGGAGGGGTCTTTCTATGTCCAAATTTAAATAAATATAAAACGTTAGGTACCAGGTACAAAAAGGCCTTTTTGTACCTGGTACAAGAGAAAAATATCACAACTAATGGAGGAACGAGGATGAAAAAAAGAATTGGCTCAGTAGCAGTTGTTGTAGAAAAGAGAGAAAAGGTAAGTGACCGAATTAATAAAATTTTAAGTAAAAATGCGGACTGTATTATTGGAAGGATGGGAATTCCTTCAGTTGAACATGGTCTATCAATGATTTCTTTAATTGTAGAGGGAACGCCGGATGAGATTGGAGCAATGACAGGTCAGCTGGGAAATCTGGCGGGAGTTAATTTAAAATCGGCTTTGACCTCGGTAGAAGTGGAGTAAATATTATCATACAGGCGCACCGTGCACCTGTCAGTTTGTGTCGATCTATATAAAACTATGTTGAAAAAGAATCTTTTTAGACACTTTTCGACATAAATCGGGTGGTACCCGGTACAGTAAATTAATAGGAGGAAAATATGTTATGAGTAATATTAATTATTTTAAAGAAGAATTTGGTGAGGATTATCGGACTGAGGTCTGTGACTATATAACTGATGAAAAGATTGAAAGAATTCTGGCAGAGGCAAAAGAGCCGGATCAGAAGGAAGTAAATAGAATTGTGGATAAAGCTTTAGAGCTCAAGGGAATAACTTCGGTGGAGGCGGCAACTTTACTGCAGGTTGAGGATGAAGAGCTGATTGATCGCTTTCTGGAAGCTGCCCGGAAAGTTAAGGAAGAAATTTACGGTAAGCGGCTGGTTATTTTTGCACCTCTTTATTTTGCTAATCAGTGTGTTAATGACTGTCTTTACTGTGGTTTTCGCAAAGACAATCATCAGATTGATCGCAAAAAATTAACTCAGACTGAAATTAGAAATGAAGTTGAGGCTTTAGAGCGGGAAGGTCATAAAAGATTACTTGTTCTAACCGGAGAGGCACCTGTGACTGATCTTGATTATGTTGTAGAAAGTATTAAAACTGCCTATGATGTCAAAACTGAAAATGGTGGAGAAATTAGAAGAATTAATGCAGAAATTGCTCCCTTAAGTACCGAAGACTTTAAAAAACTTAAAGAATCTGAAATTGGTACCTATACCTGTTTTCAGGAAACATACAACCGCAAACAGTATGCTAAACTCCATCCTTCAGGTCCCAAGAGTAATTTTGAATGGCGCCTTTCGGTGATGGATCGAGCTCAGGAAGCTGGAATCGATGATGTAGGAATTGGAGCCCTATTTGGTCTTTATGATTATAAATTTGATGTAATTGGAATGCTCTTACATGCTGAGTATCTGGATAAAAAGTGGGGAGTTGGGCCTCATACAGTTTCAGTACCCAGACTTAATCCAGCTACGGGAACTCCTCTGGATGAAGTTCCTTATCCAGTATCAGATGCTGATTTTCGCAAACTGGTAGCAGTTTTAAGACTGGCAATTCCCTATACAGGGATGATTTTATCGACCAGAGAAACTACAGAGATGAGAAATGAATTATTTGAGCATGGAGTTTCTCAGATATCTGCCGGTTCCCGGACAACCCCAGGTGGTTATGAGAAAAAGGAAAACAAGAAGGAAGAACTGGCCCAGTTTTCACTCCATGATTTACGTCCAATTGATGAGATTATTTCCGGGATTGCTAAAGATGGTTATATTCCAAGTTTCTGTACCGCCTGTTATCGTCTCGGTCGGACTGGAAAAGACTTTATGGATCTGGCCAAACCGGGTAAGATTCAGGAGTTCTGTCGCCCCAATGCAATGCTGACTTTCAAAGAATATTTAGAGGATTTCGGAACAGAAGAAAGTCGAAAAAATGGTAAGCAATGTCTATCGGAACTGATGGAAAAGCTGGAAAATGATAAGCCAAAGTTAGCTGAAAATATTGCTGATAAACTTGATGCAATTACAGATGGAGAGCACGATTTGTACCTTTAGATTTTAAGCTGTCATCATTTTAGAATAGTTAATATTTCAAGCATCAAATTCTGATCTGCTCCAAATTAAGATTAAAGAAGGGAGTAAGATTATTATTTCAGCTTAAATCTGACTTCCTTCCCGATTGCCACATCCTGTGGCACGGTCAGTGACAAACATCGTGTTTGTCAGTCAGATTTAATCATCATAATAATCAACTCCTTCTAATTAATCTTTCTAAGTCACAGAACAGAATTTGATGCTAAAATATTTTCCGATTTTAAATTTAAATATAACTTAAAATCTAAAGCTAAAATCTTAACGGATAAAGTTTATTTCTATTTTACTGATGGTATTTTTCAGTCCAACTAATTTTAAGCTAATTAACCATTATAAAGAAGGAAGTGGAAAAATGAATTCTACAGCAAAGGGAGATCGGCCGCATATTGCAGTTTTTGGCAGGCGAAATGTTGGTAAATCTTCTTTAATTAATAAACTTACAAATCAGAATCTGGCCCTTGTTTCCAGCCAGCCTGGAACTACAACTGATCCAGTCTATAAGGCAATGGAACTGCTGCCGATTGGACCGGTGATGATGATTGATACAGCAGGGATTGATGATCAGGGTGAGCTGGGAGAAATGCGGATCAAAAAGGCTAAGGAAATTATGCGGAAGACTGATCTGGCACTGCTGGTTATTTCAGCTGTCCAGGGGGCAGGAGAGTTCGAAGCTGAGCTGATCAGGGAATTTGAAGAAAGGGATATTCCCTTTATAACTGTTTTAAATAAAATCGAACTGCTGGATTCAGAAAGTAAAGAGCAGGCTGCAGTTTCAGCAGAATTCAATCAATTTTTTGAAAAATATAAGCTGGAGTTTATAAAAGCCAGTGCAGAAGCTGAAATCAATATAGATTTAATTAGAGAAAAAACGGCAGAAAAAATGCCGGAGGACCACAGCCGGGATACAATTATGGGAGATTTAATCGATGCGGGAGAAGTTGCAGTTTTAGTGACCCCTATTGACAGTGCAGCACCTAAAGGAAGATTAATTTTGCCTCAGGTCCAGACAATTAGAGATATTCTGGATCATAATGCAACCGCTCTGGTGACTAAAAAAGCTGAAGTAAGTTCCGAAATTAGTAAATTGAAAAAGAAGCCTAAAATTGTAGTGACAGATTCTCAGGCTTTTGAAACAGTGTCGAAAGAGGCAGCTGTATGTTAAACCGCAAGGAAGTTTTATCAAGATTAGAGGAAGCAAAAAAGGTGGGAATTCCGGTAATTAATTATGGAATTGCAATTGCCTGGCTGCATGGAATTTTAGATAGAGCTTTAAAGCCTTTTCCAGAGGCACTGAAAATCTGGCAGCAGGATCAAACAGAAGTCAAGCAAGATGAAATGAAAGAGGTGATTTAATTGAATCAATTTGAAATAAAGAGGCTTGTTGATCAGGCCTATGAAAAAGCAGTATTAGATAAAGAAGAGATTACGGCTCTGCTGGCTGCAGATATCAGTGATTTAGATTATCTACTGCAAAAGGCAGATCAAAAAAGGGAAGAAATCTGTGGTGATGAGGTTCATTTAAGAGCCATCATTGAGCTTTCTAGTTACTGTAAGCAAAACTGCTATTACTGTGGTTTGAGAAAGGAAAATGAGAAGTTGGAACGTTATCAGTTAGAAAAAGAGGAAATTATTAAAACAGCTCAGATGGCGGCTGAACTTGGTTATCAGACCGTTGTCCTGCAGTCGGGAGAAGATGAATATCCGGCAGCTGAAATTACAGAGATTATTAATGAAATTAAAAATACTACCGGGATGGCAATTACTTTAAGCCTGGGAGAAAGAGATTTTGCTGCCTATAAACTCTGGCGGGAAGCCGGCGCTGACCGCTATCTCTTAAAACATGAAATTGCAGATCGAGCTTTATACGAAAAGTATCATCCGGGGATGAGTTTTGACAACAGGATAGAAAGCCTTAAATATCTTAAAACAATCGGCTATCAGATTGGAAGTGGGGTTATAATTGATCTACCGGGACAGACACCTGAGATTATGGCTGAAGATCTGCTTTTATCTCAGGATTTAGAACTTGATATGATTGGCTCGGGACCTTTTATTCCTCATCAGCAGACACCGCTTAAAAATGGTAAGACTGGAACAGTAGAAATGACTCTAAAGTTTACCGCCTTAAGCAGACTGCTGCTGCCGCTGGCCCATATTCCGGCAACCACAGCTCTGGGTACAATTGATGACGAAGGCCGCCAGAAAGCTCTGCTGGCCGGGGCCAATGTTGTAATGCCCAATGTGACAGATTCTAAGTACAGGACTAAATATCAAATTTATCCAGAAAAAATCTGTGTCAATGAAGAAGCAGGAGACTGCCGCCAGTGTATTGGTGGAATTATTGCTTCACTCGGCCGTTTTGTCAGTCAGGATAAAGGACACAGCCTGAGGCAAAATTGATATCAGATTTTAAAAAATAAAAGCTTAATAAAATAAATAAATGTTTGCTAAAAAAACTCCCACTCACTGCTGTGCAGCTAAGATTGAGATAATCTGCTTTAACAGCTCTGGTGGGAGTTTAGTTATTTATTTAATTATTCTTTTTGCTCAGCATCAGTTTTGTTTTTATCATGATCACCATTTTTGTCTTCTTCTGAAATTTCCTTTTCTCCAAAGCCATTATGACTGAAATCGAGAGCTTTATGGGTGGCAGCAAAATATTCAGTTTCCGGTAGATAAATATTGCCTTCTCCAACTTTTTCTGCAAGACCAATTTTGCGGAAAATATTAAGCAGCCGCTGATTAACTCCGGTCAGCATAATTTCTCCCCCATTTGCCTGAACCTGGTCAACAAAATCTTCTAAAACTTTGATAATTGTAATATCAATTCTTCTCACATTTCTGAGTCTGATGATAAAGTCAGTCTCTGGTTCAAAAAATTCATCCAGCTGATCTTTCATATCATCTGCAGCACTAAAATGAACTGCTCCTTTAAGGTCAACAACCCGGGCCTGCTTTGCAGAAATATCTGATTTATCTGCTTCCTGATGCTGGACATGGTGCAGATGATATCCTTCATCATCATCCTTTTTGTCATAATATAACATGTCTATATCAGCTTCTTTGGAAATTTGTAAAACTACCACCAGAGAAACCATTACGCCAAAATAAATTGCCTGATCAAGGTTGGGCAGTACTATTGCGGCCAGAAAAGTTGACCAGAAGATCAGGGCATCTCCTTTGGTGGTCTTCATGTTTCTGATTACTTCTTTAAGGTCAGCAATTCCAATTGCAGCAGCAATTACCAGTCCGGCAAGTACTGAAACCGGAATAAAAGTTAAAAGAGGTCGAAAAAATAAAATGAAAATTATAATTGAGAGAGCACAAAAAAGCTGAGATATTTTGTGAGTTGCTCCAGCACTTAAATTAGCAAAAGTATTGGAAAAGGAAGCGGAAATTGCAAAGCCGCTAAAAAATGAAATAATCATATTAGTAATTCCCTGACTTTTAAATTCCCTTTTAAAATCGGGATCCTCGTCTTCTTTAAGGGAAATTGCCTGCAGAACCGCCATTGTCTGAATTAGACCGAGTAAGGCAATGGAAAAAGCTTTAGAGTAAACCCGGCCGATTAGATGCAGATCAAAGTCTATTATGTTAAAATCAATAATTCTGCTTGGTATCTCACCAACCAGTGGGATAGACTGGTTAATTCCGGTAACAGCAGTTAAGATAGTCATGATCACAACAGTGAGAAGATATTCCGGCAGTGATTTTTTGATTAAAGGAATTGTGAAAATTAAAATTAATGTTATAATTCCAACCGTTAGATTAAGATAGTTAATTTGGGAAATATTTAAAATAAACTGCCAGCCCTTGGTAATTACATTGGAACCGCTGACACTGACTCCGGTAAAATTCTCTATCTGAGAAAACAGAATTAAAACAGCTGCCCCATGAGAAAGGGCGACAACGACCGGGTGAGAAACATATTTGACCAGTTCACTTAGATTAAAGCTGACCAGTAAAAACTGAAACAGCCCGATTAAAAATGTTGTTAAAAATATTATGGGAAGATAATTTTCTCCCTGAAAGTTGTTTAAACTACTGTAGAGGGCTACTGCCATCATATTGGTTGGACCGACAATTATATAAGAAGATAGATTGAAAAAATAGGCAGAAAGCATTGAAAAAATGGAAGCATAAATTCCGTAAATAGGGTTGATGCCTAAAATTAAAGCATAGGCCATATTCTGCGGCAGTGCAATGGTGGCAGTTGTTAAACCACTCACCATATCGTTATTATATTTTTTGAAAAAATCCTTTATAATCTGCAAGGTGATCCACCCCGTTTTTTTATTATATTCAAACTGTGGTTATAGTTTAACAGGCCAGCTTAAAAGTTTCAATTGAATTCGTGAAGTTTTAAATTTATTTATCTAAAACATAATTTTTAGACAACTCTTTCTGGCAGCTAGAAATTTAAATTATAATTTGTTAAAATATAATATAAGGTTTAAAGTTTTTATAAAATATTTCTTAGCTGAAAAGAGGTGTTATTATGTCGTTAAGTGAAAATAAATATATTGTAGTTTTGTGGATGCTGTTATTTTTGCTGCTTTTTCCTTTTAATTTATCGGCCCAGAACCTGGAGATGAATGGAGCAGCTGAAAATTTGGAAGTGCAGGATCAGTTGAACAGCAGTATAATTTTTATTATTGCTTTGATTTCAATACTTATTATTTTATTTATCTGGGAACCAATGCCGATCAGTTTACTGGCAGTTTTGGTTCCAATTTCGTTAACTATTTTTGGCGATTTATCCAGAATGTCAGTTGAGGAGGCCCTCTCAGGTTTTGGCAACTCAGCTACAATTACTGTAATGGCAATGTTTGTCTTCAGTGCTGGAATTCAGCGCAGTGGAGCAGTTCAGCTGCTGGGTGATAAAATTTCTGATTTAACCGGAGAAAATCCCAGAAGACAGATTGCTCTGATTTCAGCTCTGACTGGCTCAACTTCGGGGATTATAAATAACACCCCGGTAGTTGCAGCCCTGATTCCAATGGTTAGAGAACTGGGACGCAAAACAAAAGTCTCACCTTCTAAGTTATTAATTCCTCTCTCTTATACAGCCATGCTGGGAGGAACTGTAACTCTGATCGGAACTTCAACTAATCTGCTGGCGAGTCAGGTTTCAGATCGGATGCTAAACCACCCTTTTTCTATGTTTGAGTTTACCGGTCTGGGTATAATAGTTTTATTTATTGGAATTACCTATCTTTTGACAGTCGGCTATAAGCTGATTCCATCCCGGCTGGAGGTTGAAGAAGATTTAACTGATGAGTATGAGATGAGTGGTTATCTAACAGAGGTTTTGATTGGTGAAGACTGCAGTTTTGTAGGTAAAAGCTTTGATGAGATAGCTGAAGATAAAGAACTTGATTATGATATAATCCGGATTATTCGCAATGGCAAGCAGTTTATGGAGCCGCTAAATGCAAAAACAGTTAGAGCTGGTGACCATTTAATTATCAGAGCCAGGGAAGAAACTTTGCTGGAGCTTGTTAAAAGTAAAGGAATGAAGACGCTGCCGGAAATGGTGGTTGATGATCAGTCAATTGAGCAGCCTTTTGAAGGCGAGACTTTAATTGAGGTTGTTGTTCCTGCTCACTCATTTATGGTTAATAAAACTTTAGACGAAATTAACTTTCTGGAGCGTTATAACTGTAATGTACTGGCTCTGCGGCGTGGGGAAGAGTTAACTCACCAGAAAATGCGGGATTATCGCTTTCAACCTGGAGATTTAATTTTGCTTTTAGCTACAGAAAAGACACGTGAGCGTTTGAGTAAAAATAACAATTTTATTATTGACCACGAATATGATCCAAATTTATTTGATAAAAGTAAAATGTTAATTTCAGCCGCAATTCTGGCTTTTTTTATTCTGACAGTGTCTTTAAACATTTTACCGGTCGCTATAGCTGCCTTAAGCGGGGCCTTTTTGATGGTTTTAACCGGTGTGATAAATAAAAGTGACTTTTTTAGCTCCATTGACTGGGAGGTTTATTTTCTGCTTTCAGGTCTGATTCCGATGGGAATGGCAATTGAAAAGTCTGGAACTGCTTCTTATATAGCTGCTAAAATTTTGAACCTGGCAGATCTTTTTCCCGCAATTGTAATTGCAATGATTGTTTACCTGGCAACTTCGGTGATGGCCAATGTGGTGGGGAATAATGCCAGTGCCCTCCTGATGCTGCCGATAGCTATTGGGACAGCTCAGCAGCTGGCGATAAATCCATTTGCCTTTGTTTTAATAACCACTTTTGCTGCCAGTGCTGCCTTTGCCAGTCCTGTCGGTTATCAGACAAACCTGATGGTTTACAGTTCAGGTGGATTTAAGTTTAAAGATTTTATTATTGTTGGAGCTCCGCTGCAGCTTTTGCTGGCAATCTTTGTGCCGCTGTTGGTCAGGCTGTTCTGGGGCTTTTAAGTGGCCAAAATAATGGTGGCTTATAATAAATTTGATTTCAGAGAAAATAAAAAAATAAATAATTATTTCAGGAGCGAAAAGTGATTGGTCATAATTTAACCACTTTCGCTCTTTTTTTGATGTATAAATCAATATATTTAATATTTTTATTAAAATAATTAATTTTTTTAAAAAATACTTTACAAATATTAATTTTTAGTTTATAATATTAAACAAGAGAGGGGTGAAGTTAAATGAGTTATCCAATTCCGGCTAAATGTCCAACCTGTGAGGGGAAATTAAATGTAACTGAACTAAGATGTAATAACTGTCAGACTAAAATTAGCGGTGATTTTTACCTGGATGAGCTTTTTCAATTAAATTACGAGCAGCAGCAGTTTTTAAAGATTTTTATTAAAACCAGAGGTAACATCAAGAATATGGAAAAGGAGCTTGAGATGTCCTATCCCACAGTCAGAAATAAGCTGAATGAACTGATTAAGAGCTTGGGTTATGAGGATGATTTTGCTGAAGAAGAACAGCAGGAAAAAAGAAGAGAGATTCTGGATCAGTTAGAAGCGGGCGAAATTGAAGCTGTTGAAGCAGCACAGAAGTTGAAGGAGATTTAGTCTGGTATTTAAATTTTGAGTGATAAGTTTTAGGTAATTAAGTTTTATTAAAGAATATTTCATTAAATTAAAAGGGAGCTGAAAATAATGAAAGAAGAGAAAATGAGAATTTTAGAAATGCTGCAGGATGGTAAGATTAATGCTGAAGAAACTGAGAAATTATTGGCTGCTTTAGGTGAAGAAGAGTCCGGACATTCAAATGCTGTTCAGTTAAAAAGCAGAAATGAAAGTGAGAATGGGCAGGCTGGAAAGAAAAGACACTTAAGAATAATTGTCAATGAAGGTGGCAAAGATAAGGTTAATATGTCGCTGCCGCTGGGAGTAGCGAAGAGTCTTTTGAATTTTGTACCGCAATCAGCAAAAGATAAAATGGCGGCAAAAGATATTGATCTAAATGCTCTGACCAAGACTATTGATGACCTTTCGGAAGAAAAAGAAATTCTAAGGGTTGATGATGAAAATGAAACTGTGATTATTCGGGTTGAGTAGCAACAATATTTATTTGCAGATTTCAGATTAAATAATTGTATATATGTCATTTAAATGATATAATTATGACATAATAAAAAGAGGAGTTGATAATATGCCTCAAATCAAACCGATAAAAGAATTAAGAAATACTAAAGAAATATCTGAAATCTGTCATAAAAGTGATGAACCAATTTTTATTACAAAAAACGGTTATGGTGACCTTGTTGTGATGAGTGTTGAGACTTATGATAGATCAATTGCTAAACTAGATTTATATCAAAAACTGGCTGAAGCAGAAAATGAAATAAAAAATGGAGCAGAATTATTAGACGGTGAACAGGTTTTTTCAGAGCTAAGGGAAAAATATGGTGAAGAATGATTATAGTTTAAAAATAACAAAACAGGCATATAATGATTTAGATAATATTTATTCTTATATTGTTTCTGAATTTGATGATAAAGCTTCTGCAAAAAATTTGTTAAATAAAATTGAAGATAAAGTCTTGAGATTGAAGCAGTTTCCATTATCCGGTAGTTTAGTTGCTGATCAAGTTTTACAAAATAAAGGATATAGAAAATTAATAATAAATAAATATGTAGCATTTTATTTAGTTAATGAAGATGAAAATGAAGTTGTTATTATGCGAGTTTTGTCCGGACGGCAAAAGTATCAAGATTTCATTTGATTAATCTCAATTTCTATTGTATAATACAGCTAGATAGAGATTTCTACATGACTAGATTTAAAAATTAAAGACTGGGGAGCCAAACTGGAGGCTGAGAGGATGAGCAATCATCGACCCATTAACCTGAACCTGGTAATGCAGGCGTAGGTAGCTATATAAAGACTTTAAACCCTCCGGTTTGCTCCTCACAAATCAGGAGGGTTTTTACTATGCAAAATAAATTTTCAACAAGAATGATGGCAGAAATTGGGGTGGCTGTTGCTCTGGCAGTTGTGCTTAATTTTCTCAAACTCTGGCGGATGCCTCAGGGTGGTTCTGTTACTTTAGAAATGCTGCCGATCTTTGTTATTGCTTTTCGCTGGGGTCTAGGTGCAGGAATGTTTAGTGGTCTGGCCTATGGACTGCTGCAGCTGATGTTTGGAGCCTATATTATTCATCCAGTTCAGCTGATTATGGATTATCCTTTACCCTATATGGTTTTAGGAGTAGCGGGAATGTTTAAGATCAGAAAAGACAAGATTATTCAGCCTCTTAAAATGTTCTGGGCAGTGGTAGTGGCCTCGGCATTAAGGTTAATTGTTCACATTATATCAGGAGTTATCTTTTTTAGCAGTTATGCGCCAGAAGGCCAGAATGTCTGGGTATACTCCACAGTTTATAATGCGACATTTTTGATTCCAACAACTATAGTAACCTATATTGTGCTGATAATGGTAATGAAGGCACTGGAAAACAAATAATGTCGAGTTCGCAAAACTAGTAAGTTAAAAAATTAAGCTTTAATCAGAAAATTGAATATTGACAGGGGAGCCTTTTGGTTGAGATAAAGCAGATGCTTTGACCCTTTGGACCTGATCTGGATAATACCAGCGAAGGGAGTTGTGCGGAGTGATTATTTAAATAATTGCTTAAGTTATTAAACACAGTTTCCTTAGTTGGGAGGCTGTGTTTTTTGTTTTTATATGAAACTTTATTTTCAAAAGCAAGAGTAGAATCAAAAAAATATAATTAAAAATAATTTAAAATAAAAGGAGCTGACGATTATGACTCAGGTAACAAGAGCAAAAAATGGTGAGATAAGCGCAGAAATGAGACTGGCAGCAGTAAATGAAGGGGTTAGTGCAGAATATATCAGAGACAAAGTGGCGACTGGAAGGATAGTGATTCCGGCAAATGTAAATCACAGTAAGCTGGAAGCTGTAGCCTTTGGTCAGGGTTTAAAAACGAAGGTTAATGCTAATTTTGGAACTTCAGAAGACTGTGATCAGATTGAGAATGAATTAGAAAAATTAAAAGCAGCTGTTGAGGCTGGTGCAGACGCGGTGATGGACCTCTCAACTGGAGATAAAATTAAAGAAACCAGAGAGGCAATTTTAAACAATTCAAAACTGCCGGTAGGAACAGTGCCTATTTACCAGGCAGCTGTAGAAACGGTAAAGTCCGGCCGGGGAATAATAGAAATGGAAGTTGAAGAATTATTTGGAGTGATTGCAGATCAGGCTGAAGAAGGAGTCGATTTTATTACAGTTCACTGTGGTCTGACTTTAGAAACTCTAAGGCATCTGGCAGCTGAAGGGAGAGTAACTGATATTGTCAGCCGGGGTGGTTCGTTTATGGCAGCCTGGATGCTGCATAATGATCAGGAAAACCCACTTTTTGAGTATTATGACCGTCTCTTAGAAATTTGTTATAAAAATGATGTAACTTTAAGTCTGGGGGATGCCCTCCGTCCGGGCAGTCTGGCAGATGCAACAGATCGAGCTCAGATCCATGAACTTTTAGTTCTGGGTGAACTGGTAGATCGAGCTAGAGAAGCAGATGTTCAGGTAATGGTAGAGGGACCTGGACATGTACCCTATGATCAGATTGAAACAAATATTAAACTGCAGAAAGAACTCTGTAAAGAAGCTCCATTTTATGTTCTGGGACCTCTGGTTACAGATATTGCAGCAGGCTATGATCATATTACAGCTGCTATTGGTGGTACTGCAGCGGCAGCGGCTGGAGCTGATTTCCTCTGTTATGTGACCCCGGCTGAACATATTGGTTTACCTGATATTCAAGATGTGCGAGAAGGAGTTATTGCCTGCAAAATTGCAGCTCATGCAGCCGATATTGCCAAAGGAGTTAAGGGAGCAAAAGAGCGAGATAATAAGATGGCAAGAGCCAGGAAGAAACTAGACTGGGAAAAACAAATTGAGCTGGCCCTGGCTCCGGAGAAATTGAGAGAGTCAAGAAAAGAACATAATCAGTCTTTAAAAGCAGAAGATGCCTGTACAATGTGCGGTTCTTATTGTGCGATGAAAATAGTAGACAAACAATTAAAGTAAATATCAAATTAATTCTGAAAGGATGATTAAGATGGATAATAAAAAACTGACTTTTTCTGCACTTTTAATTGCTCTGGGAACAATGACCGGACACTTAATTTATATTCCAGTGGGAGTGGCAAAAGCTTTTCCGGTCCAGCATTTGATTAACATTTTATCTGCTGTTTTACTGGGGCCAGCCTATGCAGTTTGGAATGCTTTTGCAATTTCTCTGCTCAGAAATATGCTGGGTACCGGTTCTCTGCTGGCCTTTCCGGGCAGTATGATTGGGGCCTTAATAGCCGGATTGCTTTATCAAAAGTTTAAAGAACAGCGCTGGGCACTGGCAGGAGAGTTAATTGGTACAGGCCTCCTGGGAGCAGTAGCCGCCTATCCGATTGCCCGCTTTTTGATGGGCAGCAATTCTGCAGTTTTTTTCTTTGTCATTCCTTTTTCCTTGAGTGCAGCTGGAGGGGCAGTTATTGCTTATTTATTCTTAAAAGCTGTGGAAAAGGCTGACAGCTTAACATTTATTGAAGATTTAGGCTAATACTTTAAGATAGAAAAATGACTGAATAAATTTTAAGATTGGTTAATTAAATTAAAGCGAACAAAAGGAGCTGATAAATTTGAAAAAGGTGTTAACAATTGCCGGTTCTGATTCTGGTGGTGGTGCCGGAATTCAGGCTGATTTGAAAACGATGACTGTTCATCAGGTTTATGGTGCTTCTGTAATTACTGCAGTTACAGCTCAGAATACTCTGGGAGTTCAGGATGTTAAAACTCTTTCTGTGACAGCTGTAGCTTCTCAGCTGGAATCAGTTTTAAGAGATATAGAGTTTTCTGCTCTGAAAACTGGTATGCTGGCCAATAGTAAAATTATTGCAGAAGTAGCTCTAAAAATTAAAGAATATTCCCTTTCCAATCTGGTAGTGGATCCGGTTATGGTAGCCACCAGTGGAGATCTGCTTTTAGAACCAGAAGCAGTAACGACCTATCAGGAAAAACTTTTTCCACTGGCAGAAATTATTACCCCCAATCTGCATGAGGCCCGGGTGCTGACCGGAGCTGCTCCAGAAGAAGCTGTTGATCCTCATTATCTGGCAGAAGAATTGATCAAATACGGCAGCAGCTATGTTCTGATTAAAGGCGGCCACAGCAGTAAAGAAAAGAAGCTGCAGAAGGCTGTTGATCTGCTCTATGATGGCAGTCAGTTTATTGAATTTGAAGCAGATTATATTCCAAGCAGCAATACTCACGGGACGGGCTGTACACTGTCCGCTGCAATTGCTTCCAATCTGGCCCGGGGAATGAAGATGGAAAAAGCAGTGGGACAGGCAAAAGAGTTTATCACCGGAGCCATCAAAAATTATTTTCCTGTTGGTCAGGGTAATAGCCCGGTTAATCATCTCTGGCAGCTTCAAAATCAGAGTAATAATCAGCAGCAGAGTGATAATCAACTTATTAGTTCTCTTAAGTTTATCTAGCAGTAAGAGAAAATATCTGAGGAGGTAAAAATAAAAATGTTAAACTGGGATCTTTACTTAATTACAGAAGAAAGTTTATCAGCAGGCAGAAAATCTATAGAAGTTGTTAAAGAAGCAGCTGCTGCCGGAGTGGATGTGGTTCAGCTGCGGGAAAAAAATCTGTCTTTGAGAGAAAAATTCCAGCTGGGAAAGCAAATTAAAAAAATCTGCCGCCAGTATGGAATTAATTTTATAGTCAATGATCGGGTAGATCTGGCCCAGGCTCTAGATGCAGATGGGGTTCATCTGGGGCAGAGCGACCTGCCTCTGCGGTCTGCTCGCAAAATCCTGGGGCCGGATAAAATTATTGGCCTTTCTGCCTGGCTCAATCAGGAAATCACAGCTGCTGAGGCTGATGGTGCTGATTATCTGGGAGTGGGAGCAATTTTTGAAACTAAATCTAAGCAGCTTAACCCAGATAAAAATGGAATTGGTCTGCAGAAATTGGCTGAAATTAGAAAAAATACTGATTTACCGCTGATAGCAATTGGAGGCCTGAATAAAAACAATGCCCCTCAGGTGATTAAAAATGGAGCTGACTGTATTTCGGTGATCACAGCTCTGACAAAAGCGGAAAAGATAGAAAATGAAGCTCGAGAATTTAAGCAAATAATCAAAAAAGCAAAATCTAAAAGGAGGGCCCTAAATTGTCAGCAGAAAATAATAAAACTGCAGCAGAATTCTCTCAAAACTGGAAGCTAATAAAAAAGACGATCAATTCAGAAAAACCATTAATTCATCATATTACCAATAATGTAACTGTTAATGACTGTGCTAATCTAACACTTAACTGGGGAGCTCTGCCGGTGATGGCCCCGGCAGCAGAGGAGTCAGCCCAGATGGTGGAAAATGCTTCTGCTTTAGTTCTAAATCTAGGTACAATTTCTTCTGCTCAGCTGGAATCGATGCTGCAGGCTGGAAGGAGAGCAAATCAACTGGAGATTCCCATAGTTTTAGATCCGGTTGGAGTTGGAGCCACGAAATTTAGAACTGAAGCTGCTCAACAAATATTATCTGAGTTAAAAATTGACCTGATCAAAGGAAATAAAGGAGAAATTTCTTTACTGGCCGGAAAGACAGCGGAGGTTAAAGGTGTAGAGTCGATAGGAGAATATGAAGAGATAGCAGAAAATGCATTGCTGCTGGCTCAGAGATTGGATACAGCTGTTGTTGTCAGTTCAGAAACAGATTTAATTGCTGAGGGCAGTCAGCTGGCAGAAATAAATCGAGGCCACCCACTGATGGGGAAGGTTGTTGGTACTGGCTGTATGCTGGGCTCAACTCTGGCGGTTTTTGCTGCAGCAGCCAAAAAGTCAGGTCTATCTTTATTTGAGGCAGCTAAAACAGCAGTCTATTATTACTCTCTTGCCGGTGAAAAAGCAGCAGCAAAAGAAAATACTCCAGCCAGATTTAAAATAGAATTTATGGATCAGATTTATTTATTAGGGTAGTTTTATTATTTCCAATATATTATTTATTTCCATTATAATTTTTTCAAACTAAGCCAGCCCTGAACCGGGGCTGGCTATTTTCGATCTAAAACCCCTTATGCCATTGCAAAAAACTTCTAGAAAAGATAAAATAAAATTAACTAAAAATTAAAACTAATTAACTGGAGGCGGATTTAATGTCCGAATTTATAAATAACAGTGAGCAGCGGGTTCAGCAGTTACTAGAATTTTCGATGGGAATGATGGCAGGAAAAAATGGTAAAGAGCTGATTGATCAATATCAGGAAGCAATAGAAAATGTAACTCCTCATGATATGATTGCTATGGAGGATTTACAGATCAAAAAGGGTGTCAAACCGGCTGAGATCAAAGAGGATATAGAAAAAATAATGAATGTCTTAAATCCACATCTGGAAAAATATGAGTGGGATAAGCCGGAAGAAGGCCACCCTCTTTATTATTTAATGAACGAAAACCGGGAACTGGAAAAACTGCTGCGAAAATTTAAGGACAATATAAAAAGGATAGAATTTGATTCAGAAACAGTAAAGGAAGAGGAAATTGAAAACTTACGCAGTTTGACTATGCAGCTGCAGGAATTTGATAGACACTTTGTCAGAAAAGAAAATATTCTCTTTCCCTATCTGGAGAAAAAATGGGAGAATTATCGTCCCTTAAAAGTTATGTGGTCACTGCATGATGATATCCGAAAAAATCTTAAAAAATTACTAAATTTGCTCAGTAACAGAGATAATTTTGATATGGAGATCAGACAGCTCCTGGGTGAAATTTTAATGTTAATGTACAGAATGATTTTTAAAGAGGAAAATGTAGTTTTCCCGGTAGCAATGGAAACTTTAACTCTTAAAGAATGGAAGCAAATCCAGCGAGAAAGTATGCAGATGGGCTATGTTTATATTGAACCACCGCAAAAAAACATTCTTGCTAAAAAAGACGAAAATGGAAAGAAAATAAAAAATGAAGAATCGAAACAGAAAGCCTTAAATAAGCAGGGGCAGCCGGGATCTTCTGCTGAAGAAGATTCCGATTACACTCATCCAGGTTCACTGCCGGAAATGGAATCAGATACTGTGACCGGAGAAATTCCTTTAGAAGGTGTAATGCTGGGTCTGGGAACAGGTAATTTAAGTCTGGAAGAAGTGAAAATGATGATTAACAAACTACCGCTGGACATTACCTATGTTGATCAAAATAACAGGGTTAAATTTTTTTCCAATCCGGACGATAGATTTTTTCCGCGTTCTAAAGCTATTATCGGCCGCACAGTTCAGAACTGTCATCCACCGGAAAGTGTGCACATTGTGGAAAAAATACTAACTGCTTTTAAAGAAGGAGAGAAAGATAAAGCCCGTTTCTGGATTCAAATGCGGGGCAAATTTATTCTGATTGAATATTATGCTTTAAGAGATGATAATAGAAATTACAGAGGCACAATTGAAGTCAGTCAGGATCTTACAGAACTTAGAGAATTAGAAGGAGAACAGAGATTGCTGGACTGGGAGTGAAAATGTTGATTCAGGTTTAATTTAACAAAGTTATTAATACTAAAAATATTTAGCAGCAGAAAGGGGCAAATTATGCAGTTTTTAATCAACAATCCACAATTCTGGCGCAGTGCTGGTTTAACGGAAGAACTACCGGAAGCAGTGGAACTTAAATTAAAAGATGGTAAACTTGAACTGCCGGAAGAATTAAATGAAAAAATAGGTCTTGATTCCGGGACTAAAGTTAAGCTTCAATTTAATCAGAATGGGATCTATATCGAAAGAGCTGATCCCAGACTGACAAGAGTTTATATTGAACCAACGAGTGACTGCAACTTAAACTGCAAGACTTGTGTCCGTCATTCCTGGGATGAAGAGATGGGATTTATGGAGATGGCAGCTTATTTGAAATTAATAGAGGAGCTTAAAGATTTTAAGGGGCTGGATAAAATTTCTTTCTGGGGAATTGGAGAACCACTTTTTCATCCTCAGATTGCAGAAATGATTGGGCTGGCTTCCCGGCTGGGAGTAAAAACTCAGATAATTACAAATGGACTTTTACTGGATCAGGAAAAAGCAGAAGCCCTACTTGAAGACGGCCTGGATAGCCTGGTAGTTTCTGTAGATGGAACGTCTCCGGAAACTATGGCTGATATTCGTTCCGGTGCAGATTTAAAAACTGTAATTGAAAATGTACAGAACTTTCGCAGTTTGCGGAATAAAAAACAGAAAGAGTGTGAGATTGGGATTGAATATGTAATAATGAAATCCAATGTGGATGAACTTAAAGATCTGCGCAAACTTGCCTTCAGGATGGGAGCCTCATTTATTTTTCTGACAAATTTACTGCCCTATACTGAAGATATGACAGATGAGATACTCTATTCTTTTTCTATCAGCCGCTCTCAACCTGAAATCAGAACTAAACACAGACCTGAAATTTATCTGCCGCCAACTGATTTGCGAGAAGATATTATCCGTGATCTATCTGCAGTGGGAGGAAAATCAAGTTCGATCAGCACAACCCAGGTTCCATTTAATCCACATCGTGGTTACTGTAAATTTATAGAGGATGGTTCAATTGCAGTTAACTGGCAGGGAGAGATAAGCCCCTGTATTGCTTTAATGCACAGCTACGACCTCTATATTAGAGAACGAGAAAAACATATTAATAAATTTTCGCTGGGAAAAATAACAGAAGAATCGCTCTTAGAAATCTGGAATAAGGAGCAATTTAAAGATTTTCGCAAAAAAGTTAAGGAATTTCCTTTTTCCGACTGTACTCAGTGTTCGGGCTGTGAGATGTCTAAAGAAAATACAGAAGACTGCCATGGTAATGAATTTCCGGTCTGTGGAGACTGCCTCTGGGCTCGCGGAGTTATTCAGTGTCCTTGAATCAAAAAAACTAATGTGAAAAAATTAATTAAAAATGTGAAAAAAATAATTTAATGGAATTTCTTGACAACTCGACCTCTATCTTTTATAATCTAGACAACTTATTTAAATTTTCTTAATTTAGTCTAAATTCAAAAAAGGGTGGTTAAGTAAATGGCACAAGTAAGTAGATATTTTATTCCCTCAGTTAATGTATTAGGTAAAGACACAGTTAGTGAAATTGGTGAGCATATTAAACGTCAAAATGGTTCAAAGGCTTTAATTGTAACTGATGAAGTATTAGTTAAAATTGGTATAGTTGAAACTGTAACTGATCATCTTGAAGAAGCAGGTATAGATTTTGTTGTTTTTGATGGAGTACAGCCAAACCCTACTGTTTCTAATGTAGAGGATGGTTTAAAACTTATAGACTCCGAAAATGTTGATGTTATTGTCTCACTTGGTGGGGGAAGCTCTCATGACTGTGCTAAAGGTATTGCTACTGTTGCCACTAATGGTGGTAAAATTCAGGATTATGAGGGCTTAAATGAACTTAATAAAGCTATTATGCCCTTAGTAGCTGTTAATACTACAGCTGGTACAGCTAGTGAAATGACTCGTTTCTGTATTATAACTGATGAAGAAAGACATATTAAAATGGCTATAGTTGACTGGAGAGTAACACCTAATGTATCAATTAATGATCCAGTATTAATGCTGGAAAAACCTCAGGCCTTAACTGCTAATACCGGCATGGATGCTCTTACTCATGCTGTAGAAGCTTATGTTTCTACTATTGCTAATCCTTTAACCGATTCAGCTGCAGAAAAAGCATTTGAATTGATTGGAGAGAATTTGCGTAAGGTTGTAGCTAATGGTTCTGACTATGAACTCAGAGAAAAAATGGCTTATGCTCAGTTTTTAGCGGGTATGGCATTCAATAATGCTTCTCTTGGTTTAGTTCACGGTATGGCACATCAGCTTGGTGGATTTTATGACCTACCACATGGTGTTTGTAATGCTATTTTACTTCCTCATGTAACAAACTTTAATAAACTTGCTAAACCAGAAAAAGTAGCTAAAATGGGTAGGTTATTAGGAGCTAAAACTGAGGGTATGACAGTTATGGAAGCAGCAGATGAAGGAATTATGGCTATTGTTGATTTAGCTGCAGACTTAGGTATACCTGGAAGCTTAGAGGAACTGGATGATGTTGATCCTAAAGACTTTGAAACCTTAGCTAAAAATGCTTTAGCTGATGCAAGTAGTGCTACTAACCCAAGACAGGCAACTGTAGAAGAAGTAATTGAAATCTTTGAAAGTGCTTACGAAGGTTTTTAATAATAGATTAATATTTAAATAAATAATTTTTAAAAATATAAGTATATTTACTTAAATATTTAGAGTAAATATCACTAGCATTGCATAAAAATATTTAAGAAAAGTCAAGTTCTATTTTCAGCGAAAATACTTGCTTAAAATAGAAAAACTCCTTATAATTGGGATT
>NZ_QLME01000010.1 GCF_003259895.1 Halanaerobium saccharolyticum | reverse complement strand
CACTCTTGTCGAATATTATTAATAGGGCTTCACCTTCTTTCGAGTTTTTTGGGTGCTACTATTAAATTCGACAAGATTGGGGTGAAGCCCTTTTTATATCATTAAATTCTTTGTTATATCAAGGCTTATTTTTATGAAATTCGCTTAATTAATAATTATCTTCTCAGGGGTCAAATCAACAAGAAATTTTACTTTCGGCTAAAAATAACTGGTCTAAAATTTATCCTAAAAAATGTTGATTTGGCTCTATTTATGTTATAATAAAATAAATATTCATTAATTTACGAGGAGGACTGTCAATGCAGGGAGTAATAACTTTAGGGGAAGCTTTAATTGATTTTACCCCATTAGATGATCAGAATATGGACTTTCGCAAAAACCCGGGTGGAGCACCAGCCAATGTGGCTGTGGCTTTGAGCAGACTGGGAGTAGATGCAAGTTTTATTGGTAAGGTGGGAGATGATGTTTTAGGTAATTTTTTGGCAACGAAATTAGAGTCGGAAAATGTTAATATTGATAATTTAATTTTAACTAATGAGGCCAAAACTGCAATTACTTTTGTTACTTTAGATGAAGATGGGGACCGCAGTTTTGATTTTTATATAGATCCCAGTGCTGATAGATTTTTTAGGGCAGATGAGATTGACGCAGAACTCTTTGAGAAAAATAAAATTTATCATTTTGGCTCAATTTCTTTAATTGATGAACCGGCAAGATCTGCAACAAAACGAGGGATAGAGCTGGCACGTCAGAATGAAATGCTGATCTCATATGATCCTAATTTAAGGGAAATGCTCTGGGATTCTCTGGCTGAAGCAAAAGAAATGATCTTATCTGTAATTGATGAAGTTGATATCGTTAAAGTTTCAGAAGAAGAACTTGAATTTTTAACTGGAGAAGCAGATATCAAAAAGGGAGCGGAAATTTTAAAGTCAGAGTATAAAATACCAGTTTTATTTATTACCTGTGGTAGTAAAGGCTCCTACTATTATTTGAATGATTTAGGTTTTGTAGAGGCCTTTAAGGTAGATGCAGTTGATACGACTGGTGCCGGTGATGCTTTTATGTCAGCAGTATTATATAATTTTAATCAAACAGATTTAACTCTGGCAGAGGTAGATAATAAATTTTTAGAAAAGACACTTAAATTTGCAAATTATTCGGGTTCCCTGGCAGCTTCGGCCAGTGGTGCAATGGCTGCACTGCCAACTCTGTCAGAAGTGCAGGAAATGGAATTATAAATACAGGATGGTGGTAAATTGTGCCGGGCTTAGATCAATATTTAAAGGGCAGCGTTTCCACTCTGGAGGCAGAAATTTATACTAAGGCTTCTATGATTGCAATGTCTCATTCCGTTGAGAAAGTGGTTAAAGAGTATAATTTATACGCAGATATCTATGTTTTATTTCAGGATTACAAATTCTTTTTATTTGAAAGAGAACGTTATTTAGAGCTGGATAAGATCTGCCGGCAGATTTTTATCTTTGCCGAAAATATTCCTGCAGCTGCAGGGAGAGATTTTGAAAATACTACTTTTGTTGAACTTAAAGAGGATTCACCTCTAGTTGACGAATGGTCGCTGACAGTGATTCATCCTGATTATTCTGCAGTTCTGGCAACCAGAGAAAATAAGAACCTGCAGAAAATAAAAAAAGAAGATTACCGAATTTTTAAAGGTTTTTTAAGTCTGGAAAGTGAAGTCGCCAAAAAGTCGGCAGTTTATTATCATAATTTATTAGAGAACAGGGGTATTTCTTATCTAGATCAGGACTGGAAACCGGAGGAATTAAATAACAAAAAGCCTGAACTGCAGAAATTAATCTCGTTATTTATCAATGACTCGCTTTTTGAACTGGAAGACAAACTGCGCAGTCTGGAAGAAAAAGAAATGCGTTTAGATGCTATGGCGGCAGATAATAAAGAGTTGAGTCGAGAAATAATGCAGAAGCTCTGCGAAGCAGCTGAATTTAGGGATGAGGACAGTCTATTTCACATCTTGCGGATCGGTTTTACTTCAGCTTTAATATGCAGAGAGTTAGGAGCAGATAAAAGTAGTATTGAAAATTTATTTTTTGCTTCTCTGCTGCATGATCTGGGCAAAATCGGGATTCCAGATTCAATACTGCAGAAGCCTGGAAAACTGACTGCTGAGGAATATGAAGTAATGCAGAATCATCCTGAGATCGGAGCCAAAATTTTAGCCGGATCTCATTCTGAAATCTTAAATATGGCTTACAATATAGCCTACTCTCATCATGAAAAATGGGATGGCAGCGGTTATCCACAGGGGCTTGAAGCTGAGGAGATTCCGATTGAAGCCAGAATCGTGGCGCTGGCCGATGTATTTGATGCACTTTCCTCAAAAAGAGTATATAAAGATGCTTTTCCCCGTGAAAAATGTGTGGAGATAGTCAGCAGTGAGCGCAACCAGCATTTTCAGTCAAAAATAATTGATATTTTACTGGAACATTTAGATGAGATTTATGAATTTAGAAGGGATTTAGAAGAATTTTCTCAGGCTAAAACAACTCGAGAAATTTCTGATTATTTTTTCTCAGTTGATTTCAGTATTTTTGAGTTTTTAAAGATGAGAGAAATGATTAGTAGTTAAATTATTTTCAAGTTTCTGTTATGTTAAAAAAATCACTATAACCAGGTACAAAATGGCCGTTTTGTACCTGGTACAAAAAATATATTAGAATTTCTTGCAATAATTAAATAAATGCTATATAATACAAAAAAATAAACAAAAGTAAACCTGTGAACAGAAGAGTAAGAATTTAAGTGGATTTAGCGAGTCGGGGTTGGTGAGAGCCTGACCAAAACTTAATTCTGAAGCGCATCTGTGAGGTTTTTTTCTGAACTTAAGTAGGAAAAAACGTAGAACTGCGTTAAATTGGCTGAAAGTGGATAAATTATTTTATCAAGCAGAGTGGTACCACGGATCTTAACCTGTCTCTATTATATGGAGGCGGGTTTTTGTAGTTTTTTAGCAGTATTTTGCTAAGAATATATTTAAGAAAAATTGTTAGTGCTGATTTGATGAGGATTGAAAAGAGAGCAGAAAATCTAAGGAGGAATTTTTAAAATGGCAGAAAAAGAAATTAAGAAAATTTTGTTGGCGTATTCGGGTGGACTTGATACCTCAGTCGCGATTAAGTGGCTTCAGGATAAATATGATGCGGAAATCATTACATATACCGCTCACTTAGGACAGCCTCAGGACTGGGATGCAGTGGAAGAAAAAGCGATGGCAACTGGGGCTGCTAAAGCCTATATCGATGATATCAGAGAAGAATTTATTACTGATTATGTATATCCTGCTTTAAAAGTTAATGCAATGTACCAGGAAAAGTATCCTCTGGCAACAGCGCTGGCCCGGCCTTTAATTGCAAAAAGAATGGTTGAGGTGGCAAAAAAAGAGGGGGTAGATGCTTTAGCTCACGGCTGTACTGGCAAGGGTAATGACCAGGTGCGGTTTGAAGTTTCTTTTAAAGCACTGGCTCCGGAAATGGAAATTATTGCTCCTTTAAGAGACTGGGAATTTGTTTCCAGAGATGCAGAAATAGAATATGCAGAAGCAAACGGAATTCCGGTTAAGGCAACCAAGGACAGTCCTTACAGTATTGATCAGAACCTGTGGGGAATTAGTATCGAATGTGGTGTTTTAGAAGATCCCTGGAATGAGCCGCCTGCAGATGCTTACCAGTGGACTAAAGATGTCGATCAGACTCCGGATCAGGCTAAATATATTACAATTGATTTTGAAAAGGGTGTACCAGTAGCTCTGGATGGCGAAAAAATGGAGCCAATTAAGCTGGTTGAAAAATTAAATGAGCTGGGCTCTGAGTATGGAGTCGGCAGAATTGATATGGTAGAAGATAGACTGGTTGGAATTAAATCGAGGGAGATTTATGAAGCACCAGCCGGTGAAATTTTAATTACCGCCCATAAAGCTCTAGAAGATTTAACTCTGGATCGTGATACCAAAAACTACAAAGCTGAAATGGCAGCTAAATACGCTGAGTTAACCTATAATGGTCTCTGGTTTTCTCCTTTAAGAGATGCTCTGGATGCCTTTGTTGACAAATCACAGCAGACTGTAACCGGTTCAGTCAAAGTGAAATTATATAAGGCTAAATGTACTCTTGCCGGCAGAAAATCTGAGTATTCTCTGTATGAACACGGCCTGGCAACCTATGATGAAAGTGATAATTTTGATCATAAGTCAGCTCCAGGGTTTATTAATCTCTGGGCTCTACCGCTCCAGGTAGCAAATCAGAAAAAGAGAGAAGAGTAAATAGATGACAAAAAGCAAATTATGGGGAGGAAGATTTGAGGCCGGAACTTCTGAGCTGATGGACCAGTTTAATGCTTCTCTTCCCTTTGATATTAATTTAATGGAATATGATATAGAAGGCAGTCTGGCCCATGTTAAGATGCTGGGCAGACAGAAGATATTAACTGAAGCTGAGGTACAAAAAATTACCGAAGGTTTAAAAGCTGTTAAAAAAGATCTGCAGGCAGAATTAGAAGCAGGAGATTTTGATTTTAATGAGGCTGAGGATATTCACAGTCTGGTGGAATCCCGCTTAACTGCTGAAATAGGTGAGCTGGGAGGTAAACTGCATACAGGCCGCAGCCGTAATGATCAGGTTGCTGTTGATCTGCGCTTATATCTTAGAGATCAGACTGAGCAGATCAGAGAAATGATTCTTAAATTTATGCAGGTTCTGCTGAAACTGGCAGAAGAACATACAGAAACTGTAATGCCTGGATATACTCATCTGCAGCGGGCACAGGCTTTAACCTTTGGGCATCATCTGCTGGCTTATTACTTTAAGTTAAAGCGCGATTATGAGCGTTTTGGAGATGCCTTAAAACGGATTAATGTTTCTCCTCTGGGTTCTGGTGCCCTGGCCGGCAGTTCTTTTAATTTAGATCGTGATTTTATAGCTCAGGAACTTGGTTTTGAGCGAGCCTGCGAAAATTCGATGGATGGAGTCAGTGATCGAGATTTTGTTTTAGAATTCCTGGCGGTTGCTTCTAATTTGATGCTGCATTTAAGCCGCTTAAGTGAAGAAGTGATTTTGTGGAATTCTAAAGAATTTTCATTTATCGAACTGGCCGATCAGTACACAACAGGCAGTTCAATTATGCCGCAGAAGAAAAATCCTGATCTGGCTGAACTGGTGCGGGGTAAAACCGGTAGAGTAATCGGCAGTTTAAATCAGCTGATGCTGACTATTAAAGGACTGCCTCTGGCTTATAATAAAGATCTACAGGAGGATAAAGAAGGTCTTTTTGACAGTGTCAATACAGTTAAAGTTATTCTGGAATTATATCCTGAGATGCTGAAAACCATGACCGTCCAAAAAGAGGCTATGCAAAAAGCTGCTGCCACAGGATTTTTAAACGCAACTGAACTGGCAGATTTTCTGGCAGATAAGGGTATTCCTTTCCGTCAGGCCCATCAGATTGTGGGAGAAGCAGTCTTATTTGCTTCTAAAAAGGAAAAAGAGCTTGACCAGCTGCAGCAAAAAGAATGGGAAAAAATTCTCGGACAATATCTAAAAGTTGACGCTGAAGAATTAAAAGAAAAACTTTCTGTCAAAGCCGCAGTTAACTCTCATGCAACTAAAGGTGGACCCGCATTTGAGGAAAGCAGCAGAGTTATTAAAAAAGAAAAAGAGTTTTTAACTCAAAAAGAATAAGTTATTATTAACCCCTGATTTAGTTCTGGAAATAATTCTAAATTAGGGGTTTTATTTTTGCAAAAAAAGTAATACAATAATTATATAACTAAGCTGCTTAAGATTGGAGGTTTTAAAATGAAGAGAATTAATTTATCATCAAATAAATTTTTGATAGTAGTTTTGACAGTCTTTTTAGTCACTACAGCTGCTTTTACAGCTTCAGCTTTTTCTGAATATGAGGAAGATGTTGCTGCAAGATTATATGATAATTTAGAGCAAGAATACAGGATTACAGAATTTAAAGCCGGCAGTCTGGAATTCGAAACTTTAGAGAGACTGGAAGCAAATATAGTTAAGGGTGATTTTAAAGATGAAGAATTTAAGCTGCATCATATCCATGATCAGTTAATTAATGCTTATTACATCGGTGATGGGAATATTATGCTTTTTGAAGGTCTGCTGCAGAAATTAAATACAGAGGACCAGCTGGCAGGACTAGTTGCCCATGAGATGGGCCATGCTGTAGAAGAACATTTAACTGAAGACCTGGAAAGAAATATGGGGCTTTCAATTTTAAATCTGTTATTTAATCATTTTACAGACAATCAATATCAAACAATGACAAATGTGGCTCAGAATTTAATCGCCAATGGTTATTCCAGAGAACAGGAACAGGAATCTGATATTTATGCAGTTGATTTAATGATGCGCAGCGGTTATGACCCTCAGGGGTTGATAGAGCTGATGAAAATCTTTAAAGAAAACAGCAATAATTTTAAGCTTTTAGAATTTACCCAGACTCACCCTATACCGGAGAGCAGAATTGAATATTTAGAGGATTATATTGCTCAGAAAAGGTCAAACTCAGGCTCTGGAGAGAGTAATAGCGGTTCAGAAAAGCAGGATCAAAGCCAGAAGCAGTCTGTAAGGGTTAACAGGCAGAAATTTGAGAATGAGCTGATTGCGTTTTCCTATCCGGAAGGCTGGGAATTTAGTCAGGCAAGAGCTTTAAAAGAAGAAATCAAATTTAGATATCAACTTGAGGCGGAAGAAGTTAATGGCGAAATATTTATGCAGGATTTAAGCGGCAAAACTTTTATGGAAACCAGCAGAAAACAGTTTAATTATGCTGCAATTACAGCTGAAGAAAATGGATTTGAAGTTAGAAAAAGAAATTTAAGCAGTGATCAACTTGATATTTATCAACTGCAGCTGCAGCGGGAAGACGAGTTAAGCCTGGAGTACTTTATTAATCAAAAAAATGAACAGCAGCTGCTAAAATTAAGTTTTGAGATTGACGGCAGCAGTAAGATTAAGCAGCGAAAATTAATTGAACAGTTAGTTAACAGTCTCAAGTTTAAATAATAAAAAATACAAAAAAATAATATGGAGTGAGTATTTTGAAAAACCAAACAAGGAAATTAGTCTGGGCAAGTTTTTTACTGATTTTAGGAATTATTTTACCAAGATTGGTTAATCTGACAGGCAGTATGACGCTGGGGAATTTAATTTCTCCAATGCATATTCCGGTATTTTTGACGGGGTTGATTTTGGGACCTTTTTATGGAACTCTTGTCGGTTTTATCACACCTTTATTTAGCACCTTACTTTTTGCGATGCCGCCAATGATGCCCCCGATTGCAGTTTTGATGGCTTTTGAACTGGCAGCATTTGGCTTGATTTCAGGTTATTTATATTCTAATAAATTTAAAAATATATATTTAAGTTTAATTGCAGCAATGATTCTGGGGCGGATAGTTTATGGACTGGTCTTAATTGCAGTCGGACCACTTTTTAATTTTAACCCACCCTTTATTCCTTTTATGCAGGGAGCGTTTTTGACCGGAATTCCTGGAATGGTAATTCAGCTGGTTATTATTCCACCAATAGTCGAAAAAATTAAACCGATTAAAGAATTTACAGAGTTTAATAGAAAAGTAAAATAGCTTCTATTATTAGTCTGCAAAAATTAATATAATCTTAGATAAAAGTTGTTTACCCTAAACTCAAATAAAGTTGATAGTTATTGGAGGAGGAAAATTTATGGAATATGATATATTTTCTGTAGGAGATAATATAGCTGATTATTATCCTGAGGACAAAAAAGTGTATGCCGGTGGGGGCGCCTATAATACAGCTGTGATAGCAAAAAGGCTGGGAGCTAAGGCTGCTTATTATGGGGTTTTTGGCACCGATGAAAATGCCAAATTTTTATATAATACTTTAAAGAAAGAAAAGGTTGCCTATCCGGTAAATGATATTCGCAAAGGACGGAATGCTGTTTCTATTATTAAAAGAAAAGCTTCAGAATCTCAGGTAGAGGCAGTTGATAAAGGCGTTTATAAAAACTTATCAATCAATAAAAATGTACTGGAGATAATTAAAAATTCAAAAATAGTGCACAGTAATATTTATGCTTACTTTGAAGATTATCTGCCAAAACTTCATTATAAAACCAGACTTTCTTTCGATTTTTCTTATCTCAGAAATAAAAGTTATATTGAGGATATTATTCCTAAAGTGGATATTGCCTTTTTCTCTGAAAGTAAAAAAGAAGAAAATCCAGAAAAGTTTTTAGAATGGATTTCAAAAAGAGGTGTTGAAGCTGCTGTTTTAAGTCTGGGAGCAGAGGGAGTTTTAATGAAAATTGGAGATCAATTAATTAAAGGGAAAGCTCTACCGGTAGAGGCTGTCGATACTTTAGGTGCCGGAGATGCCCTGATAGCGGGATTTTTAACTTATTTAACTAAGGAAGAAAAAAATTATCAAAAAGCTCTGGCAGAAGGGTTGAAAACTGCGGCTAAATACTGTAAAGTAAGGGGTGCACTGGGAGTCTCTGAGCCCAGAGAAGAGGAAGTAAAAATTTATAATAATATACACGGGTAAAATTTAGCTATTTATTGGGGGAAGGATTATACTATGCGTTTAGTCTTAACAGAGAATTTAAAAGAGGATATGGAACTGGCTAAGCCAATTTATGAAAAAGGGAATGTCCTTTTAAATAAAGGTGTCAAAAACTTATATAAATATAAAAAGAAACTGCTGGAACTGGGAATTAAACATCTTTATATTGAAGATAAGTACTCATATAATATTGAAATTAACGAAGCAATTAAAGACAGCACCAGGCGTAATGGAAAAAAAATTGTGACCAATACCTTTGACAGAATTAAGAATGGATTCCTGGATTTGAATACGCAGGATTTAAAAGGTATTGTTGAAGACATCACAGATGAACTGGTTTTAAACGAGGATGTATTATTAAATCTCGTCAGTTTAAAGAGTACCAGTGATTATACTTATGAGCATTCAGTAAATGTGAGTGTGGTTTGTATTGCTCTTGGTAAAATGCTGGGCTACAGCAAAAATGAACTTTTTAAACTGGGAATGGGTGGAATGCTGCATGATATAGGAAAAACATTAATTCCCGAGGAGATTTTAAATAAACCCGGCAGTCTGACCGATTATGAATATCAGCTAATGAAAAACCATCCGGAACTGGGTTTTAATTATCTGCAGCAGATTGAATCGATCAGTCCTCTCTCTCGAATTGTGGTTTATTCTCACCATGAGCGGGTGGATGGATCAGGTTATCCCCGGGGTTTAAAAGAAAATGGAATCCACGAATTTGCCAGAGTAGCTGCAATTGCAGATGTTTTTGATGCTCTGACCAGTGATCGTGTTTATCGAGACAGATGGCCCACCTATAAGGCTGCAGAATATATTATGAATCATACTGAAGAACTGTTTGATTATCAGCTGGTTAAAAAGTTTTTACCCCAGGTATCATTTTATCCCAATGGATCCGAAGTTATTTTAAGCAGCGGTCATCGAGCTGTGGTCAAAGATCAAAATGTGGGTTTTCCTACCCGGCCTGTGCTTAGATTAATCGAAGATGACGAAGGTAATGAGCTGGATAAGGAATTGGACCTTTTAAAACATATGAATATTGTAATTACTAAGGTTATTGTTTAAATTATAGCAGGAGTAAATTTTAATATAATTTAAGGCTGGAGCCTCTGTTTTTTAAAACTATCTTTCTAAGTGAATTAGGAAGGTAGTTTTCTTGATTTGATAAGCCTTACAACTTTTTTCTTTGATTTTTTAAAGGGATATCAGTCTGAATATAGAATATAATTAGCAGGTAGGAAGATTAAATTTAAGAGATTTTTTAAATATTTTTCTAATAAATGTTTATAGGAGGAATACTATTATGACCGAGGAGATAACCTTTGCTCTGGATATTGGCACCAGGACAATTGTTGGCATTTTAATCAAGGAAAAAGAGGGTGGATATCAAATTATTCATTCAGCTGTGCGGGAACATCAGACCAGAGCAATGCTTGATGGTCAGATACATAATGTAGCTCGAGTCGCAGAAGCTGTTGCAGAAGTAAAAAGAGAGCTGGAAGAAAAATCTGGCTTAACTCTAAAAAATGTTGCAATTGCTGCTGCTGGTAGAGCCTTAAAAACAGTAACTCAGCGTCATAACATTGAGCTGGAAAGAAGCAGATATGTTGAAGAAGATGATTTAAAAACACTGGAATTAAAAACTATTCAAAAGGCTCAGGGACAGCTTAATAATAAGCAGCAGGGAAATTCAGCTGATTTCAAGGGGCTTGAGTTAAAGAAAAAGCCGAAAAATACTGTGGATTATCATTTTGTAGGTTATACAGTTCGTAAATATAAGCTGGATGGAATGGAGCTTGGTCATCTTTTAGGTCAGCGCGGAAAAAACATGGAAGTTGAACTGGTGGCTACTTTCTTACCAAGAATTGTAATTGATTCTCTGCTCTCGGTGATTAATAGAGTGGGGCTGGAGGTAGAACATTTAACTTTAGAGCCAATTGCTGCCTCCCATGTGGTTATTCCCGAAGCTATGAGCAACTTTAATCTGGCTTTAGTTGATATTGGGGCCGGTACCTCTGATATTGCAATCACTAAAAGTGGATCAATTTCCGGTTATGCAATGGTGCCAATCGCCGGAGATGAAATAACCGAAATTATCTCCGAAAAGTTTTTAATAGATTATAATAATGCCGAGCGGGTAAAGTGCAGCCTTTCTGAAAATAATGTACTTGAGGTCAAAACAATTTTAGGAGAAAGTATTGAAATCAATAAAGATGAGGTGCTGGCTGCAATTGAAGATCAGCTTGAACTCTTAAGCAGTTCTATTGCAGAAAGTATTTTAGAGATCAATTCTAATCCACCCCAGGCAGTTATTTTTATTGGAGGCGGAAGTTTAACTCCCGGTCTTAAAAAGAAATTTTCAGAAAAAATTGATATAATTGAAAGCAGAATTGGGATCCGTAAACGAGAAGATTTAGAAAATATTGAAGGTGAGGTTGAGGGAATTAATACGACTCAGACTCTAACTCCGCTGGGAATTGCAGTTACAACCAGAGAAACCCAGAGTAAAGCAGTTTTTATTGAAGTTGGAGTAAATGGAGATCGGATAAATTTACTGACCCTCTCTCAGCCGACAGCTGCTGATGCCCTGCTGGCTGCAGATATAGAGATGGAGCAGCTGACTCCCCGCCCAGGAATGGGGATTACCGCTACAGTCAATGGAGAACTCAAAACCGTCAAAGGTGAGATGGGCAGTTCTGCTAAAATTTTACTCAATCAGGAAGAAGCAAAACTTAAGGAAAAAGTTAATAATGGTGACAATATCACTTTTAAACCGGGCAGACCGGGGCGGAATGCAGAGGCCGAGATTAAAGATATTATTCCAGAAGAGGATCTCTCTGCTTATCAGATATATTTAAATGGCAGCGAAAATAGAGTTGGAACCAGGGTTTTTCAGAACGGGAAACTGGTAAATCTTGAAGCAGATTTAGTTGATGGGGCTGAGATTAAGTATACTGTACCCAGAACGATTCGGGATGCGATGGCTCAAATTATGGAAGTTCCGGCAGAGCGCTTTAAAAATGAAAGTATCAAATATACTTTTAATGGCAGGGAAGAAGAAACTGTCTGCTCCAATTATTTAATTACAGCTGCAGCTGACCGGCAGAAAGTTGATCTAGATCAGCCCCTGGAAGATGGGCTGGAACTGCAGATTGAAGAAAAACAGGAAAACAATTTAACAATTAGAGATTTACTCCAGAAAAAGGGAAATCAGGAGATTGACTTTTATTTTAACGGCAGTGAATTAACTGTCCCTGACCAAATCTGGGAGGTAGAGGTTAACGGAGAGCAGGAAGAACTGGACTATACAATTGAAGCTGGAGATCAGATCCAGGCTTTTTCGAGGACTTTAACTGTATCAGGTGTCTTTGACTATATTAATTATGGAATTTCCGATAACATGCAGCAGAAGATGCAGCTGATCTTAAATGGAGAGCCTGTTAATCTCTCTGCAAAGATTAATAAAGGTGATAAATTAAAAGTGAGGTTAAATGCTTAATTGGCTTTAAATTAGGCTGAACAAAAAGAAGTTATAAAGTCTTAAATTAAATGCTTAAATTGCAATAATAAATTGAACTAATTTAAGCAAATTTTAATAATTAAATGCTAAAATTTAGCTAAATATATAGGAGGAATAAGATGTTTTATCCACTAAAATTTGATCATAAATATGTAGAAAAAATTTGGGGAGGGCGCAAATTCGAAAAATTTCGCGATGATCTGCCTGAGGGCCCGATTGGAGAAAGCTGGGATGTTTCAGCCCAGGAGTCCGGAATGAGTATTGCCCAAAACGGAAAACTGGCTGGTAAAAGTCTGAAAGAATTGACAGAGATGTATCCCCAGCAGATTCTGGGTAAAGATATTGAAGCAGATCAATTTCCACTGCTTTTAAAAATAATTGATGCTCAGTCTCAGTTATCGATTCAGGTTCATCCAGATGATCAATATGCAGCAAAATATCCCGGTGAGGCCGGTAAAACAGAAGCCTGGTATGTGATTGACGCAGATGAAGATGCATATTTAATTATTGGAACTGAGGACTGTACAGAAAGCGAATTTAAAAAAGCAGTTAAAAATGATGAAATTAATCAGTTTGTTAAAAAGGTCAGGGTGGAAAAAGGAGATGTCTTTTTTATCAAAGCCGGGCTGCTCCATGCTATTGGACCTGGAATTATGCTTGCAGAAATACAGCAGAGCAGTGATACAACCTACAGAGTTTATGATTACGGCCGTGGTAGAGAACTTCATTTATCAAAAGCCCTGGATGTTATTGATTTTAAACTGGACTCAGAAAAGAGAAAAGGACTTAGAGTTTGTCAGGAGGATTATAATTACAGCTATTACTGTTTGAATGATAAATTTGCACTTGATATTATTAAGATAAAGGAAAGTTATCAGGCTAAGGGAGATCAGGAGAGATTTTATATTTTAACAGTTGTCGAAGGCTCAGGAAAAATAAGCTGGGATGATCAGGAAATTGAATTAAATGAAACTGAAAGTGTCTTAATTCCTGCTTATTCGGAAGAGTTTAAAATTAAAGGGGATTTAAAATTAATGAAAAGCTATGTTCCCGATTTAGAAGAAAATAGGGAGCAAATCTTATCTGTAATTGAATAAACAAAATAAGGAAGTATTATTTGGAAAGGATTTATTATGGACCAGGAAAAATTACAGCTTTATATTACGCGATTTTTTCTAATTCTGCTGCTGGCAGCTGTTGTCGGTAACTTTTTGGCAGAAAACTGGCTTAACCTTTTTACTTCAGTGCTGGCTATTATATTAATCTATTTACCTGCCTATTTGACCGATAAAAATTATCTGCACATTCCAAATGGACTGCAGTTTATAATAATTGTTTTCATTTTTGCTTCCATGTATCTTGGTGAACAGCAGGAGTTCTACTATCGTTTTTGGTGGTGGGACAGTATGCTGCATCTAATTTATGGAATGGGTATGGGTTTTATTGGATTTATAATGGTTTATGTTTTAAATAAAAATGAGAATATTGATGTAGTTTTAAGTCCAATTTTTGTAGCAGTATTTGCATTTTCATTTGCGGTAACTATTGGAGTTTTCTGGGAAATTTTTGAGTTCTGGATGGATACAATTTTTGGACTGAATATGCAGAAATCAGGGCTGGTAGATACAATGTTTGACCTGATGGAAGACTGTATTGGCGCTTTTATTACCTCAACTATCGGTTATTTTTATATTAAAAACAAAAGGCCTTCGCGTTTTCAGAGATATTTAAGTGAAGTTTTAGAGAAAAACAGAAAATTTTTCAAAAAATAAAATTAATTATTTTAAGAAAAGAAAGGACTGAATAATGGCTTCTAAAAAACCAAATCAGTTAATAAAATCTTTAGATAGAGCTCTTGATATTTTAGAATTAATAGTAGATAGAGAAAATGGGATGGGGGTTACCGAGATAAGCAGAGAACTTGAGATTCATAAAAGCACTGTTTATCGGCTGCTTGATACCCTGAAGTTCCGAGGCTTTTTAGAAAAAAATGAGGACAATCATAAATATATTGCCGGAATTAAGCTCTTTGAATTAAGTTCAAAGGTCTTAAATGATATTGACAGCAGAGTTAGGGTCCGTCCTTATTTAGAAGAATTAATGCAGAAAACTGAAGAGACTATTCACCTTGGTATTCTGGATTCAGGCGAGGTTATTTATTTAGATAAAGTAGAAAGTAATGCCACTATTCGCATGTACTCTCAGGTTGGAAAAAGAGTTCCCGCCCATTCAACCAGTCTGGGTAAGGCAATTATGGCCCATCTGCCTGAAGAGCGGGTCAAAGAAATTCTTGCAGAAAAGGGGATGGAAAAAAATACTGAAAATACGATAACTGAAATCGATAAACTTTTAGATCACCTGGAAAAAGTAAGAAAACAGGGTTATGCAGTGGATGATGAGGAACAGGAAGAAGATATTCGCTGTATTGCCGGACCAATTTTTAATCATCAGGGTAAGGTAGTAGCTGCTTTCAGTATTTCTGCTCCGATGACCAGAATGACTGAGGCCAGAATGAATGAGCTGGCAGAGCTGGTAGTAGAATATTCTCAAAAAATGTCCAGATCTCTGGGACACAGCAGCTAAAATTTTTGCATTTTTTATAAATTTACTATAAAATATTTATAAACTGAAAATAATTTTCTGATAAGTTTTGGAGGCATTGAGATATGAAAAAAACAAAGATTGGGATCCCCAGAGCTCTGCTCTATTATTACTATTTTCCTTTCTGGCTCAAGCTTTTTGATGAACTGAGTCTAGAGCCTGTTATTTCTGATAATACATCCCGAAAATTGCTGGATAAAGGAGTAAAAAAGTCTTTATCAGAAATTTGTGTCCCCATTAAAGTTATAATTGGCCATGTTTTAAATCTGGATCAAAAAGATGTTGATTATATTTTTCTGCCGCGATTTCACTCAATCCGGAAAGGTGTAGTTTTCTGTCCTAAAATTATTGGCCTACCGGATATGATCAAACACTCTTTACCAGGACTGGAAGCGGAAATAATTGCTGATCAGATTGATTCAAAGAGTGATGATATAGCACAAATTTCCAATCATCAGCAGCTGGCAGAAATTTTTTCTATTCCGAAAAAAGAAATGAAAAAAGCTTTAACAAAGGCTTCTAATTTCTGGCAGCGGTATAGAAATTTGCTTTATCAGGGGTATTTAATCAATGATTTTTCCAGGCTTGAAGATCTAGAAGGGCTGGAAAAATTAATTTCTAAATTTGAAAATGAGAAAAAAATACCTCAAAGCCAGAGAAAAGAGATAGTAACACCTGGAAATGAAGAAGTTGTTGACATTGCTGTTATTGGTTATGGATATAATGTTTCTGATCAGTATCTAAATATGGATATTCTTAATAAGCTAAAGGAAATGGGGGTTAGAATCCACACATTTTCGATGGTAGCAGCAGAAATTATAGAAAAAGAGTTATCTAAGCTGCGTAAGCCTATGTTCTGGGAGTTTACAAATAAACTTTATGGGGCAGCAGAACATTATTTAAAAAATGATCAGATAGATGGAGTGATTCATTTAACTGCTTTTGGCTGTGGTCCTGATTCAATGCTGGGTCAGATTTTAGAAATTGATGCCAAAGAATATGATAAGGCCTTTATGACCTTAAGAATTGATGAACAAACAGGAGAAAGCCATATTATAACCAGAATTGAAGCCTTTATCGATCTGCTGCGGTTAAAAAAGGAGAATAACTAAGATGAGACTATCTTTTCCTTATATGGGACCAACAATTGTATATGCCAAATTATTTGAACTGCTGGGACATGATGTAGTAATGCCACCTAAACCTAATAAAGAAATCATTGATCTGGGGGTAAAATACAGCCCCGAATTTGCCTGTTTTCCTTTTAAAGTGATTACCGGTATCTACTTAAAATTGATGGATAAGAATTTAGATGCTTTAGTTACAAGTGGTGGTCATGGACCCTGCCGGGCAGGGTATTACGGTGAGGTTCATAAAAAGATTCTTCAGGATTTAGGCTATGATGTAGAGATTATTGTTATTGATTCTCCTCGCGATGATTATAAATATTTTTATGAGATAGTAAAAAGATTAAAAGGAGACAGCTCCTGGTTAAAAGTAGCTAAAGTAATCAAGACTGTTTATGAACTTACAAGAGCAATGGATCAGATTGAGAAAAAGATAGAAATCTTAAGAGCTTATAATGATCAGGGAACAATCAATAGAATCTGGATTAAGGCTCAAGAAGAATTTCATCAAATTCAAACCACTGCAGAGGTTAAGGAAATCAAAAATAAATATTTAAATAAACTGTCAGAATTTGAAGGTTCCATTCCAGCTGAAAATGAGCGCCTTAAAATAGGGATCATTGGCGAGATATATGTTGTGCTGGAGAAGTCTATCAATAATCAGGTTGAAGAAAAGGTAAATCAATTTGGTTTTGAAGTTGAACGCTCTCAGTATCTGGCTGATTGGATTAGAGAAAATGCCTTTCCTTTTATCGGAAAAGATCTGGAAGAGATTGAGAAAAAGGGAGAGGAATTTATTGAAATTGAAATTGGCGGCCATGCTCAGGGAAATATTGGACATGCTATTGATTTTAAGCAAAAAGGTTTTGATGGGATAATTCATCTTAAACCATTTGGCTGTTTACCAGAACTTGTTTCGCAGAGTGTAATGGATGATTTATCTGAAAAATATGAGATACCTGTTTTAAGTATTACTATAGATGAGCAGACTGCTGATGCAAATGTACTGACCAGAGTGGAAGCATTTTTGGATATGATCAGAGAAAAAAAATACAGGGAGGTCATGTAGATGAATAATCTTTATCTGGGTGTAGATATAGGATCAGTTAGTATAAATATTGTTGCTATTGATGAAGAAAACGAACTTATTTTTAAACTTTATACACGCAACTCAGGTAATCCCATAGAGCTGGTTAAAGAAGGTTTAACTAAATTTAAAGAAGAAATTGAGCTTGATGATTATAAGATTAGTGGAGTTGGTGTTACCGGAAGCGGCCGCCAGTTAATTGCCTATGTGCTGGGGGCGGATACAGTTAAAAATGAGATTACCGCTCATGCCCGGGCCTCAACCTACTATCATCCTGAAGCTGGTACGATTTTTGAAATCGGGGGTCAGGACTCTAAACTGATTATCGTCGAGGATGGAATTGCTGTTGACTTTGCGATGAACACTGTCTGTGCAGCAGGTACAGGTTCTTTTCTGGATCACCAGGCAGAAAGACTGGGAGTACCAATTGAAGAATTTGGAGAACTGGCCTTAGAAGCTGATCGGGATGTCAGAATAGCAGGCCGCTGTACGGTTTTTGCGGAATCTGATATGATTTCTAAACAGCAGTATGGATTTACTAAACCTGAAATCATCAATGGTCTCTCAGAAGCACTGGTCAGAAATTACATGAATAACCTGGTTCGGAATCGGGTCTTAAAAGGAGAATATATTTTCCAGGGTGGGGTGGCAGCTAATATCGGGATTAAAGCTGCCTTTGAAGAAGAAATTGGAGCGGAAGTAATCGTACCTGAACATCATGGTGTGATGGGAGCAATTGGAATTGCCATGCTGGCCAAAAGAGATGTTAAAAGAAGCGGTCAGGAAAGCAGTTTTAGAGGTTTTGATCTAACAAAACAGGAGTTTGAAACAACAAGTTTTGAGTGTGAGGACTGTGCCAACAACTGTGAGGTAATTAAAGTTATAGCTGATGGTAAAATAATAGCTATTACCGGTGACAGATGCGGCAAGTGGACGGCTTCTCTAATTGGAGATAGTGCTGTTCCTGCTGAAAGCAGCTCAGAAAAGGAAGAAAATATGGCTGCCAAAACTTCAGCAGCACCAAATGAAGATTTTAATAAAAAAGCCGAAGAGTTGGAAGTTGATCTCTACAAAATAGATCCAGAAAAAGAACAACAGGTAATGAGGGAACTGGAAGAGCTGGAAGAAAAGGAAGAAGAGCTGGAAGATTCCGATTCCGACGAAAAAGAAGATAGTGTTTATGTATAACTTTTAAATTTATATTTTATTGAGAGTAATTTGAATTTATAGTCTTAAAACATTTTATTTATTGGAGGTGTCAGATGGATTATCGTTTAGAAGAAGACAGCCTTGGGGAAGTGAAGGTGCCTGCTGACAAACTTTATGGTGCGCAGACTGCAAGGGCTGTGGAAAATTTTTCGATCGGAGAAGAGAAAATGCCGGTTGCAATAATTAGAGCTTATGGAATTGTCAAAAAAGCGGCTGTGCTGGCAAATCATGAACAGGGATTAATTAGCAGGGCTAGAAGAGATTATATATTAAGAGCAGCTGAAGAATTAATTGCAGGAGAGCTTGATCAGCATTTTCCTATTTCTCTCTGGCAGACTGGTTCTGGAACTCAGACAAATATGAATGTAAATGAAGTGCTGGCAAATAGAATTTCGCAGCTGGCAGGAGAAGAATTAGGAAGCAAAAAACCAGTCCATCCCAACGATGATGTTAATATGTCTCAATCCTCAAATGATACATTTCCAACTGCAATGGCACTGGCAGCTGTGACTAAGGTGGAAGATTTTCTGCTGCCGATTTTTGCTGATTTAAAGAGTGAATTAGCTGAGAAAGCAGAAGCACATAAAGAGCTTGTCAAGGTTGGAAGAACTCATTTGATGGATGCCACTCCAATTACTCTGGGACAGGAATTTGCAGCTTTTGCAGCTCAGCTGGAGGATATAATTGGGATGCTTAAAGACAGTCTCAAATACTTAAAAAAGCTGCCTCTGGGTGGAACTGCTGTAGGAACCGGTTTAAATACCAAAGCTGGATTTGATAAGCTGGCAGTTAAATACATAAATTTAGAAACAGATAAAGATTTTAGAGCTGCAGCTAATAAATCTGCAGGGATTGCAGCTCATGATAGTTTTGTTAATTTAAGTGGAGTATTGAAAACAGCAGCCTCGTTTTTAATGAAACTGGCCAATGATACCCGCTGGCTGGCTTCCGGTCCTCGCTGTGGAATTGGAGAACTCAAAGTTCCTAAAAATGAACCGGGAAGTTCGATTATGCCGGGCAAGGTTAATCCAACCCAGGCTGAAGCCCTATTTCAGGCTGCAGCCCAGGTGATGGCCAATGATACAGCTGTCAATATTGGTGGAGGCAGTGGTAATTTTCAGCTTAATGTAAGCAAACCGCTGATTATCTATAATATACTGCAGTCAATTAGACTGCTGGGAGATGCAGTTAGTTCTTATAATCAGCGCTGTTTGAGCGGGATTGAGCCAGACAGAGAACAGATAGAAAACTACCTGGAACAGTGTTTAATGCTGGTTACTGCCCTCAATCCTGTAATTGGATATGATAAAGCTGCAGAAATCGCTCAAAAAGCATTTAAAGAAGATCTCAGTCTCAAAAAAGCTGCAGTTAATCTTGGCTATTTAAGTGCCGAAGAATTTGAAAAACATGTAAATCCTAAAAAAATGACTCAGCCAAATATAGAGTAACTTTTAGCATAAATCGACAGAAGCGGTCAAAAAATTACAAGTACCGTGTACCTGTCGATTTTTGTTATTTTTTCTGGTAATTGTTAGATTATACTAAAAATCACCGTCAAAACTAATGAATTAAGGTTTTATAGTACTTTTTTTCTCAAAAAAAGAGGACTTTTGTCAAAAACATTGAATTATATTAAATAGTAATCTGACAGCAGAAAGAGACTAGCTTAAAAAAATGAGCCTAGCTTACCTTCGTAAATGAGCTTAGAAATACCAAAAACGAAGGGAGCTGAATCTTAATGAAAAAGCTTTATATTGCTATTACAACTGCTTTAATTACATTTGGAACAGCTATTTCTGTATTAGCTGAATCCAGTAGATGGTAAAGATTTAAACTTATTATTTTTGCTGTCAGATTATTTTTTGTATTTAGGAGGTGTAAACTATGAACAAAAAGTTAAAGTTATATTTAATTTTTATACATATAAGTTTTATAATACTATTTTTAATATTATTTAATAATTCTGCTTTTGATATAAATTTATTGAATTTATCTTTTTTATTAATTACGCTAGTGTTTATTAGTAATTTTAGCATGTTTTTTAATTCTATGACTGAGATTACTACTTCAATGAATTTGCCGGTTCTTGCAACTGCCTTTTTTACTTTAAACCCATTCTGGGTTGGTGTAATAGCTGCAATTGGTACTATTGAATTAAAAAGTCAAAAATTGGGTTTTGTTTGGTATAAATTTTTATTTAATCGTGCTGTATTTTTTATTTCAGCTTCAGTAGCGTCTATAGCTTTTAATATTAGTTATCCGTATATTGAAACGAATTCCTTTCCTTTTTTATCTATTCTTTTTGCTAGTTTAGTATATTTTATTTTAAATAATTTGTTTGTTTTTATAGTGATCAATTTAGCTAATAATGATGTAAATAAGATGTCACTGATAAGTTATTTTAGAGAGCTTTCGAAAAATCTAATTACTTCCTATTTTTTAGGATTGATTTTGCTGGCTTCTTATATTTATTTTAGTAAAGTGCTTTTTGTTCTTATTATTATACTATTATTTATTATTAAAGATTTCTTTTATTCGCGCTTACAGCAGATGAATTCCTATACTCAAATAATCGAAAGTTTTCTGAAGGTAATTGATTCTAAAGATCATTATACTGAAGGCCACTGTGAACGGGTAGCAAAATATACCTATCATCTCTGTAATGAAATGAACTTATCGCGAGCAAAATCGGAAAAAGTTATCAGTATTGCCAAGATTCATGATATTGGGAAAATCTATGTTGATGATCATATTTTGAGTACTTCTGATAATTTAAGTGATGAGGAATACGAGGAGATTAAAAGACACACTAAATATGGTTATCAGCTTTTAAAAGATATAGACTTAATTAATGATGAATTAGATATTATTCTCTACCATCATGAGCGCTGGGATGGTAAAGGCTATCCGGAAGGTTTAGAAGGCGAAGCAATACCGGTAGGAGCCAGAATTTTAACTGCCTGTGATTCTCTGGATGTAATGATCACCGGCAGAAGCTATAAGCCGCCAATGACTAAAGAAGAAATAATAGAAGAATTTAAGAAATGTGCTGGAGGGCAGTTTGATCCCGAAATTGCTCAGAAAATAATTGAATTAATTAAAGATGGTTATTTTGATGATAAATTTAAAAGTGAAGAGAAGATAAAGGAATTAGAATTAGCGTTTGATTACTAGTTTGTATTTTGATTTAAAAAGGGGAGAGTTAAGGATGAATACAGAGATTAAAAAATTAATTCAAGAACTTGACGGTGTAGTTTCCTGTAGCTTAACTGGTGCAGATGAAATAGATGAAATACATATTATCGCAGATAAGAAGAGAGATCCCAAGCGAATTGTGAGAGATGTAGAAACAGTCTGCATGGTTCATAATGATTTTAAAATCGACCATAAAAAAATAAGCATTGCCAGAATTGACAGCAATTTCAAAAAAGCTGTTAATGATTTTTCCAGTAATCGAATAGAATTAGTTTCCATTTATACCGAAAATAATAGCTGCCGCTGTAATGTTAAGATGCTGATCAATGAGCAGGAGATTTTTGAATCATTTGAAGCTCAGATGGGAGAAAATCTGGAAAAACTTATTGCCCGATCAGTAGTTGAAGTTATAAATAGATATTTAGATTTTAATGGTCATCTAGTTGTAGAAGATGTATTTACAATCAAGGGTAAGGAAGAACTTGTAATTGCTCAGGTATATAATTTCGACAGTCAGAGTAATCGACTAAAAGAGAAATTGGTTGGTGCAGTTTATTTAGATAACAATATAGCTCTGGCAATTGCTAAAGCCTGTTTAAAAGCGGTTAACAGACAATTATCTTCTTAGACTTAAATTTTGGAATTAGAAAGTGTGTCCGGTTAATTTGGGGCACACTTTTTTCTGTGATATAGCTCACGGAAGTATAAAAAATATAGTTATACAATAAACTTGACAAAACAGCTAAGGATTAATATAATAATGTACAGATAGGAATTTTATCTGTACATAAGCAAATTATAATAACTTTTAGAAGTATAAGAATATAAGGAGGAGTTTTATATGTTTAGAAAGCTTAAAGATGATATTTATAGTGTAGGGATTATTGACTGGCACCGCAAATTATTTGATGAGTTGATTCCCCTGCCTGACGGAACAAGTTACAATTCATATTTCATTAAAGGTGAAGAAAAAAACGCAATAATTGATACAGTAGAGCCTGATTTTGTGGAAGATTTTATGGATAATCTGGATGATCTGGGTGTGGAAAAAATTGATTACATTATTTCCAACCACGCGGAACAGGATCATTCTGGTTCAATTCCACATCTGTTAAAGAAGTTTCCTGAAGCAGAGGTTTTAAGTTCCCAGAAGGCAAAACCAATGCTTTTAGATTTACTTGAGCTTGAGTCAGATCAAATTAGAGCTGTTGAAGATGGTGAAACTATTGATCTTGGTGGTAGAACCTTAGAGTTTATTGATACTCCCTGGGTCCACTGGCCAGAAACCATGTCAACTTATCTGCAGGAAGAAAACATTTTATTCCCCTGTGACTTCTTTGGTTCTCATTTAGCTACAAGTGATTTATTTGTAGAAGACGAAGCAGAAGTATATAAGGCGGCCAAAAGATATTATGCAGAAATTATGATGCCCTTTAGAATGATTATCAAAAAGAATCTGGCTAAATTAGAAGATTACGAGATTGATATGATTGCTCCGAGTCATGGTCCAATTTATGATAATCCTGATATGATCTTAGATGCCTACCAGGGTTGGGTAAGTGATGAAGTGAAACCTGAGGTTGTAGTTCCTTATGTTTCAATGCATGGTAGTACTAAAGATCTCATTAATTACTTTATCAGCTCTTTAATTGACGAAGGAATTAAGGTTAAACCATTTGATTTAACTGATGTTGATCTTGGTGATTTAGCAATTTCTTTAGTTGATGCCTCAACCGTAATCTTTGGTTCACCCACTGTTTTAACAGGTCCTCATCCATCTGCGGTATATGCAGCTTACCTGGCAAATGTCTTAAAGCCAAAGACTCGTTATGCTTCAATTATTGGTTCTTACGGCTGGGCAGGTAGAATGACAGATAAACTGCTTGATTTAATGCCAAATCTAAAAGTTGATCTTTATGATCCAGTAGTTGCTAAGGGTCATGGAGCTGATGAAGATTATCAGGAAATTGATAGACTGGTAGCAGAAATCAAAGCAGATTTAGAAAATCTATAGGGATACAGATTTAGTAAAACTTTAAAATCTATAAATTTATCCTAAATTACCTCCAACTTGAACTCCTGTGTAAAAGCAGGAGTTTTTTGTTTATCTGTGCTCGTTTATGTTCACGTACCAGGTACGTGAACATAAATGAGTATTTTATATAATTAAATCTTAGATTTTCAATTTTAAATAAAGGTTTTTCACCTAAGAAAAAGAATTAATTATATAAGAACAGATTTTAAAAAACGGAGGTTAATTTTATGATATATTTTAATAATGCTGCTACCAGCTGGCCTAAGCCTGAGTCTGTCTATCAGGAAGTAGATCAATTTTTTCGTAATTCTGGTATGAATCCCGGTCGTTCTGGTTCTGCAGAGATTTTAGATTCAGCCCGAATGATTTTTAGTACCAGGGAAAATATAGCTGAGTTCTTTTCAATTAAGAATTCTGCCAATTTAGTTTTTAATTCTGGGGCTACCGAATCTTTAAACACTGTTCTCAAGGGAGTTTTAAAAAGAGGAGATCATGTAATTAGTTCTAAGATGGAACATAATTCTATACTTAGACCATTAGAGCGTTTAAAAACAGAAAAAGAAATAGAGGTAGACTATATAAATCTGGATTTAGAAAGTGCAGAAGTTGATTATCAGTCCTTAAAAAATGCTGTTAGAGATAATACCAGACTGATTGTAATCTCTCATGCTTCTAATGTACTGGGGACGGTCAATGATCTGCAGAAGATCGGAGAATTTGCTGCTGCAGAAGGCATCCTGTTTTTAGTTGATGCAGCTCAAACTGCAGGAGTGATTCCCATAGATGTAGATAAAATGAGAATTGATTTTATGGCGGTTCCTGGACATAAATCGCTTTTTGGACCTCCCGGTGTTGGTGCTCTATATGTTAGAAATCCAGAGACACTGCTGCCGCTAAAAGAAGGTGGGACCGGAGCAAATTCTTTGAGCATTAAACAGCCGGAAATCATGCCTGATTATCTGGAAGCAGGGACTCTAAATACACCTGCAATTGTTGGCCTGGGGGCAGGAATTAAATTTATTCAAAATGAGGGTTTAGAAAATATTCATCAGCAGGAAATGAATTTATTAAAAAAATTAATTGAGGGCTTAACTTCTCTGCCTCAGGTTAAGGTTTTTGGTAAAAAAGATATAAATAATAGAACAGCTGTTACCGCCTTCAATTTAGAGGGCTGCAGTTCCAATCAGCTGGCCTTTAAACTGCAGCAAGATTATGATATTCAGCTGCGGGGTGGGCTGCATTGTGCTCCTTTATTACATAAATTTTTAGGCACAGATGAGCTGGGGCTGCTGCGAATCAGCCCAGGTTATTTTAATACTGAAGCTGAAGTAAATAGATTATTAAATATATTAGAGAAGATTAAGTGATTCAGGGAGGAATAAATGTTTAAAAAAATTAAAGCAATGGTTTTTGGTCCTGATTATAGTCAGATGCAGAAAAATTTTGAAGAAGCTGATCCAATTAATCTTAATCAGATTAAGAAAAAGGCAGAAAACTATTATCGTAACGGAGATTTTTACTGTTCAGAATCAATAGTTAAAACTTTTATTGAGGAATTTTCTTTAGATCTTAGTAATGATGCAGTGGCCATGGCATCTGCTTTTCCGGTTGGAATGGGTAATTCCGGCTGCAGTTGTGGTGCAGTTATTGGGGCTCAGATGATGCTCGGCTATTTCTTTGGCCGTCGACAGCCAGGTGACAAAAAGGTTGATAAGACAATGGAGCTTGCGGCAGAACTTCATGACTACTTTAGAGATGTTCACGGATCACTCTGCTGCAGAGTTTTAACTAAAGACCATAAACTAGGTTCTAAAGATCATATCAAGCAGTGTGTTTCATTTACAGGTGAGATGGCCTATGTAACAGCTAAAAAAATATGTGAGGAATTAGATTTAAAATACATAGATTAGAAAAATAGTTTTTTATAATAAACTTTAAATAAGTTAACTTTAAATTATTAAATTTATTTTAACTGGAGGAATAAAAATGAAGGAGATTGATGCTAGAGGTTTGGACTGCCCCAAACCGGTTGTACTGACCAAAAAAGCGATGGCAGATAATGAGGAAGTTTTGGTGATTGTTGACAATAAAATAGCTTCTGAAAATGTAGCTAAATTAGCCCAGAAAATGAAAGCAGAAGTCAGTATTGTAGAGGAGTCAGCTGACTATTTTAAGATTATAATAAAAAACACTGGAGAAAAAGTAAAAAGTGAAAATAATAAAGCAGCTGTTTCTCATCCGTCTGAGGCGGGAAAAGTTTATTTAATTGCTTCTGATAAATTAGGGGAGGGCGAAGAAGATTTAGGGAAAATTTTAATTAAAGGTTTTCTTTCGACTCTGCTGGATATTAAGCCGCTGCCTGAGAAAGTGATTTTTCTAAATTCAGGTGTTAAAATGGCTGTTCTGGAAAAGGATGTAACAGCAACTTTAGAAAAATTAGAATCTGCTGGAGTAGAAGTTTTAATCTGTGGTACCTGTCTTGACTATTATGATTTAAGCGATCAATTAGAGGTGGGAGAAGTTAGCAACATGTATGAAATCGTAAACAGCATCAACAGCAGTGATTATGTAAGAGTTTAATTTGCTGTTTGAATTCAATTATTATATTATTAGTTAAAGATCCAAATATTATCGATAAAGATATAAAGTAATAAAATTAGGAAGTTGGTGATTTTATGTCTCAGATTAAATTAACTGATTACAGCAAAAGTTCTGGTTGAGCATCTAAGATGGGCCCCCGGGCTCTGGCGCAGGTTCTGCGTCGCGTTAATTTTCCTGCTGATCCAGAAAAGTTATTGATCGGCCTGGACAAGGCTGATGATGCTGCTGTGTATAGTTTATCTGAAGAATTAGCTTTAATTCAGACTCTGGATTTCTTTACTCCAATAGTCGATGATCCCTATTTATTTGGTCAGATTGCCGCTGCTAATGCCCTGAGTGATGTTTATGCAATGGGCGGTCAGCCGATTCTGGCAATGAATATTGTAGGTTTTCCTTCCTGTCTGGAAGAGGAAATTTTGTCTCAAATTCTTCAGGGAGGTGCTGATAAAGTAAAAGAAGCCGGTGCCAGTTTATGTGGTGGGCATACGGTGGTAGATGAAGAACCTAAATACGGGCTTTCGGTGACGGGAACTGTTCATCCCGATAATTTACTCAGTAATTCCGGGATCAAGGAGGGGGATCTAATTCTATTAACTAAACCCCTGGGAACAGGTGTCATGGTTGCCGCAATTAAAGGTGGATTTACCAGTGGTGATCAGAGCAATCCGGCAGTAAAGTCAATGTTAACTCTAAATAATACTGCCTTAAAGTTTTTTGAGCAGTATCAGATTAATGCCTGTACAGATGTAACAGGATTTGGTTTAATCGGTCATCTACTGGAAATGTCGGAAAACAGCAGTCTTCAGATCGAAATTGATGCTCCTGAGATTCCGATTTTTGAGGGAGTAAGAGAATTTGCAGAATCAGGTCTTTTACCAGCTGGTGCCTATAAAAATAGAGATAATTATCAGAAATTTGTCAGTGAAAGTGGTCAGAGAGATCAGACACTTTATGATTTAATGTATGATCCTCAGACTTCCGGAGGTCTTTTAATTTCTGTGGCCGAAGCAGATGCAGCTGAGTTATTAATTGATCTCTATGCTGAGGGACTGGATGTAGCTGTAATTGCAAAAGCTTATCAAGGAGAAAAAGGAGTTAAAATTAAATGGGAGTAAATAATGAACAAAGAGATAAATTGATTTTATTTGAGTCAACTCATCATTCAATTAAAGCCGAAAGAGTTCTTTTTGATAATGATTTAGACTACAGAATGGCAGCTGTACCGCCCGAGATTTCTTCAGATTGCGGTTCGGCAATAACTGTGCCGGCTGAACTGGAAATGCTAAAAAAATTATTTGAAGAAAATAATATTCTGGTTAAAGCAATTTATAATTTTAAAAAAGGAAATAGGAAGAAAGAATATAAAAAGATATACAGCAGAGATTAATTTTTAGGGCCTTTCTCATTTCTTTTGAGGAGGCCTTATTTATAAACTGAGGCTAAGCTAACTGCAAGAAACATTTTTCAAAATATTTAGTATAATTAAATCAATTAGCTTTAAGGAGGCTGAATAAATGTATGATGTCAGTATTATAGGAGCGGGAGTTGTTGGTTCAGCGATTGCCAGAGAACTTTCTAAATATAATCTTTCAGTGTCTCTAATTGAAAAAGAGTCAGATGTTTCCACTGGTGCCTCAAAAGCCAATACAGGAATTGTCCACGGTGGTTATGTGGCAAAAGCAGGAACTTTAAAGGGAGAACTCTGTATTCAGGGAAATACAATGTATAAAAAATTGAACGAAGAGCTTAATTTTGGTTACCAGAACACCGGGGGTCTTGTGCTTGCCTTTGATGCTGAGGACCAAAAAACACTGAAAAAAATACATCAAAATGCTTTAGCAGTTGGCCAATCTGAAGACGAGATAGAAATTATTTATGGTGATCAGATTAAAGAAATTGAGCCCCACGTCAGTGATCAGGTAGAGGCGGCTTTTTACTGTAAAACTATAGGAGTTACCTCTCCCTATGAATTTACCATTGCTCTGGCAGAAAATGCTGTTGATAATGGTGTTGACTTAAAATTAGAATCAGAAGTAATTAATATTGAGAAAAATAATGATTATTTTGAAATAGAAACGGTAAAGGAAAAAGTTGAAAGCCGTTATCTTGTCAATGCAGCTGGAATTTATGCAGATAAAATAGCAAATATGCTGGATGCTGCAGATTTTGAAATCTATCCAATGCGGGGAGAATATGTAGTTTTCAGTAAAAGTCAGAGCCATCTGGTTAATTCAGTAATTTTTCAGGCTCCAAATCCAAAGACTAAGGGAGTAGTAGCGACTACAACTACCCATGGGAACTTTATGATTGGACCTAATGCTGAAGAAATAGACAAAAAAAATGATGTAAGTACAAATTTTAAGGATATTAAATATGTAATTGATCAGGCGCGCAGATCAATACCCGATTTTGATACAAATAGAATGCTGAGAACCTTTGCTGGCTTAAGACCCAAAAGCACCAGAGAAGATTTTATAATTGAAGAGACAGAGGTTAAGGGTTTTGTTCAGGCAGCTGGAATTGACTCACCAGGCCTTACATCTGCTCCAGCGATAGCCAAAAAAGTGATAAATATTTTAAATAGAACTGGACTTGAACTGAATAAAAAAGAAGATTTTAATCCTAACAGACCGGCAATTGTGGTGGAAAAAGATGAAGATTTTAATGGTGAAATAGACCATCAGGATCCCCAAAAAAATATTATCTGCCGCTGTGAAGATGTTACGGAAGCAGAAATTTTAGATGCTTTAAGCCGCTCAATCCCAATTAAAACTACTGATGCAGTTAAACGAAGAACCTGGGCGAAAACTGGAGAATGCCAGGCTAACTTTTGTGAGAGTAGAATCAAAAAGATTTTGAGCAGAGAATTAAATATTCCAGTAGAAGAGGTAGAAAACAGGGATGAAGATTATGTACCTGAGCGGCTGGATGTTTATAAACTAAAAAAGAGGTTAAATGAGTAGTAAATGTTCTACATAAAAACGGTATTTTAAATTTGACAGATAATTATTATACTGTTATAATATGAATGAATATTCATTCAAGGAGATGGTTTAAGTGGCACAGGAAACTAGAAATGAAATTAGAAAAGCTGCAGTAGCAGTAATTTCGCGAGAAGGATTTTTTAATACAAGGATGCAGGATATAGCAGACCAGGCGGGACTGGCAGTCGGCACAATATATAATTATTTTTCCAGCAAAGATGAGGTTCTGGCCTATATCTTTAAATATGAAATGGACAGAAGAAGAGAAATAATGTCTGAGTTAAAAAAGAGAGATCTGTCCCTGAAGGAGTTATTAATCCATTTTTTAAATCGACATTTTTCAGTTTTAAGAGAAAATCCGGAACTGGGTAGAGTTCTGGTTAGGGAAAAAGATTTTTCTAGGGCTAAAAAAGATGGTGAAATCAATGAACACAGAAACTTCTTGATCAAAATGCTGGAGGATCTTTTTGAGAGAGGAGTCAAAGAAGGTGAAATTAAGGAAGTAGATACCCATTTACTGGCCGTATACTTTTTTGGCTCTATCCAGGGAATTATTGAACATGCTCTAACTCAGCCAGAAATGAATCTTTTAGAAAAGGCACCTGATTTTATCTGGCAAAGAATTGAACATATTTTTAATGAATAAAAGCAACAAAAAAGGAGGAGACACCAGTGGCAGTATTTATTAATTTAACCGCTTTAGCTGCTCTACTGATTTCTATTTTTTTCAGTCAAACTAAAACAAAACAGGGAATCAAAAAAGCTCTAATCAAAGCGTTAGGACTGGCTCCCCAGATGCTGATTATAATTACTGCCATCGGTCTGGTATTTGCTTTTCTGCCTCCAGAGCTAATCAGATCTTATCTTGGGGGAGAGCTTGATTTATTTCAGCTGCTTTTTTCTGCATTTTTTGGAGCCCTAATGATGATTCCCAGCTTAATTGCTCTGCCGCTGGCTGGATCACTGATCGAAGCAGGTGCTTCCTATACTCCGGTGGCTGCCTTCATTACAACTTTAACTATGGTTGGCTTTGTGACTTTACCTGTAGAAATTAAAGAATTGGGTAAAAAGATAACCTTCTATAGGAACTGTCTGGCCTTTGTTTTTGCAGTAATAATTTCATTATTGATTGGAGTGATAATGTGAAGCAGAATAATAAAACTGATTCCAGGACCGATACTGCTGAGGGGGAACTGAGAGAGCAAAAGTTGAAAATCAAAAACAAATTATTTAATTTATTTAAAGCAATTATTTTTATAGCAATCCTATTTATTATTTTCAAAATATATTTATCAGAGTATTTTACCCCGGCAGTCATCATGTCCGGCAGCTATGCGAAAGAGATGATTATGATCTTTCCAGCTGTGCTGCTGCTTATGGGGCTGGCTGATGTCTGGATTCCTTCTTCTATGATAAAAAAATATCTGGGTCAGAAGTCAGGAATCAGTGGTAAATTACTGGCCATATTTCTGGGCTCTCTACCCGCTGGTCCGATGTATGTCGCTTTTCCACTGGCCTCGGAATTGCTGAAAAAAAAGCCCAGTTTGAGTAATATAATTATTTTTCTTGGCATCTGGGCCTCGCTAAAGATTCCGCAGATAGGGGTAGAAATTCAATTTTTAGGGCTTAAATTTGCTTTTCTGCGTTTTATTTTTACTTTAATTTCGGTGATTTTAATGGGACTGATAATAGAGAAACTTGTAGATAGGGAAACTCTTTAAACTTTTTAAATTTAACTCCGGTTAGCTGGCCGGGGAGTAATTTATTGTGAGCTGTATCACAGAACTAAATAGATTAAGGTATTATACTTATATTAATGAATGAGCGCTCATTCATATTCCAGTTTTTAAATATAGACAATAAATATTAATCAATTGAAAGGGATGATTTAGATGGAAATTATTAAATTAAGTGAATTAGAAGCAAAGAAGAATAAGAGAGGAGTTATTGCTAAAGCAGTTTTGAAACATGATAATGCTCAGGTGATGAACCTTGTTTTAAATCCTGGGGATAGGGTCCCCGGTCATCAGGTACCGGTTGATGTTTTCTTTTATGTTATTGAGGGAAAGGGTAGTTTAAGAATTGGTGATCAGGCAAATGTTGTAGAAGCAGGAACTGTAATTACCTGTCCCCCCAATACTGAAATGGAACTGAAAGCAGATCAGGGAACTAAATTTGAGGTTTTAAATGTGAAAACACCATCTCTTTAAAAAATAAAGAGAAAATATAATGCCGGCTGTGAGAGCAGCTGGTTTCTTATCCAAATATACGAATGAATATTCATTCATATATTTGATAGGATAACACACTAGGAGGTTTAATTTAAATGACTAAAAATTTTTTATTTATATTTTTGACTGTAACTCTTCTGATTGTATTTACAGTGCCTGCAGCAGCTGAATACAGCTTTAATCTTCAGCAGTATTTGGAAAAATCATTATCTGAGAACAGAGAAGTTAAAAAAGCAAAGATTAATTTGAAGGCAAAAAAAATTGCCCTGGATAAAGAAAAAGCAGAGCAGGAGTTAAGACCTTCACCACTGTTTTTAAAAAAAGCTGAAACTGAGATGGATATTGCAGAGAGAAATCTAGAAATTACAAGAGATCAGGTGACAGAAGAGCTAATCAGTGATTTTTTCAGTTATTACAAGGCAGAGAATTCTATTGCTATTCATAAAAAATATAGAAAAATTCTAAAAAAAGAATTAGCAAATATTAAAGAAAAGTATAAGCAGGGGAGTATAATAAAAAGTGATGTGATGCAGGCAGAGGTAGAACTAAAAAGTACAGAAAGTAATTTAAAAACAGCGACTAATACTAAAAAAAGAGCAGTTTTTAAATTAAAACAGAATTTAAATCTGAACTTTAATGAGCAGTTGAAAATTAATTTTAATGTAAAAGAACTGAAAGATTGGAAACTTAATAAAAGTTTGAATGAGCTTTTTAATATAGCTTTAAATAAAAGAATTGAAATCAAAGAAGCAGAGACCAATAAAGAACTTCAAAAAATTAACTATCAGATTGCTTCAGCAGATTATAGTTCAAAATTAGAAGCAGAGCAGGCAAAAAATGGATTAAAAAATGCAAAAAATCAGCTGGAACTAATTAAAGACAGGATTAAGCTTGATGTTAATAGTAAATATCTTGATCATCAGAATAGCATAGCAGAAATTGAGCGCTATAAAAAAGTTATTGAAAGTTTAAAGGAAGCACTCAGGGTAAAAAAATTATATTTTGAAGAGGATTATATTACTGGGACTGAGCTTTTGGAGACTCAAGTCGAACTCTATCAGAGTGAAATAAATTATTCTCATGCTAAAATTGATTATTATTTGAGTCTGGCCGAACTGTATCTGAGCACTGGAGATTTTGAGGAGATGGTAGATTATGAGACTAAATAAAATAATTTTATATACTATTATATTGATAGTTATCAGCAGCTTTATACCGGTCTCTATGGTGGCAGCTGAGATAAATTTAGATGCAGTTCTAAAGTCAGCTTTAGGAAATAATAATACACTAAAATCTGCCAGAGAAAGATTGAAAGCAGCTGAAATGCAGAAGAAAGCAGCTGACAGTATAATGAATTCAAAATTAAATGGTGAACTTTCCTGGCAGGATGAAGAATTGACTGAGGATGGGAGTATTTTCAGTACAATCAATTACAGCAAGTTCCTGGCTGAATCTTTGGGTACAGAAGCTCAACTTGATAAAGCAGATCTTAAATATTATATAGCTGAATTAGAATATAAAAAAACTAGAGAAGAAGTTTTAGCAGCTGTAATTAAACAGTACTATAATCTTATAAAAATAGATAATTTAATTAAGAGTCAGAAATCAGCAGTTGCTGAAGCGGAAGCATTATATCAAAATGCTAAAAAAAGACATGCAGATAATTTGATTACTGATGCTGATTTATTGAGAACAAAAATAAACTTAGAAAAAGTCAGAGAGAAACTAAAAAGTCTTAAAAGTGATAGAATTAAGGCTAAAGAAGAGCTGATTTTATTAACGGGTATTAATGCATCAGAAGTGAAATTGGTGGATAGAAAAGTCACCAGTTTAAAAAGGAATTTTGAATTTAAAAAAGAATCACTTTTAAAAAAAGCAAATAAAAATAGAAGTGATTATCAGATAAAAAAGTTAAATGCAGATCTTATTCGGGCAGACATTAGATACCTTAATTCGAAAGATAACCCAGTATTTTCTCTTGGCGGAGAATATCTTTTTGAAGATGGAAAAGTTAAAAGTTCTTTAAATAGTAAGTATCAGTTTAATTTAAGCGCCAGCGCTGATACTCGGGAGCAGAATGAAAAATATATTTCCGTTAAAAACTTGGAGTTATTACAGGAAAGCGAATGGAAAGTAACAGCTGCTTTAAGTTACCAATTTTCTGATGGTGGTAAAAATAATGCAGAAATTAAAGCAGCAGAAGCCAGACTAAAAGAAAGTGAATTCGGCTTAAAAAATCTAGAAGCACAAATAAAAATTGAAGTGTCAAGCCTCTTAAGACAACTAGACTTAGCAAAAAACAGAGTGGATACTGCTGCTCAAAATTTAAAAAGAGCTAAACTAGAATATCAGAGCACAAAAAGTAGATATCAAAAAGGTGCAGTTATTGAAAGTGAATTAATTTCTGCTCAAAAGCTGGTGGCTGAGGCTGAATCTAATCTGGCGGCAGCAGAATATTCAGTTCAGTTAAAAAAGACCGAGATTTTAGCTGCAGTGGAGAACATCCATAAAAGCTTTACTACAGGAAAACTGGGAGGAGATAGCAGTGAATAAAAAAGCAAAAATGGGTTTAACAATTTTACTAATCATTATAATTGGTGCTGCTGCTTTAATTTTTATCAGACAGCTCAAGAATAGAAAGCTGCAAATGGGTGAAGAACAAAATTTGGGAGTTCCTGTGGAGACAACTGAAGTAAAAAAAGATGATTTTCAAATTATATATAATTACAGCGGTACTGTAGAATATGCAGGAAAAAGGAAAATATCTGCCCAAATTGGCGGAGAGATAACAGATATTTATGTTGAAGAAGGAGAAACACTTAAAAAAGGTGATCTTTTAGCCAAAATAGAAGATCAGAAACTTAAGAACAATTTAAATTCTGCTCAGGCCGCTGTTAAGGAAGCAGAAAATGTTTTAAAAAAAGCCAAATTATCAAAAGAAATTTCAGAAAATAATTTAATTGAAAGCAGGGCAGCTTTAAATGAAGCTCAGAGTAATTACTCACAGTGGAAAAGTGATTATAACCGTGATAAAAAACTTTATCACAAAAATGCTATAGCAGAAGCTAAATTTGAACAGACTAAAACCCAATTCAAAAAGGCAGCCGCTCAGATAGAAAAAATGAAGGCAGCAGTTGCCAGTGCTGAAAAGTCAGTAGAAATTGCAGAATTAAATATTAAAAACAGCAGAGAAAAGCTTAAAAAAGCAGAGAATGAATTTGAAAATGCCAGACTTGAATTAAAGGATACTGAGATCAAATCGCCAATTACAGCTAAAGTTGTTAGAGAATTTGCAGAAGAAGGTGAATTAATCGGGGTGGGGCAGCCTCTTTTTGAGATAGCTCGGCCTGAACGTCTTGAAGTTAAGGTCCAGGTGGGAATGAAAGACCTCAACAAATTAAAAGTAGGTACTAAAGTCTTAATTTCTTTCCCTGCTTTGAAGAATAGAAATCTGGAAGCAGAAATTTCAGAGATTGATTCTACAGCAGATCTGAGAAGCAGAACAACAGAAGTGACAATTATTTTTAAAGAAAATAATTTAACTTTAAAAGATGGAAGCTTTGTTGCGGCTGCCTTAGTTGCGGAAAGTTATAAAGATGTAATAATTATACCTGAAAGAGCAATTTTTAATTATCAAAATAAATCTCATGTATATTTAATTGAAGAAGGTAAAGCTGTTCGCAAAAAGATTAAAAAAGGTGCCAGCAACGGTTATTTTACTATTGTAAGATCTTCTCTAGCACCAGGAGATAAAATAGCAGTAAGCAATCTCAATGATCTACAGGATAAGCAAAAGGTTTATTTATCCGAGCAGGAAAATGGAGATGATTAATTATGAGTTTAGTAGATTTTGCAGTTAAGAAAAAATATACAACAATTGCAGCAGTTCTGGCAGTTATTCTTTTAGGTGCTGCAGCTCTATTAACTTTAAACATCCAGCTTAATCCGGATACTGAGCCTGTAGTAGTAAGTATTCAAACTCAATATAAAGGTGTTAGTGCCTCAGATATTGCTGAAATGATAAATGAGCCTTTAGAAGAAGAGCTGGGAAGCATTGAAGGAGTAGAAAGTATTAGCTCTGATGCCATGGAGGGTGTGTCCTTAGTTAGTGTTGAATTTGGTTATGATAAAAATATAAATACGGCAGCTGTTGATGTTCAGAATGTAGTTAGTAGAATAAGAAATGAACTGCCAGCTGATATAGAAGAGCCTAAAGTTCAGAAATTCTCTAAATCTGATCGTCCTATTTTAACTCTTGCAGTCAATGGTCCACGCAGTGATACAGAGCTTAGAACCCTTGCAGATAACCAGTTAAAAAACAGACTGCAGTTAGTTAATGGAGTTGCAAATGTGGATGTTTATGGTGGTAAGAAAAGAGAAATACAGATCAATGTTGACCGCGAGGCGATGGCGGCTTATGATATTTCTATTTCTCAGATCACCAGAAGACTGGATCAGGAAAATATCAACTTTCCAGGGGGGCGATTGACAACAAAAGATCAGGAATATCTGCTGCGTATTGTTGGGGAATATGAAAATTTAGAAGAAATTAGAAATTTAATAATAACTTCTACTCCTGACGGCAAAATATATTTAAAAGATTTGGCAGAAGTTAATGATAGCTTTGCAGAAGTCAGAAGTAAATTCAGGGTTGAAGGTGAAGAAACTGTAGCTTTAAATATTTTAAAACAACAGGATGCAAATACTGTTCAAGTAGTTGATAATGTCAAAAAAGCTGTAAATGAAATGAAAGCAGAATACTCGAAACTTAATTTTCAGATTACAGAAGATCAGTCAGAATTTGTTAAGCTGGCAATTTACAACATGGCAAACACCCTAGTTATAGGAATTATTTTGACAATTATAGTAATCTTTTTGTTTCTGGAAAACTGGCGGAGTACTCTGGCTGTTTCAATTTCTATACCGGTGACCTTTGTTTTAACTCTGGCACTGTTAAAGGCATTTAATTTGAGTTTAAATACAGTAACCATGACCGGTCTTATTCTTTCAATTGGAATGTTGGTTGATAATTCGATAGTTGTGATTGAAAATGTAACCCGTCATTTTGAAGACTTAGATAAATCTGCATTTAAAGCAGCAGTAGAAGGAACAAATGAAATGATTTTAGCTGTTATAGCAGGAACTACTACTTCAATGATAGTGTTAGTTCCAGTTATGTTTATTGGTGGTTTTGTGCAGCAGATGTTTAGACCACTTTCAATGACACTTTTATTTGCCTGGACGGGTTCGGTTATTAGTTCTTTTACAATTGTACCGCTTGTTTTATCAATGGTGTTAAAGGCAGAAGAAAAAAAGAAATCTTTTAAGATATTAGCCTTTTTTAAAAATATAGTAGCTTTATTTACTAAACTTCTGGAAAGCTCCAGGAAATATTATTTAAACTTGTTGGAGAAATCTTTAAACAATAGGGCAATTGTCATTACAACAGCAGTAGTATTATTAATAGTAACTTTAAGTTTAATTCCTTTAATTGGTGCAGAGATGACACCGGTAATGGACAGCGGTCAGAGTTATATTTCTATAGAAACAGAGGCTGGCTCCTCACTTGCTAAAACTGAAGAGGTGGCTAAAAAAGTTGAAAAAATAGTAGAATCTGTTCCCGAGTTATTGATTTATTCAACTCAGCTTGGTTTTGAACCGGGAGCAAGTACTCAAGCAACAACAGGAGCCAATGGGGTACAGCAGGCGTTTATGTCTCTGACTTATAAAAATAGAAATAATAGAGAAAGATCAATCTGGGAAATACAGGAGGAATTGAGAAATAAAATAGCTAAAGTCCCGGGTATTAGAGCCTATGTAGTTGAAGAAGCAGGGGCAACCTCTGTTTCCACAACCCAGGCACCTTTAATAATTAGATTAAGCGGAGAGGAGCCAGAGATTTTATATGATTTTGCTCAGGGACTGGCAGAAAAAATCAAGAAAGTTCCAGGAGCAGTCAACATCAATTTGAGATGGGCTCTCAATAGTCCTGAGTATCACATTAATATAAATGAAAAAAGAGCGGCTGAACTAAATTTAAGTACCAGAGAAATTTCTCAGCAAATTTCAGCTGCAGTTAGTGGCATTGATGCTTTACAAAATTTTTCTCTTCCTGAGCAGGATGATCTAAATATTTTAGTTAAATATAAAGATAAGCAGATGGTTTATAAAAATGATTTAGAAAACTTGATGATTGTCAGTCCTGATGCAGAAAGTATTCCCTTAAGAGAAATTGCGGATATTAGAGTGACTAAAGGACCAAACTTGATCAGCAGAGAAGATATGCAGTATACCCTGGATATTTTAGGATTCAGTAAGGATAGAGCTTTAAGTAAGATTAATCAGGATATTAAAGCAGTTATTGCAGATTATCAGCTGCCGACTGACTATAATGCTGCGGTTACCGGCCAGCAGGATGATATGAATGAAGCTCTTAGCAGATTAGGAGTTGCCCTTGTTTTTGCAGTGGCCTTTATTTATCTGCTTTTAGTATCGCAGTTTAAATCACTGCTGCATCCGATTACGATTATGATCTCTCTTCCCTTAGAATTAGTAGGTGTAGTGGCAGCTCTCTTGCTTACCAATACCTATCTTTCGATGCCTGCTATGATGGGACTGATATTACTTTCCGGTATTGCTGTTAATGATGCTATTCATCTAATTGATTTTGTTATTGAAGCAGAAAAAGAAGGAAAAAGTACTAAAGAGGCAATTTTAGAAGGAGCACGTTTAAGGTTCAGACCAATTTTAATGACTACCTTTTCTACACTTGCCGGCATGACACCCCTGGCTTTAGAGTTAGCTGTGGGGACAGAACAGTATTCGCCGCTGGCTAAGGTAGTTATGGGAGGCTTATTTTCTTCCACCATGTTGCTGCTAATATTTGTTCCTGTAGTTTATAGTTTGTTGGAAGATTTAAAAGAAATAATTCATAATAATTGAATTATATTTACTGCGGAAAAGTTCAGTTTTTTATGATTTTTCCGCAGTGAAAACTTTAATTTAAAAATATTGGGTTTTGCTTTGAGGTGAAAAAAATGAATAATATTTATGTGCCAATAATTATATTTCTTGATACAGATAATAAAATAAACTATGAAAGAATTTCTGAAATGATATCTAAATATAAAAACAAGGGTATTAAAAATTTTTTTATTGAAAGTGATAATTATAATACATCTAATCTTAACTGTTTAAATTATTATAATAAAATATTTAAAATTTTACCTGAAAATTCAAATGTAATTATTGACTTGGTGTTAAATCAATATTTTGGTTTAGATGAAATTATTAAAAAAATAGAAAAACATAATAATTTAGCTTTTTCTTTAAATATATCAGCTAAATTTGTTGAAGATTATAAAAAAAATAAGAATTATATTTCCAAGTACTTAAATAAAAATATAACTTTATATTTAGAAATGGCACCTCAAGCTCTTAAACATATAGAAGTGAATAATTTAGTTAAAAAAAACAATATTAACGGAATTATTTTACTAACTGATTATGACCCTGATTTAGATATAAACAAAATAGAGATTTATAAAAAAAACAATAGAAATCTTGAAATAATTTATAAATCAGATGATTTATTCTTAACAGCATTAAGAAACAATAATTCTATAATTAGTACTTATTCATTTATTCTAATGGAAGAATTTAATAAAATATGGAATAGCTATAAAAATGGAAATAATATAAAAGCAGTTATTTTTCAGGAAAAATTAAACAAAAAATTAAGAGTACTAAAAAAATTCAATTATTATGATGTTTTAAAATTTTATTATGAGGAAAGTGAAAAATGCTTTTTAAAAGAAGGGGATTGTAGTAGCATAGAATTGAATAAGGAAGAAAAAAATAAATTAATAGAGATATTTAATTAGTTGTTGGTATATATTACTTAATCTATTATCAGTTAACAATTAAGCAAATTTCATAAAACAAGTATTAATATAACAAAGAAATTAACGCTGACAGTAGAAGGTTCTCTTACAGGTAATAAGCATAAAATATCCCCACTTTTTGTCAGAAATGATTTCTGATTTTAGAGTGGGGATTTAAACTTTTTATTTTAGTCAAAATCAGGATAACCGGGGTCAATCAGGCGGTTATTTTGATCTAAAAGTTCCATTTCTCTGGCTGCATCAACCGGGAAATTCCAGTCAAAAACATCTAAATTGTTTTTGAGGTGGGCCTTAGAACTTGCTTTTGGAATAGCAACAATATCTTTTTCAATTAACCACCTTAAAGCAAGTTGAGCCGGTGTTTTATCATATTTTTCTCCCAGGTCTTTTAAGACACTATTATTGAAAACTTCTCCCTGAGCCAGAGGACTATAAGCAGTTAAAATGACATCATTTTTAAAAGCAAAATCCAGAAGATTTTTTTGATAAAGTGTTGGATGAAACTCTACCTGATTAACAGTCACCAGATCAGGATGATGCTCAAGTGCCTCTTTTAAAAGTGGAATTGTAAAATTGCTGACTCCAATATTTATGGCTCTGCCGTCTTCTTTTAATTCCTGCATTGCTTTAAGCGATTCTTCAACCGGGATATCAGGATTAGGCCAGTGAATTAAGAGCAGATCAAAATATTTAATATCCAGTTCAGTTAAAAGTCTGGCAGCTGATTTTAACAGCTGCTTATATTCTAAATCTTGACTCTGGATTTTAGAGGTAATGAAAAGTTCATTTCTTTCCACATCAGATTCATTTAACGCTTCAGCAATTGCTCGATGATTCCCATACATATCAGCTGTATCAATATGTCGGTAACCAAGCTCAAGCGCCTGTTTAACAACTGTAGTACATTCTTCTCCTCTTAGACCAGAAGTTCCCAGTCCTAAAGCTGGTATTTTATTTCCGTTTTTAAGTTCAAACTGCTTCATAAAAATCCTCCTTTTTAATTATTTAAAAATAAATAGTTCTGGATTCTAACAATTTGAATAACTAATTTAGATTAAAGAAGGTATTAAATACTCCTAGATATCTATATTCTGCTTCATTTTCCTGGATAGTGAAAACTGTAAAGAAAACATAATCACTCATTTCTGTATCTACTTCATCAACTGGTTCTGAAACTGTACCGCCCAGTATCCTTTCTATATCACTATCAGACTGGCCTCTAATTTCTGCAATTCCCCAGTTGATGAATTCTTCACTAGTAGGATTGGTAATTGTTGCAGTTACCAAGATTGCAAGAACCGCAATGACTGTAATTAAAATTCTCATTTTATAACACCATCCTTTCTAGTTATCCTTTCTTGTTTTAATTCTTATTAAGTTCTCCCTCAATTTCTTCTAAAAGGTTTCTCGCTTCCGGGAATCTATCATTGATATGCAGTGTTTCTCGAAATTCAGCTGCAGCCTCTTCTAGCATTCCAGCCTGATGATAAGCTTGACCCAGATAATAATGACTTTTAGCATAATCTGGATTCTTTTCTACCGCTGTTGTGAAACTTGAAATAGCATTCTGATATTCTTCTCTTGCTAAATGTACCTGACCTTTGCCCAGATAGGCTTCTACATAATCAGGATTGTTTTTTAGAGCCTGATCGAAATAATTGAAAGCCTGACTCTGATTTCCTTTTTGATTTTCAATATCTCCCAGCAGGTAGTAACCATAATATGAATTTTCATTGATTTCTACTGCCTTTTTGAGTGCTTTTTCGGCTTCTGTATAATTTTCCAGATTAAGATAACTTTCGCCTAATCCTATATATAAAGGGGCAAAATTATCGTTGTTTTCAATTCCTTCATTAAAAATAGTAACAGCAGAATCATAATTTTCTAATTTTTGATATAAATTACCAAGATTTAAATACAATGAGCTTCGATTTTCATTCATATCTCTTGCATTTTCGTAATACTCTACAGCTTCGGGAAATTGTTCCTGTTTTTCTTTAATTCTGGCTAAATTGAAATAGTCAGCAGCTGTTGCCTCTTCATTAATTATTTCTTGATATATTTTTTCTGCTGTTTCAGGTTTCTGATTTTCAAGATATGCATAAGCAAGATCTCTTTTAAATGGTAGTTTATCAAGTCCCATCTTTTCTGCTTTTTTGAGATATTCCAGTGCTTTTTCAAAATTAGCACTATCAAATTGACCAGCTTTGTTTAAAAACAGTTCTCCAATTTTCCAGTTTAAATTAGAATCCTGAAATCCAGCCTGATTAAAGCTCTCCAGATAGTCAATCGCCTGAGCAGTCTGATATCTTTTTATTGCAGTCATAGTCGAGTAATACAAAACACTAAATCTGAGGTCCTCACTTAAATTATTTCTTTCCAGTAAAGATTGGAATTTTTCAGCTGCTGAACTATAATTTTCCTGATTATAATCTTCTAAAGCTAAAGTAAAAACATCTTGCGCTGGATCCTGATTATTGCCAGTATTCTGAGCTAAAATTAACGATGAGCTTGAAAGAATTAGTAATACAACTAAACTAAAATACATAAACTTTTTAAACATTATTTTTTCCTCCCTTATTAATATAAGTTAATTTATCCGTCATATGTAAATTTATCATACACTGTTCCAAATATTCTATAAATAATCTTAAACCATTCAACAGGCAATTTATATTAACCGTTTAACACTTTTTGGGTTTTATCTATGTAAATTAGTCAAATAGCTTGATTCGAATACTTTAATGCGATAAAATAAGCCAAAGATATAATTTAAAAGTTTAATTATTTTTGATAGTCAGTTGAGTCTTAAAGGAGTTGAGCAGATGAGAAAAGTTTCGATAGTTGGAGCTACCGGCTATGTGGGAATTGAGCTAATGCGGCTTTTACATGAGCATCCAGAAGTTGAAATTAAAGATTTAGTTTCCAAAAGCAGTGCCGGCCAGAGACTGGTTGATCTTTATCCACAGTTTAGAGCTTCGAGTTTAAATGATTATCAGCTAATTGCAATGGAAGATTTTGAACCGGAAGCAAGTGACCTGATATTTACAGCTCTACCTCACGGAGTTTCGCAAAATATTGTGGGAGAACTTTACGGTAAAGGTACAAAAATTATAGACTTAAGTGGTGATTTTCGCTACCATAATGTAGAAGTTTATCAGGAATGGTATGGTGTGGAGCATCAGCACCCTGAGCTGGCAAAAAAAGCCGTCTACGGACTGGTAGAATTAAATCGAGAAAAGATTGAAAAGGCTGATTTAGTGGCAAATCCTGGCTGTTATGTTACAGCATCACTGCTTGGAATTTTACCACTGCTGCAGTTTTCGAAGGCTGATCTCAGTTCGATTATTATTGATGCTAAATCCGGGGTCAGTGGAGCCGGGCGCAGTTTAAAACAAAATTTACTTTTTACGGAGACTCATAACACAATCAAGGCTTACAGTCCGGGGGTCCACAGACATAGTTCGGAAATTGAATATATATCAAATCAGTTTCTGGCAGGAGAATATGAGCTGGAGCCGGGGAAAGTAGATTCTGATAAATCGGCAGCTAAAAAAAGAGCCAGCGTGTTATTTACTCCGCATCTGGTTCCAATTAAAAGAGGAATTTTAGCAACAATTTATCTTAATTTGAAGGAGAAAAGTTCTGAGGCAGAAATTCTGGAACTATATCAGCAGGCCTATAATCAGGAAGGTTTTGTAGAGGTGCTGGTAGATCAGCTGCCGGAAATTAAAAATGTAGCTGGTTCAAATTTTGCCCAGATTGGTTTTAAATATGATCAGCGCACAGATAGAATTATTATTGTTTCTGCCATTGATAATATGCTCAAGGGAGCAGCCGGACAGGCAGTCCAGAATATGAATCTTATTTTTGGGTTTCCGGAAAATACCGGTCTTAAAGCAACAGCATTATTTCCTTAAATATTATTTAGCAGCAAGGAGGAGAGTACAATAGAAGAACTAATAGAAAAGGCAAATGTTTTAATTGAAGCTTTACCATATTTTAAGGACTTTTTTGGCAAGACTTTTGTGATTAAATATGGCGGCAGTATTATGGCAGATGATGAGTTAAAGGAAAAATTGATTGAGGATATTACTCTGCTTAAATATGTAGGAATTAACCCCGTTATTGTTCACGGTGGGGGCCCGGCGATTAATAAAACTCTGGACCGCTTAAATATTAAGGCAAATTTTATCGATGGTCTGCGGGTAACTGACAAAGAAACAATGGAAATTGTCGAGATGGTGCTTTCAGCTCAGATTAATAAGGAAATAGTGGCCCTGATTAATAAGATGCAGGCTAAGGCAGTTGGAGTTTCCGGTAAGGATGGCAATTTAATTCGAGCAAAGAAGAAGGAATATAGTGATCCAGAAAAAGATTTAGGATTTGTAGGTGAAGTTGAGCAGATCAATCCGGAGCTAATAGAAAAGCTAATTGAAGACGGCTATATCCCAGTAATTGCACCAGTTGGAGTCAATGATCAGGGTGAAGGTTTAAATATCAATGCCGATAGTGTGGCTGGAGAACTGGCAGCTTCCTTAAAAGCAGAAAAATTAATCTATCTGACTGATGTTAATGGAATTCGCTATGATGCAGATGATGCGGACAGCAGAGTTTCACAGCTGACATTTAACGAAATAAAAAAATGGATTGCAGAAGGCAAGATTCAGGGTGGAATGCTGCCCAAAGTTGAAGGCTGTATGCAGGCTGTAGAGAGTGGAGTAATTAGAACCCACATTCTGAATGGTCTGGTAGCTCATCCACTGCTTTTAGAAATCTTTACTGACCAGGGAGTAGGAACAATGATTGTTCAGGATTAGAGGTCTGAAATTGAAGTAGAAAAGCAGATTTGATCTTTTGTCAGTAAAAATCAATTTTAAAGATTATTGTATTTCAGGATAAATTATTTCTATTATTAGAAGGGAGAATTGATAAGATGGAAATAGAAGAGATTGTTGAGATGGATCAAAATCATTTTATGAATGTTTACAGCGGCAGATATCCACTTTATGTTGAAAGAGCTGAGGGGATAAAAATCTTCAGCAAAGATGGAAAGGTATATCGTGATTTTCTGGCTGGAATCGGAGTTAATGCCTTAGGTTACAGCAACCAGCGTTTTAAGGAGGCCTTAAAAGATCAGATAGATAAAATTATTCACTGTTCTAACCTCTATTACATAGAGCCTCAGGCGGAGCTGGAAAAAAAGTTATGTCAGAACTCATGTTATGACCGGGTATTTTTTGCCAACAGTGGTTCGGAAGCAAATGAAGGAGCCTTAAAGCTGGCCCGCAAGTATTTTAAGAAAAAGGGGACTAATAAGTTTGAGACTATTACAGCTGATAAATCATTTCACGGTCGGACAATGTCAACTGTAACTGCAACCGGTCAGGATAAATACAAAAAACCATTTACTCCTCTGCCAGAAGGATTTTACACAGTGCCTTTTAATGATCTGGAAGCTCTAAAAGAGGCGGTAACTGACAAAACTGCAGCAATTATGCTGGAGCCAATCCAGGGAGAAGGTGGAATTTATCCGGCAGAAAAAGAATATCTAGAGGGTGTGCGCAAACTCTGTGATCAAGAGGATATTCTCCTGATTTTTGATGAGGTTCAGTGTGGAATGGGCAGAACCGGTGAACTTTTTGCCTATCAGAATTACGGTGTGGAAGCCGATATAATAACCCTCGCCAAGGCTTTAGGTGGTGGAGTTCCTATTGGAGCTTTTATGGCCAGTGAGGAGGTTGCTTCAGCTTTTGAACCTGGTGATCACGGAACAACCTTTGGTGGTAATCCGCTGGCAACCAGAGCGGCTTCGGAGGTAGTTGATATTATGTTGGAAGCTGGATTTCTGGAAGCTGTTAAAGAAAAAGGGATTTATTTAAGAGCTGAATTGGATCAACTGGTGGCTGAAAATGAGAGTTTAATTGAAACCCGGGGTCTCGGGCTAATGCTGGCCTTAGAGTTTGACGAAAGTCTGTCAGCTAAAAAGATGACCAATCAACTTTTTGAGCGCGGTTTTCTGGTTAATGGAGTTAAAGAACATACTCTGCGTCTGCTGCCGCCATTGGTTGTAGAAAAAGAAGATATTGATTTATTAATAGAAAATATTAAAGAGATAATTGCAGAAAAATAACAGAGTAAGCTGTCTTGTTTAAATTTGCAGGCTGAAAATATAAGGAGTAGTTTTTTAATGAATGTTTTTTTCTTCATTTTAATTAATAATATAGCACCAATCTTTTTTATAATTGGCCTTGGTTATGTGCTGGAAAAAACTTTTGAACTTGATATTTATTCATTTTCAAAAGTGAATTTTTATGTTTTTGTGCCGGCCCTGGTCCTGGTCAAAGTTTATCAGACTGAAATTCAATTTGAATTAATGCGGGCAATAGTCTATGCTTTTACTTTTTTAGCAGCGATGACTCTGCTGGCTGTTTTGATGGCAAAATTTAGAGATTATAAAATGGCAAGAGCAAGTGCTTTTAAAAATTCGGTTATGTTTTATAATTCAGGAAATTTTGGGATACCTCTGATTACTCTTGTCTTTGCCGGAACTGAATATGCAGCCTATGCAGTCTCAATTCAAATTATGGTTTTAATGGTTCAAAATTTAACTACAAATTCTATCGGCTTTTATAATGCAGGTAGAGGACAGATGGATGTTAAAAACACACTGATTGCTACAGCTAAAATGCCCAGCTTATATGCGGTAATCATTGCTTTATCATTAAAACTTATTCCTTTTAATATGGCTGAATTTTTTATCTGGCCTGCTTTTGAATATATGCATGATGGACTGATTTCAGTAGCTCTGTTGACTTTAGGGATTCAGCTTTCGCTGGCCAAACTGGAACTAAAGGATCTGGATGTTTATCTTGCCAGTTTCAGCCGCTTAATTGGGGGGGCGCTGATTGCATTTGTTTTGATTTACTTACTGGGAATTGAGGGAGTTATGGCCCGGGTGTTATTTATTTCTTCGGCTGTACCCTCTGCAGTTAATACTGCCTTAATCGCGGTCGAATTTAATAATGAGCCAGATTTTGCCTCCCAGGTTGTGTTAACAACAACCTTATTGAGTACGGTTACTTTAACAGCTGTTATTTATCTTTCTGGAATCTTGTTTTAAAAAATATAAGCTCAATTATGTTAATAATAACTTTAAATAAGGCTGCTGTTCTGCTATAATTAAAAGAGATGAAAATTTAAATAAAAATCGATTGAGCTCCAGAAGCTTTTTAGCTTGATGGAGCTCTATTAATGTAAAAAATATTAGATTGGCTGAAGAAAGGTTGGGAAAAAAATGGATAAAAGATTAAAAGGTCTAAAAGAAAGTATAGCTAAAAGACGAGAAAAAGATACGGTTCGCTCTTACAGCATTGGCCGCAATGAGCCCTGTCCCTGCGGCAGCGGCAAAAAGTTTAAAAAATGCTGTGCCCGCAGCAATCCAGATCAAAGTGTGGAGGAATATTTTGAGGCAGTGAAAGAGGCAGAAAACGAGGAAGAGGTACTAAACTTACTTAAAGAAGCTGTAAAAGGCTATCCTCTGGAACATAGATTTCTGCTGCCCTTAATTGTTTATACCTTACAGAGCAATAATTATCAGCAGGCCGGAAAATATTTAAGACATGCCTGGCAGCTGATGGGTACTGATCTGGATGAAGCATTTATCTCACCACTGGTAAATATTATGCTTGACCAGGAAGAAATTGATGAGGCAGAGTCAGTGGTGCGTCAGGCTTTAGAGGAAAAGGGAGAAAGCATTCCTCTTTTAATTGCTTTAGCTGAGGTTTATAAAAAAGGACAGAACTTTCAGCGAGTTAATGATATCATTGACCGGGCAATGCAGATTGATCCCGAAAATTTACAGCTGATTGTTTTCCGCCTGGAGACTTTAATGGATTTAGATGATGTAGTCAGTGCTCTCAGTCTCTTTGAGAAATATTATGAGCAGCTAAAAGAGTATAAGCAGATGCGGGTAATTTCATTTTTAGATGAGTTTATTGAAGAAAGATTTAATCTGGCTGAAAATAAAGAGCTGAAGAAAAAAGAAGCATTATCTCAGGCTGCAGAAATATTCAATGTTTTTCAGCAGCTGGATAATCTCAAAATGAGTTCAGCTGAGAGTGAAGGTAGAGAATTATTAAATGAAATTAAAGATCTACCTCCTAAAAATTCTCAGATAGCCCTTGATATTCTGGCCCGCTATCTGGCCGCAGAATTATATGATGATTTTGCAGAATTTGCAGAAAAGCTCGAAGCCGAACATATGAAAAATCCTGATTTCTTGAGGCTCCTATTCCTGGCTGATTCGCAGCAGGGTAAGCTAAATGATGCAGAAGCAAAGATAAAAACTGCTTTTACCATTGAAAAGAGCCGCAAAGATGGTCATTTCCATAACTGGCAGGTAGCTTCTGATTATTTAAGATTTTTAGTTGAACACGGTGATGATCAGGACTTAGCTGATTTTGTAAGTGATTTTGCTGAACTTCTGGAAGAAGCGGGTAATCTGCTGGCGAGTTTAATGATGTTAATTGAAAGTGAAGAGGCCAGAAATTATCAAAAAAATCTTCTGGATAAACTGCTGAAGTTAATTGATGCAGGCCTGATTGATCAAATTCAGCCAAAAGATATCTATAATAATCGTTTATTCATCAGTCTGGCCGCCCTGGATGGAGATGAAACAATTTATGATCAGGGTCGAGAAATGACTACTCAGGAATTAAAAGAAGTTATCTCGGAAGTAGAAGCTGCAGGTGTTGATACTCCCGCCTTAAGTTATGCTAAAATAAGGCTCTTAAAGTATAAGTCGGAACTGGAACAGGAGCAAAAGGAAGAGTTGATCAAGGCAGTTAAAGATGCAAGTGTAGAAAGCTACTTTGATACAGTTGCCTATTATGAAACTATCCTTAGATTTGCTGATCCGGCTCCAATTTTAACAGAAATTCCGCATGGAAAATATTTAGATGATGAGTATCTGGATTTCTATAGACTAATTGCAGCCTTAAAACTTAACTATTATGAAATGGGAACAGAGCTCTTCCACCGGCAGCTGATGCGGGAAAGTAAAAAGAATAAAGTAATGAGTTATCTGGTTCGACTGCTGCGCTACTTTAAGGAAGATAAGCTGATTGAACATTTTAAAGCAATGGAAGTTGATCAAATAATTATCAATTATTTAAAGAAGCTGACCGAAAAAAGATAAATTAAAATATAAAATAAATAGAGTTTAAGAAAAAATTCCTAAAAACACTTGTTATTCAAGTAGATTATTATTATAATATAGCTATAACAGCAGGGGCGGAATCTTAAGTTTAAGAGCTGCACCCAGTAAAAGCTGTTAAATACAATAAGTTTAGTCCACCTGGATCAATGGACTGGGATGGGAGGAAAAGAAAATAAAACTCAAAACAAGACAGATTGTAATTGCTGGTATGTTGGGAGCTATTTCTATTATTTTAGGTGCTACAGGACTGGGGTTAATTCCCTGGCCCAGTGCAGCAGGTCATGCAACAATAATGCATCTGCCTGCTATTTTAGGCGGTATTATCGAAGGGCCGATAGTTGGACTTTTAATTGGATTAATTTTTGGGGTATTCAGTTTTATTAGAGCAACCAATCCAATTTTTGCTGATCCAGTTATTGCCATTTTGCCAAGACTCTTTATTGGAGTTGCTGCCTATTATGCCTACCGTTCGACAAAGAATTTCAATCAGAGTTCTTCTTTGATTCTGGCGGGAGCAGTTGGTACTATTGTTAATACAGTTGGAGTTTTATCTTTAGCTGTTTATCGGGGTTATCTACCTTCAAGTGCTGCTCTGGCAGTAGCATTTACAAATGGGATTCCGGAAATTATAGTAGCAGCAGTATTTTCTTTAATTATTGGTAAAGCTTTAATTAACTTTCAAAAAAATAGTTAATAATAAAAAGACTGGAGGGCTTAACTCCAGTCTTTTTTCTCAGTAGGATAATATATTAGTACCAGGTACAAAACGGTCGTTTTGTACCTGGTACTAAAGAAATAATTCACATTAATTTACTTTTTTGACTTCATTACTCCATTTAATGTATAATATAATATATAGATTATAGGAGTAAACAACTCCATTAAGGCTTGAGAGGAGGAGTTAAAATGAAAGATAAGCAAAGAATTAAAGAAGTACTGGAGAATACTGAGATATTGCTTGAGCCAGACGATTTAATTTCTACCGAACATGATACAACTCTTCACTATTATGTACTCAGCAAGCCATATTATCTGGATGAATTTCCGGAGGAAGGTCCAGAAACAAAGGTGAGAGAAGGAAAAATCACCTGGGAAAAGCCAAAGCTTTTGACTCCGGATTATATGATAAATATGAGCGGGTTTAGTGGTGAAGCCAGGGATGCTATGCAGATTATTGCCCAGGAAAACCCTGATCTGGCCGGATTGCTTTATAAGATGAATTATAAAAAACAATCAATTAGTACCTTTACTATTGCTAGAGAAATTGAAGCTTCCGAAGCAGAAATAAGAGATGATATAGATGAAGATGATAATAGTTTAACTGTTATTATTAAGGGAGTAGATGAGCTCTGGGATGTTTCATTGATGAAGTTTATTCAGACTCTAATGCTCAAAAGTGCCTATAAATCTCAGCTGCCTGATTATGAGGAAAAAGGATTTTTGAGCACAGATGATAAGGGCTACTCTGTAGTTACCAGAAATCTCGAAGGACTGCCAATCGCAGCCAGTGAAGAGATCGAAAAAATGTTTGAGATGGTTAAAGATGGTGACGAGGATCCTTCAAAATTAAAAAGGGAACTTGATCGCTGGGGAGTTTTTAATGCATATCAGGATAGATTTTTTGATCTGTTTAGGGAGGACTGATAATGATGAAAAGTGCTTATGAAATTGCAATGGAAAGAGCGGATGAAGTTTATGGTACAGATGATGAGGATGTTAATTCCTTAGAGATTAGAGAAGAACTGAAGGAAATTATGGCTCCGTTTTTTAAAGAAGAAATGGATGCTGAAGGTTTATGGCATCAGCTGGAAGATAAAGAAGAAGAATATTTAGATGAAGCTCAGCTGATGTTAATTGAATCAATTGGACTTCGTAATTCTTCTGAGCAGATAAAAAGGCGCAAAGAAGCTGTTGTTGCTGTTGAATCACTAAAAGAGGGTGGAAATACTACTTTTTTTGAAAAACAGTTTACTCAGGCTCAGAGCCTGCAGCAGCAGTATCAGACTCAGAAGAAACAGCTGGATGAGCAGGTAAAACAACATCTGGAGCAGGCTCAGGCTCAGGGACAGAATCCGATGGCTGCTGCTCAGGGGAATGATCAGGGCCAGAGTGGAATGAATGCTCAGATGAAACAGCAGCTGGCTCAGAAGGTTTCAGAATTTCAGGAAGGTTTTAATAAACGCTTCAATAAATTAATAGAAAAAATGAAATCAGAAATAGAGTAAAGTAATTAAAGCTTAATTTTGATTATTATTACTTAGATAGTGTTAATAGTATTTGCTCTCTCAAAAAAATAATGCTAAATTAACCCTGCTCTGACTTTATAATAAGTCCAGCAGGGTTTTATTTTATCTATTATCTGCTAATAAACAGGAGAACTTTAATCAAGCTAGAATATTATATATTAAGAAGATATTTAGGTACCGGGCACTTGTAAATTTTTGTCAGATTAAGCTTGATATTTTTTACAAAAATTTACAAGTGCCCGGTACCATCAAGATGGAGGCTGAATAATGATTAGAAATATTATATTCGATCTGGGTAATGTACTTCTTAATTTTGATCCGGACAGTTATTTAAAAAAATTAGGTTATAGCGGGGAAATTAAAGATAGATTAAAGGCAGAAATATTTGAAACAGAGGAGTGGCTGATGCTTGATCGGGGAACTATAACTCAGGAGCAGGCAGTTGAAAAATGGCAGCAGCGCAATCTTGAATTAGAGGAAGAGATTGCAGATGTGATGTCAGAGTGGGAAAAAATGCTTACTCTAAAAGAAGATAGTTTAGAAATTTTAAAAAATTTAGCTGCCAGAGATTTTAATTTATATATATTATCAAATTTTCATCAGCAGGCCTTTGAGCATGTCAGCAGTAAGTATGATTTTTTCAATTATTTTGATGGTCGGGTGATTTCTGCAGATATCGGGATGATCAAACCTGAGCTGGAGATCTATCAACATCTTTTAGATAAATTCAACTTAAAAGCGGAAGCAACACTTTTTATAGATGATTCTCAACCGAACATCAAAGCAGCCCTTAAAAAGGGAATTAGAGTAATTCATTTTACGGATGCAGCTAGTTTAGGAGCGGAGTTAAAATTATATCTCAGGGAGTGACAAAAATGCCTCATATTTTATTTGGTCGATCCAAAGAGCTGGAAATCGAAATCACAGAATATTTAGACCTGGTTAATCAGGGGGCTTTAACTTTTAAAAGAGATCTCAAAAGATATATCAAAAAAGATTTTGAACTTTTCGAAGAGGCCCTGATAGACATCAAGGAGATTGAAAATAATGCTGATGAGCATCAAAAAGATATTAAGTATAAGCTCTATAAATATATGCTGATACCTGATTCGAGAGCTGATGTCTTAAATATTATTGAAGAAATTGACACTATTACTGATCTGGCAAAAGAAGTGATTTATGAGATTTCTATAGAAAAACCAGTAATTCCGGCTCAACTGGAAAGTGATTTTTTAGAGCTGGTGGAAAACAGTGCCGAGGCCGTTGATATGCTGGTCAAAGCAGTCAGATCATTTTTTGAAGAAATTGCCCAGGTTAATGATTATGTAAATAAGGTCCATTTTTTTGAACATCAGGCAGATAAGAATGAGGAGAGGTTAAAAAGAAGAATTTTTTCGGAGGAATGCCAGGAAGTTGAGATAGCTTATAAGCTGCAGTTGAGATATTTTATTGAAGAGATTGCCGCCTTATCTGATCAGGCAGAAATGGTTAGTGAAGAAGTATCAGTAGCAGCTGTAAAAAGGAGAATTTAAATCAGTAAATGGTGGTGTAAAAAATGATTGAAGTTATTATTTATCTCTCCAGCGGCCTCTTTTTGGGATGGTCCCTGGGTGCCAATGATGCGGCCAATATTTTTGGAACTGCGGTTGGCAGTAAAATGGTTAAATTTTCTACCGCTGCTTTAATCATGACTATTTTTGTTATTTTAGGTTCAGTAGTCAGCGGAGCAGGGGCCTCCCATACTCTGGGAGCTTTAGGTCAGGTTGGAACTCTGCCTGCTGCCTTTGTTGTGGCCTTTGCAGCAGCAGTTGCAGTCTACTGGATGACCAAACTGGGTCTGCCTGTATCTACCTCTCATTCAATTGTAGGAGGCATTATTGGCTGGAACCTTTATTCCGGTTTTGCTACAGATTTAGGAGTCTTAAGAGAAATTGTAGGAGCCTGGATATTTTCGCCTATTTTATCTGCTGTTTTTGCAGTAGTCTTATTTTTCATTTTTAAAAAATGGTTAAATAACGCCAAAATTCATCTGCTGCATCTTGATTTTTATACAAGATGGGGATTATTAATTGTAGGAGCCTTTGGTGCTTATTCCCTGGGAGCCAATAATATTGCCAATGTAATGGGAGTCTTTACCGGGATTATGGAGATTCCTGATTATAATATTGGTCTGCTAACACTTAGTGGTGCTCAGCAGCTATTTTTACTCGGTGGGATTGCAATTTCTGTTGGAGTTGTCAGCTATTCTAAAAAGGTGATGCTTACTGTCGGCTCTAACATAATGGATATTTCTCCCATTGGGGCTTTTATAGTAGTCCTGGCAAGCTCAACAACTCTTTTTATTTTTGCTTCTGCAACTTTAAAAGATTTTTTGATAATGCTTGGACTGCCTTCTTTACCACTGGTCCCGGTTTCTAGTTCACAGGCTGTGGTCGGTGCAGTTTTAGGACTGGGTCTGGCTAAAGGAGGAAGAAATATTAACTTTAAGCTGCTGGGTAAAATTGGAGTTGGCTGGATACTAACTCCAATTACAGCGGCGGTTATTTCCTTTATTTTATTATTTTTTATGCAGAATGTTTTTATCAGATCAGTCGTTTAAAATATAATATCAGGAATAAAGCTAATAAATTTAATTTTTAAAATAGCTAACAAAAATAATAATTTAAATAAATAATAAGAATTAAAGAGGTGAGTTAATGTTTGAGAACATTCAAGTCGAAGGATACTTACAGCAGATAATGGACAAAATTCAAAACAGTCTTTTAGTCTGGTCTAATTTATTAGAATTAATTGTTTTTATTGTCCTTACTGCCTCAGCTTTTTTTCTTTCTAAATTTTTATACAGTCATGTCGAGGACTTGCTGAGTAAAATCAAGGCTTTAACAAAACGTAAAAAACTGAGAATTATTGATCAATTATTATTTCCTTTAATTTTAATGATTTTAATCGGGTTTTATTTTGTTGCGGCAGCGGCCCTTAACCTGCCGACTGTAATTATTGGTATTTTTGGCAACCTGGTTTCAGCCTGGCTGATTGTTAAAGTTATTAGTCTATTTTTTCCCCGCAACAGGATGTTTCGTTTTCTTTCTGCTTTAATCTGGATAATTGCAGCTTTAAGAATTTTAAATATTTATCAGGAAACAATTAATTTGTTAGATAGTTTAGCTTTTAACAGCGGAAACTTGCGTATTTCGTTATTATTAATAATAAAGGTAGTAATTATATTTAGTGTTTTATTCTGGCTGGCTGGAAAATTAAGCCGCCTGATAACCGGAAGGATTGATAAGAGTGAGGATCTTACGCCCTCTGTAAAAGTTTTATTAACCAAGATAGCCAAGTTTTTAATTTTCACATCTGCAATCTTATTTACTCTAAGTGCAGTTGGGATTGACTTAAGTGCCTTTGCTTTCCTCGGTGGTGCTATTGGTGTTGGCTTAGGTTTTGGACTGCAGAAAATTGTCTCTAATTTTATCAGTGGAATTATTATTCTGGCAGATAAATCAATTAAGCCAGGGGATGTGGTGGAAATTGGAGATGTCTACGGCTGGGTTAGAAAACTTGATACTCGTTTTGTATCGGTAGTAACTCGTTCCGGCAAAGAATTTTTGATTCCAAACGAAGACTTTATCACAAAAGAAGTTATTAACTGGTCCTATAGTGATGAGCTGGTCCGAGTTGAGGCCAAAGTTGGAGTTGCTTATAATAGTGATTTAAGATTAGTTCAGGAATTGATGATGCAGTCCATTACAGAAAAGGAAAGAATTTTAACAGACCCTGCTCCAAATGTGCTTTTGATGGGTTTTGGTGACAGCTCAGTTAATTTTGAGCTCCGTTTCTGGATCAGTGACCCACGAAATGGAATCCAGAATATCCGCAGTCAGGTACTGCTTTCTATCTGGGATAGTTTTAAGGAAAATAATGTTGAAATTCCATTTCCACAGCGAGATCATCATCTGAAGTCCCTACCAGATGACCTGAATAACTTTTTAAATCAAAATAGGGAGATTAAGCAAAAAGATAAGGCTAAGAATAATAATTCGGAGAATAAAGGTCAGGATAATAATGAACAGGATAAGCTGGATAAAGATGGTTAAGAATCGTAATTCTTTGTTAAAGTTTAAATAAGTTAAGAGATGTTTTAAAATAAAGACTAAAAAATTTAAGGAGGCTAAATTTATGGCTAAGATTTTAATTCCTTTAGCACCTGGTTTTGAAGAAATTGAAGCGATAACCAACATTGATGTTCTACGGCGGGCTGGATTTGATGTATTGACTGCTGGTATAGGAAGTAATGAAATTGAAGGAGACCATGGAATAAAAATTGAAACAGATACTGAGATCTCAAAAGTAGATGCAGCTGAACTTAAAGCTGTAGTTTTACCTGGTGGAATGCCGGGTGCAGCCAATCTGCGTGAGAGTGAAGAACTGCTCAAGCTTATCAAAGAAGTTTATGAGGAAGACAAACTCTGTGCAGCAGTCTGTGCAGGTCCAATAGTCCTGGAAGCTGCCGGGGTTTTAAAAGGAAAAAATGCAACCAGTTATCCAGGTTTTGATGATCAAATGCCTTCCTGTAATTACCGGGAAGAAAGAGTCGTAATTGATGAGAATATAATTACCAGTAGAGGTCCCGGAGTTGCCATGGAGTTTGCGATGACAATTGTTGAATATTTAATCGATGCTGAGAAAAGATCTGAGCTGGAAGAAGCAATGCTGGTTAAAAAATAAAAAGATAATAAGCGACTGCAGCTTCTATTTAAGTTGTTGACAAAATAAAACAAAAAAATAATTAGCAATTTAGTCGAAGCGCCTGGGGCACTCCCCATTGATACAGACCGTTACAAGCACAGTTTAAGGTTGCAGACTTAAAGTAGATAAAATTAAGAAAAGCCTGCCCCATGCTTGAGCGAAGCGAGTTAGGGCAGGCCTTAATTTTAATATCTCCAAATAAATATAAATAAAAAAAGAATTGGCACTTTAACCGGAACAGACTTGAATATAAATAATAAGCTATTGCAGTTTCCCTGTCTCACTAACTCTTCGTTTTATTACGCATGGTCGAGTTAGAATTAGGCCATCGAGGCCGTCAGAGCAGCGGAGTTAGGAACTGCAGCTTCTATTTAAGTTGTTGACAAAATAAAACAAAAAGATAATTAGCAATTTAGTCGAAACAGACTAAAAGCAAATAAAATTAAGAAAAGTCTGCCCCTTGTTTGAGTGGAACGAGTTAGGGCAGACCTTAATTTTATTTAGCTGTAGTCGTCGTGAAGACTAGGCTAATTATCTTTATTGTTTTTATTTATTATACATTTCCGCATAATATCTCTCCAGCATTCTTTTAGCGGAGAATCTTTCATAGGTAGTATCAATACTTTCCATCATCATATCTTTCCAGCGGTCTTTGTTGCCGTAGAAAGTAGGGACAACTTCGTTGAATAAGACTCGGTAGAGTGCGTAAAGATCACTTTCGTCCTGACCTTCACCTACATAGCCATCTCCAAACTGCCAGCCGTTGATTCCGTGTTCACAACCTTCAACCCACCAGCCATCAAGGATACTTAAGTTTAAGCCACCGTTCATAGCAGCTTTCATGCCAGAAGTACCACTAGCTTCCAGTGGTTTGCGGGGATTGTTTAACCAGATATCAACACCGCGGGTCATATAGCGGGCAATTTCCATATTGTAATCTTCTAAGAAAACTACACTATTTGGAAATTCCTTTGCTTTTTTAACCAGATTAGCTACAATTTCTTTTCCGTTATCATCTGTTGGATGAGCTTTGCCAGAAAATACTAACTGGACCTCGCCTGACTCTAAATAGGGATCGATAATATCAGACTTTTTAAAGATTAAATTAGGTCTCTTATAAGCAGTTGCTCTCCGGGCAAAACCAATTATTAATTTATCAGGATCTAATTGGGCACCATTTCTTTCTTTAATGAAGTCTACCAATTCCTGCTTCATTGTTTTGTGAGTATTATAAATAGCTTCTGTATCACCCATGTTTTCTACAATTCTATCATCAACCCAGGTACCTCTGTGAACACCATTGGTAATTGAGATAATAGGTGATTTACCGCTAACATTTTTCCACATTTCTCGGGAAGTCTGTCCGTGCAGTTTAGCCACACCATTAGAAATTCTTGACAATCGCAGTCCTGCTACAGTCATTCCAAAAGGACTGTCACCAATTTCTTTCATCTGTTCTCTAGTTAAGGTATTGAAAGCACTCATTTTATTGAGGCTGTCTAAACTGTGGGATTCATTACCTTCTTTGACCGGGGTGTGAGTTGTGAAGACGATATCTTCTTTAACCTCATCCCAGGCAGCATGGAAATCCATTCCAGCTTCCATTTTCTCTTTGATCAATTCAGTTCCAGCTAAAGCAGCATGGCCTTCATTAAAATGATAAATGTCAATTTTAAGGCCGAGTTTACGAATTGCTTTAACTCCACCAATACCAAGTGCAATTTCCTGAGCAATTCTTCTTTCATTAAAACCATCATAAAGACCGTCAGTAATTGTCTGATATTTTCTGTTTTCCGGAAGATTTGCATCAAGTAGATATAAGGTTGCATTATCAAACTTATCCAACTTCCAGATTTTAAGAGTTACTTCCTGATCTCTAATGGTTACAGTTACAGTTTCTCCTGTATCTTCAGCATGTTCATAAATTTCATTATTTACGGGATGCTGGTTTTCGGGTCTACCTTCTTCGTTGATTACCTGTTTTGAGTATCCTTTGCGCCATAAAAGTCCAATTCCTGTTACAGGATAAGAAAATTCTTTTGCTCCTTTAAGAATATCTCCTGCTAAAATTCCAAGCCCACCTGCATAAATACGCATATTTTCATTTAAACCGTATTCCATACAAAAATAAGCTGTGTGCGGCTTACTATTGTTCATTAATAAATCACTCCCTGTTAATTTTAATTCAAACGCTTGCACAAATTTTATAATAATATCTATTCCTAATTATTCATTATATCAAATTCTCAGCAAATGTCTATTTTCTGAAAACTTTTTCTTTGAATCTTTCTAATAATTTATGTTCATTATCACTATCCGGCAGGAAATAGTAAGCTGGTATTTCACTATGGATCACCGGGATATCAAAGCTTAAACCTTTTTCCATTGCTTTAAGATATCTTTTTGCCGTCTGTTTCCAGGTATAAGTAGATTCTACTCTTTCTTTTGCTTTTATCTGATAATCCTTCCAGACAGTATTATTACCAACTATTTTTTTGAGTCCATGAGCTATATCTTCTGGATCTTCTGGATCAATTAAAATTCCAAACTCATCATCTGCCATTATTTCGCTTTGACCACCATTTTTGGTTACTACTGCAGGGAGGCCAGCAGCCATTGCCTCTACTGGCGCCAGGCCAAAGGGTTCATAAAATGAAGTTAGCGAGAAAACTGATTCTCTTTCTGCCAGATAACCATAGCATTCAGCTAATTTCTTCTGGCTGCTCAGGGGAAACATTGAAACTTTGCCTTCCAGCCCATTATTTTTAATTATTTCCATAATTTGATCTAAGATTTCTTTTTCTTCTCCTGCAGCTGAGCTATAATCCTCGAATGGATTTTCAATTCCTCTTAAAGTAATAATTAAATTTGCTCGCTGCTGAAGTTCCTGATCACCAGCAAAGGCTTTAACTAAAGCCAGATGATTTTTTTTCTGATCCAGGCGGCTGGCACAGATAATTGCCGGTTTATCTGTTCGCTCAGCTTTTAAATCACGGTCAAGATATTGATCAATCATTTCTTGAGTTGTTTTAGAATAACCGCCGTCAAAAACATCAGTATTTACTCCAGGAGGGATAACAGAGAATTTATCATCATTATTCACATCAACTGCACCTTCGTAATATGGATGAGAATACTGCTCCATTCTTTCCTGAGAGGTGCTGACAATAATTTGATTGGTAAATTTCATTGTTAATCTTTCGGCAATTATCCGGCTGTGAAATTTGAAGCGGTCAATTAGCTGCTCAAAATTTTCCTGAGAAAAGTTAAGTTTGTCCATCTTTTGGGCGCCCAGAGAGTGACCGGTAAATGAAAATGGAGTCTCCATTTTTTCTTTAAGCAGGACTCCGGCCATTCCTCCATCTCCGTAGTGGGTGGTAAAAAAGTCAGGAAAAGCACCTTCTTCGTCATAAAATTCAGCAACTGTATCTACATACTTTTTTAAATGAGGCCATAATTTTTCTTTGGCTAAAAATTTGTCACCACCAAAGGGAAGACGGATAATTCTTAAATTATCATAGCCGGGATAACTGTCATAAAGATCACTAAATTCAGGCCATTCGGGATCATTTAACTGCCGGGTAATAATATCTACTTTAATTCCCATTTTAGCCAGGGCCATACTTACTTCCTTAACATAAACCAGCTGTCCTCCAAAATCGGGATGTTCTGTCCAGTAGCTGTCATCTTGATCAAAATTCCCCTGCGGGTTTAAAAATGCTACATGTTTAATTTCACTCATTAAAATTACCTCCTTCAATTGGCTGTATATCATAATAAGATATAATTTCCCTTAACGGTGGAACTGAAGATAGGGCACCTACTCCCTTAATTTTAAAAGCAGCTACAGCATTTCCCAGGCGTGCAGCCTCTTTGACCGGCAGACCCTTTAAAATACCGGTTAGCAATCCTGACCAGAATGAATCACCTGCACCTGTAACATCTACTACCTTCTCAGAAAAAACAGGAATATGCAGGGGTTCAGTGCTGCCGTCAGAGACAAGAACTCCATCTTTTCCTAAACTTAAAATTACAAACTTTGCTCCATCACTGTGATATTTTTTTAAATAATTTTCTGGGGGCTCCTGCCCATAGAGGTGATAAGCATCATCTAGAGAGGGTTTGATAATATCAGCTTGAGCTATTAGTTTTTTAATAATTTGGCCGCCCTTTTTGCCCTCAGACCAGAGCTTAGCTCTAAAGCTTGGATCAAAAGCAAAAAATTTATCTTTTTTTACCGCATATTCTATAGCTTTAATTGCAGTTGCCCGGGCTGGATTTTTTGAGAGGATAAAACTGCTTGTAAAAAATATTGAAGAATTATCAATTTTGTCATATATCTGTTTGCTGATCTGCAGATTAATATCTGCCCCCCGATAAGCAAGCCAGGATGGGGTTTTCTTGCTTTTATTGACAAATATGATTGGAGTGCCTTCTTCCTGATCAGACTGGAGACAGTCAAGATTAATACCTTCATTTTCTAAAATCTCTCTCAAATATTCGCCAAATTCATCTTTTCCAATCCTGCTGATTAATGCTGTTTTGTTTTCGAGACGCTGCATATTTACTAAAACATTGGCAGGAGAACCCCCAAAATAACGGGTAAAATTAGCACATTGTTTTAGCGGAGCTTCCTCCCTGGATATCAGATCCAGCAAAACCTCTCCATAAGCAGTTATATCGAAGTCATTTTCTTCGAAACTAAAACTGTCATGAATTGTCAACAATCGCCTCACCTCACATTTAGATTATAAATTGTTTGCAAAAAAATTATTCTTAAAACAGCTCTTAAATATTATTTCTACATAAATTAAAAATAACCTGTTTTTTAAATTAATTAATCTCAGCTGAGGGCAGGAATAGTAATAAAGATAAAGAATAATAAGTAATATAGACAGTTGTAATAATTGGAAGTAAATTATTTAAATTAATGCTTCCTGTGTATAAATTGTAGTAGTGGAGATGATTATATGTTTAAGCAAAATATCAAGAATAAGCCGGCAAGATTATATTATCCAGGTGATGACTTAGGTTTGACATTTTCTGAATCAGAGATAACTTATAAAATTTGGTCACCACCTGCTCAATCAGCCGCCATTGAGATTTATGCTGATGATCAGGGAACAAAGAAACTGGAGGAGTTCGAACTGCAGTCTGCTCCCAGTGATACCTGGAAAGTTAAACTGCCGCAAAAATATTATGGAAATTACTATCGCTTGCATCTGCAGCTTCCCCGCCAGGAATATAATTTTGTTGATCCCTGGACTAAAGCAGTAGGTACAAATAGTGAGTATGGACTGATTGTTGATCCTTCTCGGATATATCCTCCAACCTGGACTAAAGATCAGCGGGTTGTGTTAGAGGATCCGGTTGATGCAGTGATCTATGAGCTGCATGTTAAAGATTTTTCTATTTCTAAAGAGAGTGGAATTAGACATCGGGGAAAATATACAGCTTTTACCGAAAGACACAGTGTAAATAAAGAAGGAATGCTGACTGGAATTGCCCACCTTAAGGAACTGGGAGTGACCCATGTGCATTTGCTGCCTGTTTATGATTTTGCCACAGTTGATGATACAGATCCAGATGACTACAACTGGGGCTATGATCCTCTTTATTATATGGTGCCAGAAGGTTCTTATGCCTCTAATCCTGCCAATGAGAGTAGAATTTATGAATTTAAGAAGATGGTCAAAACACTCCATTCTTATGGGATTGGAGTGATCATGGATGTAGTCTATAATCATACCTATCATACTCAAGAGTCTCCCTTTCAGAAGATTTTTCCCAACTATTTTTATAGATTTACAGAAGACAGTAGTTTTGCCAATGCTTCTGGTTGTGGAAATGAGATTGCAAGTGAGCGGGAAATGATGCGCAAGTATATTGTCGATTCACTTTTATACTGGAGTCGGGAATATCATATTGATGGTTTTCGTTTTGATTTGATGTCCTCGATTGATCGGGAGACTATGCTCTTAGCTGAGAATAAGTTGCGTGAGGAAAACCCTTCAGTTTTAATCTATGGTGAACCATGGACAGCACTGGAGCCTCAGCTTGAGAGTTACCAGCAGATTCGCAAGGGTGATCAGCGGGGAACGGGGATTTCAGTTTTTAATGATAATTTCCGTAATGCTCTCAAGGGTGATAGTGATGGAACTGGAAAAGGTTTTATTCAGGGTAAGATTGGTCTGGAACGAGAAATTGATGAGGGAGTTATTGGAGCAATTGGTTTAGAAGAAAGACGTTTATATGGTTTTGCTTTACAGCCTGGAGAAAGTATTAATTACTTAGCTTCTCATGATAACTTAACTCTCTGGGATAAGTTAGCCAGATCCTGTCCGGGAGCTAATGAACAGCAGCGGAAAAAAATGCATAAATTAGCTCAGGTAATTTTATTTACCTCTCAGGGAGTTCCTTTTATTCCAGCGGGAACTGAGTTTTTAAGGACTAAATTTGGTGATAATAACAGTTTTGATTCTGGTATAGAAGTAAATGAACTAAAATGGGAAAGAAAAACTACTTACAGGGAACATTTTAACTATCTTAAAGGGTTAATTAATCTACGCAGCCACCATCCTGCTTTCAGGATGCGAAATCGGTCAGCAATTAAAGAAAACTTACATTTTATAGCTTCTCCTTTTGGAACTGTAGGTTATGGTATTTTTAACAATGCAAATGAAGATGCCTGGAGTAAAATTATTGTTCTCTTAAATCCTTCTCAGGAGTGGAAACAGTTTTATTTGCCTGAAAGTAGAACCTGGGCTATAGTTGTTGATGATCAGGGAGCTGGCACTGAACCAATAAGATTTTTTCATTCTAATGAAGTAATGGTGCCGCCGATTTCGGGAATGGTAATCTATGCAGCAGATCTGGTTACAGGCTATTAAAAGCTTGTAGCTTTTCTGCACTTATGATAAAATTAATATTAAGTATTTGAAAATTAGAAGGCTTTTATTTTGAAATTGTAACAATCTTCACTATTTTTTAGAATTTAAGCCAAAGAAGGGAGTAGTAGAGTAAAATATGATTAAAGATGAAAATCTAAAGAATGTTGAACTGCCGGAAGAAGTTGAGGAATTACTTGAGGCCTGTCCTAAATATACAGTGGCCCATAATGAACAGCAGCTGGTTGAACTTTCAGTTAGAGATGCCAAAAACGGCTGTCAGGAAGTTAAATATGAGATACCTGATAAGGGGCAGGTGGTGGAAGCAGTAGTCTGTAAAGTTCGTAATGGTATTTCTGCCAATTATCCTGATCCCTATATGAGGCGTCGTGATCCTAACTGTATGTTAATTGCAGATGAGAAGCCAACTGACAAAGAAAGATATGAAGAAAGATTTGGAGAGAAATTTGAAGCTAAGGTGAGAGGGGAAACCTTTGACTGGTTAAAGACGCAGGAACTTGCTTTATTCTTTTTTGAAACAGGTCCCAGGGGACTGGGAGTTAAGGCAATGGCGGTTGTACCTGCAAATGCTGCTTTTTTTGCTTTTGGTCTTTCCCTGCTGCAGGGAATAGTAGATACCAGGGAGCGGGAGGAAGTATTTAAACCCAGTTCTCATATTTATATAGCACCTCCATTCCGTCACACTCATTTTAATGGAGAACAGGTAGTAGTTCACCGCCGTATGAACAGTAAATACGAAATGTTTGCCTATAATCTTTATCCTGGCCCCAGTGCCAAAAAGGGGGTTTATGGGATGCTGATCAACCAGGGAGAAAAAGAAGAGTGGGTCACTCTGCACTGTTCGGCTGTCCAGGTAGTAACTCCTTATGGTAATACGGTCAACATATCTCATGAAGGTGCCAGTGGTGGTGGAAAAAGTGAGATGTTAGAGGATATGCACCGCGAAAGAAGTGGTCGCCTGCTCTTTGGTAAAAACTTAATGACAGAGGAAAAGTTCCATATTACTTTACCACAGGGATGTGGTTTAAGACCGATGACTGATGATATGGCGATCTGTCATAATTCGCTGCAGAAGGACAATGGCAAGCTAACTTTAATGGATGCTGAAAATTCCTGGTTTGTACGAGTTGATCATATTGATAAATATGGTACTGAACCCAACCTGGAAGCGATTACAGCTGATCCTGATAAACCTTTATTATTTTTAAATATTGATGCAGCACCAAACAGCACTGCTTTAATCTGGGAGCATATTGAAGATGAACCGGGAAAACCATGTCCTAATCCCCGGGTTACAATTCCCAGAGATATTATACCGGATGTTTTAAAAGAACCGCTCTCTATTGATGTCCGCAGTTTTGGAGTTAGAGTTCCACCCTGTACTAAAAAAAATCCTACTTATGGAATTATGGGGCTCTTCCATGTTCTGCCTCCAGCTCTTGCCTGGCTGTGGCGTCTGGTGGCACCAAGAGGTCATGGAAATCCCAGTATTATTACAGGAGAGGGAATGAGTTCAGAAGGTGTTGGTTCTTACTGGCCCTTTGCAACAGGTAAAAAGGTAGATCAGGCAAATTTATTACTGGAACAAATAATGGAGACACCAAAGGTTAAATATATTTTGATTCCTAACCAGCACATTGGAGCCTGGAAGGTAGGGTTTATGCCGGAATGGATTACCAGAGAATATTTAGCTCGCCGTGGTGGAGCCTGGTTTACTGAAGATCAGTTGAAGCCGGCGCGAATGCCTTTACTTGGATATTCACTGCAGGAGCTGCTGGTTGAGGGACAGCATATAGAAAAAGAATTCTTACAGGTCCACCGTCAGCCAGAAGTTGGCGAAAAGGCTTATGATTTAGGTGGTAAGATTCTTTCGGATTTCTTCAAAAAGTGTATTAAACAGTATTTAGAACCCGGTCTTGATCCTGTTGGTAGAAAAATTATTGAGACTGCGCTTAATGATGGTGATGTAGATGATTACTGTGATTTGATAGAAGGTGAACCGATAATCAGGCAGATTTAAAAATATAATTGCTTTGATTAGCCGAAAATGCTGAAGCTTATAATTAAAAGTACAAACTAAAAATAAAAAGAGAGTTAGCAGCTCTTCTTTTTTAAAAAATATGTTAAGCGCTTGACATATGAAATTTTTAATATTAAAATAGGGATATAATTAAAGTTGGGTTATTGTTTAATTGGATAATAGATTTGAATTATTTTAGAAATTAAAAGATATTAATTGGGAGGGGTTAAGTTGACAGTAGAGAATAAAATAATGTTAATTACATATGCCGATAGTATGGGTCAGAACTTAAAAGATTTAAAAGAAGTATTAGACACTCATTTTAAAAAAGCAGTGGGGGGAGTTCATATTCTTCCTTTTTATCCTTCTTCTGCAGATAGGGGATTTGCACCTTTAACTTACAGAGAGGTTGATCCGAAATTTGGTGACTGGGGTGATCTTGAAGCCTTAAAAGAAAATTATTATCTAATGTTTGATTTTATGGTTAATCATATTTCAAAACAATCTGAGTATTTTAAGGATTTTCAACAGCATAAGGATGATTCTAAGTACTCTGATTTTTTTATTCGCTATCAGGATTTCTGGGATGATGGTGAGCCAACAGAAGCGGAAGTCGATTTGATTTATAAGAGAAAACCAAGGGCTCCCTATATTGAGGTGGAATTTGAAGATGGTATAGCTGAGAAGATCTGGTGTACCTTTGACGAAGAACAGCTTGATTTAAATATGGAGTCTGAGGTTGTAAAAGAATTTATTAAAGAAAATCTCAAATTTTTGGCAGCTAAAGGAGCTTCAATTATTAGGCTTGATGCTTTTGCTTATGCAATTAAAAAGGCAGGCAGCAGCTGTTTCTTTATTGAACCTGATATCTGGAAATTATTAGATTACTGTAAAGAAATTTTAGCAGAAAAAGATGTAGAGATCTTAGCTGAGATTCATGAGCATTATTCAATTCAGCTTAAAATTGCCGAAAAAGGACATCCTGTTTATGATTTTTCGCTGCCGATGCTGCTGCTGCACTCCATTTACAGTTCAAATTCGAAAAGGCTGAGAGACTGGCTTAAGAAATGTCCTGATAATCAATATACCACTCTTGATACTCACGATGGAATTGGAGTTGTTGATGTCAAAGATTTAATGACAGATCAGGAAATCGAAGCAACCAGAGAAATGCTTTATAAACAGGGTTCTAATGTTAAAAAAATCTACAGCAGTGAAGCTTATGATAATCTTGATATTTATCAGATTAACTGCAGTTATTATTCAGCCTTAGGTAATGACGATGATTCTTATCTTTTAGCAAGGGCGGTTCAGTTTTTTGCTCCGGGTATTCCCCAGGTTTATTATGTAGGAATGCTGGCTGGAGAAAATGATATCGAGCTTTTAGAAGAGACAAAGGTGGGGCGCAATATTAACCGCCACTATTATTCTAAAGCAGAAATAGAGAGGGAAGTAAAGCGACCTGTGGTTCAGAAGCTGATAAAATTAATGGAGTTTCGCAATTATTATCCTGCCTTTGCTGGAGATTATACAATTCATGATTCGGAGATTGAGGAAATTTTAGAGATAAGCTGGCAGAATGGAAAAACAGAAGCTCACTTAAGTGCTGATTTTACTAATAACAGTTTTGAAATCCGTTATTTTGATCAGGAAGCAGAAGAGATGAAAACTTTAAATATATAAATAACCGCTTGTCTAAAAGATTTAAAATAATGGAGGAGAAATTAAGATGACTACCCAGAAGGATGTAGCCGAAAAAGCGGGGGTGACTGTAACTACAGTCTCCCGGGTGATTAATGATCGGGGTTATATAGCAGAAGAGACAAAAAATAAAGTTTTTCAGGTAATGGAAGAGCTGAATTATCGTCCCAATGCTGTTGCCAGATCACTAACTAAACAGAAATCGAATGTTCTGGGCGTTATTTTGCCGACAGTTAATCACCCCTTTTTTAGCAGTTTATTATCCTATTTAGAAGAATTTGCCTATCAGCAGGACTATAAGATTATGCTCTGTAATTCAAGGTTGGAGGCAGAAAAGGAAAAAGACTATTTTAATATGCTGCGGGCCCAGCAGGTAGACGGAATTTTTCTGGCCAGCCACACTTTAGATATTGCTTCAGAAATGAAGATTGACCTGCCTGTTATAACTTTTGATCGAAAAATTGAAGGTCTTCCCTATATTTGTGCTGACAACAAAAAAGGGGGGAGGCTGGCAGCAGAACATCTGCTGGCCCGGGGAGCAAAAAGGCTGGCCTATATCGGAGGTAGTCTGGAGCTGGATTTACTTTCCAATCAGCGTTATCAGATTTTTAAAGAGAAAGCGGCAGCAGCGGGGGTTAGGGTTCAAAATTATCAGTGTCAGCTGGACAGCTTTGACCGCAGAGAATATCAGCAGCTGGCAGCCCAAATTTTTTCTGAGAAGAAAGAGGTTGATGGTATATTTGCCGGCAGTGATCTGATTGCTGCTGCCGTGATTAAGGAAGCACAGAAAAACAGAATCAGGGTTCCTGAGGACTTAAAGGTGCTTGGTTATGATGATCTTGAACTGGCCTGTTTATATAATCCGGAGATTACAACAATTAGACAGCCGACAGCAGAGATAGCACGGGAAGCTGTGGAGCAGCTGCTGAAGGCAGTAAATGGAGAAGAGCATCAGCAAAAAAATATTTTAGATGTCGAATTGATTGTAAGAGAATCAACATAAATTATTTAATAATATTAATGTATACATGGATAATTGTTTTAATATTATAGATTTGTGATATAATTTTTTTATCGTTATCTATAAAACTAAAAGGAGGAGACTTATGTTAGAATGGTTTTTATCTATCAATAGTGCTGTTAATTCAATTGTCTGGGGACCACCATTTTTATTTTTACTGGTCGGAACTGGTCTTTATTTGACCATCAGACTTGATTTCTTACAATTTAAACATTTTAAACTGTCCTGGGATAAAAGTTTTGGCCGTTATTTTCGGAGAGATGTAGAGAATGAAGAAGGAGTATTATCATCTTTTCAGGCTATTAGTTCGGCAATGGCAGCCACTCTGGGTGTAGGAAATATTGCGGGAGTTAGTACTGCTTTATCGCTTGGAGGACCAGGAGCGGTTTTCTGGATGTGGATTTCTGCTCTAGTTGGAATGGCAACTAAATTTGCTGAAGCTCAGCTTGGAGTTAAGTTTAGAGAAAAAACAGGAGAAGATGAGTACAGTGGTGGTGTAATGTATTACATAGAAAAAGGAATGGGCGGCCGCTGGAAATGGCTGGCTTCTTTATATGCCTTTTTTGCAGGCATGGCAGCTTTTGGGATTGGAAATATGGTGCAGTCCAATACTCTGGCTCATGCAGCCGCAGATGGTTTTGCTGTTCCAACCTGGATTACCGGTCTGGTAGTATCATTTCTGGTTGGACTGGTTGTTCTGGGAGGGATTAAACGAATTGGAAAGGTAGCAGAAAAGTTGGTTCCTTTAATGGCTGCTTTTTACTTTATTGGTGGGGCAGTAATTATTTTTGCCAATATCTCTGCAGTACCTGGTGTTTTAGTAAATATAGTCAGCAGTGCCTTTAATCCTGCTGCAGCCTTTGGTGGATTTGCTGGTGCTTCTGTCAGGATGGCAGTTCGCTTTGGTATAGCCCGGGGAGTTTTTTCTAATGAAGCCGGTCTGGGAGCTGCTTCGATGGTCCATGCTCAGGCAAGGAACAAGCCAACCCGTCAGGGAATGTGGGGTATCTGGGAAGTTTTTATTGATACTATTGTAGTAGGTACAATTACTGCTCTGGTTGTCCTGCTGACCGGAGCTCTGGGAACTGGCGAAACAGGTGCAGTGCTGGCGGCTGAAGGTTTTACCCGCGGCTTACCGGGACCGGGTGGATATATTATTAATATCAGCATCATAATTTTTGCCTATACTACAATGCTTACCTGGAGTTTTTATGGAGAGGAAAGCTGGAAGTATTTATTTGGTAAGAAAATAGTAAAACCATATCGTTTTGTTTTTGTAATTTTACTTTTTGTAGGTGCAGTTGGTGCATTAGAACCAATCTGGCTGTTAGCAGATACTTTAAATGGTTTGATGGCAGCACCTAACCTGATTGCTCTGGTAGTTCTGGCGGGCGTAATTGTAAAAGAGAAGGATGACTATCTGCTGGAAGTAGAGCAGGATAAGTCTGCCTGATGGGAGAGCAAATAGTAGACTGTAAAATAATACCGATGTTTTCTAAATAAATTAAAATTTAATTGAAATAATAAAAAGGCAGGGGTTAGTTTCCCCTGCCTTAGTTAACTTTAAGCTGCTATTTTTTATTTATTTATTTTTTAAAATTAAACTATGGTATTTTTGGGAATAATCATTGGTAAATTAGTATCACCTTTAAGTGATTTATTAGAAGTTATCTGAACCCCTTTATCCAGAATCACATTTTCCAGATAAGCATTGGCTCCGATCTCTGATTTCTGCATAATAATTGAATTTTTAATAACTGCACCAGGGTGGACTTTAACCCCTCTAAATAAAACACTATTCTGGACTTCACCTTTGATTAAGCACCCATTTGCAGCCAGGACGTTTCTGGCGTTGACACCATTTTTATAGGCTGTTGGAGCTTCATCTTTGGGTTTAGTGAAGATCGGTCCGTTTTTCAGAAAGAGGTCCTGCCAGACATTGGGTTTTAATAGTTCCAGATTACTCTTGTAATAACCATTGATAGAATTAATTACAGCTGCATAGGAATGGAATGGATAACCATAGACTTTCAAATTATCCAGATTACCAATAATCGCATTTTTAACAAAATCCCATTCTCCTTTAGAAATGCAGTCATCAATAATATCCAGGAGCAGTTCTTTTTCATTATATATCGCTGGAGAGAAATCTTTTTGTAAAAATTATTTTTGGGGTCAACTTTCATGTCAATAATTCGATCATTATCATCAGTATTAATTACTGTATAAGTTGTATCTCGGCGGAAGACATTGAGTTCACGGTAAATTATTGTAATATCATTTTCATTTTCTACGTGATATTTAAAGGCATTCCGATAATCAATGTTGGCCACAATGTTGGGACTGCCGATAATTACATATTCCTGATTACTTCTTTTAATATAATCAATATTACTGGCGAAGTTCTGCAGATCTCCCTTGTAGGCTCTATTTGCCTGATAAATATGAGCTGGAGGCAGAATAAAGAGGCCATTGCGCTTGCGGTCTAAATCCCAGGCTTTGCCAAAACCAATGTGATCCATTAATGAGCGGTACTTAGTTTGTAAGAGCAGACCAACATTAGTTATTCCTGAGTTAACAAGGTTGGATAAAGGAAAATCAATTAGTCGGTAGCGAGCTCCAAAAGGAACAGAAGCTAAAGAGCGGTGACCGGTTAATTTATCCAGGAATGATTCATCAAGAGCATTGTTGATAATAGCCATTACATTATTCATATTTGCTCCGCCTTTTTTATAAACGGGTGTCATCATCATTTTATCCCACCACCATTCCTGCTTTAATATTTGAAGCTTCTGGGATGACTTCGTCATCGCCGATAACTGTAATTTTTAGTTCATCACTGGCTTCTTTTTCTTTTTCAATGCCAATTTTAGAATCCTTTTCTACAATTACATTTCTACCTATAATAGAGTTTTTGATTTTAGCGCCACTATTGATTCTGGTATTGGGCAGGATAACTGAGTCTTCCACAACAGCATCCTGGGCCACCTTAACTCCAAAGAAGAGAACTGAATTTTTTACTGTTCCCATAATTTGGGTTCCTTTATTGATCATCGAATTATCTACCACTGCATCTTCGGATAGATACTGGGGCGGTCGATTTGGATTAACACTGTAGATAATCCAGTTTCTGTCCTGGAGTTCCAGCTCTGGTTCTTCACCCAGAAGATCCATATGGGCCTGCCAGTAACTCTCGATTGTTCCCACATCTTTCCAGTATCCCTCAAAGGTATAGGCATAGAAGTTTAAATTATCAGCCATCATTTTTGGAATGATATTGTGACCAAAATCTCCGGCCGAATCTTCGTTTTCCTCTGCTTCTTCAATTAAATATTTTCTGAGATATTCCCAGTTAAAGATATAAATTCCCATTGAAGCAAGATTATTTTTGGCATTTTCTGGTTTTTCCTGGAACTCAATAATTTTTTGTTCCTGATTGGTGTTCATAATGCCAAAGCGGTGAGTTTCCTTCCAGGGAACTTCCAGCACTCCAATAGTGATGTCAGCATTTTTTTCTTTATGATAATTTAACATCTCTGCATAATCCATTTTATAGATGTGGTCACCTGAGAGGACAAGCACATATTCTGGATCGTGAATATCTAAAAATTCTATATTCTGGTAGATTGCATCTGCAGTTCCTTTATACCAGGAGCCTCCACCTTCTTTAACATAGGGAGGAAGTACAGTTACCCCTCCATTATGGCGGTCAAGATCCCAGGAACTGCCGCTGCCGATGTAGCTGTTTAAAACCAGAGGTTTATACTGGGTTAAAACTCCAACAGTAGTGATTCCCGAATTAGTACAGTTGCTGAGGGGGAAATCAATTAACCGATATTCTGCACCAAAGGGAACAGCTGGTTTAGCAATGTTATTAGTCAAAACTCCCAGTCTTGTTCCTTTGCCACCGGCAAGTAACATAGCTACCATTTCTTCTTTAGGCATATCTATTACCTCCTTCAAAAATAGAGATTATTATCTAATTTTTACTTTTTTTCTTTTTTGTTTTTCACTTTTTCCTTTTTCTGTTCAATTTTTTTATTTTCAGTTTCTGGCTCAGTTTTCTGTTTTTTGCTTTCTGCTTTGTATTTCAAGTAAATACCGGCCAGAGGTGGCAGGTTGATACTAATTGAGTAATCAAAACCATGAAAAGGTTTTGCTTCAGCTTTGACTCTGGCTGCTGTTTCATAATCAGAGCCTCCATAGACTTTTTGATCACTGTTTAAAAGAAGTTCGTATTCTCCAGGCCCGGGAACACCTATTCGGTAGTCATCTCTTGGGACAGGAGTAAAGTTTAAAACAATGACCAATTGTTGAGCTTCATTTTCGGAACTTCTGATAAAGCTGATCACACTCTGCTCATAGTCATCTGCTTCAATCCAGCGAAAACCGGCATGTGCATGGTCCAGTTCCCAGAGGGCTTTTTCCTTGAGATAAACCTGGTTTAATTCCTGCAGAAACTCCTGAGTTAATTGATGTTTTTCATAGTCCAGTAAAAGCCAGTCCAGACTTTGTTTAAAATCCCATTCAATAAATTGCCCGAATTCTCCTCCCATAAAGATGAGATTTTTGCCCGGGTGAGCATACATATAGGTAAAAAGAAGCCTCAGGTTGGCAAATTTTTGCCAGTAATCTCCCGGCATTTTGTCGAGTAATGACTTTTTGCCGTGAACAACTTCATCATGGGAGAGGGGAAGCATATAATTTTCACTCTGGCTGTACATACTGGAAAATGTTAATTTGTTGTGTTCCCATTTTCGATAAACTGGATCATGTTCCATATAAGCAAGAGTATCGTTCATCCACCCCATATTCCACTTGAAGTTAAAACCGAGTCCACCTTCATTAACCGGAGCTGTGACTAAAGGCCAGGCACTTGATTCCTCAGCAATCATTAAAACTCCAGGGTAACGCTCAAACATTTCACTGTTCAATTCTTTAATAAATTCTATGGCCTCTAAATTTTCAAAACCACCATATTCGTTGGCAGCCCACTGGCCATCTTCTTTTTCGTAGTTTAAATAAAGCATATTACTGACTGCATCAACTCTTAAGCCGTCAATATGAAATTTATCCAGCCAGTAGTTAGCACTGGAAATTAAAAAACTCCAGATTTCATTTTGAGCGAAATCAAAATTTAGAGTATCCCACTGGATATTTTCGGCCCGGCGGGGATCAGAACTTTCATAGAGATGGGAGCCGTCAAATAATCTTAAACCGTGATCATCTTTACAAAAATGACTTGGAACCCAGTCCATAATAACTCCGATATCATTCTGATGCAGCTGATCTACAAAATACATAAAATCTTCGGGAGTGCCATAGCGGGATGTTAAGGCAAAATAACCTGTAGTTTGATAGCCCCAGGAACCGGGAAATGGATATTCAGTTAAGGGCATTAGCTCTACATGAGTAAAACCCATTTCATTAATATAGGGTACCAGTTCAGCCGCAATTTCTCTGTAATTCATTAACTCTCCATCTTTTTGTTTCCAGGAACCCAGATGCATTTCGTAAATACTGAGAGGTTCTTTATGATGATTGGAATTTTTTCGTTTTTTGACCCATTTCTGATCGTTCCAGCTGTATGCTTCAGCTTCATAAATTTGAGAAGCTGTTTTGGGAGCTGGTTCCTGTCTTCTGGCATAGGGATCTGCTTTAACTCGAACTACTCCCCTGTAGCCTCGAATCCAGTATTTATAATACATCTTATTTTCTGCACCTTCGATAAAAGTGGTCCAGATTCCAGAATCCTTAATTTTGTGCATTGGATTTTGAAGTTTATCCCAGTCATTAAAATCACCAATCACACTAATTTCTTCTGCATTTGGTGCCCAGAGTGTAAAACGCACTCCTTTTTTACCGTTTTCTTCTGTGATATGTGCTCCTAAGAAATTATAACTTTCATAATGTCTGCCCTGATGAAAAAGGTAGCGGTCGTAATCACCAGGAAAATTATTTTTTGGCATTAAACTTCCCCCCTATAGTCTTAGTTAAGTTAAATTTATTTTAAAAGAGTAAAAATCTTCTGTTGTATTATATTTATTCTCTATTTATTTAAATTTTCCTTTAATTAATCAGAGTCTAAGCAGTCAGTCTGCTACTATTTTCTTAAAAATCGATTTAGTTGACATTAGACTTTACTTTTATTAAACTAAAGATGTAAGATATAAAAATTTAGATGAATTTGTAAATTAGAAAACAGTGAATAGAATTGAGTTGGATACTTACAGGAGGTGGCTCTATGAATAATGAAAAGAAGAAAATCTTATTTGTAGCTTCAGAGGCGGATCCATTTATTAAAACCGGAGGGCTGGCTGATGTTGCCGGTTCTTTACCGCAGGCACTGAGGGATGAAGGATACGATGTTCGACTGGTAATCCCACAGTACAGACAGATTCCACAGAAATACTACAAAGATAGAATGGAAGCAGTCTGCCATTTTAGAACAAAGCTGGGCTGGAGAGATACATATTTAGGTGTTAATAGATTAGAAGAAGACGGGGTTCCAGTTTATTTTATTGATAACAAATATTACTTTGATCGCGATTCAATTTATGAAAATGAAGATAAACATGAACAGTTTGCATTTTTCTCACAGGCGGTTTTGGATATGCTGCCTGTAATTGGTTTTAAACCAGATATTATTCATGCAAATGACTGGCAGTCTGGTCCCCTGCCTTTGCTTTTTGCGGATCGTTATCGTCAGCAGAGTTATTATCAGGACATTAAAACAGTGTTTACAATCCATAATCTCCGTTATCAGGGCCAGTTTGCAGGCCATGTAGCCGGAGATGTCTTAGGGGTAGCTCCTCACCACTGGGAAAGTGGAAATATTAGACATAATGGTCTGCTTAATTATATGAAATCAGGAATTGTTTATGCTGATCATGTAACTACAGTCAGTGAAAGTTATGCCAACGAAATTCAGACTTCCTATTTTGGTGAAGGTCTGGACTATTCATTAAGAATGAGGGGCGATGATTTAACTGGTATACTAAATGGGATCAGTTATGATAAGTTTGATCCTGAGACCAATAAGAATCTGGCAGTTCGTTTTTCAAAGGGAGAAACTGATAAAAAAATAGCCAATAAGGTTCACATTCAGCAGAAACTTGGTCTGGAAGTTAATGGAGATAAGCCTCTAATTGGGTTTATTTCGAGAATGGTTGAACAGAAAGGTCTTGATCTGATTCAGGGTGTCTTTGACGAAATAATGGCAACTGGAGCTCAGTTTTTAATTCTGGGTACAGGTCAGAGGGAGTACGAAGAGTTCCTTGAGGCTAAACAGCATCAATATCCGGATAATCTGTCGGTTAATATTAAGTATGATGCTCAGCTGGCAGATCAAATTTATGCAGGTGTTGATATGTTCTTAATGCCTTCCCGATTTGAGCCCTGTGGTTTAAGTCAGCTGATTAGTTTCCGCTATGGAACTATTCCCATAGTTAGAGAAACTGGAGGCTTAAATGATACTGTTGTTCCCTATAATGAAGAGACTGGTGAAGGTACAGGTTTTAGCTTCAGTGATTATAATGCTCACGATATGCTGCATACAATTGAGAGAGCAGTTTCTTTTTATGACCAGAAGGGTGTCTGGAACAAGTTAGTTAATCGAGTTATGAATTTAGATTACAGCTGGCATCATTCTGCTAAAGAATATTCTGAGCTCTATCAACAATTGACTGCGGAGGAAGATGAGCAGCAGGAAGTTCAGCAGGTGACACCTCCATCGGTAAAAATTAAGGTTTATCAACCTGATTCAAAAGCAGCAGGCGCTGAAGAAAAGAAGCCAGAGCAGCCAGAGACGGCAAAAAAAGTTAAAAGTAAAAAGCAAGATCTAGTAAATATCAATCAGGCTTCAGTTTCTGAACTGGCTGAACTACCCGGAATTGGAAATGCCTATGCAGAAAGAATAGCCGCCTTTAGAGAAAAAAATGGTGAGTTTAAAAAGAAATCTGAACTGATCAGAGTTAAAGGGATTGGTAAGAAAAAATATCAGAAAATATCTAATTTGTTAACTATCTAAGTGCTTTAATAATAAAATGAATCTTCAGGCCGTCTTCGCTGGCGGTCTTTTTCTTGTTAAATGTTGATAAAAATATCACAATTGAATAAAAATCTCGCTTTTGTTTGCTTATAGCTTATAGATTAAATATAATAGAGGTAGAGAAATATGAGTTTATTTTGATTAAAAACATATCTTAAATAATAGCTGGAGGTTGAACAATGAAAATAGCATTAGTATCTATTGTATCTGAGATTCATGATCAAAAAGAAATAAATGAGACTTTAGAAGCTAAGTATCAAATTTTGGAGGATAATTTTGAGCTGGAAGAGATTGCAGCTGATGAGGTTCCATATACTGATTTTACTGAATTTGATCTGACGATTAATTTTATTAAATCAGGTGGTTCGGAAAGTATTTTTGCAGAAAATGTGGAATATCTGCCTCAGCCAGTTTATCTTTTAGCAACTGAACTGCACAACTCTCTTCCTGCTGCTTTAGAAATTTTGAGTTTTTTAAATGCGGAAGGGCTGGATGGAAAAATTCTGCATGGAGAAATGGAAGAGCTGGTGGATGAAATTGAAGAACTGGTAGAATATAAAAAGGTGAGGGATAGTATTGCTGAAGCCCGACTTGGAATTATCGGTCAGCCGTCTGACTGGTTAATTGGCAGCCAGATTGATTATCAACATGCAGCCCATCACTGGGGAACTGAATTTGTGGACATTGAACTGGAAGAAGTATATCAGGCATTAGAAAAAATTGATGCTGGAAAAGCAAAGCGGATTGCAGCTGATTTTTTAGAAAATGCTGCTGAAATTGTAGAGAGCAATGAAGGAGATCTGGTAGAGGCTTCTAAAATCTATCTGGCTTTAAAGGAAGTAATTACAAACAATGATCTGGATGCTCTGACTATTCGCTGTTTTGACATTGTAATGGAGCTTAATACAACCGGCTGTCTGGCTCTGGCTCTTTTAAATAATGAAGGCCTGGTTGCAGGCTGTGAAGGTGATGTTCCAGCAGCTTTTACGATGTTTTTAGCTCATCAGCTGACTGGACAAATGCCCTTTATGGCTAATCCGGCAGCAATAGATAAAAATAAAGATGAAATATTATTTGCTCACTGCACTGTAGCTACAGATATCAGCAAAGAATATATTATTCGATCCCATTTTGAAACCGGGATTGGAGTTGGAATTCAGGGAATTATGGAAGAAGGACCGGTGACAGTCTTTAAAATTGGTGGGGCCGGACTGGAGCAGTATTTTGTGGCTGAAGGTGAGATTATAGAGAATCTGGATTCAGCCAATGCCTGCAGAACCCAGCTTAAAGTATCTTTACCCCAGAGTTCGGATTATTTCTTAAATGATGCGATTGGTAATCATCATTTGATTATCCCCGGCAGACATGCAGATCAGATTAATGAATTTTTAGGTAAGGAATAACGTGCAGCTACCGTTTATGGGACCAATTTTTACCATTGATTTAAGTTTCCAGTTAAATGAATTATAAATTGAAAAAAATGGTCTGGTAAACGGTAGGCAAAATAGGAGGAATATGATGTCAAAATTATTGGAAGTTAAAGATCTGCATTTAAAGATTGAGGATGCAGAAATTTTAAAGGGAATGGAATTTTCTCTAAAAAAAGGGGAAGTTTTTGCTTTAATTGGGCCTAATGGCTGTGGTAAATCAACTCTGGCCTATAGCCTGATGGGGATTAACAATTATCACCCGCAAAAAGGAGAAGTATTTTTTAAAGGTGAAAAAATCAATGAGCTGGCAATTAACGAAAGAGCCAAAAAAGGTATTACCTTAGCCTGGCAGGAGCCGGCCCGTTATCAGGGTGTAACTGTGCGTGATTTTTTAGCATTAGGACTTAAAAGCAAAGGGGAAGAAGTTACAGAGGAAAAATTAAGAGATGCCTTAAATAAAGTAGCAATCAATCCAAATCAGTATTTGAACCGCTTTGTTGATAAAAGTTTAAGTGGTGGCGAAAGAAAAAGGATCGAGCTTGCTTCCTTGATTTTAATGCATCCAGAACTAATTATTTTAGATGAGCCAGATTCCGGGGTTGATGTAGTTGCTTTAAATAATATAGCTGATATGCTTAATTATTTTAAGGAATCCGGCAGTGGAATCTTATTGATTACCCACTCTGAGGAAATGCTGAAATATGCAGACCGCGCAGCCCTGGTCTGTGAAGGAGAAATCATTCGTCAGGGAAATCCAGCTGATATCAGTGAATATTTTAAGTCTTTTTGTGGTCCCTGTGTTAAGGAAGAAGAATGTGAGACGGAGGTGGCCAGCTGATGAATGATTATCAGATGATGGTTGATGCTTATAAGGATGCAGGTGGAGAAGATATCTTTTCTGATAGTGATGTAGCTCATGTGGTTCTGGAAAGAGATAAAATTCTGGGAATGCATGCTGTTGATGGGCTGGAAGTTGTAGCAGATAAGGTAGAGGCTAATAAAGTGAAAGTTAAAGTTACTGTCAGAGAAGGCTATAAAATTGAAAAGCCGGTGCATATGTGTTTTGGAGTTTTACCGAAAGAAGGTAAACAGATAATAGATATGAATGTCGAAATCCAGAAAAATGCTCAGGTAGAAGTAAGAGCAGATTGTGTTTTTCCCAATGCAGTCAAAGTTGAGCATATCATGGATGCAGTGATTAATATTGGAGAAGGCGGCAGCTATATTTATAAGGAACATCACTTTCACGGTGAGAGCGGAGGAGTAGAAGTAATTGCCAAATCAGATATAAATGTTGAGGCTCACGGAAAACTGGTGACAAAATTTGACCTGCTTAAAGGTAGAGTTGGTAAAATAGATTTTGATTATGAAGCAGAAATTGCTGAACATGGAACAGTAGAAATGCTGGCCCGGATCAGCGGCCAGAAAGATGATCTGGTTAAAATCAGAGAGGCAGCTCATTTAAATGGTGAGTCAGCCCGGGGAGTTTTAGATTCCAAGATTGCTTTAAAAGATCAGGCAGAGGCTGAAATTTATAATGAGCTGACTGCAGATGCTGCAGGAGCAATGGGCCATGTTGACTGTACTGAGATTATTAAAGATCAGGCTATTGCCCGGGCAATTCCAATTGTAGATGTCCGTCATCCAGAAGCAAAGGTAACTCACGAGGCGGCAATTGGTAGTGTGGATAGTACACAGCTGCAGACTCTGATGGCTCGTGGTCTGGATGAAGAAGAGGCCTCAGAAGTAATTATTCAGGGACTATTAAATGATTAACATAATATGTACAGGTACCCGGTGCGTGTACACAAACGAACACAAACAAACACAAGTGAAAAATGAGGAGGAATAATTTATGTTAAAGAAAAAGAGATTATTAACAGCAATTATGATTTTGAGTTTTGTATTAATGGCGTCTTTACCGGCAGCAGCAATGGAAATTAAGGTGCAGACACCTAATATACCGGCAGCACTGCCGTTTTTCTGGATGCAGGAAGAGGCAGAGCTTCCAGCTGCAATTGATTTAAATGTAAATTTGTCACCTAATCATCAGCGGGGAATTTCTCTGCTCGGTCAGAATAATATTGACTTTTTAGTTACAGGGAGTAATGTAGGTGCCAATGCCTATAATCGTGGTCTAAATATTAAAATGTTGAATGTTAACACCTGGGGAATAGATTATCTGCTGACAAATGGTTTTAAAGCAGATAGCTGGCAGGATTTAGAGGGCAAAGACTTGGCCTTACCTTTACAAGGAGGACCACTTGACTTTTTGGCCCGCTATTTGGCTTCAGAAAATGGACTGGATCCAGAAGAGGATTTAAACTTAGTCTACAGAGCTTTACCCGGGAGTGCTCAGTTATTTATGGCCGGGGAATTAGATGCTATTCTTTTACCGGAACCACTGGCAACTGTCAGTCTTAATCGAGGCGAAAATTCTGAACTGTCAATGGATATTCAAAAAGAATGGGCAAAGATTCATGGAGATGAGCGGATTCCATTTGTAGCACTATTTGCAAGTGGTGATTTTACTGAAGAATATCCTCAATTTACAGATATTATTAACGGCTATTACAGACAGGGAGTTGACTGGGTAAACAATAATCCTGAGGCAGCAGCTGAGCTTGCTTCCAGACACTTTAATATGCCGGCACCGCTTTTAAAACAGTCATTTAGCCGGGTTAATTTAAACATTTATTCTGATGCAGAAACCCGGGATTTAGTAGAACTTTATTTTGGAGAAATCTTAGAAATGTATCCAGAATTAATAGGTGGAAATCTGCCCGATGAAGAATTTTATTACTAAACCATTCTGGATTTTATTAATTGTTATTTTTCTAATCTGGGAAAGGGGTGCGGCTGGACTTAACAGCCTCATCCTGCCCTCTATTGGAGAAACATATCAGGCTTTAAAAGAAATTGCTGTTTCCGGTATTTTAGGGAAAAGTTTTTTAATCACCTTAAAAAGAACTGTAATTGCCTATGGGATGGCTGTAACTGCAGGAATAATTCTGGCTTTTTTGCTGCATCGTTTTTCTCTGCTGCAGCGTACATTTCGCCCTCTAATTACAATTATTCAGTCTACACCACCAGTAGTCTGGGTTTCACTGGCAGTGGTCTGGTTTGGAGTCGCTGATGATTTAACACCAATTTTTCTGATTTTTATTGTTTCAATGCCTGTTATTTTCGTTAATATCTATCAGGGTTTAGAAGAGATAGATACTGATTTAATTGAGATGGCCAGGGCATATTCTACCCCCCGTTTTAGAATTTTAAAAGAAATTTATTTGCCTTCCCTGCTGCCTGCTTTAGTATCTGCTTTGAGTGTGGCTTTTGCTTTTGCCTGGAAATCATCGGTTTTTGCTGAGTTTATTGCTTCCTCAAGTGGAATTGGTTATCAGCTCAGCCGGGCAAATTCTATGCTGGCAACTGATCGACTTTTTGCCTGGACTATAATTTTAATTTTATTTATGTTATTTGTAGAATATTATCTTTTAGAAAAACTAAAAGAACATGTCAGCAGGTGGAAAAATGACTGAAGCAGATAAAATTTTAGAACTCAAAAATATTAGTAAATCATTTCAAAGCTTAAAAGTACTCCAGGATTTGAATCTTGAGATCAATGAGGGAGAAATCTGCTGTCTGCTGGGGCCATCAGGAAGTGGGAAAACAACACTTTTTCGGGTAGCTTCCGGTCTGGAAAAAGCAGATTCAGGGCAGATAATAAAAAATAACAATCCCCGCTTTGCTTATGTTTTTCAATCTCCCAGACTTTTACCGTGGAAAACAGCTGCTGAAAATCTTGTTTTTGTCCAAAAAAATTATGGTCTGGAAAAGAATGCTGAGCTGAGAAATTTACTTTTTGAACTATCCGGACTGGCACAATTTAAAGATGCCTATCCCCATGAGCTCTCCGGTGGGATGCAGCAGCGTTTAGAATTAATCAGGGCTTTTGCTGTAAAACCTGATCTTTTATTTTTAGATGAACCATTTAAATCACTGGATATGAAAACAAGAGTTAATTTGAGAAAATTAATCAGTGTCATTCAGGCAGAAACCGGGATTACGATTTTTTTGATTACTCATGATCCCGAAGAAGCACTGCTGCTGGCTGATAGAATTTATATTCTGGCAGCTGAAGCTGAGGGGATAAAAAGGGAAATAAAGATTAAACAGCCAAGAGATAGCCGCAAAATTGCTGATCCAGAACTTTATCAGCAGCTGGAAAACATTATGGAGATCTTCACCGACTTAGTTTCGGATATAGAATATGTGAGAGAAGATATTAAAAAGTTATTTTAACTTTGACAGTTTTTTAAATATTAATTTTTGAGATATAAATAGGAAGGATGGTTTTATGGCAGCAAAAATAGGAATTGCTTTATCCGGGGGAGGAGTTAAAGGTTTTGCTCATCTGGGAGTTTTAAAAGCTCTGGCAGAAAAAGGAATTGAAGCAGATGTTCTGGCAGGTGTAAGTGCCGGTGCAATTGTGGGTTCCTTTATTGCTGCTGGTAAACAGCCGGCAGAGGTTATGGAATTAATTAATGAAAGTGACTTTTTTGATTTTGCTAAACTGAGCATTCCAGATCGAGGAATTTTTACTCTGGACAATATGACAAAAAACTTAGAAAAATCACTGGGCGTTAAAAATTTTGCAGACTTAAAAATACCATTTTATGTGGGAGCAGCAAATATAGAAAAAGCAAGAATGGAATATTTCAGCAAGGGAGATTTGATAAAAATTATTCAGGCGTCCTCTTCAATTCCGGTGCTTTTTTCTCCGGTTGAGATTAATGGAGATCTTTATGTTGATGGTGGCTTATTTGAAAATCTGCCGGTCAATCCCCTGCTCAATAGATGTGATAAAATAATTGCGGTTAATGTAATGCCGGTAAACCTCGAAGAAAAAATCGAGAGTATTACTGATATTGCTGTTAGAACTTTCCAATTAAAAACACTTGTTAAGGCAATGGAGTTAAGAAAAAAAGCTGATATTTATATTGAGCCAACCGGGATTGCAAAATATAACATTTTAAATACTAAATACAGCCAGGAACTTTTTGATCTGGGCTATAATTATAGTAAAAATTTAGAGATTGAAATATAAAGTTTTAGAACAAAAATTTGAGTTCGCAGCCAAAAAATTATAAACTAGAGTTAGCAAAGATTATAATATTTTTAAGCTGGTAATAAAATATTTATTCCAGTTAGTAATAAGTCTAAAAACAAAAAAATCAGGAGGTTTTAATAATGCTCACAAAGAAAATTTTGGATGCTGTTTTTAAAAGAGTTGACGGTCAAAAATTTGAGATTGAATACTGGGATGGAGAAACTAAGGTTTTTAATCAGCAGCTGCAGTCGGAGCCTGCTTTTAAGATTATTTTTTCGGAGAAGTTAAGTCTTAACGAAATCCGAAAAAGTCCTCAACTCAAAATGGCTGAAGCATATATGGATGGCAAAATTAACTTTGAGGGAAGTATTAAAAAGCTGATTGAGACAGCTGGAGACAATGTTTTTGAACTTAAAGAGGAAGTTGAACAGTATAAAATTGATCAGGTTCTAGACTTTCAGACTTCTGATTCCCCGGCAGAAGAGGAAGCAGGGGTCAGAAAACATTATGATATTGGGAATGATTTCTTTAAACTCTGGCAGGATGATACAATGACTTACTCCTGTGCCTATTTTAGGAATGAAGATGATGATTTAAAGGATGCCCAGCTGCAGAAAATTGATCATGTCTTGAAAAAAGTGAACTTAAAAGAAGGAGAAAGACTGCTTGATATTGGCTGTGGCTGGGGTTCACTGGCACTGAGAGCTGCAGAAAAATATGGAGTAGACGTCATGGGAATAACTCTAAGTAAGGAACAGGAGATTGAAGCCAAAAGACGAGCGGCTGAGGCAGGTCTGGCAGATAAAATAGAAATTAGAAGACAGGATTACAGGGATTTAGCTGAGGAAAATTTACAGTTTGATAAAATAGTAAGTGTGGGTATGTTTGAACATGTGGGCAAGGATAACATTCCAATTTATTTTGGAGCAATTGATAAACTTTTAAAAAATGAAGGATTATCTCTGGTTCATTCAATAACTCATTTAAAAGAACAGCCTGCTCATCCCTGGCTTCAAAAATACATTTTTCCCTGGGGTTATATACCCTCAGCTCGAGAAATAATCTGGGAATTACCGGAAAATAATTTTCATCTTTTAGATGCTGAAGATATTGGTTATCATTATTCTCTAACTGCCGAAAGATGGCTGGATAATTATGAAAAAGTTAGTGAGCAGGTTAAAGAAAAATTTGATGAGCATTTTTATAGAATGTGGAGAACCTTTTTAATGGGTGTTGTTTTTACATTTCGTTATGCTTCAACCTCAGTTCATCAAATTCTTTTCTCAAAAGGGAAAAACACTGAGCTGCCCTTGACCAGAAATTACATTTATCAGGATCAGTAATTATTACACTTGTTTTTCTGAATTATTAAAATAAATTGCTGAAGCCAATAAATTATTTACTTTAGGAGTTGAAAAAATGGCAGATAAAAAATATAAAATTGCAATCATTGGCAGTGGTCCAGGAGGTTATGTTGCAGCTTTAAGAGCTGGCCAGCTGGGAGCAGACACTGTTTTAATTGAAAAAGAAGCACTGGGAGGGACCTGTTTAAATTGGGGTTGTATTCCCACAAAGGCTTTTGTTCGTTCAGCCGAAGTTTTTGCTGATATTCAGAATGCAAAAGATTTTGGAATAAAAGTAGAGAAGGCTGAGGTAGATTTTCCGGCAGTAGTAAAAAGAAAAGATAAAATAGTAAACCGGCTGGTGCGCGGAATTGAGCATCTGCTGACAAAAAGTAATGTTGAGCGGTTAGATGGTAAAGCTTCATTTATTGATCAGAATCGGTTGAAAATAGAAAAAGAAGCTGAGACAGTAGAAATTGAGGCGGAAAATATTATAATTGCTTCCGGCTCTCAGACGGCTTCCCTGCCCATTCCTGGAGCGGATCTTGACGGCATTTTGGACAGCAAATCGGCTCTTGATTTAGAGCAATTACCGGAATCACTGGTGATTGTGGGTGGAGGAATTATTGGCATGGAGTTTGCCTTTATCTTCCGCAACTTTGGAGTTGAGGTAACTGTCATTGAATATTTAGATCAGCTGGTGACTGGGGTTGATGCCGATATAGCTTCCGAACTTAATCGCTCTGCCAGACGCCGTCGGATTAGTGTTAAAACTTCTTCAGAAGTAAAGGAAATCAAAAAAACCGAGGCTGGTTTTGAGGTTGTTTATCAGCAGCAGGAAAAAGAAAAGTCTGCCCGGGCTGAGAAAGTGCTGATGGCAGTTGGTCGCAAACCCTATGTCGAGGGGCTAAAGCTGGAAAATGTAGGAGTAGAAGTTTCTGCAAGTAGAAAGGCAGTTCAGGTTAACAAAAAAATGCAGACCAGTACAGAAGGGATTTATGCTGTAGGTGATGTGACAGATAAAATTCTTCTGGCACATGTAGCTTCTCACCAGGGTATTACTGCAGTAGAAAATATTATGGGAAGGGATAAGGAAATGAGTTATCAGGCTGTCCCGGCTGCTATTTTCACTTCTCCAGAAATTGGAGCAGTGGGTTTAACCGAGTCTGAAGCAAAAGCGGAGGGGATCGATTATAAGATTGGGACTTTTCCTTTTGCAGCCAGCGGTAAAGTAATGGCCATGGGAGAAAGAGAAGGTCTGGTTAAAATAATTTCTGAGAAGAAGAGCGACAGAATTATTGGAGCTGCTCTGATTGGAATTGAGGCCAGTGATTTAATTGCTGAACTTACTCTGGCAGTAAATCTTGGTTTGACTGCAGAAAATTTAAGAGAAACAATTTATGCTCATCCAACAACGGCGGAAGTGATTCACGAAGCGGCTCTAGACCTTAAAGATGGTGCGATTCATGCTTGATTAGAATTGGATTAAAAGTTCAATTCAAAATATTAATCGCTGTTTTGACAGTCTTTATTAACATTTTTCGACAAAGTTAAAATTTGACTTTTGCAGGGTGAAATTGTATAATGATCTTTGAGAATGACTATCATTTTTTTAATTTTTGATTTAGGAATTTAAAATTAAAGGGAGGTCAGATTTATGGGCGAATATCATGAACCAGAAGAAAAATTAACGGAAGAAGCAATTGATTATCATCGTATTATCAAGAGTGTAATTGAGGAGTTAGAGGCGGTAGATTGGTACAATCAGCGTGCTGTAGCTACTAATGATCCGGATGTACAGGCAATTGTGGAACATAATCGTGATGAGGAGATTGAACATGCCTGTATGGGATTAGAATGGCTGCGCCGTAATAATCCTGTCTGGGATGAAATGTTAAGAACTTTCCTTTTTCAAACTGCAAAAATAACTGAAATAGAAGAAGAGGGTGAAGGTGAAGAAGGAGAAGTGAAAGAAGCTCCTGCTTCCAGTAAAACACTTGGTTTAGGTAATATGAGAGGAGGAGAATAAATGGATATTTTAAAACGCTCATTAGCACCATTTGCAGCAGAAGCCTGGGATTTTTTAGATGAAGAGGCAACTGATGTACTGGGTCAGAAGTTAAAAGCTCGTAAAGAGGTGGATTTTCTGGGCCCTAAAGGTTTAGAATTATCTTCAGTAAATACAGGTCGCTTTAGTCCTGTAGGCATTGAAGATGTTGAAGGAGTAAGTTATTCTACCAGAGAGGTTCTTCCTTTAGTAGAATTAAAGGTTCCATTTACAATGAAGCTCAGCGAAATCGATGCTCTGGCTCGAGGTGCAGAAGATGTTGATACAGATAACTTAATTGAGGCTGCTTCTAAGCTTGCAAAAGCGGAAAATAAAGCTGTATTTTACGGCCTTGATAAAGTTAACATTGAAGGTATTGTAGAAGCTTCTGAATACGAAGAAGTAAGTGTTTCAGCCGGAGAAAAAGAATTGATTTCTGGTCTCCTGAAGGCAATTACTCTATTTGAAGAAAATAGTGTTGGTGGACCCAAGCGTTTACTATTAGGATCAGAGCTTTATTCTCTACTCTATGAATTAGATGATAAAGGTTATCCACTCAAGCGTAAGGTTGAAGAAATGGTTGAGAGTGGTGCTGTTTTAGTACCTGATCTCGGCAATAGAGGTCTTTTAATTTCCGAACGCGGTGGAGACTTTGAATTAACAGTTGGTCAGGATATTTCTCTTGGTTTTGAAGAGAGAAAAGGTGATGAGGTAGAATTATTCTTCCTTGAAACATTTACCTTTAGAGTAAATGGACCGGAAGCCGCTGTAGTATTGAAGTAAAACTTGGATAAGTTAAATTATAAATCACCGTCTGCTAAATGATTTTAGTGGGCGGTATTTTTTTTAGCTGTTTTGCAAACATTTGTTTGAAATATTTGTTTTGATGTTGTATAATATAATTAAAGATATCAATAGTAATACAATCTTCATTTAACGTATAGTTTTGTTATTTTAAGGAGCTTCTCTAACTCCTTTCAGTCAGACAGTGAGAAGCTTAATACCTTAAAATAACAAAACTATACTATTTCGATTGAATCATTACTATTGATATCTTTAATTATCAGGTTATAGAGATTTAAAACATAAAAAACTAATTCCCTGCTATGGATTATTTAGAACTATTCCGATGTAATTATTTATTTGAAACTATCTAATTATCAGAGTGATGAGCTTTCCTAACTCCTTTCAGTCAGACAGGGAAAAGTTCTAAATCTTCTTAGTTTAACACTAATTATGATTTAATAACTTAAATGTAGTATAATAATAGTAGAAGAATTTAATAAAGGAGGGAGAAAATAATGGAGTATATTAGAAAAATAATTGATAGTGATATTTTGGAAAAGATAATTAATATCCCGGAGGAATTAAAACATAAAAAAGTTGAGATTATTATTCTTCCGGCCAGTAATGCTAATGATGAGGATGGCATAAAAAAGAAAAAAAGTTTGCTTGGTGTTTTTGAAGAAGATGCTAATCCCTATTTAATTGAAAAAGAAAATAAAGCATGGAGAAACGCGGTGAGTGAAAAATATGAAGATAATTGATGCAAATGTTATTTTAAGATATTTTATGAATGATTCAAAAAAAATGTCAAAAAAAGCTGCTCAAATTATTGAATCAGAGAATATTTTGCTTTTACCTGAAGTAATTGCAGAAGTTGTTTATGTTTTAGAGGGAGTGTATAATCTTGAAAAAAATAAAATATCAAAAACTATATTGGAACTAATTGATTTTGAAAATATAAACTTAAAAGAAGAAGAAGTTTTAATTAATGCCTTACAAAAATATAGCAAAGTAAATTTAGATTTTGTAGACTGTATTTTATATTCATATAATAACATTGATAAAATTGCTATATTTTCTTTTGATAAGAAGTTAAATCGAGAAATGAAACAAAATTAAGGAAAGTGAGAAAAATGGAACTTCAGAAAAAGCTTGAAATTTTAAGTGATGCAGCTAAATATGATGTTTCCTGTTCTTCAAGCGGCAGCAGTGGACGTGGTGACGGTTCCAGTCTGGGTAATACCAAAGCGGCTGGTATCTGTCACAGCTGGACTGATGATGGACGCTGTGTTTCGCTGCTTAAAATTCTTTTTACAAATTACTGTATTTATGACTGTCACTACTGTGTTAATCGGGCCAGCAATGATCGGGCTCGAGCTTCATTTACTCCAGAAGAGGTGGCAAAGCTGACTGTTGATTTTTATAAACGCAATTATATTGAAGGCTTATTTTTAAGCTCTGCAGTCAGCAGAGATCCGGACTGGACTATGGAACGGCTTTTAAAAACGGTACAGCTGCTCCGGAATAAATATAATTATCAGGGATATATTCATTTAAAAGCAATTCCTGGTGCTGACTTCAAATTGATTTACCAGGCAGGTCTGCTGGCAGATCGGATGAGTGTCAATATAGAGCTTCCCAGTGAGAGCAGCCTGGAAAAACTTGCTCCCCAGAAGAAAAAGGCAGGTATTTTAGCTCCGATGAAGGGAATTGGAGCTGGAATAGAAAACAATATTATTGAGCGGAAAAAATATAAGGTTAAGGATAAATTTGTGCCAGCTGGTCAGTCAACTCAGCTAATTGTGGGAGCCAGCCCCGAATCAGATAGACAGATTATTTCTCTTTCAGAAGGATTATATGATCATTTCAATTTAAAAAGAGTTTATTATTCTGCTTATTTACCGGTTAATAATTCTTCGCTTTTACCTACTCTCCCCGGGCCACCATTAAAAAGAGAGCACCGCTTATATCAGGCAGACTGGCTTTTGCGGTTTTATGGTTTTAAAGCAGATGAGTTATTAACTCCAGGCAGAGAAAATTTTGATTTAAAGATTGATCCCAAAGCCGATTGGGCTCTCAATAATTTAGATAAATTTCCGCTAGAGGTTAACACTGCAGATTATGAGATGCTGCTCAGGGTGCCCGGGATTGGACCACGCTCGGCAGCAAAAATAGTTAAGGCCAGAAAAGAAAAAACTTTGACTCACTATAACCTAAAAAAGATGCGGATTGTTTTAAAAAGAGCCAATTTTTTTATCACCTGTGATGGGAAATATGCAGCGGCAGTTCCTTTTGAAAGCAGTGTGATTTATGACCGACTGGCAGAGAACGAATGCCAGCAGCTTTCTTTATTTGGATCCAGTTCTGGCAGTGATGAGAGCAGTAAAAGCTGGGATTTAGAAAAGGCAGAATAAGCTATCTTAATTTAAAGAGGTACGGTAATTATGAAGAATACAGAGAATAAAAAAGTATATATTTATGATGGAAGTTATCAGGGATTATTGACTGCTTTATATCAAGCGTTTAAGCTGCGGGAAGTTCCAATTAAAATTGTGGCTCAGGCTGAATTTAAAGATGATCTTTTTTATCAGCAGGTAGAAGTGAAAACTGAGAACGAAAAAGCCCAATTTTTCAGCGATCAGATTAAAGAACATATTTCAGCTCAGACCTTAAATAATATTTTTCATGCCTATTTATCTGAAGCAGAAAAAATGGAACTCTATATTTTCCGCTATTTATTTACCGGTTTTAAGGTGGGAAAAAAAGTTGATGAGTTTTTAACAAAGGATTATGTGCGCCAGGTTCAGGATCTGGCTCATAAGGTGAGACACGAAAGCCACCGGCTTAAGGGCCTAATCCGGCTGCAGGAAGCAGCAGGAGGAAAGTATTATGCAGCAGTTGAACCAGATTATAAGACTTTAGTCTTAATGGCACCTCATTTTAAAAATAGATTTTCGACAATGGACTGGATAATCCATGATAAAAAAAGAGAAGAAGCCGTTATTTATTCAGCAGCAGAAAAAGAATGGCTTGTAATTGATTTAGAAAAAGAATTTGAGCCAGAACTGTCTAATAAAGAAAAGGATGTACAGCAGCTCTGGCAGGCTTTCTTTTCGGCAGTCAGCATCAAAAATCGCAGCAATCCCAGAACTCAGCGCCAGTTTATGCCTAAAAAATACTGGAAACATTTAATAGAGAGTCCTGGCAGCAGTCGAAAATTTAAAATCAAATAAGATTTATTAACTGCAGTCTAATGATTGCAGTTTTTTTAGCAGCCAGGAAATTATAATTAATGGTTTGTTATGAATGAAATTTTGTTCTTAAAAAAATATTGACAACAGAAAAAAATAGGATTATAATTAATTAGTAATTTAGTAATTTACTAAACTAGTAAATCAAAAAGGAGAATTTAATATGGAAATACCAACAAAATTAAAACACAAACCGGTAATCGTCTGTGAGAATTATGAAAATATTGATGGCAGGAAAGCTTATGACTCTGATGCAAAGGGGATTTCTTTAGGTTTAGCTCAGTGGAATGACCGCGGTAAAGTAGATATTTCAGCTAAGGTCTGGCGCCATACAGGCAATAAATGGTCCCGGCAATCGGAAGAATTACCGCTGCATCGGGTGCTGGACCTGGCAATTTTGGTGGCCAGAACCTCTAAACACTTTAAAGAAGCTTATCGTTTCGACAATTTATATGATCCAGAAAATCCTCAATTGGATCGCATTGGACTGCAGGGAGATGCAATGACTGTAGCAGTTGCAGAAGATAATGAGAATTTAAAAGAAGATATAAAATTATTTGATCAGGCTTTACACAGTGATGATGAGTTAATTGGAGAAAGACTGGCAGTACTGGCCCGACTTTTAAAAGATATGGGCTATTAAGGAGGGGCAAGATGCAGAAAAAAATTATGGCTGTTTTTGGTACTAGACCGGAAGCTATTAAAATGGCTCCTTTATTAAAAGCTCTGCAGAAAAATGAAAATTATCAGCTGCTTATTACAGTTACTGCTCAGCACAGAGAAATGCTGGATCAGGTTATGGATCTTTTTCAGCTGAAGGCTGATTATGACCTTGATATAATGAAAGACAGGCAGACTTTAAGTGGGCTTTCAGCCAGAATAATTACTAAACTGGATGGAATTCTGGCAGAAGAAAAGCCGGATCTTTTACTGGTCCATGGTGATACTTCTTCCACTTTCATTGGAGCTTTAACTTCTTTTTATCACCAGATAGAGATAGCTCATGTGGAGGCTGGATTGAGAACTCACAATAAATATTCACCTTTTCCCGAAGAGATGAATAGACAGCTGACAGGGGTGCTGGCTGATTTAAATTTTGCCCCCACAAAAAGAGCTAAAGAAAACCTCCTGCTGGAAAATAAAGCAGCTGAAAAAATATTTGTGACTGGTAATACAGTTATTGATGCCCTGCTTTCTGTAGTAGATCAGAATTATAAATTTGAAAATGAACTGCTCAAAAATTTAGATTTTGAGAATAAAAAAGTTATTTTACTGACCGCTCACCGCCGGGAAAATCTGGGTGAGCCGATGGAAAATATCTTCAGGGCAGTGCAGCAGCTGACAGAGAAGATGAAGGATTTAGAAGTTATTTTTCCTGTCCATTTAAATCCTGTGATCCGGGAATTGAGCAAAAAAATGTTGGCCAAAAATCAACAAATACATTTGATTGAGCCTCTTGATTATCTGCCCTTTGCAAATTTGATGGCCAGATCTGATCTGGTTTTAACTGATTCGGGCGGAATTCAGGAAGAGGCTCCATCTCTGGGAAAACCTGTGCTGGTTTTAAGAGATACAACTGAAAGACCGGAAGCTGTGGAAGCAGGTACTGTACTCAAAGTTGGAACAAGTGCAGAAGCAATTTATAGTGAAAGTTTAAAATTATTAACAGATGTTGAAGAATATCAAAGGCGGGCTGCAGCAGTTAATCCCTATGGTGATGGGAAAGCTGTGGAGAGAATAATTAAAGCGATGAATTATTACTTTGGAATCAGTAAAAAACGTCCACATGACTTTGAGCTTTAGTCTTCAATAAAGCAAATAAAATGAATAAATAAATGTTTATTGGGATAAAAAATAATATGAGAAATTTTAGAGGCCTCTCAGTTAAAATATATTTAGCTGGGAGCCTTTTTATTGCAACAGTGATAATCATTATTGCTATTAAATTAATTTAAATATTTGACGGATTAGTCCAAAAATTTCCCATTTTGAAGCAGGATTTACCAGCTGTCTCTTGAATAATATATATTAGAAAGAGAAATACTATGTTTATGCGAAAATTAAAGGAAATTTTCAAAACTGGAAAAGGAGGTAATAAGATTGGATTTTAATATTGTGATTGCTGGAGAGGCAGGACAGGGTTTAAAGACAGTCGAAGCAATGCTGACTAAAACATTTTCCCGTCATGGTTATTACTTATTCAGCACTAAAGATTATATGTCCCGGGTTAGAGGTGGACATAACTTTATGCAGATTAGAATAAGTGACCAGAAGCTTGAAGGTCCTGATGAAGGCATAGATTTATTATTGGCTTTAAATGAAGAAAGTGTGGAAATTCATCGTCCTGAAATGAGTGAGGATGGAACAATCTTATCTGAAGTTGAATCTGATAAAGATGAGATGGTATACCTTGATGCAAGCGGAATAGCTAAAGAGGTTAACCCCCGTGCAGTTAATACAGTCTTTGTTGGTGCTGCTTTCAAGATTATGGGCTTACCAACAGATCAGGCTGAAGAAGCTGTTAAAGAACATTTTGCTAAAAAAGAAGCAGTAGTTGATGATAACTTAGATTTATTAAAAAAGGGTTATGAAGCAGTAGAACAATCATATAATCTTAAGGACCTCGGTAAAAAAGAAGAAAATATGGTGATTGACGGTAATAGTGCCGTTGGCTTGGGTGCTTTGCTGGCAGGTTTAAGTTATTATACTGCCTATCCAATGTCACCTTCTACCGGGATTTTACATTATGTTGCTGGTAAACAGGAAGAACTGGGAATAGTTGTCGAACAGTCTGAAGATGAGATTGCTTCAATTAATATGGCACTTGGTGGTTCTTATGCCGGCATGAGATCGATGACTGGTACTTCAGGTGGTGGACTCGCTCTAATGGCTGAAGGAATTGGTCTGGCTGGAATTACAGAAATACCAATTGTAATCGCCGATGTACAGCGTCCAGGACCTGCAACAGGTTTACCTACCAGAACTGGACAGGGAGATTTATTATTTGCAATTAATATTGCTCAGGATGAGTTTCCACTGATGGTTTTAGCTCCTAAAGACCAGGAAGATGCTGTTTATCAGACATTTAGAGCTTTTAATCTTGCCGATAAATATCAGATTCCGGTTATTATTCTTTCAGATCAGTTTTTGGGTGATGGCTCAAAGACTATCAAAGAAATAGATACATCCGAAATGAAAATTGAAAGACATTTAGTTGATCCAGCAGAGGTAGAAGGAGAGTATAAACGCTACAAATATACTGAAGATGGAATTTCTCCCCGAGCCTATCCAGGACAGCTGAAAGATAATATTGTACTTATAGATAGTGATGAACATGACGAATATGCTCATATTGTTGAAGATGCAGAAACCAGAAATAAGATGGTTGCTAAAAGAAATAAAAAAATGGAAAAATTAAAGTCAGAAGATCTGCTGGAACCAGAATACACAGGTCCAGAAGCACCTGATTATATTTTAGTAGGCTGGGGTTCAACTGCTGGCCCGCTTAGAGAAGCTAAAGAGATTCTATCTGATGAATATGAAGTTGGACAGCTGGCGTTTAATGATGTCTGGCCGCTGCCGACTAAAACTTTAGAGGAAATAGCAGAAAAAGATGCTAAACTGGTCTTTGTAGAAAATAATGCAGGAGCTCAATTTGACAGACTTGTCAGAAGTGAAACAGGAATTAAAGCTGACTATAATATTTTAAAAGATGATGGCCGACCATTTTCTGGCCGAGAAATTTATAGAAGATTTAAAGAAGAGGTGAGTGAATAATGGTAGATAAAAATCTTTATCAAGCTGATCGAGAAACTGCCTGGTGTCCAGGCTGTGGTAACTTTCCTTTAAGAACAGCTTTAGCAGATGCTTTAGCTGAGATGGATTTAAAGCCTGAGGAAGTTACAATGTACACCGGAATTGGACAGGCAGCAAAGATGCCTCATTATATTAAGGTTAATGCTTTTAATGGACTGCATGGACGTTCATTTCCACCTGCAATTGGAATGCGGGTTGCCAATCCTGAAATGACAGTAATTGTTGAATCTGGAGATGGCTGTAGTTATGGTGAAGGTGGAAACCATATTCTGCATAATATGAGACGTAATCCGGATATTATTCATCTGGTTCACGATAATCAGATTTATGGTTTGACCAAAGGACAGGCTTCCCCGACCAGTGTGGAAGAGCTCAGAACTCCGGTTCAGACTCATGGAGTAAATGCTGAACCACTTAATCCTGTGCGCTTTGCAGTTGGGATGAAGGCCAGTTTTGTGGCCCGGAGTACTGTTGGAGATCGGGATCACCTTAAAGAAATGATTAGAGAAGCTAAAAAACATAAGGGTTATGCTTTAATTGATATCTTTCAGCCCTGTGTGTCTTTTAATAAAATTAACACCTATCAGTGGTACAGTAAGCGGGTCTATAAATTAGAAGACCATGATCCAACTGACCATGCAGCAGCAATGAAGGTGGCCCAGGAATTTGGAGATGAAATTCCAATTGGAATCATTTATCGGGAAGAAAAACCTACCTTTAGAGATAGAATCCCCTATTTAAAAGATAAGGCTTTAGTTGATCGTGATGTACAGGTTGATGACTTAAAACATTTAATAGATGAGTTTAAGTAAAATTGACTATTAAATTAGAAAATAGCAAATTGTTAGAACTAAAAAAATAAAGTGAAGTATAATTTTAAGGAGGCTGTTATAATGAATATTTATGAATTTGCCATCAATTTTGAGGTGGAAAATCGCAAGTTTTATGAAGAATGTGCGGAAGAATCGGATAATGAAAATCTTAGAGGTGTATTTCTGGAGCTGGCAGAAGAAGAAAAAAAGCATGAAAATATAGTAAGACAGCTGATGGAAGAAAAGAAGGTTGACGAAGTTGAGTCCGGTATTCTTCCCAAAGCTAAAGATGCTTTTGAGTCAATCTCTAAAGATGTGACTGGTGCAGAAGATAGTATTTTTACCCAGCAGCAGGTTGATGTTTATACAAAGGCAAAGCAGATGGAAGTTGACAGCTTTAAATTTTATACAGAAAAGGCAGCAGAAACAGATCTGCCTGCAGTAGAAAAGACATTTAAACGTCTGGCAGAAGAAGAAAAAAAGCATGAGCGAATCATAGATAATATTATCGAAATGGTTAATCGTCCTAACACCTGGCTTGAAGACGCCGAGTGGTATCACCTGGAGGATTACTAAAAACTGTAAACTTAAATTAATTTAATATATTCCAACAACACCTGTAGTCGGGGTTTATAATAGATTTTGCATGATAAAGTTATGTTTTGCTGAATTACTTGTTTCTTTCAATGGAGACGGTTAGGTTTTTAATTTCAGTTAGATATATATTTGTAAGTGTAAGCTAAAGCAATTCTGACTGCAGGTGTTTTTTGATTTCTTATGTGATATAAATCATAGAAGAAAAGTTAGATTGTTATATAATAATACTTGAGTGAAGAACTTATACTTTAAATTTAATTTAAACTGCAGCAAAAATCAGATAAATCTGCAGTAGCAACTTATTTCAAAAGGAGGAATAATTATGTCCATGTTTTGTTATCAGTGTCAGGAAACAGCAAAAAATGAAGGCTGTACAGTTAGAGGTGTCTGTGGAAAAGATGAAGATGTTGCCAACTTACAGGATTTATTAGTATTTGTACTTAAAGGAATTTCTGTTTATGCAGAAAAAGCTGAAGAAGAAGGACTTAATCTTTCTGATAAAACAGCTCCATTTATTATGGAAGGTTTATTTGCTACAATTACTAATGCTAATTTTGATTCTGAGAGATTTGAAGATTTAATTGAAGAAGCTTTTGAACTTAGAGATGAAGTTCAGGCTAAATTTGAAAAAGTTTATAAAGAAAATCACGGTGAAGAATTCAGTGGAGATTTACCTGAACATGCAACCTGGTATAGTGATGATGTAAGCGATTATTATGATAAAGGTACAGATGTTGGAGTTCTCGAAACTGAAAATGTTGATGTAAGATCTTTACGTGAGCTTGCTACATACGGACTTAAAGGTATTGCAGCTTACGGTGATCATGCAAGAGTATTAGGAAAGCAGAAAGATGAAATTGATAGATTTGCTCAAAAATGTCTGGCTGCAACTACAGATGACAGCCTGAGTGTTGATGATTTAGTAGGATTAGTTATGGAAACTGGTGAGATGGCTGTAGAAACAATGGCTCTTCTAGATGAGGCTAATACTTCTGCATATGGACATCCGGAGCCAACTAATGTAAATATTGGTGTAAATGATAATCCTGGTATTTTAATCAGTGGACATGATCTAAAAGATATGGAAGAGTTACTTGAGCAGACAGAAGGTACTGGAGTAGATGTTTATACTCACAGTGAAATGTTACCTGCTAACTCTTATCCAGCTTTTAAAAAGTATGATCATTTTGTTGGTAACTATGGTAACTCATGGTGGAAGCAGGACAAGGAATTTGAAACATTTAATGGTCCTATCCTGATGACAACTAACTGTATTACTCCGGTTAAAGATTCTTATAAAGATCGTATCTTTACAACTGGTATGGCAGGATATCCAGAAGTTACTCATATTCCTGATCGTAAAGAAGGAGAAAGCAAAGACTTCTCCGAAATTATTGAATTAGCTAAAACCTGTGATTCTCCAGTTCAGATAGAAGAAGGAACAATCCCTGGTGGTTATGCTCGTAATACTGTGATGAGTGTTGCTGACAAGGTAATCGAAGCTGTAGAAAATGGAGATATCGGACGCTTTGTAGTAATGGGTGGTTGTGACGGCCGCTTTAAGTCCAGAGATTACTTTACAGATGTAGCTAAAGAATTACCAGAAGACGCAGTAATTCTAACAGCTGGTTGTGCTAAGTACCGCTACAACAAGCTTGATCTGGGAGATATTGGTGGAATTCCAAGAGTCTTAGATGCGGGTCAGTGCAATGACTCTTACTCCTTAGCTTATATTGCTCTACAGTTAAAAGAGGCTATGGGTGTAGATGATATTAATGATCTACCAATTTCTTACGATATTGCCTGGTATGAGCAGAAAGCTGTCTGTGTATTACTTGCACTTCTAGCTTTAGGAGTAAAAGGAATTCGTCTTGGACCCACACTGCCAGCATTTGTTTCCGAAAATGTGCTTAATGTATTAGTAGATAAGTTTGATATCAAGCCAACGGGTGAGGTTAAAGAAGACGTTACAGCTATCATGGCTGGTGAGTAAAAATTTCCAGGTACCCGGTACCTGGATTAAAATGTAAAATAACAGCTGTAATGCTGTTGATAATATATTGAAAAAGATCTGCCTTCATTATGCGGGCAGGTCTTTTTTTATTTAAAAGTCTAACTTATGTGATATATGTCATAGAGCTGCCTAAAAATAAATGTCATAATTAAAACATAGTAAATTACTCAAGTTTAAATATAATTTATATAAGGAGGCAGTAAAATGACTGCAGCAGCAAGAAAAGAAGAATTAAAAGATCTTTTAGAAAGATTGAATAGTGGTCAGGCAGCAGAGGAAGTCAAAAAAGAAGCTCAGGAATTAATTGAAAGTATTAGTGCCAAAGAACTTTCGGAAGCTGAACAGGAATTAATTAATGAAGGTTTAGATGAGACAGAACTGAGACATCTATGTACTGCACATATTGAAGCAATGGCAGAGGAGTTAAAAGAACTGAAAACTAATGTACCGGTAGGTCATCCTTTGAGTACTTTAATAGCTGAGCATGAAGAAATATTAAAAATACTGGATCGATTAGATCAAGTTAATTCAGAAATTCAGACTTTAGAAAGTTATGATGCTGAAAACCCTGTTTTTGAGGAATTAAAAGAGCTGGGCGCAAAATTATTAGATACCGAAAAACACCACACCAGAGAAGAGGAGACTCTTTTTCCGGAAGTAGATAAAAGTGGAGTCACCGGGCCAACCAGAATTATGCGGATGGAGCACGATGATCTCTGGCCTCATAAAGAAAAGATTAATGAACTGGCTGAGAAAGCGGGAGCAATGGATTTTGATAAGTTTAAAAAGGAGCTCAAAGAGCATACAGAATATGTAGTTGTGACTTTAAGAGACCATATCTTTAAGGAAAATAATATTTTATATCCGACAGCTAAAGATGTAATTGAAGAGAGCAAGTGGGAAGAAATTAAGGCTCAAAGTGATCAGATTGGTTACTGCGGTTTTACTCCCGAAGCAGAGATTAATAATTAGCTCAGGGTGAATGAAATCTGAGAAAACAGTGAACAAATCATAATATTAAATTAGAATGAGGTGCAGAAAATGTTTAAATTAAATGATACAGTTGGAAATATTGTGACAGAATTTCCTGGAGCGGCAGAGATTTTTAAGGAAAATAAAATTGATTTTTGCTGTGGAGGGGACAGAAAGTTAGAAGAAGCAGTAAAGGAAGATTTAGAGGAAAGTGTAAAAGCAGAATCAATACTCAAAGAAATAAATGAAAATTATTCTGAGAAAAAGGACTATTATGCAGAGATTGAGGATCCTAAAAACCTTTCACAGTCGCAGTTAATTGAATATATTGTAGATAATCACCATGCTTTTTTACAGCAGACACTGCCCCAGCTTTCAGAACTTACAACTAAGGTTTTACGGGCCCATCGCCAAAAACACGGAGAAGTTTTAAAGAAGGTGCATCGACTCTTTAATATTTTAAAGATGGAACTGGAAGAACACTTAATCAAAGAGGAAGAAGAAATATTTCCTTTAATTAAAGAATATTCTCAGGCAAAAGAAAATGCTGATCGGCAGGAAACTCTAAATGGAATTTTGGAACTGGAAGCTGAACATGATACAGCTGGGGATATAATCAAAGAGCTGAGAGAAATTACTGCTGATTATCGCCTGCCTGAAGATGCCTGTAATTCTTATAAGTTAACTTATCAATTACTTCAGAACTTAGAATCAGATTTATTCCAGCATATTCATTTAGAAAATAATATTCTTTTTGCCAGGCTGGAAAATAATAATATATAATTACCTGTTCAGAAAGTGCATAATCTAAAAATCCCCCGGTAAATTTGCTCGGGGGATTTTAGGTTATTCAGATTTTTAAAGTAATATTTTAACCAGGTTGAATAAATCAGATACAATGATTAATTTACTCGACCTTGAATTTAGAAATCATGTTTTTAAGATTATCTGACATCTCTGACAATCTGTGAGCCGCAGATACAATTTCTTCAGTTGAAGCAATCTGTTCTTCACTGGAGGCTGCAACTTCTTCAGCATTGCTGGCAGCTTCATCACTAACAGCGGCAACATTATTGATCATATTATCAACATTCTCACTTATATCTGCCATCTGCATAGTTTCGTTATCTATTTCTTTGATTAAACTGCTCAGTTGAGTAACTGCACCTTCAATGTTTTTAAATACTTCACCGGTGTCTTCAATAACTTCAACACTGCTGTTTACAGCAGATTCTGTACCATCCATCTTTTGAACTGCATTATTAACACCAGCCTGTATTTTATCAATTAGTTTAGAAATATTATCAGTAGCAGCCGCCGATTCTTCAGCCAGCTGTCTGATCTCATCAGCAACAACTGAAAATCCTCGTCCAGCTTCACCTGCTCTTGCAGCTTCGATAGCAGCATTTAGAGCCAGTAAGTTTGTCTGTTGTGAGATATTGTTGATTAATTGAACGATATCTCCAATTTCTTCTGATAAGTCTCCCAGATTATTAATGGTAATTCCAATTTCTGCAGAATTATCTTTTACCTTGTTAACCTGCTTAATTGAGCTTTCTATTGATTCAGTTCCTGTTTTAACATTTTCAATAACCTGAGTTGAAGATTGATCCATATCTTTAGATTTTTTACGAGTTGTTTCAATCTGGTTAATTAACTGACTGACATTTTTACTTGTTTCAGAAATCTGGGCTGACTGTTCTTCGGCTCCGGAAGCAACATTTTCAATTGCTCCTCCAACCTGTTCGGCAGCTCTTTCCACTTCCTGACCGGAGGCTGCGAGTTCCTCACTTTGAGCACTTAATTCACTAACTTCCATCTGAATCTCAGCAACCATATTTTTCTGTGATTCAGCAGTTTTATTATATGCCTGAGCCAGTTTTCCTATTTCGTCATTACTATTTATATCCATTCTGTAAGTTAAATCTCCATTAGCCATTTTGTTCATTCCGGCTAAAACCTGATTGATATTTTTTGAAATATATCGAGAAATGAAGAAGAGGATTACAGCAAAGATTAAAGCAGTGATAATTAAGAAAACAAGTAAAGAAGTAGAAATTTCGCTGATCAAAGATTCCAGTTCTCCCCGAACTGAGTTCACCTCAGCATTAATTATTCCATCATATGTACCTGCTCCGATAAAATAATCTGTACCAGAAATTGGTGCTACATAACTAATTTTATTTTCCTCTACCCCTGTATCTGGATTTGCATAAATATAGTCTACAAAGGCACCTCCAGCTTCAGCTCCTTCTGCCAGAGAGCGCAAAATATATTTTCCGTTTTCATCCTGCAGATTCCAGCGATTTGTCCCTTCGATTTCTGGAGTTGGTGGTAAAGAGATTGTAGTACCATCAAGACCATAAATGAAAAAGTAACCTACTTCTCCAAATTCCAGATCCTGATTGTAATCTCTAATTAAAGCTGTTATTTCTTCTGAGTTGAGCTCATCAGATCTCTCAGCAACCAGCTCTCCCAAAAACTGAGAAGCTGTTTCGGTTGCATTTTTAATTCGTTCTTTTTCTGCATCTAGCAGATATCTACTAACTGTTTCGGTATTGTTTTTACTTAAGGAATTAAATTGATAGTTCAAAAAATACCCCATAATCAATACTAAAACTAAAAAACTCAGCCCAATTACTAAAAATATTTTCTTGGCAATATTTAAATTTTTAAATCCCATTAAATTTCCTCCCTGTTTTGATTAATAATGTGTAATAAAATAATGCGAAAATTGTTGAAAAAAGTAAATCTAGGCTTAATTGTATCACATACTTTTTTTATTAAAAGTAAAATATATAACCTTTATAAATACGAAATGCTTTTTTTGATCAGATTTACAAAAAAAGTTAAAGCTTATCTTTGTTTTTGACTAATCTGGTTCAAAAAAGCAGGAGTAAGGATGTTGTTCTAAAAATAATTATTAGTGTAAAGTAGTCAAAACCAAAATACTGGGTTTGAATGCGGAAATAGAAGCAGCAAGGTCTGATGTTAATGTAAATATATTTAATAAAATTGGAGGCAAGAAAATGAGTGATAATCTAATTGATGTTTTTGTGAGATACCAAAGGGAAGCAATAACAAATATGAGTATGATAAGGAAAAAGGCAAGTTTCGACTTGATAGAGTTATGTATTCACCGGTTTATTATCCTGCTGATTATGGATATTTGGAAGAACATCTGCTTAAAGAATACGAGCATTTCTTTTCTGTATATAAGAATTTAGAAGAAAAAGAAGTCCCGGGAAATTATGTCCCGGGACTTTTTAAGTGCTTAAAACAATTAATATTCTAGTTATTTTTTGAAACATATAATTCAGCTTAACTAGGTATATGATTTAATTTTATCAGGTTGATAAATGTTGATTTTTTTGCGGGAAGTTTTAATTAAGCCTTCATTTTCAAATTTCCCTAAAATCCTGGAAACAGTTTCTCTACTGCTGCCAATCATGCTGGCCAATTCCTGCTGAGTTAAAGAAATATCTAAAACTACTTTATTCTTTTTCTTTTTCCCATATTTTTCAGCCAGAAAGATTAATAATCCAGCCACTCGAGCAGAACTATCTTTTAAAGCCAGATCTCGAACATTTTGCTGGGCCCGACGTAAGCGGCCGCTCATTTCCCGAAGTAATTTAACTCCAATAGTCGGATGTTTTAAAATTAAATTTTCCAATTCTGACTGATCAAAAACAATTACTTCAGTATCAGTCATAGTAACTGCCGAAGCCGGATAATTGCCCTTATCAAAAGCGACGATTTCTGCAATAATATCATTGTTACTAAAAATGTTTAAAATCTGTTCATCTCCGTTTTTTATCATTTTAGTCAGTTTTACCTGACCGTCTTTGATAATGAAAAATTTATCACCCGATTCACCTTCAAAAAAGATATATTCTCCTTTTTTAAATTCTTTTTCAGCGGCAATCTCATCAATTAAATTTAATTCTTCTTCTGTCAGCAAACTAAAAAAAGGTATTTCTTTAACTACACTCATCTATTTCCACCTCAAATTTATTTTCTATTTCTATAATAAGTAATAATTATAAAAAAAGCAAGTAAAATACTCAACCTTAAAGATTTATTGATAAAATATAGTGTTTTTGTGATATAACGCGCAGAGTCAGAAGGAAATTGGTGATATACTTATTTTGTTGATTCAAATTTATATTATCAAAAATAAAAAATTAAAAAAAGTTTTGTTTGAGTGAGTTATGTCACAGAATAAACTTGAGTAAAATGCTAAACTTTAAATAGTTAATAAAAAGCAAAAAAGCAGGTACCGGGTACTTGGAAATTATTTCCAAGTACCCGGTACCAAATAAGGAGTGTTGGAGAATGGAAAGAAAAATTGATATTAATAATAATTTATTTGAGATAACTGAAGAATATCCGGAAGTTATTTCGGTACTGGTTAATAAAGGTTTTAATCAACTTGATGATGAAGCGAAAAGAAAAAGTTTTGGTAAACAGATAACACTAAAGCAGGCGGCAGGTCTTAAAAATCTGGATTTAGAAAAACTTGTAGATCTCATGGAAACAGAGATTGCAAAGAAATCCACCAAGAATGTCAGTGGAGACAAAATTAAAGTATCAGGTTCTTTACCCTGTCCGGTAAAAATTCCAATGACTGAAGAATTGGAGAAAATAACAGCAGAACTTGATTATGAGGTAGAGCTTGATCTTAAATCTGCTTCTCAGGGTCTGGAGTGGCTGCAGGATGGATTCGAAGAAATAAAGTCAGCTGATGAGTTATCTGATATTTTTATTTCCGCCGGTTTTGATCTGTTTTTTGATAAAGACTTAATGGATCGCTTCCGCCGCCAGGATGTTTTTAAAGATGCTACTGGAATTAAAGAACTCAACCAAGATTTTACTGAAGCAGGTGTTGATTTATTGGATCCTGAAGGTGACTATTCTGTTTTAAGTATAGTACCAGCAGTATTTCTGGTCAATAAAGAAGAATTAGACGGAAGAGAAATTCCAAGAAGCTGGGAAGAAATTTTAAGTGAAGAATTTGCCAACAGTGTCAGTTTGCCTGTTAGTGATTTTGATCTATTTAATGCAATTTTATTAAACATTTATAAAGCTTATGGCAGAGAAGGAGTGCAGAATCTGGGCCGTTCAATGAAAAAAGCACTGCATCCTTCACAGATGGTTAAAGAAGGCGGCCGTAAAGCTGATGATCAACCGGCAATTACAATCATGCCCTATTTCTTTACCAGAATGGCAAAGCGTTTTCCGCATATGGAATTTGTCTGGCCTGAAGATGGAGCAATTGTTTCGCCAATCTTTATGTTAACTAAAAAAGAGAAGATAGAACAGATGCAGCCTTTAATTGATTTAATGGCTTCCGAAAAAATGGGTAAAATTCTGGCTGAACAGGGATTATTCCCGAGCGTACTGCCTGAAGTTGATAATGGACTGCCCGAAAATGCAGATTTTATGTGGCCTGGCTGGGATTTCCTGAGAGGGGAAAATCCAGGCGAACTTTTAAGAGACTTAGATGCAGAATTTAATAAGGCTGTGGAGGTGGCTGCAGTATGAATTTAGTGACTTTTTCTGGACCACCTTCTTCCGGTAAAACTGCTGTAATTTTAAAAACAATAGAGGCTATTCAGCAGCGTGGATTAAAAGTGGGAGTAGTTAAATTTGACTGTTTATATACAGATGATGATGAGCTTTATGCAAAAGCAGGGGTTCCAGTTAAAAAAGGTTTATCAGGTTCTCTCTGTCCGGATCACTATTTTGTCAGCAATATAGAAGAAGTTGTACAGTGGGGTAAAGAAAGAGATTTGGATCTTTTAATTACAGAAAGTGCGGGATTATGTAACCGCTGTTCCCCTTATATCAAAGATATCAAGGCAATCTGTGTGATTGATAATTTAAGTGGAATTAATACTCCTAAAAAAATTGGTCCGATGTTAAAAACAGCAGATATTGTAGTAATTACCAAGGGAGATATTGTTTCTCAGGCAGAAAGAGAAGTTTTTTCCTCCCGGGTCAGTACAGTTAATCCTGATGCTATGGTAATGAATGTTAATGGACTTACCGGTCAGGGTGCTTTTGAGTTTTCAACTCTACTCTATGATGAAGAAGATCATATAGAGACTGTAACCGGTAAAAAGTTGAGATTTTCTATGCCTTCTGCGATGTGTTCTTACTGTCTTGGCGAAACAAGAATCGGAAAAGAACACCAATTAGGAAATGTTAGAAAAATAGAACTGGGTGATGAGTAATGATCAGTAAAGATAAATTAAAAAATTTAAGTGTTAATGAAATTATAGAGGAATATCCTTATACAGAAGGCCTTTTTGAAGATCAAAAGTTGGCTGTTGATGATCAGGATAAAAGTTTAAAAGAAATCTTTTCCGAATTAACTAGGGAAGAGATGGAAGATGTAGTTTTTGATCTGGATCAGTTTGCAGATAGTCTTGCTTCTCATATTAGAAATATGCAGGAATTTCTGGGAGAAAATGATTCGATTGTAGGTACACTTTCCATTCTGGCTGGAAATGATAAAGATGGAAACAAAGAAGGCTATGATAAATTAGATATTAAGAGTGGAGAAATTATTTCTATAGTTGGTCCTACTGGTTCAGGTAAAAGTCGTCTGCTGGCAGATATTGAGTGGACTGCTCAGGGAGATACTCCGACTGAAAGACAGATTTTAATTAACGATGAGGTTCCTGATAAAAAATGGCGTTTTACCGGTGGGAAAAAGCTGGTGGCCCAGTTATCACAGAATATGAATTTTGTGATGGATCTTTCTGTGATGGAGTTTTTAAATCTGCATGCAGAAAGCCGTTTGATCGATAATCAGGAAGAGGTTGTGGAAAGAATTTTTAATGAAGCAAATCAGCTGGCCGGAGAACAGTTTGGCCGGGGGACTCAAATTACGAGTTTAAGTGGTGGCCAGTCTCGAGCCTTGATGATAGCAGATACTGCAATTTTAAGTTCTTCCCCTATTATTTTGATTGATGAGATTGAGAATGCAGGTATTAACCGCGAAAAAGCTCTTGAACTGCTGGTAGGAGAAGAGAAAATTGTTCTAATGGCTACCCATGATCCAATACTGGCTCTAATGGGAGATAAGCGGATTATCATTAATAATGGTGGAATTAAAGATATCATTGAGACTACTGTTGAAGAAAAAGAATTAATGCAGGAATTAAAAGTGTTAGATAAGGTAATGACTGATTTAAGGGATGATTTGCGTTATGGTAATAATTTATCCCGAATCAGCGATGAACTTGCTGAAATAAAAACTGCATAATTATTAATTAGTTAGTACCAGGTACAAACGTTTGTACCTGGTACTAGATATTAATTTCACATAGTTTTTAAATATTTGACCAATTTAGCGGAGATTATCCTCTGGCGGTAGACAGATTAATTGAATTCTGTTTACTAATCAGAGGATTTTTTTGATTTTACTTATTTTTTAAAATTAACTCACTAGCATTGCATAAAAATATTTAAGCATTGTCAAATTTGAGTTATTGGTAAAGTATACTATCTACAGAATATTCAGTCACTACCCTATCCTT
>NZ_QLME01000009.1:32532-105008 GCF_003259895.1 Halanaerobium saccharolyticum | reverse complement strand
TCCTTCAGATTCCACCTCACGATGGACACCCTTGTCTTCAGCTAGTGGTTGGTACTATTAACCCCCACATCAGACTTTCACTGACTAGCAAATATCCATGCCAGGCAAACATAAAAAGCCCAGCTTTAAAAGCTGAGCTAGTTTAATACTCAAAAGCAAATCTTAACTTGTATCTTTTATTAGATCATTCTCTAAAATTGATAACCCAGAGAAACCGTAAGTTTAGAATAGTCTACATCCCGATCTGAACCATTAATTTCTGCTTCACCATTATTGACTGAGTACATAACTTCCGCACTCATATTACTTGCTAAATCCATACCGGCACCTACTGCATAATACATGCCGCCAGAAGTATCACCAGTGCTGTCCATATCAAAGCTATTATATCCTAAATGACCCAGAAAATAATAGGGACTGTTCTGCATATTATAATGAGCCAGGGCATAAATAGGTACAAAATTAAAATCCCTATTACTACTATTATCAATTTCTCTATCTAATTGATACTGAACTCCAGCCCCAAGAGTCCACTTTGTTGTTTGTGGAACCTTATATTCTCCAACAAGGGTGAAACCACTATCAACATCATCATCTCCAATACCGTCAATATCTATTTCTCCACCGAGGTCAATTGCTCCTTTTATATCCCAGTAACCTGGAACCTGAGCCAGAGAAACAGAAGAAATCCCAACAACTAAAAATACCGCTAACAATAATACTAAACCTTTTCTTTTCATAATTAATACCTCCACTTAAATTTTTTTAACCTTTTCTAATTTAATTTTATCATATTATACATTTATATCAACTAAAGCAGTCACACCAATTCCTTCAATTCGATCAATATTTTTTATATCTACAGGATTTGTAGTATTTATTGGGATTAGAGCTCTAATTCTAAAATCACCATCCTTAAAATCTCCCTCTAATTGTGCTACCGCTTTTACCATTTTAATTTTATCTTTTGGCCCAGAAACCTGTACTGCACCAGCATAGGAGTTAGAACCCACCGTTACAATTGGTACTACTTTTGTTTCTTCTTTAACTTCTACTCCCTTATTTAAAGTTAAAGTATTAATAAAATTATTTATTGGTTCTGCAAACTGGTCTACCACAACACCTATTCCAACAGTCTTTAAAATTGTTCCCAATATATTAGAATCAGCCTTTGTCACATTCGACACAACTGGTAAAATTAGAACTGCAAACACCAATACTAGCGAAATAAATCTGTAAAAGTTTTTCATTGGTTCATCTCTCCTAATATTATATAATCTGAAATATAATTAAAACTCGTAACCTAGTTCTAAACCTACTCGATCATCTTCTTTTTCAAAATCATAAGCAAAATATAAATCTAAAGCTATCGGTCTTAAACCCAGCAGATATAGTTGTGAGTTTAAACCTATCCCGGCAGTTTCTCCACTATTTTCCCCATTTTCGTAATAATCGACAAACAAATAAGCTCCTATATCTGTGGTCTGAAAAAATCCCCCAAGATAAATTGGATCAATAAACTGATGATTATATTTAAAATCTAAAGTAGCCTGAAATTCCGTTTGGTCGGATAAAGATTGGCCTCTGTAAATTATTAAAGAATCTAATAAATTAGTATTATTATATACTATGCTGGTTTCTAAATTCCATTTGGAACCAAGATCAAAATGTATAATATTAGATGATAATATTTTCGGCTCTGACCTATCAATATTATAAATGAAATCATTTTCTGTCTCAAAATCAAATAAATCACCAGTTTTACTAAAGCTGTTACTCAATAAATAATATTCTTCGTTATTTTGCTGTCCATACCCCAGTGAAGTCTGGAAATGATCAGCAAAATATTTGATTTCAAAACGATAGTCATCTTTCGTCTCAGGCTGATAATCATTTGCATAAGCAAATAAGAGATCGGTTCTTTTAGTCAATTTTTTCAACTCAAACCTAGCTTCATAGCCTTCATTAAAAAAATCATCTCCCTTAAGATCAAAAGATAAATTATCTTTTTTAAACTCAATCCCAGTTTGAAAATTATCCTCAAAAGGAACTATCAATTCTTGATCAAAATACGACTGATCACGACCATAATTTAAAAATAATGATCTCTCACTACCTTCAACAATAAAACGATTGTTTCTAAGATCATTTAAAGTATCCTGTATATTTGTCCTTTCTCTTTCTAGATAATTATAACTTCTAATATTTCTTTTTTCTAATTCTTTTTTTAAATTAGGTATTATATTTTTTGTGCTTTGGTACCCATGTTTTACTAATTTAGAGACCTGATTAAAGTCCATAAAAGTATATTCATCTACATCAATATCAATAACAAAATCAGCATAATTTCTTATTATCTGTTGGGAATAATTATCCTGCATAATATTTAAAAATCTGTTAATAGAAGCAGATGCACTATTAAATGTTTCATAATTTTCCTTAGGAAAAGAAGTTGTCGCAATTACAAAATCCGCACCTAAAACTGAAGCCGCCTTAGCTGGAGTTGCTTCTAATATTCCTGCATCCATAAAATATCGATCATTACGAGTTTCAATTGGGAAATAAATTGGAATTGAATAAGAACTCTGAATAACTTCCGATATTCTACCTGTTGTGGTTATATATTTTTTCCCTTCTCCAAGTTCAAAACTTAAAAGTGCTGCTGGAGTCTTAAAGTTCTCTAGTTTTTTATTAGGCGCAATCTCTTCTAAAAAGAGATTTAATTTTTTTGTGTCAAGTAAGGAGCCACTGCCTCCAATACCTGGTTCAACCAACCTTCCAAATGATGTAGTTGTAACTACTTCAAGCATTTGTTCAGTATTTAAGCCACTTCCGTACATCGTACTGACTATGGCTCCCATGCTGGTCCCTGTAATGAAATCAAAGGGTATCCTTTCTTCTTCTAAAGCTTTAATAACACCAAAATTAACCATTGCCCTGGCCCCTCCACCTGAAAGAGCCAGACCTACAACTGGACGATTTAGATTGTTATATTTAGCAGTAAACCCATCATAATTTTCTACTAAATAACTTTCTCCTCCTAATTCAATATCGGTTAATTTTACTTTGCTTGTCTGTTGAGCATAAACTAAACTAGAAAAGCTAATGATTATTAAAAAAATTACAATAAAAATTTTTTTCATGTTTTCACCCCAATAATGAGTAACCTATTAATAAAATATTTCAGCAGCCTAATAAAACTAATATTTAGCTGTTCTCCAGTTATCATTATACCATCAACAGTACTTTTATAAAAGCTATAATGAAAAGTTTAGAAAATAAAAAGCCGAGGGAAATTCCCTCGGTTTTTTAGTGATATTCTTATTTTCTTTTTCTTAGAAACTAATGCTTAGAGATGTTGTAAGTGCATAACCTGTACCATCAACATCATCACGATCATTATTATTATCAGGAATAAATTGTACATCGCTATCATCATCAATAGTATAATTTTCAATCACATAATCTGTTGTACCATCAATATACATAGCTTCTGTTAACCAGCTAATATTTTCTCTTAGCTGCTTATCAACATAACCAGTTAGATATACAAAATCTCTGAAATCCTCCTGATTATTATATCCTTTTTCTATAGTCTTATAGTTTAGGTTCGCTCCCATTGTCATTGTCTCATTGTATTTATAATCGGTACCTAGACCAAGAAGAGTATATTCGTTATTCTTTTCAAACCCATCACCATCAGCATATTCAACAAAAGCTCTGTTGGTAAACTGACCATAGGTATTGTCCAGACCAATGTTAACAACCATTTTATCATCAGAATTGCCTGAACCTTTTATAACTTCCCAGTTATCACCAGCTTCAGCAACCATTACAAAACCATTGATATTGTTGTTTTCATTCAACTGATAGTCTGCTCCAATTTCTGCTTTAGTATAATCACCAAATGATTCTTCTAAATCATTACGAGCAGCAACGAAGTCTTCACCAGCATATTCAACTAATGCATAAGTGTTAAACAGATCATTTACAGTATAATCGGCTTTAACATTTGCAAAGAAATCATCATCATCATTTTCAGCCTCATCTTCATACTGACCGTATACTACTTCACCATCTAAATTAAGAGAATCACTAATTTGATTTTCTAAACCAAAAGCAACAAGTGTGTTATCATATGGAGTTCCGTTACCTTTTCTATTACCATCAGAAGCTAAATCGTCAACAACACTTCTAGCATGATACACCTTAGCAGATAAAATACCCAGTTCAGTATCTTTTTCAGCTACTAAACCAAAATATTTTTCATCTGCCATTTCATCATCACCGGAATTGTCTAAATTATCCTCGTCATTACCACCTGCGAAAGCTTTAAAACTAGTATTGTACATTGTTGTATTTACTTCAATACCTTCCAAATCTTCATCTAAGAAGTAAGTTTCTGGATAATAATCTGGCATGTCACCAATTTTAACATTAGTATCGCCAAAAGCTACTTCTAAAAGAGCTGTGTCCATCATAAATTCACTATCATCATTTTCAGTATAATCAATTACACTTCTTTCATCCATAAACAAGTTGGTGATTGTATCAACATCTAAATTGAATTCTGCACCACTTAACTCTCCAGCGATGTTAAAGTTATATTCCTGCCAAAATCTCTCTTGAGCAGGGAATAGATCTGGATCATCAGTGAAGTCTTCATCAATTGCATCTTCATCCTGTAATAATTCTAAAACTGCTCTTTCTTCCATTTCATCTTCACCATAATAAGCTACTTCTGCTTTAGTTACAATATCCATACCAAATTCAATGTTATCTTCTGGTACATCCATAGCGTCTACCTTAGCTTCTAACTCATCCATGTCTTTGCCTAAAGCATCGATGTCAGCACCTAATACTTTAAGTTCAGCGCTTAATTCGAATGTTAAAGCATCAACGATATCTGCTACTTCTTCAGCCTGAGCATCTGAAAGCTCATCCTGAGAGTTCTTTTCCATTAAAGACTTAACGATAGCAGTTACGTCTTCAGCCTGACCTGTAGTTAGACCTTCGCCCATTTCGTCAACTTCGTTAGCTAGAGCTTCTTGCTCAGCAACAATGTTGTCTAAAGCGCGGCTAACCATAACAGCCATTTCGTAACGAGTCATTGACTGCTGACCCTTATATTCGCCATCAGGATAACCTTCAACGATACCAGCAGCAACTAATTTGTTAATTGCATCATATGCCCAGTGTTCACTTGGCACATCAGAAAATGACTGTGCAAATGCAGGCATAGCTAATGCTACGACTAAAAGTAAAGCAATTGTAATTGTAAGTTTTTTCATAAAAATTAACACTCCTTTTGTTTTCTTTTCAATTTTATTTTTCTCTTTCTGGATCTGAGCAATCAACTCTCATTTAAGAAAACAATAAGTGACCTAGTTTCCTTATTATTTTTAACTTAAACAATTATTTTTTTCAGATCCTATATATGTTATTCTACCTTAGATATTTTCAAATCTTCGAAGTGTTTTTTCACCTCCTTTTCATTTTTTTGAAAAAGGTAGATTAACAGCACTAAAAATAAACCAGGAGAAAACCGGTGCCCCCCGAAATGATTTCTCAGCAGGAACAACAAGGGGTAACAAGTCGCTTACTGAGGAAATCATTTATGAAAATATTTCACGATTTCTCCTGGTCCAAACCTAAAGTCAAATCTTTAATGACTGACCGGTCATTCATAATATATCATAAAAAATTACACTTTGTCAACAAATTTATTATTTATTTTCTTAAATTCTGAGTCCAAAATCAACTTTTCACTTTTAGTTAAGCTGTTTCCTGAATTAAATTCAAAGTTTAAATGCTTTGATAATAAGTATTTTAAGGCAACTTCTTCTCCAAAATTGTTAATTGTATTAATTAAATCATTTAAAACCAGCTGATATTTTCTGGCCTTATCTAAATTATTATTTTTAACTTCTATATTTATTGTATTAAAAAAATCTGGAAATAAATTAAGGTGTTTACTAACTGTTTTAACACCTTTTTCAAGGTTTAAAAAATAAAAGTCATCAGCAGCTGCTAAAAATTCAAATCGTCCCTTATATTTCCTTTTTAAAACAGTAAATTTTTCAAAATCGAAATCGTAAGGATAAACCGGATTAATCACAAACCCTTTGACTGCAGCATTTTCTTTAGTCTTTTCTATCAATGTTTCACCATCGATTAAAGATAAAAGTCTGGTATTCAAACTTATATAAAAATTTCTTCGGCTGTTACTGCTTAAAAAATTAAGATGGCTTATGTAATCATTAAAATAAGATTTCATAGTCACTTCAGTCATGGACGGGCTTTTAAAAACTAAATCAAAATCTCTTTTGACTTTATTTAAGTCCCCAAGAATTTCTTGAATATCACTGATAGAGTTGAAGTTAAGTTCAATTTTAAATTCTGAATCTGCAGGCATTAGTTTGACCATATTTTTATAATAAACCTTTTTGCCTCTACAGCTCAAAGGAGAATAGTCAAGATCACTATCTTTAATATAAAACTTTTTTTGTCCGTATTTCATATTATTAGCCAGCAAAAGTTTAACTTTATGATAGTCAACTTTGTTATCTTCATCAAAAAAATTAATGACTAAACTATAAACATTGTTCATTTAAATCCCACCTTATCTAAATCTGTTCAAAAAATCTGTTTGGGCATTGACTCACTTTTTTTAGGCTGGGAAGTTTTATAAAACTTCCCAGCTTCTTATTAATTAAATAAGTTTAGATGCCTCTTCTTTTGAAATCCCTTTTACTTTAGAAACTATAATTACTCTTAAATCAGTTACTAAGGAATAGAAAATTGGAATTACAAAGAGAGTTAAGAAAGTAGCAAAGGTTAAGCCACTAACAATTACAATTCCCATCGGCTGGGTTGATTCGGATCCTTCTCCAATACCCATTGCTATTGGCAGTAAACCTAAAATGGTTGTTAGTGCTGTCATCATAATCGGACGCAATCTAACTGTACCAGCTGTAATAATGGCCTCAATTTTTTCTGTACCTTTTCTGCGAAGCTGATTAATATAGTCAACCATAACTATCGCATTATTTACAACTATTCCGGCCAGAGTAATTAAGCCCAATATTGAGGCAACAGAAACTATAGAATTTGTAAGATACATTCCAAAAATAACACCAATTACTGCCAGCGGAATAGTGAACATAATTGTAAATGGATGGACTAATGATTCAAACTGCGAAGCCATAACCATATAAATTAGAATTATAGCCAGTCCAAATGCCATTCCGAGACTGCTAAAAGATTCCTGCATATCAGCAAACTCACCTTCATAACTAAATCTATAACCATCCGGTAATTCTACTTCGGATAAACGAGATTGAATCTGATCCATTACTGTAGCAAGATCTACACCGTGAATATCAGCAGTTATTTCAGAATGACGTTCCTGATCTTTGCGTAAAATTTCTACTGGCCCTTCAGTAATTTCCAGACTTGCTATCCTACTTAATGGTATCATCTGCCCAGCTGCAGTTTGAATATTAAGTTCTGGCACCTGAGACATCTGTTCAATTTGATCTTCTTCCAGGCGAACTCTAATATCATATTCATCCCCTGCAACTTCATATCTTGTTGCAGTACTTCCATTAATAGCTGTTCTAACTGTATTTGCAATTTGACTTACATTTAAACCAAAGCGGCTTGCAATAGAGCGGTTAACCTTTATCTGATATTCGGGCTGTCCTTCGGAAAAACTATCTTCTATTTCTCTTAAGCCTTCAATATCTTCTATTGCTGCAACAGCTTTGGCGGATTCTCTCTCTAATATATCTAAGTCGTCCCCGAGTAGTTTTACATTAACCGGAGCTCCACCTCCACTCATGCCCTGCTGTTCTTCCACGGAGAGGTCTACATCAGGTATATTAATACTCTGCCTAATTTCTTCCATTACTTCGGCTGTTGAGCGATCTCTTTCGGCCAGATCAACCAGATCTACACTTATATTCCCGAGATGACTGCTGGTAGAAGTAGACATCCTCTGACTGCCAGAACCGACTGTAGCAATTATTGTTTTCACTTCCTCTATATTCATCAGTGCAGATTCAATTTCTGTTGAAACTTCGTTGGAACGAGATAATGCAGTCCCCACCGGGAGTTCATAGCTTACTGAAAATGCTCCCCGATCTGTACTGGGCATAAATTCAAAACCTAATTGAGGTGCCAGCGCAAAACTTCCAACCAGTAAAATCACTAATAATAAAACAAATACCCAGCGGTGTTTAAGAGCTCTACTAAGTGCCCCTCTATAAATTCTTTTTATTCTACCTTCCTTATTGTTTTTATCTAATTCTTTTGGCTTTACTTTTAAAATCTTGGAAGCCAGCATAGGAATTAAGGTTAAAGCAACCATCAAAGAAGCAATTAGCGAAAATGCTACTGTGAGCGCAAGATCTTTAAATAACTGACCTGCCATTCCTTCAACAAAAACTATCGGCAAAAAGACCACTACAGTGGTAACTGTGGAGGCAGCAATAGCCATTCCAACCTCAGAGGCTCCTTCGCGAGCAGCTTCGATTTTGCCTTCTCCCATACTTCGATAACGGTATATATTTTCTAATACAACTACCCCATTATCGACCAGCATACCGACCCCAAGAGCAAGTCCCCCAAGAGAGATAACATTTAAATTAACACCAGCAAAATACATTAAGATAAAAGTACCAATGATGGAAATTGGCATTGCTGTTGCAATAATTATTGTACTGCGGATGTTTCTTAAGAATAAGAAAAGTATAATTACAGCTAAAAGTCCACCAAGGACAGCATTTTGACTTACACTGGCAATAGAATTTTCTATAAATTCAGACTGATCCATCGCAATTGAAAAACTATAATTAGGATAATCATTTCGTATCTGGTCTATTTCTTCTCTAACAGCACTCGCTACTTCAACGGTATTTGCATCAGTCTGCTTCTGGATTGAAAGTGATAAACTCCGCTCTCCATTAGTTCTGGATAAAGTTGTTAGATCAGCAAAGCCATCCCTAACTTCTGCTACATCAGATAATTTAATCTGGCCATTTCCAACCGGAACATTAATGTTTCTAATTTCATCTAAATTAGAAAATTTACCAACTGTTCTAACTAAAAACTCTTTATCACCCTGCAGTACATCACCTGCGGAAACATTTACATTTTCAGCTCGCACAATATTAGTAATTGTATCAAAGTCAAGATTGTAATGATTAAGTCTATCTCGCTTAAGAGAGACAATTATTTCTCTTGTCAACCCTCCCTGCATATTTACCTGGGCAACACCCGAAATTCGTTCCAGGCGGGGAATCAATTCATCATCAACCTCTTCTTTTAATTCATCAATTTCTAAGCCCTGAACCGAAACACCATAATTCATAATCGGTATCATGGAAGGATCGAATTTGAAGATCATTGGGCTGTCAGCATTTTCAGGTAAAGACATACTGCTAATTAAATCCACCTGTTCTCTTAAATCCTGAACAGCAAAATCCATATCTCGACCCCAGTTAAATTCTACAACAACTGTTGACGAACCCATTGAGGAAGTCGAAGTAATACCTTCAACTCCCTCAACAGTAGCGACTGAGCTCTCTATCTGTTTGGTGATTAAATTCTCTATTTCTTCTGAGCCAACACCTTCATACGTTGTAATTATTGCTGCACCAGGAAAGGTAATATCGGGAAAAAGATCAAGGCTTAATCTGGAAAGTGCTACTGATCCAATCAAAAGCACCATCAAAATTATCATTGCCGTTGTTACTGATCTCTTTATCGAGAAATCGGATAACTTCATTGATTTCTCACCTCAACTTCCTGGCCAGCTTCTAAATTGCTTTGACCTCTAATTATAACATCCTGATCTGCATTTAAGCCTTCCAGGATTTCAACTCTGCTGTCAGTTCTAATTCCTATTTTTATATCTTTTCTTACAGCTGTTCCAGCTTCCACAACAAAGACATGTGGATTATCACTATTAAGATTAACAACACTTTCGATTGGAATTACAACAGCAGAACCAGCTTTTCCTTTGGTCAGTCTTACATCAGCAAACATCCCGGCCCTTAATCTATGATCCTGATTGGGTACCTTAATCTTAACCAAAAATGTCCTGCTGGCTTCGTCTGCAGCAGGAGCAATATTTGTTACTTCTCCCTGAATATAATGCTGCATTGTTTCAGCTCTAACCTCAACAGTATCACCATTCTTGACAGCAGAAGCAGTAGCTGCAGTTACCTTAATTTCTGCATATAACTGATCAATATTTATTAAATTAAGAACCGTCTGGCCTGAAGGAATCATTTCGCCTTCATCAAAATTAACCTGATTTATCAATCCTGAAAAAGGAGCAGTAATCTGAGTTTTAGTAATTTGATTCTTAATTTCGTCCAGTCTTGCCTCTGCCTGTTTAACTGAGGCCAGACTGGCTCTTATTCTTTCTTCTCTGGGACCTGTTTTAGCTTCTTCTAAATTTGATTCAGCAACTTTTAAATTTGTACGAGCACTATTTACCTGGCTGCGTGCGTTTTCCAGCTGCTGTTTTAATTCTGTAGGATTATTATAAGTTGCCTTTGTAAGCTGATAATTTTTCTCGGCTGCAGCCAGTGAAGTTTCAGCCTGTTTTACCGAAATTTGGGCGTTTTTATATGATGATTCTGCATTTTCATAAGAATTTTCCGCGTTTTCATATTCTCTTTCCGAAATCACATTATCTTCATATAATTTTTTTGATCTTTCATACTCTCTTTTTGCCTGGTTATAATTAACTTCAGCCTGATTCAGATTTTGCTTTGAAGTCTGAAGCTGCTGTTTAGCACTATTAAGCTGCTGTTCTGCATTAACCAGCTGCTGTTCCAGTGTGCGACGTTCATTATATAGTTCCTGCATCAATTCTAAATTTGTTTCTGCACTTTCTAAACTTGCTTTAGCATTTTCATAATTAGCCTGTATTCTCTTCATTTCTTCTTCTGTTACACCATTTTTTAGTTCTTGATAATTAGCACGAGCACTATCTAAAGCTGCTTCAGCCTGACTCTTCTGGATCATAAGTGTCTCATCATCGATTTTTATTAATTCTGCATCCTTTTTCACCTGTTCCCCAATCTCTATATTTACCAGATCAGCGATTCCTCCAATTTGGGCAGGAATATTAACATCCTGAATCGGGGTTAAGGTACCTGTAATCAATTCATCCAGACTTATATCATCGGTAACTGATTGGGTTGTTTCAACAATTTGTGATTCCTGAGCCAGTACCGGTGAACTAACAGCAAGTAAAATAATTAGCAAACAAATGACTTTATATCTATTTTTCATTGTTTATCACATCCTCAAAATATTCTTTTAAACGACCACTTTTATAGATAGTTCTAAATAATTCTATTTCATATTCATATTCTGCCTGTAAAAGAGCAGTTTGAGACTGATTATAGGTTGTTTGAGCATCAATAACATCTGTATTGCTTGCTACTCCAGCTTCATAACTTTTATTAGCAATCTCTAAGTTTTCTGCAGCATTTTCTAAAGAAAGCTGTTCTAATTCAATTGCTTCTTTAGTCTCTTCTACAGTTAAAATTGAGTCTTCTACTTCTATATCTATATTCTCTAATAAATCCTGACGATTATTAGCTACTTTTTCTAATTCTTTTTCCTGTTTCTCGGCATTAAGATTACCCTTACCACCATCATAAAGGGGAACATTAACTCCCAGGGTCATTGACCAGCTTTTCTCATCCATAAATTCCTCTCCCTGCCAGTCGTAAGAACCATTGAGAGAAACACTGGGACGATAATACTGACCTTCCAGTTTCTGATTTAACTTTATTATTTCTCTATTTAATTCTAAAATCATAAGCTGTGGATCATTTTCCACTGCCGTATTAAATAGTTGCTGTTGTTCTAAATCCAGCTCAAAATCAATTTCTGGATCACTGGGGTCATATATTTGATCGGTAGTTAAAAGCTGAGTCAGGCGTCTCTGAGCAATTCTTAAATCATTTCTGGCTGCGGTCAGTTCTTCTTCTGCATTTCTCTGTTCTATCTGACTCTGCAGTAAATCCCTTCGAATTGCAATCCCGGCATCTAAATTATTTTTTACTATTCTTAGATGTTCATTTACAGTATCTAAGGCTTCTTCTCTAATTTCGACCATACCCTGAGCCTGTAACACCCCATAATAGGCCTGAATTAGAGAAAAGAGCTGATCTTCTACAGTCTGTTCGTATTCAGTTCTTGCAATCTCCAGACTATAATTGGCAATTTCTTTCTGCATAGAAACCTTTCCCCCCAACCAGATTGGTTGAGTTAAAGAAAGGGATGTGCTGTAATTTTCATCAGGACCTTCAACCATACTTAATGTTTGAAAGTCAAAACTCTGCTGTCCTTCATCCATTTTAGTATAGGAAGTCTGCAGATCTAAAGTCGGAAAATATGATCTTTGAGCCAGTTCTATATCACTTTCTGCTTTCTCAATATCTTTACGAGCATTTTCTAAATTCCTATTTTCTTCAATTAAAATCTTTACTGCCTCTTCTAAATTAATATCCTCTGCTGCCATGGCAGCAGGAGTGGATAAAAAAATCAAAGCAACCAGGATTATTGTAATAACTTTCATTTTATTTTTCATCTTGATACTCCTTTCTACTAATACCATTCATTATAAAATCATATATAAAGTCAATCTTTTTATCTACTTTTTCTGCACCATCTAATAACTCCTTAGTATGTGGAGTGAACAAAACTGATAAAATCATTGTCGAAACATCAGTTGGGTTCTCACCTTTTATTAATCCTTCTTCAATACCCTGTTCAACAATCTGGGTCAGTATTTCTCTATTTTTTTTGTGTTTTGCTTCAAGTGTGTCTTTAAAATCCCTGCTAATCAATTCAACATTATTCTTAAAGACATCCATTATACCCAAGTGTTTGATCAGAGTTTCCAACACACATTTAACTATTTCCCTAATCTTTTCATCACTGCTGCCATCTTTCTGAGCGATAGCTTCAAAAAGATTATTAAAGTGGTTAATTCCACCAACCGCAATTTCTCTAAATAATTCCTCCTTACTATCAAAATGCCAGTAAAGAGTTCCTTTACTAATACCTGCACCATTTGCTATCTCTGTCATAGAAACAGCATGATAGTTGTTTTTAGAAAAAAGCTTAACAGCTGACTTTAGTATTTTACTTCTAGTATCTTCGGCCATAAAAACCTCCCTAACAAAATTTAATTTTCTCGACTAACCGGTCAGTAGTTATTATAACTCTAAATTTATTTTTTGTCAACCGTTCGGTCGATTAGAATTTGATTAGAGTAATTTAAAAGAGAAATCTATTCAATATTTATATCTCCATACTCAGAATTTATTATTATTTCGTATTTTGCCCGCTGACCCTGGTAATTTAGTTCTTCTTGATTTTCTAAATCGTCAAAATTTGTTTCAATATTCCCGTGTTCTGTTCTCAGATCATAACTGTAAAGCTCATAATCCGGAAGTGAAGTGATATTAACATCAGCATATCTCAGTTCAAAGTCAAGATCCTCAATTTGGCTTAATTGAAATTCGCCATATTCCGAATCAGCTGTTATTTTGCCTTCAATATCACTAATTGTAAAGCCAGTATATCTGCTGTTGATCTCGATATTTGCAGCGGCGCTTATTTCTGCTCCACCGTAGCGGCTGTTCATTTCTAAGTCAGACTCTAAATTAGAAATTTTATTAAAACCATAGGCACTTTCCAAATTGAAATTACCTGCTACATTATTTATGGTATTTTCTGCATAGGATGAATCAAATTCTAAAGTCGAACCCAGATTATCAATATTGGATTCACCATAAGCCAGCTCCAAAATTACTGGACTTTCTATATTATTGACCCGGGTACTGCCATAACGATTAGATGCATTTACTTCTGCTTTTAATTTTTGAACCTGAAGTTCACCGTAATTATTAATCAATTCTGTCTGAAGATCCTCTGGAATAGTAATTCTATAGTCAATCTCAACTACTTTAATCAGTTCAGGAGTATCTGTCTGGCTTCGATTTAAGCTGATTTCTAAATTATCTCCCTCAAGATTATAGATAACTTCTAAATCCTGAATAAATTCTTCTGCTGCATCCTGATCTTCTGCATGAACTTTAAGAGTGTAATCGATATTTATTTCCTGATTCTGACTTCCCTGAAGCTGAATAATGCCAAACTCATTTTCGAGGTTAAAGCTGTTGATTTTTTCGTTTTCTCTTAAAAAATCTGCTCCCAGCCTTAAATCTCCATCTTTTTGAGACTTGATACTTTCCTGACTATAATTAAATTGAAAGAAATTATTTTCATCTTCTATCATTTCCTGAATTGATTCTGTTATCAGGCCTTCAAATAAATTATTATCCGATCGAACATATCTAACATCTATAATCATCACTAAAGTTAAAATAATTAATAGATAGGTAATCAATTTTTTTCTACTCATTTTATCCTCCTTTTATACATCGACATCAGAAGCAATTAAACGGGAATTTAAAAAGAACAAGCCGGTCATGATCAGCATAATCACAACAAAGGGAGCTGAACCAATATAAATTGTAGATTCTGTGACTCCGGCTGGACTTTCCATAAAAACAGTAACCGGAAAATCTGGAAGCCAGTTAAATAAATAATTGAAAAAGCCTCCAACTCGCAGAATTAAATAATGACTCAAAATAAAGACTATAATACTAATCAGAAGTCGGAAACGATTATAAAAGGAAGCAATGATATACGAAAACTGAGTAATTAAATACAACTGAATTCCTGTAATTAAATAAGCTGAATAACTTAATATAAAAAACTGTCTGGAAAACTGCCTCCCCGTCATATCTGGTATTTCAGTTAAAATTCGAGCAATTAGTTCCTGATTAAAATATAGATTAGCTGCAATTAAAAGCAGGCTTAAAAATAGATAATAGCTAAATGCTGGTATGAATTTTGCCAGATTTATTTCGTAACCTTTACGGGGCAGAATTTTTAATAAATAAATGGTATTATTACCCCATTCACTGCGGTATGAATTATAGGCCAGAAAAATCATAATCAGCGGCAGGAAAAACAATGGAATAAATCCCAGCCCAAAGCTTAAGCCTGGAGGCCAGTGCTCTGTTCTTGTAATCAAAAACCATTCCCAGACTGCAATAATCAATGTCGAAACTATAATTAAAATATTTAACTGCTTAAATTCATTTTTGATTAATGATATTAAACTTCTCATTCAAATACCTCCCCGATTAATTCTCTAATCGATTTTCCTTTTTCCGCTCTTAAATCATCAGCATTACCATCTAGTAAAATCTCTCCTGCTTCCATAAAAATTACATGGTCTAAAAATCTTTCTGCTTCTATTATCTCATGAGTAGCCAGGATTATACTCTGATTGGCTGAATCAAATTCGCCAATTAAACTTTCTAAAATTCTCTCACGCGAAGCAGGATCAATACCTGCCAGTGGCTCATCCAGAATTAAAATTTTTGTCGAACGGCTTAAAACCAGGATCAATTTAAGTCTGGCCACCATACCTTTGGAGAGATTATCTATTTTTTGTTCAAGTTTTAGATTCATAAAATCCAGCAATTCTTCTGCTTTTTTAGTGGAAAAATCTGAAAACTGATCTTCATGAAATTTTACCATTTCCGAAATTCTCATCCAGCGGTAAAGATGGTTAATTTCCGGCAAAAAAGCAATATCCTGCATTAAATGTCTCTGCTTATTTTTTCGATTAATATTTACCTGTCCTTCATCTTTGATGATCAATCCACTAATAATTTTTAACAGGGTTGACTTACCACTTCCATTGGGTCCTACAATTCCGGTTATCATTCCTTCAGGTATATTTAGATTTATACCCTTAAGAGCCTGAACTCCGGGAAATTTCTTCTTTAAATTGCTGACCTCAATTATATTTTCATTCATTATCTTCCCTCCTCTTAAGATTAGACTCAACTTTTTTCAATATATTTTCTTTTTCAAATCCAAGGGAAATCATTTCTTCTATAAAATTTAAAACTGCTGTTTCAGCCATCTCTTTTTTTATTTCTACCATTACCTGATCATCATCCTTTATAAATGTGCCTCTACCTCTTTTAGTTTCTACAAGACCCCGTTGTTCCATCTCTCTATATGCTCTCTGAACTGTATTGGGGTTAACCTCAATTTTCCGGGCCAATTTTCGCTGTGATGGAAGTTTATCACCTGAATTTAATTCTCCTCTTACTATTTCTTTCTTTATTTCGTCAATTACCTGTTCGTAGATCGGATAGGCGGCATTGAAATCAATATCCATCTGCTTCCTCCTCTCTTATTTATTAGTGCACTAGTTAACTGGTACACTGTTATTGTAATCCTATTAATTTATTTTGTCAAGGTGTTTAAAAGAATTTATTTCAAAACAATATTTCTGGTGTGCAGCTACGACTATCTCAGTTAATTAATATTTCTTTAGCTGCGATATTCTCTAGCAAATAAAAAAACTCTACAACCTTATTTTGGGCTGTAGAGTTAGCTATTCATTATTCAACTGTATAGTCATTAATATCTATAGCGTCCGGATCCTTTTTTTCTTTTTCAACCTCTGGATCACCAGACTGATACTTTCTTAAAATATTTTTTAAAACAGGCCACATTACTACAAAGACTGCAATATCATCAATTTGACCCAGAATTGGAAAAAAATCTCCCACCAGGTCAAAAGGAAAAATAAGGTAGGCAACAGGTACTAAAAATAGTGCCTTTTTGCTTATCTTAACATCCGAGTCTTTCATAAGACGAATTATATTTACAACAGCTGCCAGGCTTTTACTCATAATTTCCACCTCATTTTTTCTGCTTTCTATTAATTATTATACACCATTTTTAAATGAATAACAAAAAAGGAACAGTTATAATAACTGCTCCCCCTGCTTAATCAATATTAAAATTAAGATTATAAATTTAAATTAAAATGCTGGTACTACAGCACCTTCGTATTCTTCCAGTATAAATTCTTTAACTTTCTCAGACTGAATAATTTCTTTTAAAGTCTGGATTTTTTCGCTGTCCTGATCTCCACTTCTCACAGCAACAATATTAACATAAGGTGAGTCACTGCCTTCCATAATCAGTGCATCATCCAGAGGATTTAAATCTGCTTCCAGTGCATAATTGGTATTGATAACTGCCCCGGCAACATCTGGTAAAACTCTTGGTAATTGAGCAGCTTCCAGTTCTTCAAATTTTAAATTTTTAGGATTTTCTGCGATATCAATTGGAGTTGCACTTAAGTTTGTTGGATCATCTAAAGTGATCACATCATTATTGTGCAGTAAAATCAAAGCTCGACCTTCATTAGACGGATCATTTGGAATAGCAATCGAGGCTCCTTCTGGAATTTCTTCTAGACTTGTATATTTATCAGAATATAAGCCGATTGGTTCTACATGAACTTTAATTGCAGAAACTAAATCCAGACCGCGATCCGCATTAAACTGCTCTAAATAAGGCACATGCTGAAAAAAGTTGGCATCAATACTGCCGTCATCCAGAGAAATATTAGGAGTTACATAATCTGTAAACTCAACTATTTCTAATTCAATCCCTGCTTCTGCCAGATCATCTCTAATAAAATCTAAAATTTCAGAGTGAGGTACAGGAGTTGCACCAACACTAAGTACATGATTATCAGCCTGAACAGCACCAGCAAATACGAAAGTTAAAATCGCTAAAATTAAAATTGTTTTCTTTAACATAATTATCTCTCCTCTTCTGCTTGTTATAAATTTATTAAATTAATTCTGACTCTGTATATTTTTGCCAGAAATAATCCCTTAATCCTACTCAATAATATATTAAATCATAACTTGAAAATAGTAATTATTTAACTACTTAAGCTCTGTGATCAAAAAATGAAGCTATCTGATTACCGGCAAACTGAATCAGCTGGACCATAATGACCAGGATAACTATAGTCTCCAGCATAACAGCCAGCTGAAAACGCTGATATCCATAACGGATTGCAATATCGCCGAGACCACCACCACCAACTGCTCCTGCCATCGCTGAATAACTGACTAAACTAATAGAAGTCAGAGTTAAACCAAGAATAATTGCCGGCAGTGATTCTGGTAATAAGACTTTAAACACAATCTGTAAAGGACTGGCTCCCATTGACTGAGCTGATTCCACAACTCCCTGGTCAATTTCCAGAATTGCATTATCTGTAACCCGCCCCATAAAAGGAATAGCTGCCAGGGAAAGCGGTACAACCGCAGCGTTAGTTCCAATAGAAGTACCAACGATCATTCTGGTAAACGGAATAACAGCAACCATTAAAATAATAAAGGGAATCGAGCGCCCAATATTAATTATTCCATCCAGAATAAAATTTAATGGCTTATTAGGCAGTATATGACCTGGTCGAGTAATAGTAGTTAAAACTCCGAGTGGAATCCCTCCCACAATCGCAAAAAATAATGACATTGCTACCATATATAAAGTTTCTAAGGAACCGCTGATCATTAAATCATTGTAGCGGGCTAAATCTGTAATTAAATTAAACATTGTCTAACACCTCAACTCTCAAACCCTGGCTTTTTAGATAGGCAATACTTTCCTCAATATTAGTTAACTGTCCTTCCAGATCTAAAACCAGAGTGCCAAAGGGTACTCCCTGAATCTCATCAATATTTCCATATAAAATGTTTGCATCAACTGAATAATGTTTTACCAGATCAGAAATATAGGGATCATGGGTCTTTTCGCCAACAAAAGAAATCCTGATTAGTTCTCCCGGTCTTTCAGTTTTAACATATTTAATTATCCGCTCTGGTAGGTCAAAATCAATAACTGAACTGATAAACTTTTTGGTCAAAGGCTTTTGCGGCTTAGAAAAAATATCAATTATTGAACCTTCTTCAATTATCTGGCCGGCTTCTAAAACAGCAACTCGATCACAGATATCTTTTATTACTCCCATCTCATGAGTAATTAGAATAATTGTCAGATTCATCTCATCTCTAATTTTCCCTAAAAGTTCAAGTACAGATTTTGTACTTTCCGGATCCAGAGAAGAAGTTGCCTCATCCGATAAAAGCAGGTCCGGATCGTTTGCCAGAGCCCTGGCAATACCAACTCTCTGCTTCTGACCTCCGGAAAGCTGAGCTGGATAATGATCTGCGCGATCTGACAAGCCCACAAGTTCTATTAATTCTTTTGCCTTTTTTCTTCTTTTCTTTTTGGCTACTCCTGCAATTTCCAGAGGAAAAGCCACATTACCCAGAACAGTGCGGGAAGTTAAAAGGTTAAAATGCTGAAAAATCATACCTATTTTCTGTCTGGCACCTCTTAAATTCTGAGAACTGAGTTCTGTTAAATCTGTTCCATTAATATTTATAGTCCCTGAAGTTGGTTCTTCCAGTAAATTAAGCATTCGAATCAGGGTGCTTTTTCCGGCTCCACTGGGGCCAATCATGCCAAATATCTCACCATCATCAACTTCCAGGTTGAGTCCATTGATTGCTTCAACTCTCCCCTGGACTGCATAATAATGTTTAGTTAAATTTTCAATTTTAATCAATACTCATCACCCTCTAAAAAATAGTAAAACTGCTCCAAATATCAAGAGCAGTTAGAAATGAAAAAAATCCCCCTGAGAGGATTTAATTGCCTCTCATCTATCATTCCCTTCTGGAAATGCTGGAATTAGCACCTTACTAAAGATTTTAAGTAGGTTGCCGGGTATCAAAGGGCCAGTCCCTCCACCGCTCTTGATGATTTTTATTTTCTTTTTAAGTTATATAAAAGTTTATCACTCAATTTTAGTTCTGTCAAGGATTTTTTTGATTTTTAGTACCGGGTACTTGGAAAATTTTCCCAAGTACCCGGTACTATATCAAATAACTTCTACATTTTTTCGCATCTGAATCCCGGATCCACCCTTTTTAGATTCCACACTGGTAAAATCAAGCCGCTGTTCCGGCAGTTCATATAAAAACCTGGAAGGGACAATCTGTTTATACTGGCCCTGATCTCCAGAAACCTTGCGGTTGGCAAAGGAAATAAATAGTAATTTTTCTGCCCGGGTCATTGCCACATAAAATAAACGCCGTTCTTCTTCAACTGCATAGGGGTTCAACCCTGCTGCTTTTTCTTCCAGACTTTTAAGATGTGGAAAAACCTCTTCCTCGGCTCCGATAATAAAAACTACCGGGAACTCCAGTCCTTTAGCCGAATGAGCTGTCATCACCTTTACCTTTTCCTGAGTATCTTCAGTAATATCCTTATCTGCAATCAGTTTATTAATTAACAGATAATCATAAAGTCCACGCCCGGGGTTATTTTTCTGAAAGTCGGCCATATCTTCTAAAAACATATTCATATATTTTTTTCTTCCCTCAGGATCATCAAGTTCTGCCAGCACATTCTGATCAAAATCAACCCGTTCATAAAGCTCCATTGCCTTCTTATGCATTGGCAGCTTTTCTTCTCTCAGATCAAAAATGCTGTCAATTACCCGCCGCTGAAATTCAATAATATTGGCCGCCTTGTTGTTGCCAATCCCTTTAACCACAGTTGGGCTTTCAAAAACATCAGTAATTTTCATCTTATTTTCGCGAGCATATTTAGTGATTTCACTCAGCAGGATTTCTCCAACCCCATGAACCTCAATTCTAAACAACCGTTTTAAGGCCAGCCTGTCATTGGGATTTACCAGTAGTTTGAGATAATTAACGAAATAGCGGATTTCCTGCCGATCAAAAAAACTTACTCCTCCTACCAGCTGGTGAGGGATTTTAAATTTTGGCAGCTGATTCTGCAGCTGCATTGATTGAAAATGGCTCCGGCATAAAATTGCAATATCACTCAGCTTATAATTATAAAAATCAACTAAATTATTGATCCGTTTACAGACATATTTTGCTTCCAGCAGAGGACTTTCTGCCCGGGCCACAAAGATTGGAGCCCCATCATCTGCTTCAGTCCAGGCCTCTTTAACCTTATTTTGACTGTTATTATTAATCAGCTGATTTGATGCAGAAATAATATTATTTGAACTGCGGTAATTTCGCTCAAGTTTAATCACCTCAGCCTCAGGATAGTCATGTTCAAATTCCAGAATATTGCTGATATCAGCTCCCCGGAAACCATAAATCCCCTGCCAGTCATCACCAACCACAAATATATTATTCTGCGGTCTGGCCAGCAGAGAAATCAAATGGTACTGAGAGTGGTTTACATCCTGATACTCATCAACCTGAATATACTTAAATTGATTTTGATATTTATTTAAAATTTCCTGATCCGATTCCAGGAGTTCTATTGTCTTTTTGATCAGATCATTAAAATCAAAACAGTTATTATTTGCCAGCACCCGCTCATATTCTTTATAAATTGTGCTCACAATTTGATAAAAATGTTCAGAGCCCTGATTATCAGGCTGAGCATACTCTTCTACCAGAGCAGCTGGCAGAACCAGTTCCATTTTGGCCTTTGAGACAATATTAAAAACCATTTTGGGGTCATATTCTGTCTCCTCCAGACCAAAATCAAATATTATATCTTCCACGATAGCAATCGAGTCTTTAGTATCATAAATCAAACAACCTTCTGATCGGTTAACCTTCTTTAAATTTTCTCGCAATATTTTAAGACAGATACTGTGAAAAGTACCCAGGTTCATCTCATCAATAATCTCTGATCCAATTAATTTGCTTATTTTAGCTTTCATATCATCAGCCGCTCTATTGGTAAAAGTTACTGTCAGTATATCATTAGGACTGACACCATTATTAATCAGATTCGCTGTTCTATAGGTTAAAGTTCTAGTCTTTCCACTTCCGGCCCCAGCAAGAACTAAAACTGCCCCTTTTAAAGTCTGAGCAGCAATTTTCTGTTTTGGATTTAGATCATTTAATAAATGGCTCATTTTATGCTCCTTCAATTGTCAGAATTCTATAATTTAAAACAAAAGAAAGCCGCCTGCTAATTAAAATTGATAATCAGCAGACAGCTAATATTTCTGGTGCAGCGATATATAATTATATAGAACTTTGGTTAAAATTACAAGGTTAATTTCAGAAAGCAAGTTACAAATTAATAGATATTCAGACTAAAAATTATAGTAATAATTAAACCCAGTAAGCATAAATTTTCTTATCATCGACCGTCAGTTCTCTGTTTTTATATTCTTTATTTTGATTAAAGTTAAAACTCAAAAGATATCCTTCTTCCATTCCCTGACTCTCTAGATAGTCAGCAAGCTGTTTTAATCCCTGCTTATGATATTCTTCCCCTCTCCAGATCTTTAATTCCAAAATATATTTCTGATCCAGATAGGTCACAACAACATCTAACCGCTTTTCTTGAGAAATCTGAACTTCTTTGAAATCAAATCCTTTACCATTAATAATTGGTTTTAAGAAAGCAAGAAAGATAAGACGACCATTTCTCTCTAAAAATTCTCTATCCCTGCAGCTGTACTGTTCTTTGATGAAAGTTTGAAAACGTTCTAATACAGCTTTTAAATTTAAATTACCTTCATCTATAAAATTATATCTGAAATCAAATGCATCAGTTTTTAGTTCATTTTCTATTTTTGAGATTAAATAGTTATATATTCTTTGTTCATAAATTTTATTATGGACACTTAATCTTCCATTTTCTTTTTTAAATATACCATATAATTCACCTTTTTCTATTGTTGGATTATCCTGATTATAACTTATTTTTCTACCATCAACAATTAAGTCAGTACAGAGCTTCTCTAAATCATTATTATTCTCTATATTTTTAATTAAGGTATCAAAATTAGGCAGGTTCTTCTGTAAAATCAATTTCACTGCCTGTTCAAGATAATCTTTATGCCAGCTTTCTTCATTTGCTGCAAGTATTTCACTATCAATTATTTCGGCAAGTTTACTAACCAAAAATGGATGACCTGAAGTATAATAATGAATTTTTTCCGAAAAATATTCTAAATCAAGGTTAATATTTCTTTCTCCTGAATAATCCTTTAGCATTGAAGCAATTTCTGCTACTTCCAGCTCAAAATCAACACTAAATTCACTGGCAATATTCCAGGGACTATTATATTTATGCTCTTCATCAGCTCTTAATTTGAGCTTTAAATTTTTAACATCATGAACACCTGCTAATATCACACTTTTAAAACTGAAATCCTGTCCTTCAGCCTGTAATAAATATTTGCTGCGCAGTAAACCTAAAAAATCTAAAAAAAGCTGATTATTACTGCTTTTATCGACTTCATCTATCATTAATACAACTTCTTCTTCTGAAATCTCTATAAAATCTGTTAAAAAATAATTTAAATCTGTTAAATTATTTAATTCTTTTTTATTTCTTTCAATCAACTCAAGCAAAAGTTTTTTATTTTGACTATTAGAAAACCGTATAATTCTTTTAATAGCCTTTAAAAAATTTTCTACAAAAACTTTTTCGGACTTGAATACTTCGGTACTCATTATTTCAAAACTTAATTTTAAAACAAGATAATTTGATTGATCAAGCTCTTTTTTTAATAAATGAAAAATTGTTGTCTTTCCAAATTGGCGAGGTTTATTAATAGTAAAGTACTTTCCTGCTTCCACCATCTTTTTTATTTTATCAATCTTTTTCCTTACATCAGCCATATAATGTTTTTCTGGAATACAGACACCCGTACTGTTAAATTTTTTCATTAAATACACCTCATTTTTAACTTCAAGTTACATTAATTATATCACAGGCCTATAATTATCTAAAATATTTCTTAAGTAAAACAGCAGCCCCAAATAATCAGGCTGCTGCTAATTAAATTCACTCTTAATAAATTGGGAATAATTGGTCCTGTAAACGGTGCCTGCACGTTTATTTATATAACTTAAAATACTCCTCAGGACTCGGGATATGCCCTAAAACTGCCACACAGCCTGCTACCTGGGCACTGCCAAGATAGGTACGAGAATCTGATGGTCCAATCCGCGACTGATAATTACGGGTGGTGGTGGTAAAGGCAGTGGCACCTGAACCGATGCGGCGCTTATTTCCCATACATAAACCACAGCCTGGCATAATCACTGTTGCACCAGCTCTAGTAAGTCTTTCCATAGTTCCATCTACAATCAATTCTTCGTAAATATCACGGGAGGCAGGTCCAACTACCACATTCAAATCCTGTGGAATCTGATGGCCGGAAATTACTGCTGCTGCTTCCTGAATACTTTTGAGGTCTCCTCCAACACAGCTGCCAATATAAACCTCATCAATTTGCTCTCCCTCAACTTCACTTAAAGGAGCTACATTATCCGGATGATGTGGTTTGGCAACCAGAGGTTCGGAAAGTTCCTCCAGCGGAATTATAATTTCAGCTGCATATTCTGCATCTTCATCAGCTGTAAATAAGACAGGATCCTCCAGATACTCCTCAACAGCCTGAATAGTATTTTTAACTGAGGGAGAAGAATCTGCATCAGGACGAGATTTTAAATATTCCAGATTTTCCTTTATAGTTTCTACAGTAGTCTCGTCAGAAGGTACAACTCCTGCAGAAGCACTTCTTTCTGCTACAGCATTTGTTAAAATATAACGTTCATCAGAAGTTAAGAAATCTACACCTTCCATCTCAATAATTCTACCATTATAAATATCTTTACCAACAGTTTTATCTGCATAAACAACCAGAGCAGATACTAAATCACGGGCCGTAATACCTTCGGGCGGCTGACCGGTAAATTTAACTTTGACCGATTCGTCCATAGTTAAATCCTGTTTACCATATTTCATTACTCCGGCTACAATATCTGAAGCTGCTGGAAAAGAAATCCCTCTTGGTGTTCTGGTATGAGAATCCCCACCAACAATTACATCAGTTGGCAGAACAAAGCGGTTACCTATAGTATGAATAATTCCTTCTCCTGTCTGCAGACAGACACCCCCGCGCTCGGTAACAAAATCATGCAAAAATTTATGGGTATCTCTTTCTGCACTGGAAGGACACTCACCCGTATGACATAAAGACTGAACTACAAATTCAGCTCCAAAATCTTCTCCTGCCATGGACTGATATTCATCCATGGTCATTGGCCCAGTTGTATCCTGAGAAAAAGCACCTCTCATTTTGACCTGAGCAGTCTCTCCCGGCAAAATTGTATCCTTACCATCAAGACGATTATGAGCTACAATTTTCTGAGCCAGAGTCTGTGGAGGTCTGGAATCTTCCTTAATAACATTCTGCTCAGCTGGAGTTTTAACCTCTCCAGTTTCAATTCCATTTTCTTGACAATAGTCTAAAGCCATTGCCTGCAGTTGATTACCGGCATCAAAATAGGTCATCCCACCTGCTGCAATTTTTTTCAACTTATAATCAATTGGTAATTCAATCTTAAGTTCAAGCTGATCATTAACTAAAAGCTTTTTAGACTTCAGATCAACTTTGAGGCTATCGCCCTCTTCAATCTCTGTTGTATCTGCCTCTAAAGGTAGAATTCCTGAGGCAACTAATGATTCCTTAAAAATAGGGGCAAAACTTTTGGCAACTACTACTCCACCTTTTTTCTTTTCTGGTTCACCGGCTACAGGCTGACCCAGGAGCTGCTGCATGGTATAGGTTGCAGACTTACGAGATGAACCTTCTCCCAGAGCCTTACCAGCGGTAAAGAAAATGGTCTCAGCCTCAGCTTTCTGGTCTTTGAGCTGTTCTAATCTACCCCAGAGATCTTCTTCATCATCACGACCATCCATTACAAATTGTGCATGGCGGGGCTGGTCAGTTCTGCTGTTGGCATTTTTAGAAGGACTTAAATGTCCGGTTGTAATATTGTCACCAACTCTTAAAGATAGACCCTGATATTGATCCTCCAGCTTCCAGTTTTCAGCAAAATCTCTGTAAGCCCAGCTCAGCATCAGCTCATCAATCTTCTTTTTGAAATAAGAATTTTCTGCTGCCAGCTCCTTTAACTTTTCAAAGTCTGCCTTTGTGACCAGTACAGTTTCTTTTAAAATCTCGGTAATCTGATCCCGATAGATTTCTTTAGCAAATAAATCAATTAAACGTGAGGTAGCTGCCCCGCCCTTCATATCTGCCAGCAGCTCTAATGCATCCCCGGATCTCAAATAAGGATTTTCTTCTTCTCTAATTTTTGCTTCCTTAATAATCTCAACCAGACCTTCAGCCTTAGCATGAGAGGCGGGAAATGTACCCCTTTTTACTTCTTCCGCAATTAATCTTAAAACCAGCTGATCCAGTCTCTCTTCCTCAAATATTGCAAAAGTCTTATTTTCTAAACCCTCAACTTTTAAACCGGCAAAAAGGGCTTCTACCTCTTCCGCCTCCAGGGGTCTGGGATCAAGTCCATAAGCATTTTTTCTCTCTACTGCCTTCTTTTTATATTCTTTTAAATAATCCAATAAAGTTTTCAATTTAGCTTCCATTACTTAATCTCTCCTCTCTTATCTTAATTATAGTTCAGAAATAATTGCTGCAGTAATCTGATCAGTGGAAGCAGTACCTCCTAAATCTCCAGTTAAAACCTCTCCCTGATTTAGAACTGTAGAAACTGCAGTTTCAATTCTATCTGCTGCCTTAGTTTCTCCCAAATGTTTAAGCATTAAAACTGCTGAGAAAAGCAGAGCCACTGGATTGGCTTTGTTCTGACCGGCAATGTCAGGTGCACTTCCGTGAACTGCTTCAAATACTGCCAGATCATCACCAAGATTCATTCCCGGAGCCAGGCCTAGACCACCAATTAATCCTGCACCCAGGTCAGAAACAATATCTCCGTATAAATTGGGCATCACCAAAACATCGTACTGTTCCGGATACTGCACCATCTGCATACACATATTATCAACAATTTTATCATCAAATTCTATTTCAGGATGGGTCTCTTTATATTTTGCAGCGACCTTGCGAGCTTCTTCTAAAAAGAGGCCGTCACTGAATTTTAAAATATTTGCTTTATGGACAGCTGTTACTTTTTTGCGCCCTTCCCGGACTGCATATTCAAAAGCTCTTTCGGTGATCTTGCGGGAAGCCTTCCGAGTGATAATCTTAATACTTTCTGCTGCCTGATCACCAACATAGTGTTCAATTCCCACATAAAGCCCCTCAGTATTTTCTCTAAAAACAACCATATCAATATTTTCATCTTTAGCAAATTGTTTCGCATGAACCTTAAGCGGACGGACATTAGCATATAAATTTAATTCTTTGCGGATAGCAACATTAACACTTCTAAATCCACTGCCTACCGGGGTTGTGATCGGTCCTTTTAAAGCCACCCTATTTTTCCTGATTGACTTAAAAACCTCTTCCGGCAGGGGAGTTCCATATTTCTCCATCACTCCAGCCCCGGCTTCCACCTTATCCCAGTTAATCTCAACTCCAGCAGCTGCAATTATTTCTGCTACAGCATCTGATATTTCAGGTCCAATTCCATCTCCAGCAATCATCGTTACCTTATGCATTCTCTTTACTCACTACTCCTTTTTAAGTTTTAAATTCATCCAAATTATATTTTGAAAAACTTATTCTAAATCAAAAACTTTAATTTACAATCTTAAATTGAATTACTAGCAAAGTTTTATCAACTCCAGCATTTTAATAAATTAACTTTAAAAAAGCCGGATTTTACTCCGGCTTCAGCTTAAAATTCAATCAGCCTGCTCTTACTGACTGACATATATTATAGCATAGAATGGGCATAACTTTCCAGCTCCGCAAATTCTGCCTCTGTCATACCTTTATCTCCGGGTAAAATTCCGGGTGAGTTCTCACCATGATAATCAGATCCACCTGTAACTAAAAGATCCAGTTCCTCTGCTATTTTTTTATATTTCTTTGTAATTTTTTCGTTATGTTTGGTCTGATAAACTTCCACACCTCTCAGGCCCACACTTTTTAAACGAGCAATTTCTTCTTTATCAAGTGCCTGACCGTGATTAATAATATAGGGATGGGCAATTACCGGGATTCCACCTGCTTTTAAAATAACTTCTATCGCTTCAGCTGGAAGTATATTTTTCTTTTCCACATAGGCTTTCCCACCACCGGCAATAAATTCTTCCGTAAAGGCATCTCCTATTTCCTCAATATAGCCTTTTTCGATCATAGCTCTGGCCACATGGGGGCGGCCCAGGCTAACACCGGTAGCAAATTTCTTGACATCTTCAAATTCCAGCGGATAACCCATTTCAGTTAACTTTTCTATCATTTTGTGGGTCCTTTCGACCCGGGAATCCAGAATTGTTTCTGTTAAACCAAGTAATGCATCATTTTCCAGATCAACAAAATATCCCAATATATGATATTCTGCATCTCCTCTGTAAGTAGAAATTTCAATACCAGATACAACATTTAGGCCTTTTTCCTGGCCCAGCCGCTGTACTTTTTCAACTGAGGTTAGATTATCGTGGTCAGTTACGGCAATAGTCTCTAAACCTAATTCTATACATTTTTCTACAAGTTCCTCCGGGGTTGAAGCACCATCAGAGGCAGTTGTATGCATGTGTAGATCAATTTTCTTTCTCTGCTTAAACATATCTTTAGACATAAAATATCAAGCTCCTTAAGAGTAGTTTTTTACTTAAATTTTCTTAAAAAGAGATTTGATACTCTCTACTCTTTTGTTTTAAATACTCTCTCTAAGCTACACTTATAGTTTATCAGAAAAAGTTTAAAAAATCATTAAAGTTTAGAAATTAATCTAAAATAATTTACTCAACTTAATAATCAGCTTCAATTAACAGAGCCTGAAACACAAATAAAAAGATCATATCCAGCCCAATTCAAATCCGCCCCCGGAGATAATACCAGGCCAGACCAACCCATTCATGGAGAGCAGAAAGATTGGAAGTTAGGGCCCCTCTATTTGGCAGATAATCAAGCCAGCTAAACTGATGGTCAGAAATAAAGCCGGAGTGGACGGCTAAAAAATCAATGTTTTGAGCCTCGAATACAGCCGCTGAGCGCAAAATGTGATAGGCCGAAGTTACAAGATAAACTTTCTCTACTCCGTTTTCCTCAAGCCATTTTTTCAAATAAGCAGCATTTTCAAATGTAGTCTGTGCCTGATTTTCACTGATATAAAACTCTAAATTCATTCCCAGGGACTCTAATAATTCGCCAGCCGCATCAGCTTCTGATATTCTGTCCTGTCCGAGTGCAATCCCTCCTGAATAAATCAAAGGTGTCTTCAATCTTCGGTGCAGCTGATATCCTTTTACCAGCCGCTGCAGACTGTGGACAGATGGTTTTGCTTCTGCTTTTGAGTAATAATTGAGACCGCCTCCAAGCACAACAATTGGATGCCTTTCGAAAGCATTAACTGAAATTTCTTCGGCATAATTCTCGAGGGGATGGAGCAGGAACTGAACGCCAAAGGCTGTGGAAAGAAGGAAGAAAAAGAGCAGTAAAAATAAAGATGTCAGTTTTATCAGACCTGAATCTGATTTTTTGAATAAATAAATGGTGAGCAAAAGCAACAATAATATAAATAAACCCGGTGGCATTATCAAAGAGGCCACAATTTTCTCTAAGGCAAGCATATAAACCTCCTAATCACTTAACAGCTGGGAAAAGCATTTCCAGAAAATCCAAGCGTAAATAACTATCCATTGTTTCAAAAGTATCCTGGTTTTTTATTTCGCGATCAGCAGCCTGATATTCAACCCAGGCCATCGCCGACCAGGAAACACCACGCATTGCAGAAAACTGATTAAAAAGTTTGAGAGCACTTTTTACTTCGCGATACTGCGAATCTCTTCCTCTTTCTTTGAGGTAGTGATGCAAAAACTCTTCCTCTTCTCCCTGATTAAAAATAAAATTTGTCTTCCAGAGAGTGGTAGTCGGCACCATAAAATGACTTAGATCCTGCAGTGGTGTGGTAACTAAAGGTTTTTCCCAGTCAACCAGATAAGCAAGATTAAACTTATCATTAATAATAAAATTATTGGAGTTGACCTCGGTGTTGACTATAGATAGAGGAAAAATATCCATTAATTCTACTTCCTTTTCCCGCTTTGCTGCCAGATCTGCTTTCATCTTTTTTAAGAAAGTTTTTATTTCCGGCTTTCCCAGTTCAGAATCAAAATATTTGTCCAGCAGGGAAGAACATTCATTCCAGATAGCTGTTAATGGTTTTTCTTCTCTGATTAACCTGTCCGCTCTACCCACATCTAATTTATGAATTTTAGCCAGTACTTTGGCAGCAGCTTTTAAATCTTTTTGATAATCGAGAGGCCGGCCAGATAAATATTCCATCAGCAGTATCCCATAATCTATTTTTTCTCTAGAATTATCAAGAAAAAAAGGTCTTGGAGTAACACCAGATGGAGCCAGTGCTTCCAGGGCAGAGAACTCATAACCAATCTGATCATCAAGATTCATCTGGCTGCCCAGATTGACCCGCAGCACATATTTTTCTTCCTGATCCTTAATCAGATAATTAATATTATACTCACCCTGAGCCAAAAATTCTAATTCAGCCTGAGGGCTAATACCTGTTGCTCTCATAAAACTTCTATCTCTAATATAATCCTTCAACTTCTGTACTAACTCTTCCTGAAAAGACATAATACTACCTCCATAATTAATAGTTAAAAACTTTTTGGATTATTTTCTGGGTGTTTTGAGGATAATTCGAGTCAACTTCTCTCTCTCTAAGTTCCGATCTTAACTGCAGCAGTTCTTTAAAAGTATCTACATCTGATGCCTCAGGCAAAAAATGACTCTTCAAGTTGTGCCTGCTGGCCTCTCTGATAGTCTTTTCTAAAACTGAAAAATTTCCCCAGTTTTCAAAATCAAAGAGAAATTTTTCCGGTTTTTTCATCCCGATCAGATAATAGCCTCCATCCTGAGAAGGACCAATAACTAAATCTCTTTCTTTTAAACCAGCCAGGGCTTCTGTAAAAATATCAAGATCCAGAAGCGGCAGATCAGAACCGGTAATAAGCACAGGCAGATTGCTTTCCTGATAGGCATCAGAGAGTGCATAATACATTTTTTCTCCTAAATTTTTCCCCCGCTGTGGTATTCTCACAAATTGTTTATCAATTACTTCTGCAAACTGAAAAGAAGTATCTGTTGGAGTATAACTCAGATATAAGTCAAGCCGGGAATATACTTTTTTTAAATTTAAAAACTTAGTATTTATATCCTTTAGAAAAGCCTGATGCAGTTCAGCACATTCTTCTTTTTTTAGATGACTTTCCAGTCTTGTTTTAGTTTTTCCTGGGATTGGAGCTCTACTCATTAATACAACTGCAGCCTGCAAAATAATCTCCTCCTGTCTAATTTTAGCTAACGCGCATCATGGTAAATTTTTTTAAGCTTCTGGGGACTGTATCCCAGCATATGTAAAAATTTTATTTTATGCATCAAAAGAATAGTCTTTAATACACCATATTCTTCCCAGCGTCTGGCAGATGTATAAATTTTTTTATCTAAAAAAAGCAGTTCTCCCGCCTCTGCCATTTTTCTGGAAAACTCCCAGTCTTCCATCAGTTCTATTTCAGGAAATCCTCCCAGCTTTTTAAAAATTTCTTTTTTGATGAACATTCCCTGATCTCCAAAAATCAAATTTAAATATCTGGCTCTTAAATTAGAAGACCAGCTGATGAATTTTAGAAGTGGATGTTCAGATTCAATTTTAAGACTAAAGCAGCCGCCAATTTTATCGGGCTTCCGCTTCATTTTTTTTACTAAAGAATTTAAAGCTGAGTTCTCTAAAGTAGAATCAGCATGTAAAAATAAGATGAGTGGAGCAGATGCAATTTCGGCTCCCTTATTTAACTGCAGCCCACGATTACCCTGCCTGGAATTAACTACTTTCGCTCCCCTGGAGGCTGCAATTTCTCTGGTCTGATCACTGCTGTCAGCATCAGAAATAATAATTTCAGTTTTAACTTTTTCATTTTTTAGATAATCAATCAGATCTGCAATATTCTTTTCTTCATTCAGGGTGGGGATAACAACTGAAAGTTGTACTTCCATAATTTTTATTTTCCGCCTTTCACAAAATAAAACCTGACTATATTATAGCACAAGATGACCAATTCATAAAATAGTTTTCACTTTTCTACAGCAAAAAGAGAGAGGGAATTCCCTCTCTCAATTATCTTCTTATTTTACTATTCTTTTCTCAGTTTTATTACTCACCATTTTCAACTGGTAAATCTTCTCTGGCACTCCACTCTATCCAGGATCCATCATAATTTTGAACTTTAGCATCTACACCCAGCAGCTGGGTTAAAACAAAGGTTGTATGTGAAGATCTAACAGCTGACTGACAGTAAGGAACTATAACATCTTTACCTTCAATAGCTTCACCATAAACTGCTCTTAAATCTTCAGCAGATTTAAATGTTAAATCATCATTTAAAGCCTCAGTCCATTCAATCCAGACACTTCCAGGAATACACCCTTTTCTTGCGGCACCACTTTTCAGATCTGCACCGGTATGTTCACCTTCAGATCTTGTATCTAAAACTAAAGCAGTCTCATTATCAATTGCCGCTTCAACATCTTCAGTGGTAGCCAGCATTGAAAAATCAAATTCAGATTCATCAAAACTATAATCTGTTTCATCATAATTGCTTGGTAAAATAGCTGTATCTTTACCTAAAGCTTTCCATCTCTCAAGGCCGCCATCTAGGAGTCTAACTTTATCGTGGCCGTACATTGTTAAAATCCACCACATTCTTGAGGCATCATAATCACCTTTAGCATCATAAATTACAATTAAATCATCTTCGGCAATACCTTTTTCGCTGAGCATTGCAGCCATTTGTTCTGGGGTAGCTCTTATACCACCATAATCAGCATCAGTATTTTCCTGATCAGAACGCCAGACATTAGTTGCACCTGGAACATGACCGGTCATATACATCGCCATATTACGAAAATCGACTATTTTAACATCATCTCTCTCCATAATTTCGGTTAATTCTTCTGCACTAATCAAAACTTCTGGGTTTGCATAACCCCGGTCTTCAATTGGAACAAATTGTGCTGCTGCCATTAAAGAAAAACTAAGAACAAAAACTAGAATCATTGCCAGGACTAATAAATTTTTTCTACTTTTTAACAAAATAATTCCTCCCTGTGATTTAATAATGTTTTAAATTTCACAATTTAATTATATAGTTAAATATATCACATTGTCATTATGGTTAATAGCTAAATATTAACTTTATTTTTGTTGTCCTCAACCAAAGCAGAATCAGAAAATAATACTGCAAAATTATTCTTTTAGATAAGCAGCCTTAGCCAGCGGAATATGCAGAAAAACTTCTTCGCCAGCTTCAAAGTTGCTTAAATTATAATCTATTACCCGGAGTGGATCCTGCAGCTTATCTGCCTCAACCTGATAATAAATTCTCTCTCCGGCATAACTTCTTTTAATTATTTTTGACTTTAAAACCATTAAATCTGAATCAGAAAATTCTTCCTTAGTCAGATGCAAAAACTCCGGTCTAATCATCACCAATTTCTTCTCTGCCTCTTGGTCATGTTTTAACTCAGTATTCTGACAGTCTGGATAAAACTCATCTCCCAGTTTACAACCTCTGATATAATTAGCCTGGCCAAAGAAGTTAGCAACATATCTATTAACTGGACTGCGGTAGAGTTCTTCGGGAGTTCCGATTTGTTCTAAACTACCATTTTTCATAACTGCAATTCTATCAGCAACAAGTAAAGCTTCCTCACGGTCATGGGTGACAAAAATTGTTGTCATATTTTCTTCTTCATGGATTTTTCTAATTAACTCCCGCATTTCTTCTCTCAAATTGGCGTCAAGATTCGAAATCGGCTCATCCAGGAGCAGAACCCTGGGGTTAACTGCCAGAGCTCTGGCCAGAGCAATTCGCTGCTGCTGCCCCCCGGAAAGTTCACCCGGCATTCTTTTTTGATATCCAGGCAGATTTACAAGTTCTAAAAGTTCTGTAACTCTGCTGGTTCTAATTTTTTTCTCAACCCCTGACATTTTAAGGCCAAAGGCAATATTTTCTTCAATATTTAAATGAGGGAAAAGCAAATTTTCCTGGAAAACTAAAACTGCTCCTCTTTTTTCTGTAGGCAGCTCAATAACTGAATTACCATCAAATTTAATATCACCGGTATCTGCTGCTAAAAGGCCAGAAATCAATTTTAAGGTTGTAGTCTTTCCACAGCCAGAAGGACCAAGAAGTGCTACCATTTCTTCGGCCCTTACTTCCAGATTTAAGTTTTTGAGAACCTCTTTCTGGTCAAATTTTTTACTGAGATTTTCAATTGTTATTCTAGACATATTTTAACTCCTCAAAGAATATACTTGGAATATAATTGTTAAAATTAATTTAAATGTAAAAATGATCTCTTTTTTCGGCTGGATTTACCAGGACTCTTTCCATCAACAGAGTAAATATTAAAGCAGCAGCAATAAAAACCAGACTATAAACTGCAGCAAGCATGCGGTCACCACTGTTAACTAAAGGAAATAAGAGCATGGTAAAAGTAATAATCCGTCCCCCGCCAATTAAAAATGTAAGTAAATACTGACTGAAAGAAATTATAAAAACTAGAATCCCGGCTGAAAACAATCCCGGAGAGATTAAGGGTAAGGTAATATGAATAAAGCGCTGCAGAGGACCAGCACCTAAGACTCTTGCCTGTGCTTCAAACTTATCACCAAGTCCTTCGAAAGTATGGGTCATAATCCTGATCGAATAAGGAAGAGTGGGAATCAGATGGACGAGAATTACTCCAATAAATTTATCAGCCAGCCCGAGGAGCATAAAATTAATGTGAATCCCCATTGTAACTGCAAGTGGTGGAACAATTAGAGGGGCCAGAACCAGAATTTTTACCGCTCCCTTGCCCGGAAAATCATAAAGTCCCATCGCCTTCCCGGCCGGGATACTAATCAAAAGAGTAATAAAAGTTACAGCAACCCCAATAATAACCGAAGTTGCCAGTGACTCTACAGCTCCATTAGCCGGATCAATAAAATAACGCCATCCTTCCAGACTAAAGCTTTCTGCAATCAAATTGGGCCAGGGCCAGCGCCCGGAAAAAGCCCATACCAGTAAAAGCAGCAGGGGAAAAGCAAATAGAAAAATCAGAGCATATAAAATTATTTTCCGATAAATATTTTTTTTAAACATAAAATCTCTCCTGCCTGTTTATTAAAGATGGTAACGGCTGATTAAAGAAAGAATCTTTCTGTAAATCATAATTAAAATGACCGTTATCATTGTCAGTGATGTTGCAATTACCATTGTATAAGGTCTCTGAGTTAAATCAAGGCTGATATATTTTTTATAAGCAAGTACCGAAAGTGTTTGAGGATAAGTGGGCCCTAACAGATATGGTATCTCAAATGAACCCAATGAGAAAGCAAAGATGATAATAAAAGCCGAACCAATACTGGGAGCAGTCAGCGGTAAATAAATTTCTCTAAAAACCTGAGAATTCGAAGCACCCAGATTTTTTGCCGCTGCTTCAAAAGAACCGTTAATTTGTTTTAAAACAGTATAAACCATTAAGACTACAAAGGGAATCTGTTTCCAGAGATAAGCTGCAATAATTCCAAATCCATTTTTATCAAAGACAAGACGCGGAAATTCTGCAATTTCTTCTATCAATCCTAAATGATAGGCAAAACGGGATAGTATACCACTCTGGGTTAAAATTAAAAATACCATCAGGGAAGCTATAATATGAGGAACAATAATCGGCAGTTTATACAAAAAGTTGATAATCCTATTTTTATTTTTTATTTTTAAAAGCTGATAGGCAAAAAAGACACCAATAATTGTAGTTAAAATAGCAGAAGTAAAAGAAATAAAAAGACTGAAAACTAAAGAATTCAGAAACTCAGTACTGCTCCAGACCTCCAGATAATATTTAAAAGTTGGTTCTTCCAGTCCTAAAACAGGAAAATAGCCCAGGCTCTGAGAGAGGCCCAGAATGACCCCTCCCAGAAATAATAGAAAAAGTACTATTAAAGCCGGGCTTAATAATAAATATGGATACCATTTATTAAAACGGAATTTGAACATAATTTTATCATTCCTTAAATTTGTCGAATCTGCAAAAAATTATCGGGCCACCTCTGCTGACCAGACTTCCTCAATCATGGGAACCCATTTAGCAGGAATTTCTGGAACTCGATGAGCCTCCAATTCTGCTAGAGGAACTGTTGCTTCTCCCAGGTCAATATTCTCAAATTTTCGCCGTTCCTGCTCGCTTAATTTATCAAAATCTAGAACAGTAAAATCTCCCCAGTTGGCAGGGATCATCTTATTATACTGTGCTTCAAAGCTCAGAAGAAAATTGGCTGCTACCAGAGCAGCTTCTGGCTGGGGAGCATTAAAAGGAACTGCTAAAAAATGAGTATTCGAAATTGTTCCCTCTTCAATTACAAAAGAACGAGAGCTGGCAGGGAAGTTACCTTTTTCAATTTCTCCCGCTGCTTTAGTGGGGTGATAACCCATTGTCATCCAGACCTCACCATCAGCATATAAATTATCAAGCTGAGCCTGAGTTGCAGGATAACTCTCACCTTCACGCCAGAGGTAGGGCTCAATTTCTTTTAAATAATCCACTGCTGGCTGGATTGCTTTAACAAACTCTTCTTCCTGCATCTCATAAAATTTTTGATAACCACCACAGGTATTATAAATAACATGTCTGACAAAAGCTGATCCTGTAAAATCTGGTAAGGCAGCATAGGTAAATTTACCTGGGTTATCTTTAATCCATGCTGTCAGCTCAGCAAAAGTGGCTGGAGCCTCTGTTTTTGCAGAATCATAAACAAAGCTAAACTGTGCTTTACCATATGGTGCTTCATAACCTTCGGTTGGATAACCAAAATCATGGGTTACACCTTCAGCATTTTGATCAATATATTTATTAAAATTTGGCAGTTTTTCTGTAAAAGATCCAAAAAGTAATTCGTTTTCCCTGGCTACTTTAAAGTTTTCTCCATTAATCCAGAGTAAATCAATACTCCCCTGCTGACGTCCAATCTGCTTTTCTCCCAGCAGTTTATTTAAATAATCATCAGGACCCATTGGAACCCGATGCACATGTATATTATACTCTTCTTTTAAATTATCTGCAACAAAAGTATCTACCCAGTTATTGATTCTTCTATCTCCACCAAACATATAGAAATTAACTGTTTCACCTTCAGCTTCATTTACAATTTCCTCCCAGCTTTTATCTAAAACCTCAGCCGCAGCTGCTGGTAAAGAAAGTAAAAGCAGAGTGATTATTAAAGCTGTTATTATTTTTTTCATTTTTTCTACCTCCTGGTATAATCCTCGTATTTTATCTGACATTAATAATTTTGTAAAAAATATATAAATTCCAATTATAATAGAAAAATACCCTCCGGGGCATCTTTAAGCAAACATAAAATATATACTTTGTGATATTTTTAGCAACTATCATAATTATATAGTTAAAAGAAGTTTTTGTCTTTAGATTCACCAACAAATTTCTACTGATTTTTTTGTTCTTTCAGCACAACTTCTTCTTGAACCTGTTTTTTCTGAACTTTTTTGATATATATATTCCATTCCAGATAAGGGGTTTTTTCTACTTTTACCTGAAAACCTTTTTTGCGAGCCCACTCAGGAATAATATTTAAGGCGCAATTATGGTCAATCTGCAGACAAATTTGCTCACCTGAATTAAGTTTTCGCAAACGCCTTTCGGTTTTAATTAAGGGAAGAGGACAGGGATCACCGATACAATCAATTACTATTGTCATTTTGAAACCTCCATTTTGATAATTATTTAACAAAGTTTTAGAAAAATCTTGATATTTAAAGATCAAGATCATCCTCTAAAATATACCTGCAGATCTTATAAGCAGCAAGAAGGTTGAGCTGTACTTCCTGTTCCTGAAGATCAATTCCCAGTATTTCTTTGATCCTCTTAACCCGATAACTCATCGTATTTGGATGAATAAACAGCCTTTTAGCTGCCTGCTGAATACTTCCGCCCTCTTCTAAATATACTCCAAGTGTATCAAGCCATTCTGTGCTGTTACCCTTATCATATTTGATTAACTTGGCAAGATACTCAGTAGTAAATTCTTTTAACTCTTCCTGATTAATCTGCCAGAGCAGCCTCATTATTCCCAGCTGACTATAATTGTAGACCACATTCTTTCTTTCTGTTGCCTCCAGAAAATCAAGTACATAAGAAGCCTGCTGATAGCTATCAGCAATTTGAGTAACTTCAGTTATAAAACTACCTGCTCCAATATTAAAATAAAATTTATTAATTTTTTCTATAAGTTCTTCCTGAATTAAATCAATATCAGCTTCACTTATTCTGGATTCTGAATTGTAATTAATTAAAAGCACTATATCTTTTTTATAGGAAAACAAAATATATTTTCGAGAAATTTCATTTTGCAGCAGGCTGTGCAGCCGCTGCATAACTCTTTCCTTAATTTCATAAAAATAATAGGCATCTTCTGTCTGAATGTTTTTCTCAGGCTTAATAGAAAATAAATAAAGCTGATAATTCAAATCTAAATCCCAGTTGGCCAGCTGACCACGCTGAATAAGTTCCGATTTGTCGTCAATTCTATTATTCAAAATATCTTCAATTAACTCACTGCTGCACTTCTGGGCCAGCTCAGATACCAGTTTATTCTGATGCAGCTTTAAAGCCAGAGATTGAGCTACTATAATTAAAATTCTGTACTCATATTCATTCAGTTCCTGATAATTACTGACTGTCAGAACTCCAACCTTTTCTTCCCTGCCTAACTCAAGCTGAAGTTCAGTATAATCTTCTTGCTGCCACTGATACTGATACTCAAAAATTTCATTGCGGCAGCATTTAAAAGCTGAATCTTTACGTTTCAACTCTCTCTTGCTGAGATAATCATCAAACTGCTTATCTTTTTTTATTTTTTGATCTGCATAAATTAAATCATCCTGAAAACGATCGAAAATATAAACATCTGCGGACAGATTTTTATTTAAAACTTCAGCAAAGCTTCGAAGTCCGGAATCATTTAAAAGTAGATCGGTCAACTGATGTTGAATAAAAAATAAGTCCTGCAGTTCATCCTTATTCAGCATTGTTATAACCTTCCGGCACTATTTCTATATTATCCCAGGCTGCAAAGGCAGTATCTTTAAATCTTTTGGTATCCAGGATAGTGGAAGGTAAATTGATTACTCCCGCCTCCTGCAGACGGCCATCGGCTTTTTCGGTTTTAATCTGGCCGATCTTTAAATCCTCAACAGTGGAAACGAATTTTCTTTTATTATAGGGAAATATCTCGGGTGCATTCATATAAACTACAGCCACTACATCCCACATATAAAAACCTGTTAGGCCAATCATCTCAGAAGAATATTCATACCAGTGTTCAATTTTATCGCTAATATAGGCCCGCACAGCTTTGTTTTTTGATCTATTGACCCGACGCCACGACTTTTCGCCAAAGCGAGCTGCTAAACAAAGGTTACCGGACATTAAGGCAACAGGAACCTCAGCTTTAAGCACCCTTTCTGCTGCTTCCGGATCACTGGAAAAGTTAAGCTCATCAATAGTGTCTTCGCCAAACTGCAGCAGCTCAGTTACTCCACCCATGATTATGATTTCTTTTAGATTTTTAAAGAAGTCAGAATCAATTTTCCAGGCAGCATAGAGGTTTGTCAGGGGTCCAATTGCAATTAAGGTTATCTCATTTTTGTTTTCAGCAGCGGTTTGAGCAAGATATTCTGCTGCTTTTGTCTGATGATCACCAGCTTCTGCTGCCCCTTTAAAATGTTTGATTTTATCTTTTAATTTAAAATCCTTGAGCATACCTTCGGTAGTCCGATATGTGTCTTCTAAACTGCTGTTGCCAAAGACACTGGTCACACCCATTAAATCAATATCTTCCCGGCCCAGCAGAAATAAAAAAGCAAGACCATCATCTACGTCTTTCTTTTCCAGTCCAATTGTATTATCACAATCTAAAATTACCTTTTTCATTTTATCCTCCTAAGAGTCAATTTTTTTCTAAGCTCTCTTAATTTAATTTCAACAAAACTCCACAAAATCCTGCCTTTCAGAGATTTTCTGAATAATTTCTGTAATAATAATGAAAATTTTTCGTTGAAGGTATATAATAGTTAATGAAGACTAAAGCTAAAAATTTCAAGGAGGCAGATCCATGCACAATTATTATAAATTTAACTTATTATTAATTATTTTAATTTCTTTGCTGCTGCTCGCTTCTCTACCAGCAGCAGCCCAAGCAGACTTCGCTGCTCCAGAACTTTTAATTTCCACTGCAGAATTAAATCAAAAATTAGAAGCCGGAAATAAAAATCTAAAAATAATCGATGTCCGCAACAGTGCCCGCTATCTTCTGGGCCATCTGCCGGATGCAGTACATATGTGGGGTGATGATCTCAGTGCTGTTCAGGGCTGGGTCCCGGAGCTGATCCCTGATGCTCCTGACTTTAGTAATCTCGCTCAGGCAAAAGGAATTAATAATGATTCGGAAATTGTAATTTATGGTGAAGAGGATAGTCCCTGGGCGGCCAGACTCTGGTTTATTTTTAAAGTCTATGCTCATCAGGATGTGCGGATACTTGAGGGAGGCTATCAGGCCTGGAATGAAGCAGACTATGAGACTGAAATACTACCCCACAATCCCAAAGAGGGTGATTTTGAGGTAAGAGATGTCAAGAATGAATGGCTTGTCAATTCTGATACTATTGCAGAAAATATGAACAATGATAACTTTCTTATTTTAGATATAAGAACAGAGGCGGAATACAAAGGAGAAGAGACAAACACTGCTGCCCCCCGCAAAGGAAGAATTCCGGGTTCAATCCATCTCGAGTGGACAGCAGTTTTAGATGAAGTAGGAAATTATAAATCAGCTGCAGAAATTACTGATCTTTTTCAGGAGGCAGGAATCAGTAAGGAAAAAGAGACTATTGCTGTGCTTTCTCACAATGGAGTCAGAGCAGCTCATACCTTTTTTACTCTCCAGGTTCTGGGCTATGAAAATGTAAAATTATACGATGAATCCTGGGTCGGCTGGAGTAACCGCAGTGATCTGCCGGTGGAAATGAATTAAGTATTTATAAAAAAGACAGTTTAATCTTTTTCTCGTTCAGAACTTTCTTCTCCCAGAAAGTTCTTTGCGCTAAATAATGCCAGAAGCTCAGTCAGCGATACTTCCGACTGCAGGTAATTTAAGGTCTGCACAATTAATTTTTGGGCAGACTTTATTCCACTAGTATAACATTTTTCAAATTGCTGATAATTTTCTGCCGGCCAGACCTCCTCTTTTTCGTTCAGGGCATAGCTGTGCTGGCTCAAATTTTGAGGCAAAACTAAATTTAAAAATTTCAGTAAATAATATTTTTTTGCATCTTTTGCAAAAAATATTTTGTGATATTTTCTTAAGTCCAGATAGGATTCCCAGATCAACTGCTTTTCTAACTCTTCTCCAAAAATACTGCTAAAAATTAACTTATAATAATAATTGAGAGACATAAAATGGTCCTCCTGCAGCTGATAATAGGGCAGCGGATTAACTGCTGCCGGGCTCTGATCCCACTTCTGCCTCATCATATAAATATCGATGCTGGCCTCAATTAATTTATGTTTTTCATCTCTACCACCATTGTTGATAATAAAAGGATGGCACTCCCGATCAAGAGCATAATGAGAGATAAACCCCAGCAGATAAACCAGATTATACTGCCAGAGCCTGGAGTCAGGCAGCTGAGACTGAATATAAACTCCTCTTTTTTTATAAGCTGTTAAAAGTTTGGAAAATAATTTTCTGCCGCTGAGAGAATGAACCATTTCTCCTTTTTCAGGGCCTCTTTTAGATCTCTGCCAGGGCAGGAAATCTTTATAAAAGAAAAAATCTGCACCCTGACATCCATAATTAAAAAGCTGATAATTTTGATCCAGCAGTGATTTAAGCTCCTTATTATCAATTCCTGCTGCTATTTCTTCTCCGGCAATCAAGTGAGTCCAAAAATCGGGCATTTTTCTACCTCCTGCAAAGTCTCATTTTTTACTGCAGTAAAATTAACTGCAGTGCACTTAAAGTAAACAATATCCACCCATTATTTAAAAATAAATTAACTTTTAGCCTCCAATTTACCTTTTTCTACATCAACTCTGCTTAAAAAGAACATTCCCAGAATAAAAAAGGAAGCAACTGCAAGAATTCCATAGCGGCTGGATCCGGTCAGCTGACCTGTGTAAGCAAAAATAGTAGGTCCAATAATTGCTGCAAACTTACTGGAAACTCCAAAAAAACCAAAAAACTCTGCTGATTTGGATTCCGGTACCATCGCCCCATATAGAGATCTGCTTAAGGCCTGAGCTCCTCCCTGAACCATCCCTACAATCCCGGCTAAAATCCAGAAATCAAGGGCAGAATCAAGAAAAAAACCATAAATGGTAATTCCGGTATAGATAATTAAAGCCAGATAAATTCCCTTTTTGGCAGTAATCTGACCTGCTATTTTGGCAAAAATCAGAGCAAAAGGAATACCTACAAATTGAGTCAGCAGCAGGGCACCAATTAAATCTGTCTGACCAATCCCTACTTCTCTTCCATAAATTGTGGCCATTCTAATAATGGTTCCAATTCCATCATTGTAAAGCCAGAAAGCCAGCAGAAATTTCCATAACTCTCTGTATTTTCGAATATGAATAAAGGTAGACTTCAGCCGGCCAAAAGCCATTTTCGTATATTTTCCTAAAGGAACTTTATCAACCCTTTTCTCCGGCTCTGGTAAATATTTAAAAGCCGGTAAAGAAAATACCAGCCACCAGACCGCAACTGTAATAAAAGAAATCTGAGTAGCAGCAGTGACTGAGCTGATTCCAAATAAACCAGGGCTGGAAATCATCAAAAGGTTAACTGCCAGCAGCAGACCTCCGCCCAGATAACCGGCTGCATAGCCCAGACTGGAGATATAATCTATGGACTCAGATTCACTAATATCTGTTAAAAAACCATCGTAAAATACATTACCTCCAGAAAAACCTATATTGGCAATGATAAAAAAGAAAGAGGCCAGCAGATAATTACCTTCATTAACAAAAAACAAAAGAGCTGTCCCTGTGACACCGAGCATCACAAAAAACTTGAGAAAAGATTTTTTGGAATCCGAATAATCAGCAGCTGCTCCCATAATTGGAGAGATTGCAGCAATAATAATCATGGCAATAGTCTGAGTATAACCCCAGTAGGAAGTAGCCAGATTTCCCGGGAGATTGACACCTGCAACATCTTTATAAAATATAGGAAGCACTGTTGCCAGAATTACTGTGGCAAAGGCGGAATTAGCCCAGTCATACATAGCCCAGGCGTAAACTGTTTTTTTCTGTTTATCCATTGGTTCACCTTCCTTGCTAATTTTTACTAATCTAGATCAGCAGTTAATCATTTATTAATTTAAGCAGTTCTTTTTTAAAGCGCTGATCATCAGCTTCAGTTCTTTTTTTATGGCTTGTGTGGCGGCCGGTACGTTTTCTTTCTTTAAACTGGCGGTGTCTACTGGCCAGAAGTCTTTCTATATTCTGATTGGTAAATTCTCGGCCTGAAAAACCCAGCACTCTGGCTCCCCGACTTAAAGAGAGAGCGGCCAGTCCATAGTCAGAGGTAATAACAAGATCTCCCGGCTCAATATTATTGCAGAGTACCATATCCACAGACTGAAATCCCTGATCAACTACTTTTAAAGTCCCATAATCAAGCTGATGCTGGTGATTTAAATCAGTATAAACAATCAATTCTAGCTCCTGTTTGGCAGCAGCTTTTGTAATAATAGAAATTACAGGACAGCCATCTCCATCAACTAAAATCCTCACTGTTTTTTAAACTCCACATAATCTAATTCTGATTCAGAATAGCGGGCCAGCGTATAAATCAAATCCGAAAGACGATTTATATATTTTTGTAAATCCTGACTGATATCTGCCTCTGCTGCCAGAGTAGTAATTCTGCGTTCGGCTCTTCTGCAGATGGTTCTTGCCTGATGTAGAGCCCCACTTGCCTTCGAGCTGCCGGGAATAATAAACATTGATTTTTCTTTTTTGTTCATTTGAGCTAAATAATGATCAATTTTTGCTTCTAAAAATTCTATATCTTCCTCAGTGATTTTTTCGGGAAAGCTTTCCCAGTCAGGAGTTGCCAGCTCACCTGCCAGATTAAAAAGCTGCCGCTGCACAGAACGCAAAATATCATAAACTTCCTGCTCCTCAACAAAATTTTTGGCAAAGCCCAGGGAAGAATTAAGTTCATCAATTGTTCCGTAACTTTCAACCCGCAGAGAATCTTTTGCTACTCTTGAATTATCAAAAAGACTGGTTGTTCCCTTATCTCCACTTTTAGTATAAATTTTCATCTAATCACTCCTTTACAAGTGCACCTACCGTTTACTGAACCAATTTATGGTAATTGGGCTGGAAGAACCTATCAGAAAAAGACAGCCCCTGACCAGAAACTGCCTTTATCAAATCTATTTAACTTGCATCTTTTTCTACCGCTTCACTGGTGTCAATTACTATTCGATGACTGTGATGAATATATCTATCCTCCAGATCCTCAACCTTCTTATTACTGCCAAGCAGTTGAGCCAGATCATGTTCCATTCTGTCCATCCTGGCATTTTGTATATCTTTATTTGACTCTAATGCTCTAAGAATCTGGGTGTTTTCTTCAACCTGAGCACTTAGTTTTGCCGTCTCTTCCTGCACTATTTTTCTAGTCTCAGACTGGACTATCTTCTTCGTTTCTTCCTGAACAATCTTTCTGGTTTCAGACTGAACTATCTTCTTCGTCTCTTTAACAATAATGTCTCTCATCGCATCAAGAAGCTCCTGATCCAAAATTCTCACCACCCTGCTCTTAATAGTTTCCATGAACTAGAATTACTGGTAGAATTAGATTACATATATTTCCTTTAATTAATTATAGCATTATGGACCTTTGATTACAAGAATAAATAAATTGAATTATTGTTTGTCAGAATTTTAAAGTTAATTTTAGATTTTAAGTCATTAAATCTTAAACTGATTTACAGCAGTTTTTAGTTCTTCAGCATATTCTGATAGTTTTTTTGCAGATGAAACGATTTCTTCCGTTGCTGCAATCTGTTCCTCACTAGCTGCTGCAACCTCCTCAGAATTACTGGCAGAAGTCTCACTAACTGCTGCTATATCAGTAATTCCACTTTCTACATAATCACTGTTTTCCTTCATTTTATTAGAATTATCTGCTACCTGATTGATTAAGTTTAACAAATCTTCAGCAGAACTTTCTATCTTAATAAATACCTGGCCAGTCTCTTCTACCATTTCGACATTTTCTTCAATATTTTCCTGACCACGCTCATTATTCTCAATTACCTGATCAACACTATTTTGAATGGCATGGATAAGTTTATTTATTCTCTCAGTTGCATCTGCTGATTCTTCAGCTAATTCTCTAATCTCATCAGCAACTACAGAAAAACCACGTCCTGCTTCTCCAGCTCGTGCTGCCTCTATTGCTGCGTTTAATGCCAGAAGGTTAGTCTGATCTGCAATTTGATTAATTAGATCAACAATTTCTCCAATTTCTCTTGATTTATCACCAAGTTCTTCAACATTTGATGCTACAAGCTTGTTCGATTCCTGAACCTGATTACTCTGATTTATTGAGCCCTGAATGTACTGAGTTCCCTGCTCAATATTTTCTTTTACGCTTTCTGCTTCATCAATCATTTTATCTGATTTTTGTGCATTATTTGCAATTATTTTATTGAGAGTGGAGATACTACTTGAAATTTCTTCAATCTGAGCCGACTGTTCTTCTGCGCCGGCAGCAACACTCTCAATCGAATTTCCAACTTCTTCTGCATTTTTTTCAACCTGAGAACCAGAAGCTGAAAGTTCTTCACTGGAAGCTGCAAGTTCTCCTGCCGTAGTCTTCACCTTATCTATAATCTGCTGGAAACCTGCAACCATTGAGTTAATGGATTGTAATAACTGACCCAGCTCATCATTCTGATTGACATTAAAATCTTCTACTGCCAGACGCTGTGTTAGATCTCCATCTGCAACCTTATCTGCAACTTTTGCTACACTTCTTATCGGATTAACAATTGAGCGGGCAATCAAATAACTAACTATAATACCAATTAAAATCGCTGCTGCAGCGGCAAAAAAACTACTATTTCGAAGAATATCCAGGGGAGCAAAAAGCTCTGCTTCTCTGGCTGTTAAGGCGACTGTCCAATTTACTCTATCAACTGTTGCATAAGCTGCCTGCCAGTTTTCTCCTTCTAATTGATACTGCTCATACCCACTTTCATTTGTCAAAAAATTGTTATATGTATTTTCAAAACCCTGGCCCTGATCTGCTAAAATATCCTGATTACCAAGATAATCATCATTTGGATGAGCCAGAATATTGCCATCCTGATCTAAAATCATTCCATAGCCATTACCATTGATGTCCATTTCAACTGCCATTTCCTGTAGAATATCAAGAGCTACAACGGCTCCCACTATTCCGACAAATTCATCATCCCTAAATATCGGACTGGCAATAATTGTGATCGGACGTCCTGTCTCAAAGCTTTCAGTTGGTTCAGAAAAAACCTGTTCTCTATTTTCTGTTACCTGCTGAAAATAGCTCTGACTGGCTACACTTGTTTCAAACTGGTTTGTATCTCTCATATTTCCATCTGGCTCAACAATAAATAAAGATTCAATCTGTGGATCATCATCTGAAATAGGCTTTAAATTATTATACTGCCGTTCCCAGTCCATACTTCTTATACTATCTAAATAATTTAAATTTTGAATTATCTTACCCTTTTCTTCAGTCCAGAGTCTGATTGTTTCAACTGATTTCCCGGCGGAATTTTCCGCTTCTGACTGTAGTGTATTACTTAAAATATTCTCTGACTGTCTAAAGGCATAAAAAGAACTTCCCGCAATTAATAAAAACAGCATCAAACTTACTAAAATAATCATTTTTGTTTTAATACTTTTAAACATTTTTTAATAGTTCACTCCCCTGATATTTTCTCCCCTGCAAGAATAATTTTACAAATATTGAGTAATTATAGTTTATCACTTTTTTGGAGCTTTATAAAGCAAAAAGACCTACTAATTAAATAAATAATTAGCAAGCCTCAACTTCGACAATTATCGACATATATCGGGTGGTACCCGGTACATGTACATTAAATTTTAAGGTATGGTAACCTTTTTCTCGATTCGATTAAAGATTGCCACAAAGAAGATGATTACAATTAAGTAAATCAGAGCAACTACAAGGTAAACATCAAAAAATTGATAGTTGCGGCTGGCAATTAATTTTCCTTCTGTCATTAACTCCCGGGCTCCAATTACATAGGCCAGAGAAGAATATTTAATCATATAAATAAATTCGTTGGTCCAGGAGGGAATTACCCGACGTAAAGCCTGGGGCAAAATAATATGTCTGATTCCCTGCCATTTAGTCATTCCAATTGACTGTGCTGCTTTAAGCTGACTGCCGCTGATCGACTGAATTGAACCCCTGAGGTATTCAGCCTGATAGACGCCACTGTTAATAATAAAACTAATAATGGCAGCTGTAATTGGACTCATATTTATCCCCCAGGAAGGAAGCCCATAATAAATTATAAAAAGCTGAACTAAAAGTGGTGTACCCCTGATAACTGAAATAATAGTTCTGACTACAGCCGAAACAAATTTATTTCCATAAATTTTCCCGAGTGCTAAAAAGGTTCCCAGAACTGTTCCCGAAAAACAGGAAATTATTGTTACAAAAACTGTGACCCCCAGTCCGCTTAAAAAGAGAGGGTAATATTCCATAAAAATATCCAGCATTAGTTCTCACCCTCACCATATAAATCAGTCAGCTGAAAAAGGAATTCTTTGGTTCTTTGATGATCGGGATCGGTAAATAGTTTTTCCGGATTTCCCTGTTCAACAATATTACCAGCTTCCATAAAAATTAACTCATCAGCAACACTGCGGGCAAATCCCATCTCATGAGTCACAACCAGCATAGTCATTCCCTCTTCGGCCAGGTTGCGCATAACTTTAAGCACCTCTCCGGTAAGTTCCGGATCCAGCGAAGAAGTAGGCTCATCAAACAAAATTAATTTGGGCTGCATGGCCAGGGCTCTGGCAATTCCAACCCGCTGTTTCTGACCTCCTGAGAGCTGTGAAGGATAGGAAGCCGCATATTCTTTGAGTCCAACCCGATCCAGCTCCAGCATGGCTAATTCTTCTGCCTCTTTTTTATTCATTTTTTTAACTTTGGTCAAACCTATCATAATATTTCCCTTTGCGGTCAGGTGATTAAATAGACCAAAATCCTGGAAAACAAAACCAATCTGCTGTCTGATCTCATTTATTTTTTTAGCTGAAGTAATTTCGGTATCTTCGAGATAGATTTTACCTCTGGTTGGTGGCACCAGTCGGATGATATTATTTAAGATTGTACTCTTACCGGTTCCACTGGGACCAACGATAACCTTGGTTTCCCCCTTATCAAGAGAAAAGGAAATTCCTTTTAAAACTTCTTCATTTTCAAAACTGTGGTGTAAATCCTCTATTTTTAATAAATGCTTAGTAGGCATCTGAATGTCCTCCTTCAATACCTATCCCCGGAATCTGATATTTTTTCTCAAACAGGGATAGACCGCCGTTGACGATAGTAGTAAGTATAAAATAAATTGCCGCAATGGTTAGATAAATTACCATCGGCTCATTTGAGGTTGCAATAAAATACTCTCCCTGTCTTAAAAGCTCTACCACTCCAATGGTAAAAGCCAGCGAGGTATCTTTTAGTACAATTGCAGACTCATTGGCCACAGGTGGAATTGCAATTCTAATCGCCTGGGGAGCAATAATATAAAAAAAGGCCTTTAATTTACCCATTCCTAAAGAACGAGCTGCCTTCATCTGAGAGCCACCCACTGACTGAATTGCACCTCGATAAATCTGGGACTGATAGGCTGCAGAACGGAGACCAATTCCGATTACTGCTGCTCTAAAAATTGGAATTCTTAATCCCAATCGAGGCAGGCCATAATTGATCAGCAAAAGCATTACCAGCAGTGGAATACTGCGGGCCAGGCGCTCATAAACTACAACAATTCCCTGCAGCACTTTGTTGCCGTAAACCTGAGCAAAGGCAATTGGCAAACCAACTACTATCCCGATTAAAAGACTCCAGAAAGTAAGCTGAATTGTTACCAGGGTTCCCTCTAAAAGATAGGGGAGTGCGTCTATAATTAATTCTAATTTATCCATAATCTGTCCTTTCTAAAAATAATTATTGTCAGAATTTGATTTCTAAGCTCAACCTAAGTTAATTTGGCTTAGATTATAAGCTGAAAAGGTAAATCCCTTTCTAAATCTGCTTAAAAATAAGGTTACAATTTACCTTTTTAACTTATAATCCAAATAATATTATATCTACTTAGTTTAAATAAATCAAACCCGGGCAGCATAAATTTTAAAAAGGACCTTTCCCGCCAACAATTAAGTTTTAATTCCATTAATTATAAAGGCGGGAAAAGTCCTGATATTATTATGCTAATCTATTTTCGGTCAATTTTATTCAAAATACTTCTGGATCAGTTCTTCCATGGTACCATTGTTTTTTATCTTTTCCAGACCAGCATTAATTTCTGCCAGCAGTTCTTCATTTCCTTCTCCAACAGCAATACCGTATTCTTCACCTGTAATAATTTCGGCTACTACTTTTACCGGATTATTCTGGCTGTAAGTTTCGGCAACCGGCTTATCCAGTACAGCTGCATCGATATTTTGATTAGCTAAATCTCTAATTACAAAGACATAGGAATCATAATTTCTGAGCTCACCTGTCAGAACCTCATCCTCCAGCAGGTTATCTCTGACCCAGGTATCTCCAGTGGTACCTGTCTGGACACCAACATCTTGATTACCAAAAAGAACAGTCAGATTAGCATCAGATTCCTCGTGAACCAGTACAGACTGATTGGCAGAATAATAGGGATCAGAAAAATCAACAACTTCTTCTCTAGCTGCAGTAATTGTCATTCCAGCAGCCACAATATCCAGACTACCTGAAGCCAGTCCCGGTATCAAGGAGTCAAAACTGATATCTCTGACCTCTACCTCAAAACCCTGCAGTTCAGCAATTTCTTTAATCAATTCAATATCAAAACCTACAATTTCACCATCTTCTACATATTCAAACGGTGGGAAACTGGCATTAGTACCAACCACATAGGTCTGGGCCATTACACCTGAACTTAAAACTAAGACAGCCGCCACAACAAAAATAAAAACTAAACTCTGCTTAAATTTCATAAATATTTTCCTCCTTTAAATTTGTGCTCTCTCTTCTCGCTTCTACCCAATTTTTTAAATAACAGTATTAAAATAAGTAGAAATTTATCTTAAAATTTATTATATCACAATCCTTTAGCAAGCAAAAGTATTTTTTTAATTTAATATCTGCAAAATGAATATCCTTTATTTTCTGAATACTTTCTGTTATTATATAATTGAAAGAAAAAGGACTGAAGTTGGATAAATGTAAAGACTAAAAGTGATGGATAGCTTTTCGAAGCAAGTCGAAACAAGAAAGGAGGCCAAACTTATGGGAGAAGATCTGATTGTTAAATCTGCCTTTGAAGATGGTGGTTTTATTCCTGAAGAGTATACGGCTGATGGAAGGGATATTTCTCCACCCCTGATCTTTGAAAATGTTCCCGCTGAAGCTGAAACTCTGGCAGTTATTGTCGATGATCCAGATGCTCCAGGAGGAGCTTTTACCCACTGGCTGCTCTGGAATATACCTGCAGATATTAGTGAAATATCCAAAAATATTGAGCCAAAAGGTGAAGTTAAAGGTCTCAAAGGAGCACTGCAGGGGAAAAATGACTTTAATGAATTAGGTTATAAGGGTCCTGCCCCTCCCGGTGGAGTTCACACCTACAGATTTTATGTCTACGCTCTGGAGGATAAGCTTGATTTAGAAGTGGGAGCTGACAAAGAAACTCTGCTGGAAGCAATGGAAGGCCATATCCTGCAGAAAGCTGTTTTAAAAGGTGAATATACCCGCTGATAGTAATTAACCAGTCCTATTCAGGACTGGTTTTTTATTTATCTTGCCTTGATTTCTATTTCCTTACCAGAAAAAGCAATCCCCAGTTTCACAATTTGAGCAAAAGTATCTATATCCGCTTCAATTAGAGCTTTAAGCATTAGAGCTAATTTTTTACTGCTGATATTTTCTTCAAACCAGTCCAATATAATTTCTTCGTAAATATAGTTTATTTCCCGATTTGGAATTTCCAGTTCAGCCCCTCTTTTCTCTCCAAAGCAGCTGCAGATATTCTGTTAAACGCTGCAGAGACTTTTGATAATTCACCTGATCAGCTTCTAAATTTAAAATTTGTTGATAGATTTTTTTCTGCCTCACTTAAAACATTCTTTTCCAGCAAATAGTCATGTTTTTGATATTCTGCTGCAGTTCTTTAAAATCACTGATTCCAAGGGGTAATTTTTTCATTAATGCCACCTCATTAATTAATTGTCTCGATTAAATGCTCAGAAATATTTTTCTGATCTGTTGAAAAATTGATTCCAATCAGTATTATTTCTTTATCCTTTAGCTTATACTTATCTGCATATCCCTTTTCCTTAATTTGTTTAATTGCCCGCTCTGCACTCTGATTTGCCTTAAATTCAATTATAAAGACTTTATCTTTACTCTCTACCACCATATCAATTCTACCTCTGGCGGTTAATAACTCCGAATCAATTTTAAGTTCTCTATCAGCTAAAAGTTCTGCGATCAGATAAAACATAGTGTGATAATAGCTTTCTCGTTCAGAAGCAGCTGCAGGGATATTTATATTAGCGATGCTTTCAAACAAATATCTTATATTGACGATAAATGCTTCTAAATCAAAATTATTAATAGCAAGCCTCAATTTTCTTATCAGAGAAAGATCAGCCTCATAATTACTCAACTCACTAATTAAATTCTGAGAAAAAGCTGTTTCTACTTCCTGATTGGGATAACCTAATCTTAAAAAATCACGGCCAAGTTTTTCTTTAATAGTTAGGTATCCAGTCTGAAATAGAAGTGGGATTAACTGCAACCTGGTAATATCATAAGCTTTGAGCTGACTTTTGAATACTTCCAGATCAGACAGTTTTGGAATCTCATACTGTTCGTCTTTTAAAAGTTCAATTAAAAAACTGGGAGTCCCGCTTTCAAACCAGTAATTATCTATTTTTTTTGCAGCAAGTGCTTTTGCTATCGAGTAGGGATTATAAACTCTAATATCTTCATCACTGAAGCGAAAACCATTGTACATCCTCTTAAATTCAGCATATAATTCTTCTTTGCTTATTTCTGTTTCAGCCGCAAACTCTTTAAAATATGGTTCAAAATTATGATGAAGTTCTTTTTCAGTGTAACCCAGCATATGTGAAAATCCAGGATGCATATCAAGTTCTTTCAGGTTATTTAAAGTTGAAAAAATTGAAAGTTTACTAAATTTAGAAATACCAGTAATGAAAACTAATTCGAGATGTTTTACCAGTGGTTTTAAGTTGTCATAGATAGTTTTTAAGAAGTTTTGATTAGACTTTGCTATTTTAATCTCCTCTGGATCCTGACTCAAATGAGAAATTATTGCTTTATCATATTCATCAATCAATAGAACGACTCTTTTATTTTCTTTTTCGCTGATCTTAATTATCAGCTCTTCAAATTTAGAACTGATAAGAGTCGAATTAAGTTTTAAATCATATTCTTGCGCATAACCATTTAAAAATTCTTCCATCTCAATTTTTAAATTTTCTGTTGTACTGTGTTCTAATCGATTAAAGTCCAGTCTGATAATAGGATACTCTTCCCAGCTCCAATCTTTATCATAAATAAATAAACCCTTAAAGAGCTCTTTTTTGCCCTGATAAAACTTCTCCAGGGTATCAATGAAAAGTGTTTTACCAAATCGCCGCGGTCGAGACAAAAAATAATATTTATCACTGCTGATTATTTTAGCTAAAAATTCTGTCTTATCTATATAAAGATAATTATTTTGTCTCAACTCTTCAAAATCAGAGATGCTTGTACTCAGCTTTTCCATTAATGCCACCACCCTTAAGCTTCTATTAAGTCTATTATACCATATAAAACTGCTTACATAAAAAGAAAACCGTCAGAGGAATGTTATGATACTTCCAGAATAGACGGTTGAATGTTTTAAGTATTTGACTAAACTATTTTAACCCAGAAGCTGCAGGATTCCCTGGGGCATCTGATTGGCCTGAGCTAAAACTGCAATCCCTGCCTGCACTAGAATCTGATAGCGGACCATATTCATTATCTCTTTGGCCATATCAACATTAGAAATTCTGGATTCAGCAGCAATTAAATTGGTTTCTGTGGTACTTAAATTATTAATTGTGTGGCCCAGTCTATTTTGAACCGCTCCCAATTTTGCTCTTTCAGAAGAGACTTTTGAGATAGCCTCATCAAAAATAGAAATAGCATCAGCTGCTGACTCGTGATCGGTCAGTTTAATAACCTCTCCACTGCCGTCGACTACTCCCAGAGCTTGAGCTCGCATATCAGAAATCTGAAGCCCCAGGGTCTGTCCCTGATTGGCTCCAATTTGAAAAATACCATCAAAGCTTCCATCCAGCAGGCTTTTGGTGTTAAATTGAGTGTATTCTCCAATTGAGCTTAATTCCTCAGCTAATTCTGCAATCTCTTTCTGAATTTCTCCGCGATCCGTTTCACTATAAGTGTCATTGGAAGCTTGAACAGCCAGTTCCCGCATCCGCTGGAGTATGGAATGGCTTTCTTTGAGTCCACCTTCTGCTGTCTGGACTAAAGAAACAGCATCCTGGGCATTCCTCTGAGCCTGACTGAGTCCATTAATCTGAGCCTTCATTTTTTCACTAATTGCCAGTCCTGCTGCATCATCAGCTGCACTATTGATTCTTTTGCCTGAAGAGAGGCGTTCAAATGATTTAATTAAACTGTTGTAGTTATGAGTTAAGTTATTATAAGCCTTAAGTGCTGCGATATTTGTATTGATAATCACCTTAATACCTCACCTCCTTGATATTCTATCTAATAACAATAATCGGTAAATAAATATCAAATATTAAATCTGATTAAAAGAGATTACATTGATTTATCTCTCTCATCCTGACTTATTATACTGTTTATCATCGATATCATGTAGAACAATATCAACTAAATAAAATCAAAATAGAAAAATCCTGCTGCATCAAAATTGACACAGCAGGAGTCTTATTATCAAACTAATTATTAAAATGTCGAATGATATCTAGTAACCATATCTCTAATTCATCGTCCTCTGAATATAGTTTTCACCAAGCATAGAATGAATAATCTCATCTTTTTCCAAAATCAGCTTGACTGCAGAGTGAATATATCCGGTTTCTATAGAAACTAATTTAGCAATTAAATGAATTTCCTTTTTTATATTATAATATTTACCAATTATTATACTATCTGCACCCAGCAGTTCTCCAATTTTTTCCGATGTATCCTGTTTTAAAACTCCAGATGTCATTCGATCCTGTTCTTCTAAAACAGAATTTAAACGCTGACGTTCTAAAACTCTAATATTCTGGTCACTCTCATTAATTAAAGTTATGGTTATGTTTTCACTAATAAAGTTACTGAGCTGGGTTTTTTGATTGTTTTGATTTAAAAAATCAGCAACCGCTATTTTATAATCTTCATCTCCCGGAATTGTCATAAAAAGATCAGATGTCAACTCAGAGACTATTGTATTTACAGCATCTCCAAGGCTGTCAGCTGCTGCCGGAAGCGTTGTTAAAATTAAAATAATAACAGTCAGAAACAGTATTTTTTTATCAAATAATTTAGTCATCACTTGACCTCTATTCATCAATAACGGCTACTACATTAGCCTGTCTAAATACTTTTGTACTTTCTAATTCTTTATTTATTTTTACTGCATCTTCGTTGCTGATAACTACAACAGTACCATCTTCGCCATTAACCTCAACTGCCTCTACAATTAAAGGGGTCTCACCAACACGTGGTAATTCCGAAGCTCTTTCTATAGAAGGAGCAAATCCGACCAGACCTTTATCTACAGCTGGTTCAAAAAGTGCTTTTGTATTATCATAAACCACTGTTCCATTCTCAGCTTCAATTCTAAACATTACCTGTGGATTTAAATTAACATTCCGGGCATCAATTACAAGTCCGGTATAATTTGTTTCTCTCGCAGCAGGCTCTGTGGCAAATTCTGTACTCTGTTCTTCGTAGAAAACACGGTTAAATTCATCAATATCTTTGCGCATTGTGACCTGATATATTCCTTCTTCCCATTTTTCGCTGCCCTCTACAACATATGTACCATCAATAAATCCTTCCAGAGTTTGATTGATTTTAGAATTGGCCATTGCATTAACCACAGTTACATCTTTAGTAATATGTACTCCTTTGATATATTCCAGCATTTTGGCTCGAGCATCAACAATTGCCCCTTCTCTAGCTAAAACCTTAGCCTGAGCTGCATTAGACATATTATCTGGAGCAACTGCCATCCCAGTTGTTTCTACTGATCCTTTAAAATACTTAACCATTACATTAGAAATCAAATCTTCGTCGGCACTGACTGCAGATGAAATTGTTAAAAGAAAGAATGCTGTAATCAATACTGCTGTTAGTAATTTTTTCATTAGTATCATCTCCTGTTTGATAGTTAAATTGTTTTTATAAATTGGCAGTAAGTTCTAAATAATCGGGTCCCAGCTCCATAATCTTTAAAGGGAATTCTTCTTCATTGTTGAAACGCTCTGCCAGTACATCTGTACTCTGCATTACATTTAGAATGTAGGAAGCTGAGTTATCAGCAAAACTGTGAAGCTTAAAGCTTTTTATTCCTTCAAGTTTTTTTATTACTTTCTCCAGAGAAGTTAAATCTCCATAGGAGGCTAAATTATTTACTTTTAACTTTAAACTTTTCTGGCCGCTGTTTAGATTAATTAACGGCATAAGTTCTTCTGTCAGTCTTACAGCTCCTGAGCTGCCTACCTTTTCTACAGCAATTTCTAAAGCTCTATTGGGATCTTCTGCATAGGCTTTTTCAGTAAATTTAATTTCCTTTAGCTTTTCTCCTGTCTGAGCACTATAAACAGAAAATGAACTTTCTACTCCCTGAATGATTAAAGGTCCAAAAGAAAATTCTTTTTCCCCCAGTCTGACTGAATCATGTTTACCAGTAATTAGAAGCTCAAAAGGCCATTTTCGCTTAGAACTTGTGAGCAGTTTTGGAGCATTCTGCTGCCACTGCTCTGAGCTTCCCAGTGAGTTTAAAAAAATATTTTCTATATCGCCAGCAGCTAATTCAAAACCAAGCTGCTGCAGCTCATTTTTTAAAAACTGCTGTATTCTTGCTGCATTGGGATTAACTCCTGAGATCGCTCCCAGAGATCTTTCTATAGCAGCTACCTCTGCCTGAAATTCGTTAACCGAAGTTCTGGTTAAAGTTTCTATCTGAGCATCATCCATCAACAGCAAAATACGGGGATTACTAGTTTGAGTTTTAATGATCATCTTTAATTCTTCTAAATCGGAAAAAAGTTTAGAAGTTACTTCTGCCTTTATTTTTAACTGATAGATTCCCTCTGCAGCTGATTCTTCTAAAATCTGATAACTGCTGACATAGCCTTCAGCCTTAGAGAAAATCCGACGGCTGATCAGTTGAGAATTTTCTACCAGTATCGATTTATTAATATAATTCCCAGCTGCTTTTTGAACTGCTTCTAAAAATGCATTTTGTAGTGCTTCTCTGCGGGCCAATTCTGCTCCTGCAGTAATATCTGCTTCAGTGCTAACTGTTACCTCTTCAGCCCGAGTTAATGGTGAAATCACTATAATTAAAATTAAAATAATCATTATTCTTAATAAAGCGCTCCTAATTATTTTCACCTCTTTTCTGCCAATTATATCCTTCGTTATTATAATCGTTTAGAGTTGTTATTTTCTTAAATACTCTCAGCTCTGCTGTGAGTGAATAAAATCACCAGAACTTAAATTAAACCTTATTTACATGTTTATACAATTAAGTTTAAAAATATTATAAAAGGGTAATTATAATATAATTCCTTTTATTTTGTAATTTTATGTCGAAAAATATCATTAAACATCAGAAAAACCACCTTCTGCAAGGTGGCTCATTAGTCCTGATCATATTCTATTGTGTTGCTGATAATAAATTTATCCTCTCGAATATATTTGCGGATTAACTTTTCATCAACACCGGTCTCTTTGTGTATTTTTTTGACTGTAGAATTGGGATGGTCCCAGAGATAATCTTTAATCTGACGAAGTTTGTACTGATTTTTTTCCTGACAATCATCACAGAGGCCGGAGTCATTTTTAGTTAAATCACCGCAGATGTAGCAGTTTTTAACCATATTTTATGTCCTCCATTATCTTTTTATTGGATTATATCTTTATTTTAACAAATTTGAGGTTAAAAATCCACTAATTGCAATTTTTAATTAACAAATTAAGGGTTTTAATATCTTTGATCATATTTTACTCTTTTTAATTTATTTACTATAATTTTAGCATATTAATTATTAAATAAAAGTAGCAATTTATCGATGTTAATATGTCTTTTTTTAAAAACTATCTATATATTAAAACCGCTATCAGAAATACCTCGCTTTATTGTTATTTTTTTCACAAAAATAATTAAAATAATACCATTCCTTAAGACACCAGAGAAAACTTAAATTTCATATTAAACTTCTCGCATTTCTTGAACTTCAGTATCTTCCGGTCTCATAAAATGAACAGTTAATTTGGCCAAAAATAAATAATAACCAAAATCACTTAATGATGCTTCTTTTTGAATGATTTCATTATTTAAGAGTTTATTGATTAACCCTTTAGAAAAACTACTAACTAAACTTAAATCTACAACATAGTCATCATATCTATGGCCGGGAAAATATAACAATTTATAGATTCTATTTTTCTTTAAAGTATCATGATTTACTTTTAAGTTTGCTAGTGGGATTAAAGGGGCAAATAACAGAACATCATCATTTTCAGCATCACAAGTATTAGAAAGTAATAATGCTTTTAATTCTTTTTCAATTATTTGACCACCTTCACTAATTTTGATGAATTTAAGTTTATCAAGAATATCTCCCTGACTTAAAAAAGAAAAAGAATGGTTAGTAAAACACTTATAGCGACCACCATTTTCCTCAAACTGTTTGAGAGATTCTTTTACTTCATCAGCTATATAAGGGTCTATTGAAGGAAATAAAGATTTTGTGAAATCTATAAATTCCGGCATCATATATCATATAACTTCCTTCCGGTATTATTAAATAGTTCATCAATTGATTCTTTATATAACTGTGCTTCTTTCTTAGTAAAGTCTCTACTCTCCTTAAAGATATCTAAAATAATCTTTTTAGAATTTATTTCGTTATCAATTATTTTGCCAATAGATAAAGCGCTGCTATATCCACGATTGATATTATTCATTATATTTATTGCTTTTTTTAAATCAGAATCACAAATATATTCTGCTTCAATAGATTGGAATTCTTTTTCTTTTTTATTATCCTTATCTTTCCTGATTATTGTTAAAGATAAAGAAGAAGGACCAAAGTCATTTAGAGGAGCTGTAATAGCTGGCATACTTATTATACCTCCTTATTCAATATTTCACGAGTTTTATCAGTTATACAGGACTCAAAGGCAGTTTTAATACTCTCATGAGCTTTATCAAGCCAATTATTATATTCTTTTATATTTTCCGGATTAGTGGTCATAAAATTAAAATCTAAAACAATAAAATTCACATCAGTTAATGGGTTACCAACCGTTAAATATAATTTTGAGTCTAATTCGCTATATTCTAGCTCATTTTTAATAAGAAATTTATTTGATTTTTTATCAATGGGTAGTTTAGGCGCTATCTTAAAATAGTTGCTGTAATCCGAACTAAAACTTTGTTTTTCAAATTTATTAATATATCTAAGTTTCATATCCAGTATCTTTACTTCGGGAAGCATTTTTTTGTATTTATCAAAATATTTTTTAACTTTACTCCTAAAATTAACCCACTTATTATATTCTAAAAAATTGATAGTGAAAGTTTGTGGAGTTATCTGAATAAAAATCTGTTCCTCTTCATTAATAAAAATTAATTTATTGGTCTCTTCCGTTGCGGGATTATTTAAATAAAAATCTTCATCTTTATTTTCAATGTTGAATATTAATCCTTTTTCCTGTTTCTTTTTTGAAAAAACTTCTTTAATTTCATTATAATACTCAGATGGAATAGTCCAATCCCAATCCTCATTACTCTCAAAATTGACTTCAAATAAGACTTCTGCCAAAAATGAATTTGGATATACCTCAGTCATAATTGTCCTCCGTTCATCTAAAAAAATATAATCCCTATATTAATAATTAAACATAGAAGGAATTTTTCCTTTATTTTATTGAAATTTATGTTAAGAGAATACCACCTTTTAGATTACTCAATTTGATAATCAATCTTTCTTTCGGTAAACACTCTGCTATATATAGATGACGTACTCCATCTGGATTTAATCTTCCTACATTACACTTCTCTAATAGTGGAGCTTTTAATTTTTCTTCTTTTTCTATGGATATTTCTGAGGTGTTTTCAATATATGATTTTAAAATTTAAAACTGTGACTCTTAAATGATGACCTTTTGTTTTTTGTATCCTTATCAGTAGCTACATATATTTTAGGAATAATATCACACTTTTTTTGTTTTATATAATAATAATTCTGATTTAAGTATTACACAAAACAAATAAAAGGTCAAAAATGAAAATTCTATACCTTTTCATCCAGCAATTTCTGACTGCTGCTGTCTTCAGCATAGATAAAACGATCCCTACCTGAAGCTGTTATTTTAAGGCTTACTTTACCGATTCCAAATTCTTCGTTAACCTGCTGATGTATAGCAGACTGAAGCTCTGTTAAATTATACTCCCCAGGCTCTATTTTCACAGCTTTATTACGATTATTATGGTTAATAAAAAAGATATTATTGCTGTCATTAATTCTTATTGGCCTTTTAATTGCATTAGAAGCTGCAAAGTCTTCCAGATCATAGGTGACTTTTTCTAGCTGCTGTGATTTAGTAAATCTGTCACCTTTTTCTAGTTTATTTTCATTTTTTTCAGGCTGATTTAACTTTTGAATAAGTAAATTTTTAATTTGAGTTAAGACAGAATTAGTTTTTTCTACAGCAGACATTTTATTCACCTCTTTATAATATTTTATTAGTTTGTTTCTTCTAATAACTGTTTATTAAACTCACTTAATGTTTCCAGATATGAAATGATTTCAGCTTCTAGTAGATCAGCCAGGTCATTATACTCTTCTTTTTTTAAAGAAATCATGGTACGATTTAAAGCAAGATTAAACTTTTCAATGTAGTTCTTTAAATTTTTGGACAATGTATCTTCTTCTCTTAAATCAAGAATACTATTTAAAATATTTAAATACCATTCTAAACCATCAATACTATGATTCAATAGTTCAGAAGCCTGATCAATACTACCTGTTCTTAACTCTTCTGCAGTATCTTTTAAACCCTGTTTTAATTTTGGTAAATATTTTTCAGCTTCCCGAAGACTTTCTGCTATTAATTGATTAACATCTTTGCTTATAAATTTAATCTTATCAAATCTTTCTAAATCTAAGTCATTATTAAGAAAATAATCTAAAGTAACTTCAATTTCGTCTAAATATATTTTTTCTATTATTTCTTTTTCTAACTCTAAATTGATATTTTCAGCTATTTCTAGTTTGTTAATACTATTTATTTCTAATAATTCTTCATTCAAATATATATTCATAATTATCCTTTCTGTAATGATAATATTTTATCCACAATTTCAGTTTGTTCTTTTGATGTTAATTCTGGCCACATAGGTAAAGATAATATCTCTTCACTTACCTGTTCAGTTACAGGGAAATCTCCTTTTTTATAACCCAAATAGTTATATGCAGGCTGCAAATGTAGTGGTATTGGGTAATGAATCCCAGCTGAAATATTATTATCTTTTAATTTGCTTTTTAATTCATCTCTATCATTAACCCTTACTACATAAAGATGATAAACATGTTTAGAATCATCTCTAACAAAGGGAGTTACAATATCTTTATCTTTTAGAAACTCATCATATTTTTCAGCATTCTTAATTCTCATCTCTGTCCACTGATCTAAATATTTTAATTTTATTCTTAAGACTGCAGCCTGAATAGAATCCATTCTGCTGTTATATCCCTCTATTTGGTGAGTATACTTTTCATTATATCGGCCATGATTACTAAGCATCTTTGCTTTTTTAGCAAGCCCATCATCATTTGTTACCAGGGCTCCAGCATCGCCAAAAGCACCTAAGTTTTTACCTGGATAAAAAGAAAAAGTAGCAAAGTCTCCGTATTCTCCGGGACCCATACCATCAATTTGGGCTCCATGCCCCTGGGCTGAATCTTCGATTACTTTCAGATCATACTTATCCGCTATTTCCATTACTGCTGGCATATCCGCCATCTGGCCATATAAATGCACTGGTATTATTGCTTTAATGTTTTTTTCATCTATATTTTTCTCTATGTATTCTTCCAGTTTTTCTGGAGACATAGTATAAGTTTTTTCATCTATATCTACAAAATCAACCTCTGCTCCAACAGCTGTTACTGCTTCAGCTGTTGCAATAAAAGTATGTGGCACTGTAATAACTGTATCTCCTGGACCAATGTCTAAAGCTTTTAAGGCTATCATTATAGCATCAGTACCATTACCACAGGCCACTGCATTTTTTACATTACAATAATCTGAAAATTCTTTTTCAAATTTTATTATCTCTTTTCCACCAATAAATCTGGTATTATCTATTATCTTTTTTATTTTCTCCATTACCTCATCATAAATTAAGTCATATGAATCAGATAATTCCATAAAAGGTATAGACACAAAATCACTTCCAATCTAATGTTAAAAATATTTTTTGTTCGTTAAATTTTATATAAGGGGGCTCAAAAGGTGGAAAATATAATGCCCGAACATATCTATGTATCTTTTCTTTTGACCATGATAGATTTAATTCCTTTATATCATAAATATCTTTTCTTTCATAATAATGTAGCGACCTAGATTCTATTAGTTTATCTTGTGAAATTGGTTTATAATCTAAATTAATTATATTGTCTATATTTTCTTTAAATAATTCAACTGACTTCTTTTCTGTTAATTTATATAAATCTCCAACTACTATATTTGAGTCAATTTTAAATCTTTTTTCATATAAAATATCTCCTGAGTCCACGCCTTCATCCATAATATGAAGGGTAGTCCCAAATTCTCTTTCTTTATTAATAATTGCAAAAGTAAATTGGTTACACCCTCTATAATCCGGTAAAGGAGCCATATGTAAATTAATAGCTTCATACTTAGGTAAATTTAATATTTCTCGCTTTAATATTTTATGATACTGAACAGAGAAAATGAAGTCAAAATCTAAACTATCTAAATCATCTAAATTTAAGATAGGAATATTATTATCATTTGCTAATAAAGCAACTCTATATTTATCATTCCACCAAACATCTTGGCTTAATTTCTTAGTTAATACTCCTAATACTTTAATATTACAATTTTCTATTAAACTACTTAGACATTTATATCCAATTGGTTTATTTCCCATAAAAATAACTTTTTTCATCGTTTATTTCTCCCTTATCCCCAACTTGCTTTTCTTGGGCTCAAACCTAAGTTTTACAGTCTCCCCTGTTTCAGCAGCTTCGTAGATGGCATTAATAAGTTCTAGAGACTTTCTTCCTTCCAAACCATCAACAAGTGCTTTTTTATCATTTTTAACTGCATCAATGACATCAGCAATATATCGTTTATGACCGAAACCATAAACATTAGGCGGATTTTCTTTATATTCTCCCATCACAGTTTTGTCACTTTCTCTTTCATCTTCAAACTGCCAGGTTTCCATTTTGTTGACTGCATAACCACCAATTACTACAGCACCCTTTTCTCCCATTACAGATAAAGAACCTTCTAGATCACTGGGGCGAGTTGCTGTTGTAGCCTCTATTATTCCAATAGATCCATTAGCAAATTTAATGATTACAGCTCCTGTATCTTCAACCTCAATATCTACTAATCTAGTTGCAGTTTGAGCTGACACTTCAACAGGTTCCCCCATCATCCATTCTAAAAGATCAATATGATGAGATGCCTGATTTGTTAAAGCACCACCATCCATAGACCAAGTACCTCTCCAGTCATCCATATCATAGTAATGCTGATGCCTAGACCATCTTACTCTAACAGTTCCCATAACCATCTTCCCAAAGCGACCTTCTTCTACCGCTTCTCTCAATTTCATTACAGGTAAATTGTATCTATTCTGTTTAACTACAAATAATCTAACTCCATTTTCATCACAGGTTCTTATCATTTCATCTGCATCATCTAATTTTAAAGCCATCGGTTTTTCTACAATTATATTTTTTTGATATTTGCTTACGATATCTATTGTATGTTCAGCATGTAAACCACTTGGAGTTAAAATATTAACTATATCAACATCTTCATTCTGTAGCATTTCATCATAACTTGTATAATATGGAATATTGAATTTTTCTCCATATTCTTTTGCTTTATCTTCTTTAAGATCACAAACAGAGACTAATTTTGCTTCCTCAAGTTCATTTAATGCTTCTGTATGTTTTTTGGCTATTCTTCCACAACCAACTAATGCAAATTTGAGTTTTGTCATGATATTCTATTCCTCCATAAATAACTAAGTAATGATTGGGTTAATTAATTTCTCAAATTTAAGTATCAAATTATCTTTATTAATATAATTATCATTAGCAAGTATATTTTTGTTTTTTATGATATTCGCTTCTATATTATTTATGTCCCAAATATTTTCTATATTTATATTTTGTTCTTTAAAAATATCATCTTTCCCATTTTTGGTTATTATTAATACTTTCTGAGATAAACCAAAACCTTTTGAAACTAAACATTTTCTTTCTAACATAGACAACCATTTAGCTAAAATTTCTTTTGATTTCAAAGGCAAGTTCGATCCACCAAAAATATTATTAATATATTTAAATAAATTAATAACATCCGCTTTATTCTCCTCCAATAAATTTGCATCAAATGGATTATTCATAAAAAAAGATGTAGGTAATAAAGCAAATAAATCCAATCCATTTTTATTCAATATCTTTTTTATATACTCAATATCTCTTATAATAACATGTTCGGATTTACTTTTTGTACCGATGACTGATATTGGATCAAAGAGAATAACAATTCCATTATCTTTTAAACTACTATAAATGTTTTTTATTGTAGCATTATATTTTTTTTCATTAGTTTGATGTAATAAAACATCTGCTGCAAATATCAAATCATACTTGCTATCACCAAAATTATCTGGGTTAGATATATCTCCATGAATAAAATTAAACTCTTTATATTTTTTAGATAATTCAACTATAGATTTTTTTGCTATGTCGATTCCCCGATATTTACCAACATTTGACTTGAAAAAATAATCTGTAAATATTCCTATCCCAGGTCCTAATTCTAAAATATCTTTGTTTTTTAAACTGATAAATGATTTGTTTACTATGTGTTTTAATATATCAAATCTTATATTATACAGATATTTGTTATAGATTTTACCTAATCCAATATATCCAACACCTTCTATGTCAAATTTATTATTCAACCTCATATTCCAATATGAATTATAATCGAATTCATGTTTTGAATTTTCCTTATTAATTTTTTCCAGTAATGATTTAGTCTTTGATATTTGTTTTTTTAAAGAGTAATTGTTTTGAATGAATTTCTTGTATTCCATTGAACTATAATCAGAATTTCTAATCAATTCTATACCCTGATTAATAGAATTCCAAATATATTTTTCAGGATAAATATTTTTTGCTCCAACAAAGTTATGAACAATTGGTTTTATTCCTTTACTCATAGCCTCCATAATAGATAAATGTTGACTTTCTAACACACTACTAGAAATTATATAATTTTTATTTTCTAACCACTTATCAATATCATCCTGCCAACCTTCAAAATAAACATTTTCCTGAAGATTCATATCTTTTATCATTTGCTTAAAATATAATGAATACCTTGCTTGTTCAAATTTACCAGCAATGAATAACTTATACTTTTTATTAATATCTGCTAATGCTTTAATAAGTTGCAATGCAAGCATTGGACCTTTTTTATAATTTATTAATCCTACATATGCTAAATTATATCCATGTTTTCTTCTTCTGTAATTAAATTTATTAGCATTTAACCCATTCGGAATAATAACAGATTTATTCTTAATATTTATTCCCTGTAACTGATTTAAAACAAATTCTCTAATATGTTCTGCTACAAAAATTATTCTATCAATATTTGACCAATTAACTTTACTTATATAATTAGTAAAAGCTTCATAACTATGCAACCTACAAACCATTTTCTTGTCTCTAGCTAAATCTAATTTGCTACCATAGATAACTAATTCATCACACCATTCAAACCACACTATATCTGACCATTCAATCCATTTATCGATTTGATCATATTTATTTACAATTACTTTTTTAGTTTCATAAAAATCAGATAGACCTTTAATGAGATCATCAATAAAATTGTCTAAGCCTTTTTTACAAAAGAAAACAACTTTTTCTTTTTTGCTAATATCAGCACTTTTATTATTAGTTTTAATACGATTTAAAGATTTTTCAACTTCTTGGATTTCTACCTTATTTTTAGCTAACTCTTCTGCTCGATGATATTGAACAATACTTCTTTCTAATTTATCTAAGTTTTCATAAACAAAAGATAAGTTAAAGTTCAAATCAAAATTATTAGGATAGATTTCTAATCCTTTAATTAAAACTTCTTTAGCTTCTTCTAAAAAACCCTTATTAATTAAAATAATTGATTTCATAGAATATATATCTTCATCAATTTTAAATCTTTGTTGATATTCTGTTAGTGTTTTTTCAGCCCCTATTAAATTATTATTAGATATCATTGTTTCTACCTTAGATTTAATATCATCTTTGATCTCTTCCATTTTATTAATCTTACCTTGCTCTTCTTTAACCTCTAACATCAAAGTCTCAACAACTTTTTTCATTAAAGGATAAATATCGATTGCTTTACGTAAATATTGAATATAAATCTTTAAGTCATCTTCTTTAACCTCAAAAGCTTTATACATATAAAGTAAAAATGCTTCTTCTTCACTTTTCAATTCATATATTAGCTCATTTTTAATAATTTCCTTAGTATATAATTTTTCTATATATTTTTTCCCAGCACTTAAATAATTTTCAATAATAGTTTTATTAGTTTTCTCAACTTCATTATCTAAAGCTAATAGATAACGACTTAGAGATTTATTAACTCTTGCCTCAGCAATTCCTTTAACATCCAAATCAACAAAAGACATCATAACATCAGATAAATCATCATACTTATCATTTAAATAACTAATAAATCTGTTTAAATTTTCTTCCCTAATATTAGTTAGTAATTTATAAGTAGTGTCATTATTTTTCATTTTTAATAAATAATAAAAAATATCCCCATAATAGTCAGGGTTAGTATTATAATTAATATCTACCAATTGCTCAATATTAACCTGATAACTTTTTTGATAAATATTTTCTCTAACCTTATTTAATAAACTATATTCTCTATTATCTTCTAAATCAGTAAAAAGTGAATTAACTTTCTCTTTTTCTTCAATAATTAAATTAGATTTTAATTTTTCTAAAAGATTAATGAATTTAGTTTTTAAATTTTTATTTTCTAATTGTTCAAGATAAAACTTTTTAAGCTCCATATGTCTCCGATTATTTAAACAAATAGAAATAAAGGGATGAATAGCATGTTGTAATTGTGAATTAACATCTATTTTAAAAGCTGCTTCAATCGCATAATCTGTTTCAATTTCTAAATCTGCAGCTAAAGCAATAATAAAACGATAGGCTATATTATAATTTCCCATTGTCTCATCATCAACAGATGTATCGATTTTACTGTTAGTTTGATCATAATTATTTATTAATTTAATATATTCCTTAAAATTACTTAATCCTTCTTCTTTTTTTCCCTGTAATAATTGTGCCCTGGCTAAATAATAATATAAATCTACATAACCATCTTTAATATCAAGCGCATTTTCAACAATTTTTTCTGCCATTTTATAACGATTATTAATTAAATACATCTTAGCTAATTGAATCAAAACATACATTCTAATTGATAAATCAAGATCATTTTCTTGAGCTACTTTATAAGCCTCTTCAATAGCATCCAGGGCATCTTCCTGATCTTTATGCATGTTATAACTTTTAGATAACTGAAACCAATAATAAACGTTGGTTGGATCTTTTTCTAATTCTTGTTTTAAAATATTAGAAGTTCTCTTGAATTTTTTTTCAATCAAATCTTCATCAGAAGATACATAGCCATAATGTTCTAGGATAGTATCTAATTCATAGACAGGCTTTTTGTATTGGGGTTGGTTGTGTACTGCACCTTTATAATGAAAATCTTTAGTTTCAAAAAGTCTTGCCTGTAATATCTTTGAAAATCTATTTTCTTCTAAGTTAGTATAGTTTTTCTGTGTAACAAATACAGTTTTATATTCCTTATAATTACCACTCTTAAAAAAATCAATTATTGTTTTAGGATTAGAAACAACTTCATCACCATCTAAAGTGAAAAACCAATCACCATTCGCATAATCAATTACAGTATTTCTCATCTCAGAAAAATTATCATTCCATTCATGAAAGTAAACTTTATCGGTATATTCTTTTGCTATTTCTACTGTATTATCATCAGAGCCGGTATCAACAATAACCAGCTCTGAATCAAGTTCTTCTCTAATACTTTCTAAACTACTAAGACATTCTGCTAAGTGTTTTTCTTCATTTTTTACCATCATTCCTATTGTAAGTAACATCTTAATGTTTACCTCCTATTAAATCTACATCATACTGCTAATACTGGAGCTATTTAGAGAATTTATTTGACTTGTCATCCAGCTTGACTGCTGCTGCATCTCTGCTAAAGCAGTTTCCATAGCTGTAAATTGACTTTCATATCTTTCTCTAGTTCTCTCTAAACTATCTTCAAGTGATGTAATATCATCATCAATTCTACTAATTTGATTATCAAAATAATCTAATCTTCTTGGAATCACACCAGTATTTGACTGAATTAATTGATCTACATATCCATCCAGTTTATTAGCAACACCATCATATCCTTCTTCATCAGATGATGCTTTAAACAAATTCATAACTTGTTCTGGTGATTCCTGAAGAGCTGAAGTGAATTTTTCACTATCTAAACTCATTACTCCCTCACGATCAACACTTATTCCAACTGCAGAAAGACTACGATAATCACCAGTTGTATTAATTCTATCTGTAGCAAGGTTACGCAAACGCATTTGAACTCTCATTAAAGTACTATCACCCTGTAGAGTACCTGCATCCTCACTATCAGAATCATAATATGACTTAGAATCAATAAAATTCATAGTACTATTGTATTGATCAACAAAGGCTTGTACTGCTTTTGTTGCTTTACCAGTATCCTGTTCGACTGTAATTGTTGCAGTCGAATCAACTTCTGCATCTTTATCTATATTAAAAGTAACACCTTCAACAGCTTCACTAAAACTATTGCTTGAGCTGGTTATATTGGTAATCCCATTAATTTCTATTTCAGCATCATTTGCTGTCTGAAGAACTGCTGCATTACTAATATCATTCAAATCACCAGAAAAACCTAGTTCTGTCATTAGCCCATTAGCATTATCGGTTATTGAGAGTGCATTTTCTAAACCGGTCTCAGCACTTTCTAAAACAAGATGGCCATCTACAATCGAGGCGTTAACTCCTGCCTCAGCTTCATTTATTTTATCCGCTAAAGATGATAGAGTATCATCATTTGTAACAGAAATAACTGCTTCGTTATCTTTAGATTCATTAAGTATTATATCTCCACTTACATCAGCAAGATTTGTTAACTCATCTGTTAAAAGATTATCTTTATTCAATTTTTGAGTACTACCCAGGCGATTACTTTGAGCTGTTTGCTTTACGGTAACATCATAAATTCCTTTATCCGCCTCACTACTAACAGTTGCATTAGCAACTTCCTTAGCATCAGATGAAGCTTTATTTGAATTAAATGTAGATGATAACTTTAAAGGAGATAACTTTTTTTCAAGATTATTTATGCGACTATTGACATCTCTCCAGGCACTCTTTGCTGTATTTAATTCAGTTTTTTCTGCTTCATACCTATAAAGAGGCTGTCTCTCAAACGACATTAACTGCTGTATAATCGATTCTGTATCCATTCCACTTGCTAAACCACCTAAACTCATTGCCATTTAAACCACCTACTTTCTAAACTTTCTCGTCAATTAATAAGCCGACCATTTCGTGAATCCTTGCTGATAAATCCAGCATCTCTTCTGGTGGTAGTTCTTTTATTACTTCTTTTGTTCTTCTATCTATTACTTTAACCATCATTCTATCTGTTTCATCATGTACTTCAAATGATAGATCTTCTTTTACTTTCTGAACTATATCATTGATATCTTTTACAGATTCTCTAACATCATCTTCAAGTTCTTCCTGGCTATATTCATTTATTTCTTGAAGAGATTCAGGTTGGCTTTTTATGCTTTGATCTACTTCTTTCATACGCTTATTATCATTATCAAAACTCTGTCTGCTTATTTTTGAGACAGATTCAAAACTATCTACTTTCATAACAGCCTCCACCCTTTCTAATAAATAAGCCAGCCGGAAAACCGGCCGGCTTATTATGAATTTATATTATATTTTATCTCTTCAAGTTATTAACCTAAGAGTTGTAATACTCCCTGTGGCATTTGATTAGCCTGAGCTAACATTGCTGTTCCTGCCTGAGAAAGTATCTGCTGCTTACTCATATTCATCATTTCTTTAGCCATATCTACATCTTTAATACGACTATTAGCAGCTGTTAAGTTCTCTTCAGAAGCACTTAAGTTGTTGATTGTGTGATCAAGTCTGTTCTGTACAGCACCAAGTTTAGATCTTTCCGCTGAAACTGTTTTAATTGCCTCATCTAAAGTTGTTATTGCTGCATCTGCTTTTTCCTGTGTTGATACATTTATTCCTGTTTCTGCATTATATGTTGCTGTTGTTCCACTTGCACTCAATTCTTCTTCTAATGAAATTGTTCCTGCAACTTGAGTAGCACCAAAATCAATACTAACGGAGTTACCAGTTGAAGCAGCAGCATCATCTTCAACAGCAGCATCCAATGTAGTAAATGAAGTAGGTTCTGTCTCAGTTGAATAACCAACAACTTTACCCTCATCATTACGTAAAACTGTTTCAGCTGATGTCAGAGTACCAGTAGCAACTGAATTATCAAATTCTTCTATACTAAATTTACCTCCACCAGCTATAGCAGTACCAGTAGTAGCTCCTGTTACTTCAGTCGCCTGATCTGAAACATCTAGAGCATTAGCTCTCATATCATTAACTGAAACTTCCATGTTCTGACCTTCATTAGCACCAATCTGGAAAGTACCCGCAAAATCACCATCTAATAATGCCTTAGTGTTAAACTCAGTTGTTTCACCAATTCTTGTTATTTCTTCACTTAACTGGTCAATTTCCTTTTGAATTTCTGCTCTATCGTCACCTGTGTTTGTATCGTTTGCTGACTGAACAGATAATTCTCTCATTCTCTGTAAAATAGAGTGTGTTTCTTTTAAAGCACCCTCAGCTGTTTGAATCATTGAAATACCATCCTGAGCATTTCTCTGTGCCTGTGCTAGACCTCTTGTCTGTGAGTTCATTTTTTCACTGATAGCTAATCCTGCAGCATCATCAGCAGCTCTATTAATTCTTGAACCTGATGACAATCTCTCTAAAGACTTCTGCATGTTGTTGTTTGTTTGACTTAGCTGATTGTATGAATTCAATGCAGCTACATTTGTGTTAATAATCATTTTTTATTCCTCCTTGAAATTTTTGTGTTATTCTTATTCCAACCCGCATCCTTGCAGGTTTTTATAAGCCAGCCGGAAAACCGGCCGGCTTATTATGAATTTATATTATATTCTATCTCTTCAAGTTATTAACCTAAGAGTTGTAATACTCCCTGTGGCATCTGGTTAGCCTGAGCTAACATTGCTGTTCCTGCCTGAGAAAGTATCTGCTGCTTACTCATGTTCATCATTTCTTTAGCCATATCTACATCTTTAATACGACTATTAGCAGCTGTTAAGTTTTCTTCAGAAGCACTTAAGTTATTGATTGTATGATCAAGTCTATTCTGTACAGCACCAAGTTTAGATCTTTCTGCTGAAACAGTTTTAATTGCCTCATCTAAAGTAGTTATTGCTGCATCTGCTTTTTCTTGAGTAGAAACATTTAATCCAGTTTCTGCAATATATTCAGTATCAGACCCAGTTCCTTCTACATCAACTGAAACGGTTCCTGCAATTTCCGAACCAAAGTCAAAATTGATAGTTGATGCAGTTCCACTACCACTTTCTAAGTCACTTAAAGAAGTAGAAGCCTCTAAAGCTGTATATGAAGAACCATTTGTACTAGATGCTACAACATCTCCATCAGCATCTTTCATTACGTAATTAGCACCATTGATTGTTCCAGTTGCTACTGCTGTATCAAGTTTTTCAACATCATAACTCCCAGAATCTTCAAAGGCAATAGTTGCTGAAGTAGTTTGTGTTGATTTATCAGAAACTCCTAATTCATTAGCTCTCATATCATTAACTGAAACTTCCATATTCTGACCTTCATTGGCACCAATCTGGAAAGTACCTGAAAATTCACCATCTAATAATGCCTTAGTGTTAAACTCAGTTGTTTCACCAATTCTTGTTATTTCTTCACTTAACTGGTCAATTTCCTTTTGAATTTCTGCTCTATCGTCACCTGTGTTTGTATCGTTTGCTGACTGAACAGATAATTCTCTCATTCTCTGTAAAATAGAGTGAGTTTCTTTTAAAGCACCCTCAGCTGTTTGAATCATTGAAATACCATCCTGAGCATTTCTCTGTGCCTGTGCTAAACCTCTTGTCTGTGAGTTCATTTTTTCACTGATTGCTAATCCTGCAGCATCATCAGCAGCTCTATTAATTCTTGAACCTGATGACAATCTTTCTAAAGACTTCTGCATGTTGTTGTTTGTTTGACTTAGCTGATTGTATGAATTCAATGCAGCTACATTTGTGTTAATAATCATTTTTTATTCCTCCTTGAAATTTTTATT
>NZ_QLME01000009.1:0-32436 GCF_003259895.1 Halanaerobium saccharolyticum | reverse complement strand
CTGCATGTTGTTGTTTGTTTGACTTAGCTGATTGTATGAATTCAATGCAGCTACATTTGTGTTAATAATCATTTTTTATTCCTCCTTGAAATTTTTATTAGTGTTATATTAACCCGCATCCTTGCAGGCCAACTCTTGACCCTAAAACTGTTTTTACGATCGGCCGTTTCGCTCCAACAGCATTAGTGATCACCACAGCCCTAAAGATATCTTTAGAGCTATAATTGTCACTAATTATCTAATAAAATCTACTAAAGATTGCTGCATAATTCTGGCACCTGATGCAAGTGATGCTCGATAAACATTTTCTTCCATCTTAAGATTAGTTATAACTTCAGCCAGGTCCGCATCTTCATTTTGAGACTTTAACTTCTTTAAATGAACTTCTCCCGCTTCTAATCTGCTTCTTAAATTATCCGTTCTTTTTAGTTTTCCACCGATTTCAGCTCTTAATTCAGCATATTTATTAATAGAATTATCAAGTTTTGTTAGACTAGCACTAATCTCTTCTCCACTATAAGAATCTCCAGAACCAGCAGCTTCATAATTTTCACCAAAAATACCATCAGTATCCGTTATTTCAATTGCAGAGTCTTCACTGTATTCTTCACTTCTGAAAATTAATCTATTATCATTTTCTTCAACAGTTACTCCATCAATTTCATTTTCAAGAAAACTGGTTACTTCATTCCAACTATCAAAATCTTCTCCGCTTAAATCAACAGTTTGAACTGCTCCGTTATCAACCTGAATATCAAAAGTGCCACTATTATCTAAATCATTAAAATCAGTAAATTCTGAGGTTTCAACTTCTGCTGCCTGACCAGAAAGCTGATTGTATAGATTATTTAAAGTATTAATCTCATCTTCAAAAACATCTTGAGCATTTAAATTAATATCCATTTCTACATTTTCATTTAAACGCCTTTCAATAATCTCTTTATCACCCTGATATTTTACATAATCACTATTTCCAGTTACACTAAACGGTTGTACATTAGTCTTTTGGCCGGAGAAAATATAACTATCTCCTAATTCAGCCCTGGAAATATCAACTAATTCATCTCTTAATTCCTTAATTTCACCAGCGATTTTTTCTCTATCATTAGAAGTAACAGAATCATTTGAAGCATAGATTGATAATTCTCTAGCTCTCTGAACAACCTTTGTAGCACTTTTAAGAGAACTCTCAGTTGTATTAAGCCAATTTTCGGCCTGGTTAAGGTTACGCTGATACTGATCGTTTCTATTTAGTTGAGACTTATAATTCATGCTGTCTGAGACTTTAATTGGTGCATCAGATGGCATCTGGAATAACTTACCCGAGCTCAACTGCTCATTTAAGTTATTCAAATCTCCCATATTATTTTTTAGATGATCTAACATATTTTGAACCATCATTGAATTTGTAACTCTCATTGCTGTCAACTCCTGTTATTTAAACTATTGTCATTAAGCTATCGAGTAATTCTTCAGTTTTATTAATATATTTTGCTGCTGCTGCATATGACTGCTGATATTTAATTAAATTTGCCATTTCTTCATCAAGTGAAACCCCCGAAATACTTCTATCAAGAGTCGTTAGCTGTTTTAGAACTACATCCTGATTATTTTTCATCTGCTGAGATCTTGATGATTCAGCACCAACAGAGGTTACAATTGTTCTAAAATATCCTTCAAGTGAAGCACCCTCTATAACTTCATCACTATTAAATATATTAGCAAGGGCATTTGCATTTTCTCCATTACCAATCGATTTGTCAAGGGTTATATTTCTTTTACCCTCTTTATTAAGAGTTAGAGTAAAGTCATTAATAGCATCGACAGCTGGATCTGTATCTACAGAAATCCCACCATCTGCTTCAACACTTAAATTGATAGTTTCATCAACATTAATTCCAGTATCTGAATAAACTTCATTACCATCAGTATCATTAATTACTATATCTAATTGGTCACTGTTTGAAGTGTTTTCTGTAACTTCTATCTGATAATTACCACTCAAATTATTTCCAAGAGTATCAAGTTCAACAAAAGTATCTATATTTTTATTTCCGGCTGCTATTTTATCAAGACCATTTTCCAGATCTTTGATAGCCGCTGTCAGATCTAACTGAGCAATTACGCTCTGATTACTTGAATTATCAATGGGTTCAAAAAAATTTCCACCATCAACTCCATTAGCATCATAACCAGCCTGATGCTGATTATTAAATTCTGTCACCATAGTCTCTGCTAGTTTATCAAGCCTACCTGCATAAAAATCAAGTTTTTCGTCTCTCATTTCCATCCAGGCTGCTATTTTACCATTAGTAGGTTTGATCTCTGTTCCTGTGCGGCTGTGAATCAGTTGATCTTCCATCCTCGGAATACTATTATCATCAGTATTACCTTTAGTTTCTAACTCATAAGCATCTGAGCCATTAACCAGCTGCAGCCCCTGAGTTGAAACAACCAAATTACCCTGAGCATCTTCTCTGGACTGAACATTAATCAACTCACTTAAATCTTTATAAAGAGCATCTCGCTCATCAAGTAAATCATTAGGATTCTGTCCACTACCCTTAACAGAAACTATCTGTTTATTTAAGTCAGCCATTTTATTAGTAATATTATTAATATCTGCTGCTGCATTGCTAAGATTATCATTAATACTTTCTTTATAATCATTAAGCTGATTTTCTACACTTTTAAAAGAATCAATTACATTATAGGCATTTTCTCTTACCATATTTCTTGCTGCATCATCACTGGGGTTATTACTTAAATCCTGGAGTGAGTTCCAGAATTGATTGATAGAACTGTCTATTCCGGAATCAGAAGGTTCATTTAGAATATATTCTACCTTTTCTAAACCCCGCTGCATTTCTTCCCAGTAACCTGAAGTTTGAGTTTCATTAAAAATCTGCGAATTAATAAATTGATCTTTAACCCTCTCTACCTGTTCGATCTCAACTCCTGTCCCAAACTGTCCGGCTCCTCCATGATTGGAAAGACCGGGAGCTGTATAAGGGTAAGAAGCCTTATGTATTGCTCGCTGTTTATTATAATTTTCATTATTTGCATTTGCTATGTTATGACCTGTTACATCGAGTGATTTACGCTGTGTTTCCAGTGCTCTTAACCCGACATGCAGGCCGCTGAATATATTATTCATTATCTTCCCACCTTTAGCCCTGTTTATTTATAATTCTCGGCTGTTCTTTTTTATCTTTTGCTGTTTTAGAATAAGTAGTATCTTGATCTTTTATGCTTTTCACTATTGTTTCAAATGAAGTCTGATTTAAATCTATGGCCTGCTCGAGAAGTTTTTGATTCTGTTCATTTAAATTATGAAAGTCATCAGTCAAGTCAATCAGTTCTTCTCTAATAGGATTTAAATCTTCTCCCCAGCCTTCAGGCAGTTTTTCGATTAAGCTGCTGTAAGAATTTTTTTCTAATTCTATTTCAAACTCATCTTTGATCTCCTGAATTTTATCATTTCTTTCTTTATCCTTTGCTTCTATATCTGCAATTACTTCTCTATCATTTTCTACTATTTCCATTAATTTATCTGTGTCGTTATTTACTAAAGCTTCATTTTTTTCTTCTGCAATCTCAAAAAGTTTTTGATAGAGAGCTTTCTCTTCTTTTAAAATATTTAATAAATCTTTTTTTAGCTTCTCTGACATTTATTACACCTGCTCAACATTATTTAGAATTTTTGCAGCTAATTTTTTGCTGTCAACCTGGTAATTACCGGATTGAACTTTTTCTTTAAGTGCTGCAACTTTTTCTTCTCTAATCTGAGGTATCTTTTTGAGTTCAGCTCTAGCAGTCATGATTTCTTTAGCTTTTGCAGAAATTTGGGTAGTGTCATCTTTAGTTTGTTTCTTCTCAGTCTGCTTCTGCTGCATCTGCTTATAATATTGATTTATTTTTCCTGCTTGAATGTTATTAATTTTCATGGCTGCTCCCTCCTAAAGGGTAATTCATTTTTATCTTCTGCTACTAATATCGTCAGAGTCGTAGAATTCTTAAACTCATTTTAACCCCAATTAAAGCTTTTATAGGCTATCAGCAGTGATTAACTCTTTTTTGCTCTTGTTATTAGCTTAATTTAATTTTTATTATTTTTATTTTAAATTAAAAAATGCCGAGCAAAAAAAAAGTATCAGAGAGCTGAAAAAAATTCAGCAATCCGATACTTGAAAATACTATTTCTATTTTATAATATTAATTATTCACCATAATATGCTTTTTTATAGATTTCTTTTAAGTCTTCAACTTCGGGTTCCTCTGGATTAGTTAGGGTACAGGGATCTTCTAAAGCATTCTGAGACATTCTTGCCAGAACTTCTTCAAAATCCTCTTCAGTATAATCCAGCCAGTCTATTTCTTTAAAGTTAGCTTTAATATCTAATTTTTGATTTAAGTTTTTGACTTCAGCTTTTAAGTCATTAATTCCCAGATATTCTTCAATTTCTTTAAACTTATTCTCTGCTGCCTGATAATTAAAATCTATTACATATGGTAATAAGATTGCATTTGCCAGACCATGAGTTACATGGAATTCTCCTCCTATTTTATGAGCTAAACTATGGACAATACCTAAAGAAGCATTAGAAAAAGCCATTCCTGCCAGAGTAGAAGCATTATGCATTTTTTCTCTGGCTTCTAAATTATCTCCATCAGCTACAGCCTCTGGTAAGTAATCAAAGACAAGTTTAATTGCTTTTAGAGCCAGAGGATCAGTATAATCTGTGGCTGCAGTTGAAACAAAAGCCTCTACTGCATGGGCCATAACATCCATTCCTGTATTAGCAGTAATATGAGAAGGCATAGTAGCCGGAATCTGGGGATCAACAATTGCTAGATCAGGTACAATCTCTGGTGAAACAATTGGATATTTAATTTTCTTTTCCAGATCAGTAATTACAGAAAAGGCTGTAATCTCAGAAGCTGTTCCACTTGTTGAAGGAATAGCAATAAATTTAGCCTTATTTCTTAATTCCGGTATAGAACCAACTTCTATAATCTCTTCAAACTCTAAATCTGGATGTTCATAAAAAGCCCACATGATTTTGGCTGCATCCAGAGCAGAACCTCCACCAATGGCAATAACCCAGTCCGGTTCAAAATCGAGCATTAAGTTTTTCCCTTTATTAACTGTTTTAACAGAAGGATTTGGCTCAACTCCATCAATAATCTTAGATTCAATTCCGGCTTTTTCTAAAAGTTCTACAGCCTGGTCTAAAAAACCAAAGCGTTTCATAGAACTACCGCCAGTAACTAAAACCGCTTTTTCACCTTCCAGATTTTCTAAATAAGAAAGAGAATCCTGACTATGGTGAATCTCAGGTGGTATAACAAATGAGTTCATAATTATCCATCTCCTTTTTAAATTATTAACTGATAAGATTTTGTTATTTAATTCACAATTATTATAACACCGGGGCTTTAAAATAACAATGAAATCCTAATAAGTTTAAATTTTAAAATAAATCAGAACAGTAGTGAAATTATTCACTTTATATTTTAAAAAATATAATCTCTTTAATATAAGAAATTGAGTGACTTAATATTTTTTGATAAATAACTTGATAAAGATAAAAGCTAAATTAGTATCATCCACCAAATAAAAGCTATAAAGTTAAATGACTTAGAAAAATTAGCTAAAATAACTTAATGAGAAAAATGCTTAAATCAGACTGAAGAACACGAAGTTCTGAACTGCCGCCGAGACAGGATTCTCAATACGGCAGGTAGCTTGATTTAAGCCTTTTTTGAATTTTAGTTATTTCTAAGTTTTATTTGAAGTTTAACTTTATAGCTTTTATTAATAATCGGCTATCGGCTTCACAGCCTTAACCAGCTGATCAACTACTCCCACAAGTTTATCCAGTTCGGGTTTAGTTATCTGAGCATCTGCTCCAACATCCTTACCCTTATGCAGCAGATCTTCACTAATTAAAGAAGAGAAGATAACTGTCGGCAGTTTTCTTAAGTAACGATCCTCATGAATCTTTCTAATAAGTGTATGTCCATCCATATTGGGCATCTCAATATCGGTTATAATACCCTGTACATGGTCCAAAACACTGTCCTCTGGATATTTTTCCTTGATTTCTAAAAGATGATCTAAAAGCTGTCTGCCATCACTAAAAATTTTAAAATCCTGATAACCTGCTTCCACTAAGGTATCCTTAATCATATTTCTGGTTGTTGGAGAATCATCTGCTAAAGCCAGAGTTTTATTCTTTCTTCTCGCTCTCAAATCAGCAGAAGCTTCCGGTTTAACATCAACTTTATTACCCAGCTCAGGCTGTAAATCTTCTAAAATCTTTTCGAAATTTAAAAAGTTAATTAAATCTTTATCAGTATCTGATTTTATAACACCATTAACTAATTCTCCCATCATCCGATCAGGTGGCTGAATATCATCCCAGCCAATACGGTCAATACCAACTACATTGTCAACCGCAAATAAGATCTTGGTTGCATTAAACTCGGCCAGAATAGCCATTATTACTCCATCGTTTTCTATCAGCTCTGAATTCAAATAGGAACTTAAGTTAACGATCATTATTACATCACCGCGAATATTGGTCATTCCCAGTATCACATCAGACTTTTCGGGCAGCTTTTTAATATCACCCTTTTCAATCCGCAAAATCTCTCTTACTTTTAAGACATTTATAGCATATGAACTATCATCAACAATAAATTTTAAAATTTCTAACTCCCCGGTCCCACTTTCGAGTAAAATATCCTGTTTTTGTTTCATAATTTGCCCCCTCAAACTCTCTCTTTTTAGTTATTATTCCTAGTATATAATAATTTAACTGATTTTAACAGTCTTTGTCTTAAAAAATAAAATTTATTCTACATCCGCTTCCAGAAACTGAAGAAAACTCACAATTTCTCTTCTGACTCTTTTGTAGTCGGCAGGAAAATTTTCCAGTAAGATAGCAATTTTTTTAGCTGAATATTTGTGGGCATAAACATTTCTAACTACATGTCTAAATGCTCTGTATTCATCAAGTATGTTTCTACTCTCTTTAGAAATGACAGCTGGTCTTAAATTTTTAATATTTAAAGCCATTTGATCCAGGAGTTCTTTGTGCCAGGACGAACCTTCTGGTATATTTTCATCTATTTCTCTTGCCACTTCTAAAAATATTTTCTCAAAACCTGAATAAAGACCGTGTAAATTTAGAGCAACACTATCCAGGTAAAATTCATCACCATTTGTTTTATATTCTTTCCAGACTGTTTGAATCCTATCTTTTAGCTGGTCTAATTCAGTCAGCTCATCTTCAACCTTGGCAATAAAAGTTAAAATACCTTTTTCAGTCATAATTCTACCCCCTGCTCTTTAATTTCTTTTTTAAATGAATCTCTGCATTCTTTATAATCAAGGAGATCAACTTCAAATCCACTTATAATATTCATTACTTCTGCATAAGCTTTATAAAACAGCTCATCTTTAAGTCCAAAAACAGCCAGATCTACATCTGAGCGCAGGTAAAACCTATCTTCATCTAAAACAGAGCCGAAGAGTATTACCCTTTCTGCCTTATATTTTTCTTTTAGTACTTTAGCTGCTTTTTTTGCTTTAGTTAGAGCTTCCTGTCTCCGTTCTGCCTTTTCCTCTTTTTTGCTGTCCTTCAATAAAAGGGGATACTTTTTGCTCATGATCTCACCCGCTTTCTTTGTTTTTATTATATCACATAGCTAGCAAAAAGCCACTACCCGAGGTGGATAGTGGCTTAATAAGTCTATATTAGTCATTAAATACTGGTTCTCCGGTCTCAATAACTATCTGGTGGTGATGATCTCTAAGCGCATCTTTAAGCTTAGTCTGTTTTTCCAGATTATCAATGAGATGATCTATTTTATCGTCTATAATGCTCATTTTTATTTTGTTAGTATCAGTTTCAATGCGCAATACTCTTAACAAATGATTATTTTTATCTAATAATCTTTCTATTTCTGCCACATCAGATTTCAATCCAGAAATATCCTTCTGTAAAGAAGATACGTCATCCTTAACTCCAGAAATTTCCTCTCTTACAATCTGTCTGATACCATCTAAAAGCTCCTGATCCAAAGTTAACACCACCTATCTCTTAATCGTTTCCATGAGCGGCATTTGATTGCAATAAATACTGAAAAATTGTTCAGCAATTTCGATTGCGTCTTATTATATTTAAGTATACCACAGCTGAAAATGTTAATAAAGAACTCATAGTAAGATTTTTGAGATAATTACATAAGGCAATTGTCTAGATAGCTAAAAGCTTAAATTGAAATTTATATTTTTACAAAAAATGGTTCCGTTAACGGTAGTTGCACGTTTATTTAAGGTAATCATCCACTTCTCGAGCTGCTTTTCTACCTTCATCAATCGCATTAACGATCAGGCTCTGGCCGCGGCGCATATCACCGGCAGTAAAAATTCCTTCGATGTTGGTTTTAAAATCACCGTAATCTGCTTTGACATTGGAGCGCTGATCCTGTTCAAGTCCGGCAGCTTCAATGATATTTTCTTCTGGTCCCAGAAAGCCCATTGCAATCAGGATCAGATCTGCGGGCCAGACTTTTTCGGTACCCGGCTGTTCGATTGGAACAAAACGGTTTTCTTCATTTCTTTCCCAGTTGATTTTAACTGTTTTGACTCCATCAATAACTTTTTGACCGTCAATCTCTTCAGTTATTATTTCTTCGGTCATGATTAGAAACTCTCTTGGATCAGAGCCAAAAACCTCTATTGCTTCTTCCTGGCCATAATCGACTTTTAGAGTTTTGGGCCATTCCGGCCACGGATTATCGGGCTGACGCTCATCCGGTGACTTAGGCATAATCTCAAACTGATTAACGGTTCTGGCACCCTGTCTGATAGCAGTTGCCACACAGTCAGTTCCGGTATCACCACCACCGATCACAATTACATCCTTACCTTCGGCAGAAATATAGTCCTCATTTTGATCTCCCAGGATATGTTTTGTATTGGCTTTAAGATAATCAACTGCAAAGTGAACTCCAGCTGCATCTCTACCTGGAACCTCGAGATCCCTGGGCTTTGTTGCACCACCTGTCAGAACAACTGCATCAAATTTCTGCTTTAGTTCTTCCAGACTTAGATCTTTACCGATTTCGGTTTCGGTTATAAACTCTACTCCTTCAGTCTCCATAATATCCAGACGCCGCTGCAGCACCTTTTCTTTATCCAGCTTCATATTGGGAATACCGTAGACTAAAAGTCCACCGATTCTATCCTGACGTTCATAAACAGTTACTTGATGTCCCAGCTTATTTAGCTGATCTGCTGCTGCCAGTCCGGCCGGGCCAGAACCAACTACAGCTGCTGACTTTCCGGTTCTGACTTCCGGGGGTTCAGGCTGAATCCAGCCTTCTGCAAAAGCTTTTTCTATAATCTGATACTCATTGGCTTTAATTGTCACTGCCGGATCAGTAATTCCAAGTGTACAGGAACCCTCACAGGGTGCAGGGCAGACTCGACCCGTAAATTCGGGGAAGTTGTTAGTTTTTAAAAGTCTTTTAACTGCCTCTTTCCATTTTCCCTTATAGATTAAATCATTCCACTCCGGAATCAAATTGTTAACCGGACAGCCGGAGACCATACCACCAATTTCCAGACCACTGTGACAGAAGGGGATTCCACATTCCATACAGCGGGCTCCCTGAATTTTAGCAGCTTCTTCGCTAAATTTATTTTTAAATTCTTTCCAGTCTTTAATTCTCTCTTCTGGCGGGCGTTCTCTGGGAACTTCCCGCTGATATTCCATAAATCCAGTTGCTTTACCCATTTTATCTCCTCCTCTGTCCTAATTTCCGCTGACTCGAGCTTTATCCTGAGCATTTTCTTCAAAAGCCTTCATTAAGGCATCATCTCTGCTTAGTCCCTGAGCTTTAAAGTTATCAATAGCAGTAATCATCCGCTTATAATCACAGGGCATTACTCGAATGAACTTCGATTTATACTTTTCCCAGTTATTTAGAATCTCAGCCGCACGATCACTTCCAGTATATTTTAAATGTTCTTTAATCATTTCTTTAACCATCATTTCATCTTCAGTTTCTGTTAAATACTCAAGTTCAATCATGTCTCTATTAACTTTTTCTCTAAAATCAGCTTCCAGATCAAATACATAGGCGGTTCCACCAGTCATTCCGGCAGCAAAATTACGTCCAACCTGGCCGAGCACAACAACTTTACCACCTGTCATGTATTCACAGCCATGGTCTCCCAGGCCTTCGACAACAGCATTGACACCACTGTTGCGGACACAGAAACGCTCACCCGCTTTTCCTTCTATATAAGCTTCACCGGCAGTTGCACCAAAAAAGGCCACATTGCCGATAATGATATTGTTTTCAGCCTTAAACTTTGACCGTTCTGACTTCTCAACAATCACTTTAGCTCCAGAAAGTCCTTTGCCCAGATAATCATTACTGTCTCCTTTGAGTCTAAAAGTAACTCCCCGTGGCAGATAGGCGGCAAAACTCTGTCCGGCTGAACCTTCAAAATTGAGCTGAATTGTATCTTCCGGCAGTCCATCAGCTCCATGAAGTTTAGTTATCTCACTGCCCAGAATAGTTCCCACAACTCGATCTGTATTTTTGATCTTTAAGTCTTTTTCGAGCTGAACCTCATGTTCAACTGCCTCTTTTGTCAGCTCAAGCAGTTCCCTCAGGTCCAGACTTTTATCCAGACCGTGGTCCTGCTTCTGCTGACAGTAAACAGCCTTTTCTTTTGCCTTTTCCGGCTGATAAAGAATAGAAGCATAGTCAAGCCCTTTTGCTTTCCAGTGTTCTTCTCTCTTATCCTGCCTCAATTTATCAACTCTACCTACCAGTTCATTAACCGATCGGAAACCTAAAGCTGCCAGTTCCCGGCGAAAATCTTCAGCCATAAAGCGCATAAAGTTAACCACATGTTCCGGTTTGCCAGTGAATTTTTTCCGCAGTTCCGGATCCTGGGTCGCAACTCCCACAGGACAGGTATTCTTACTGCAGACTCTCATCATAATACAGCCTAAAGCAACTAAAGGAGTTGTCGCAAAACCATATTCTTCTGCTCCCAGCATTGCTGCCACTGCTAGATCTTTTCCGGTCATTATCTTACCATCAGTTTCCAGTGTAACCCGATCCCGCAGGTCATTTAAAACAAGGGTCTGGTGCGTCTCGGAAAGTCCAAGCTCCCAGGGAAGTCCTGCGTGCTGAATACTGGTCCGGGGAGAAGCACCGGTACCACCATCATAACCGCTGATCAAAATTACATCTGCTTTACCTTTGGCTACTCCGGCCGCAACAGTCCCAACTCCAACTTCAGAAACCAGCTTAACATTGATCCGGGCTTCACGGTTTGCATTTTTTAGATCATGAATCAGCTGGGCCAGGTCTTCAATTGAATAAATGTCATGGTGTGGTGGAGGTGAAATCAAACCAACTCCCGGGGTTGTCCCTCTGGTTTCTGCAATCCAGGGATATACTTTTTTGCCGGGCAGCTGTCCACCTTCACCCGGTTTAGCTCCCTGGGCCATCTTGATCTGAATTTCTTGAGCATTTGCCAGATAGTGAGAATTAACTCCAAAACGGCCTGATGCAACCTGTTTAATTGCACTGCTGCGCAGATCTCCATTTGGATCCCGGGTAAAGCGTTCCGGATTTTCTCCCCCCTCACCGGTGTTGCTCTTACCACCAATTCTATTCATTGCGACTGCCAGAGCTTCATGTGCTTCCTGACTGATCGAACCATAGGACATAGCTCCAGTTTTAAACCTTTTCATTATCTCTGCCGCCGGTTCAACTTCCTCTAAAGGAATAGGTTCCGGCTGATATTGTGGTTCTAAAAGTCCGCGCAGAGTTAGCATTCTGGAACTCTGATCATTCAACTTATTTCTATATTCTTTAAATAAATCATAATTATTTTCTCTTACTGCCCGCTGCAGCAGATAAATAGTCTCCGGATCATAAAGATGTTCTTCTCCATCTTTACGCCAGCTGAAACTGCCGCCGGAATCAAGTGTTTCTTTTTCTACTTTAACCCCTTTAAAAGCACTGTCATGACGCATAATGCTTTCTTTTTCAATTTCATCTATTCCAATACCACCGATCCTCGAAGCGGTACGGCAGAAATATTTATCAATTACTGCTTCCGAAATTCCAACTGCTTCAAAAATCTGGGCCCCCCTGTAGCTCTGCACTGTAGAGATTCCCATTTTGGCCATAACCTTGACCACACCTTTAACAGCTGCCTTAATATATTTCTGAACAGCAGTTTCCTTCGGCATCTCCAGATGACCTTCTTCAACTAGATCCTCTAAAGTTGCATAGGCCAGATAAGGATTTACTGCATCGGCTCCATAACCAATTAAAACTGAAAAATGATGAACTTCTTTTGGCTCACCTGATTCTAATACCAGGCTGACCTCTGTTCTTAAGCCTTTTTTGATTAAATAATGGTGCAGGCCGCTGACTGCCAGAAGTGCAGGTACGGCAACTTTTTTGTTATTAACTCCTCGATCAGAAAGAATTAGCATATTAACATCTTCAGCAATTAATTCTTCTGCTTCAGCACATAATTCTTCCATTCTGGCAGCCAGACTGCCGCATTCTTCCTCTTTTTCGAAGACAATATCCAGAGTCGCTGTTTTAAATCCTTCTCGGTCTAGATTTTTAATTAGCTCCAGCTCTTCATTTCTTAAAAGAGGGTGTTCTAACTCCAGCTGGCGGCAGCTTTTGGAATCGGGCTGCAGTAAATTGCCTTCTGAACCCAAAAATGTATTGGCTGCTGTAATCAGCTTTTCTCTAATCGAATCAATTGGAGGATTGGTTACCTGGGCAAAGCGCTGCTTAAAATAGTTATATAAAAGCTGTGGCTGGTCAGATAAAACTGCCAGCGAAGCATCATTACCCATTGAACCGATTGGATCAACTCCATCTCTGGCCATCGGAATTAAAAGCTTCTGTAATTCCTCATAGCTGTAGCCAAAACTCTTCTGCAGCTTAACCAGACTGGAGGACTGCAAATCCTCTTTTCCTAGGGTTTTATTTTCAGTTTCCACAGCCGCAGTTTGAGAACTTTCAGAATCAGCTTTTAGATCTTTCAATTTCAGCAGCTCGTCCTCAAGCCACTTACCATAAGGCTCAGCTGAAGCAATATCTGCCTTTAACTCCTGATCATTGATGATCCTGCCTTTTTCTGTATCTAAAAGCAGCATCTTACCCGGTTCCAGGCGCTGTTTGCTGATAACTTTTTCTTCGGGGAGCTCCAGGACTCCAACCTCAGAAGATAGGATCAGTAAATCATCATCTGTAATATAATATCTCGAAGGCCGCAGACCATTACGGTCCAGCACTGCTCCCACCTGAGTCCCATCGGTAAAGGCCATTGCAGCAGGGCCATCCCAGGCTTCCATTAGAGTACTGTGATAATGATAAAAGTCCCGCTTCTTTTTTTCCATCTGCTCGTTGTGCTCCCAGGGCTCTGGTATCATCATCATCATTGAATGGGCCAGTGAACGACCATTTAAAGTTAAAAATTCCAGCACATTATCAAAACGAGCCGAGTCACTGCCTTCCCGGGCGATAACTGGCAGCAGATCTTTTAACTCATCTCCAAAAATTTCACTTTCAAATATTCCTTCCCGGGCCCGCATCCAGTTCTGGTTGCCGAGCATAGTATTAATCTCACCATTGTGAATCAAGTAGCGGTTCGGATGTGCTCTCTCCCAGCTGGGAAAAGTATTGGTGCTAAAACGTGAATGAACAAGAGCAATAGCTGACTTCAGCTCCGGCTGCGATAAATCGGGGAAAAATCCTTCCAGCTGCCCCGGAGTCAGCATTCCTTTATAAACTAAAGTACGGCTGGAAAGGGAAGCAAAATACAGTTCTCCCTGATATTCAGAATTACGAATTTTATTTTCAATTTTTTTGCGAATCAAATATAACCTGCGTTCAAAATCTATTCCCTGCTCTACTTCTTTAGACTTCTCAATAAAAATTTGCGAAAAATGGGGCATAACTTCCAGGGCTGAATCGCCAAGACCGTCCGGATTAACCGGAACATCCCGCCAGGCGATAACCTGCTGTCCCTCAACCTCTACAGCAGCCTCTACAATTTCTTTAACTCCTTTTCTCTTCTCTTCCTCCCGGGGCAGAAAAACCATTCCTGTTCCATAATTTCCCTGTTCCGGCAGACTTACTTTTTCTGACTTCAGTTTCTGTCTTAAAAAGCTGTCAGGAAGCTGAAGAAGTATCCCGGCTCCATCACCGGTGTTCTCCTCACTACCACTTGCTCCCCGATGACTTAAATTGACAAGCACTTCTAAAGCCTGTTCGACTATCTGATGAGACTTCTGACCTTTAATATGGCTCACAAATCCCATACCACAGGCATCATGTTCAAATTCTGGACTGTACAATCCCTGCTTCTCAGGCATTTTTGTAAAAGTCATAGTAAATCATTCCTTCTCTCTTGGATTAGTTTGTACTTGATTTCTCTAGTACCAGGTACAAAAACGCGTTTTTGTACCTGGTACCTATATATATGTTGGTTCTTAAAAGGTGTACTATTTAGTATAAAGCCAAAGCTGCAGACTGTAAATAGATTAAATGATTTCTATCCTTGTATACAGGGATTATATTAAATTTAACTAAGCAAAACAGGATTTTCGATATTTATAGCGAACTATAATAAAAGAAGATCCAAATTATAGTATTTCATTACCGCAATTATATAAACTACTTAAAACAAAATCAATCAGAGCAGGTGTATCTATAAAATATGAAAAGTATTAGTTTTCGCAATAAGATTCTCGCTTTAATCCTAACAATCATCGTAGTTTTTACTCTAACTGTCATTATTGCAATTACCAATAGTTTTAACTGGATTTTGGAAGATATCATCTTTGAAAATGAGATAAATAATGTGGCTCAGAAGTCAGAACTGACCGCCAACTGGTTTGAAAAAAAGAAATCTGACTTAGAAATTTATGCAAACACTCAGATAGTACAATTTGGGAGCTGGCAGGCAAAATTAAATTATCTGCAGTCTGAATTACATAAAAGAAGTGATAATTACTTTTTCTTTTTTATAGCCGACCACAATGGAAATTACAGCACTACCCTTGAGCAAAATGCAGGTAATATTAGTAACAGAGGTTATTTTGAAGAAGTTTTATCTGGCAAAACAGTGATTTCAGACCCGATAATTTCTAAATCTACAGGTAAGCCAATAATTGTCATTGCTTCACCAATTTCGGGAAATAGTCTCTCTTTGCTGGGAGCAACAATCAAAATAAATGATTTATCAAATTATATTAATAGATATACGATTAAAAATGAGGGTATCTATTCCTTTATTATCAATGGAAAAGGAAATATAGTCGCTCATCCAGATCAGAAGGAATTAAATAACCATCATTTTTATAATTTTAGCAGTTTCTTTGATTATCGATATGACTTTGTTGAAAATATTAAAAATAACGAGCGGGGAAATTTAACTTTTAAAGAAAACAATATCCAAAAGCACGCCTTTTATCAGACAATACCGGGTACTGAAAACTGGAAAATAGTTAGTGTTCTGCCTCAGAGCTATCTGCAGCAGTCCGTGGACCAGGTCAATAAAATTATTATTATGATTTCTGTAATTACTATTATTATAGCAATAATTTTAAGTATTTTTCTTTCCCATAATATTGCCAGTCCAATAATCCAGCTTAAAAACACCTTTCAAAAGGGTGCTTCTGGGAATTTAAATATCCGTTCAGAGATAAACAGTGATGATGAAATTGGAGAGGCTGCAGAAAGTTTTAATCAGATGATGGATGTTATTAAAGACCTAAGCTATAATGATGCGCTGACCGGCCTGCCCAATATAAATTATTTTAAGAAAGAATTGGAAAACTATTTAGCTGAATTAAAGGACGAGAAATTATATTTATGTGCTGTTGGTATTGATGATTTTAAATCTATTAATGATAGTTTTGGCCATAACGCAGGTGATCAAATTTTAAAGAAATTAGCCAATAGATTATCAAATCAGCTGCAGTCTGCTCACTTAATCAGTCGGGTTGGAGACGAGTTTTACTTTTATTTAACAGAAAACGATCTAAAAGCTAAGCAAAGTATAGAAGAGCGATTAGAAAATATTTTGGCCCATATTAATAGTGATTATTTTATAAATGAGAGTATAATTTATCTTAAATCGAGTCTGGGTGTTTCAATCTATCCAGACGACAGCAAAAAAATAGAGAAACTGCTTAAAAATTCCAGTTTAGCCATGCATTCGGTCAAAAGAAATAGCTCAGATAAAATGGCTTTTTATTCAGTCAATGTTGATAAGAGCATTTCTGAAAAAAAGAAACTCGAAAATAATCTGGCCCCTGCTCTTAAAAGTGAAGAATTCATCCTGCACTATCAAAGCTTTAATGCTGGAAAAAGTGAAAAAGTAGTAGGTTTTGAAGCTCTAATCAGGTGGCAGCATCCAACTAAAGGCTTAATTCCACCCGGAGTTTTTATCCCACTGGCAGAAGAAAATGGGTTTATCAAAGAAATTGGTAACTGGGTTTTAGAAAAGGCCTGTCGAGAAATTAAGTTGTTAAATGACCAACTTGAAAGCGATTACTATCTTTCGGTTAATGTCAGTCCAGAGCAGTTTATAGCCAAAGATTTTATTAGAACTGTAGAAAATGCGCTCAATAAAACTGGTCTCGAACCCCAGAATCTGGAATTAGAAATTACCGAAAGGACAACTGTAGAAAACATTGATTATACAATTGAGGTTCTGGATCGACTAAATCAAATGGGGGTTAAAACAGCTATTGATGATTTTGGAACCGGTTATTCTTCCTTAAATTATATTAAGGAATTTGCAATCAATACTTTAAAAATTGACAAATCATTTATTGATGAATTTTTAGACAATCTCAACAATCGAGCCATCGTCAACACAATTATTACTCTGGCTCATAATCTGAACTTAAGTGTTGTCGCAGAAGGTGTAGAAAGCAGACAACAGGCTGAACAGCTCAAAAAAGCCGGCTGTGATATTATTCAGGGTTATTACTACAGCCATCCGGCTCCACTTAAAAAAATTATTTCGGAATTAAAAAATAGTTGAAAGTGATTAATAAGTAATTAGTTAAAAAACACTTAGAAAAACCGCTTCCCAATTTAACAGGAAGCGGTTTTAATTTATTCTATTTAACTGATTAACTGAATTTGATTTTATATATTTCAATTCTTTTTAATCATCTTTAATCCTCTTAATCCTTTTTAAAACTTTTCTAATCTTATTTCTGTTCTTTTTCAAAAACAGTAATTATGCTCTGCCAGGCGGCTCTAATATGATCTTCGGCACAGTTGCGTGCCCGGTCGGCATCTCCACTGCTGATTGCCTCAGCCAATTCCTTGTGTTCAGCCAGAAATTCCTGCATTCGGCCCTCACGGGAAAAACTGCTGCGGCGAAAACGGGTAGCCTGTTCGAAAAGTGTATCTAAAAACTTCTCCAGCCACTTATTATTGGAGGCTTCCTTGATTATCCGGTGAAAGGCAACATCGACCCGGATACAGCCCCGCTGATCATTATGCTCGATACACTCTTCCAGCTCTTCTGTATATTCTTTGAGCTGTCCCTTCTGCTTTTCATTAATATTTTGAGCGGCCAGATAGGCAGCCAGCCCTTCCAATTCGGTTCTTAACTGAAAAATATCATCAATTTCTTTTTTCGTTTCTATTCCAGCCACAAAAACTCCCTGCTGGGGAATTATATTAATTAGCTCTTCCTGTTCCAGCATTCTAAAGGCTTCGCGAACCGGAGTCCTGCTGACACTGAGCTCATCTGCTATCTCCATCTCAGTAATTTTTTCCCCAATCATCAGCTCACCTTTTAAAATTGCCTCCCGCAAAACATTGTAAACCTGCTTGCGCAATGGCTCATAACTATAAGAATCAATCGCATTTAAATTAAATTTGCTCATACTCTATCACTTCCTTCTCAAATTATTATAGCTCTGAGGTTTCAATTCCTACATCTGCTAAAAAACGCTCAAAGCCCTTATATCCTATTGAATTATTTTTATAAACACCAGCATCTTCCAGAACGCGGCTGAATTTGCCGGCAACTTCAGCTTCTACAACTTTTTCGGCCTCTTCCTTACTTAAGTTAATGCCGTATTCGTTTTTTAGCTCGCTTACCCAGGCTAAGTGTTTTTCCAGACCTTCTTTTTGTTCCAGTTCTTCCAACTTAAGATCTCCACTTAGATAACTGGAAATCCAGTTTAATTCCTTTTTCAGTCGGCCGGGCAGAATCGCTCTTCCCATAACTTCAATCAGACCAATATTTTCCTGCTTTATATGATGTAAGTCTGCATGAGGATGAAAAATACCTGCCGGATATTCTTCGCTCTTGCGATTGTTGCGCAGTACTAAATCCAGCTCATAAACCCCCTCTTTTCTCCGGGCAATGGGGGTAATAGTATTATGTGCTTTCTGTTTGCCATCAACCTGAGAAAAGGCTAAAATATCAAGATCTGAATCAGAATACTGACGCCAGTTCTCCAGTATTTTAGCAGCCAGGTTGATAATATCTTCTCTGACGTCAGCCCTTAATCTAATAACTGACATCGGCCACTTAACTCTGCTGATTTCGACCTCTGGAAAAGCTGGATGCTGATAAAATGCTTCTGCTTCAGCCTCTTCCATCGGAAAAATATGGCGTCCGCCCTGATAGTGATCATGATTTAAAATCGAACCACCGACCAGTGGTAAATCAGCATTGGAACCAATAAAATAATGCGGGATCTGATCAATAAAGTCCAGCAGCACTGCAAAAGTATTTTTATCAATCTGCATCGGAATATGTTCTTTATGAAAAACTATACAGTGCTCATTGTAATAAACATAAGGGGAATACTGTAAAAACCAGTCTTCATTCTGCAGTTTTAAAGGTACAACTCTGTGATTTTGACGAGCCGGATGGCTGAAAGTTCCTGGAAAACCAACGTTCTCCAGACAGAGATAGCATTTAGGATAATTGCTCTGGGGCTCTTCCTTAGCCCTGGCAATCTCATCCGGATCCTTTTCCGGTTTGGAAAGATTAATAGTTATCTCAATCTGGCCGTATTCACTTTCGGCCTTCCAGTTTAAATCTCTGGCAATTCTTGCCTGACGGATATAATTGCTGGCCTTGGCAAAATTATAGTATTCATCTGTAGCCCTTTTTATTCCCTCTATATCCGCAGTCCTGTAAAAACGCCGACCAATCTCAGACTGCCGGGGTGTCATCGCTCCCATAATCTTAGTATCCAGAAGATCTCTTTCTGTTACCCGATCACTTATCAATTCCTTTTCTACAGCAAAATCTAAAAGCTGATCCAGTAAAACCTGGGGCTCAGACGGTACTTCAAAATCATCTGCTGTCAGTTCCGGGGCAGGACTTGCTTTAATTTTCAAGATATCTCTAATCTGATTTCGAGCTGCAACCTTATCCCAGTCACCAAGCAAATTATTGGCTTCACCATAAACTAATAATTTTTCTATAAGCTGATTAATTTTTTCTATTTCCACAATTCAACCTCCTGTCAAATACTAACTGTGAAAAATTAAATTACTTAAACAAAAAACAAATTACTAAAACTGCAGTGTTAAATTAAACTGATTCATAAAATCTTATTGCTTATTATTGTATTTGATTTCAGGCAAAAAATCCAGTTATCAGCAGAAATTTATCTAGAACCTAAAACTAAAGCTTAACAACAGTCTCTTCTGCAGCCGATTTGCGCATAGCATCCATTACTTTGAGATTGGCGTAAGTTTCCTCATCTACTTTAAGAGGGACTTCTGTATCATTGAGGACTGCTTCAGCAAAAGCTTCAACTTCCAGCAGATACTGGGGACCTGTCTCCACCGGAATCCTTTCTACTTCTCCATTTTTATCAAGCAGAAAATAATTATCTTCCAGCCAGGAGAAAAAGCCCGGAATCCGAATAATCCCTTCTGTACCTACAAGCTCTAAATCCTGTTCATTATAGGAGTTTAGACTGTAATAAAGACTGGCAAAGACTCCCCCTTCAAAATAGAGGATTGCACTGCCGCTTAAATCAACCCCGGCTGCAGTTTCTTTTTCAAAGAAATTAGCAACTTTTGTCGGCAGCCCTCCCATTAAATAGCGAGAAATATTGACTGTATAACAGCCGATATCATTTAATGCTCCTCCATCAAGCTCTGCATTCAGCCGGATATCGTCTTTACGGTCACTAATGTCAAAAGCGAAGTTACTCTTGATCTCTTTGACCTCACCAATGACTCCTTTTTCTATCATTTCCTTGAGCTTTATGACAAAGGGTTGAAATCTATACATAAATGCTTCCATTAATTTGACCTTATTCTTTTTAGCTGCTGCAAACATTTCTTCTGCCTCAGCTTTGCTTTTACCGGAAAGAGGTTTTTCACATAAGATATGTTTACCGGCTTCTGCAGCTTTAATTGTCCATTCTTTGTGCAGGCCATTGGGCAGTGGAATATAAACTGCCTCTATTTCTTCATCTTCCAGTAATTTTTGATAATCATCATAATATTTATCTGCATCAAATTCCTCAGCAAAATCTGCTGCCTTTTCTTTATTACGGCTGGCAACTGCATATAATTCAGAGTTATCAGCTCCAATAATTCCAGGTATAACTGCTTTGCGGGCAATATTGGCACATCCTAAAATTCCCCATTTAACTTTTTTCATTATCAGATCACTCCTCATGAGCTCTATTTTTTGTCTAATTTCTTGCTTTCTTATTCTTTTCCTAATTATTATTTCTTGAAAAAAGTTTCAATTCCTTTTTTAACTGTAAAAATTAAGGTATAAAAGATAAAACTCAGCCTCTTAAAAGACTGAGTCTATCTATATTTTTTATTAATTTTTAAGATGAAATCTTAACCCTTAACTGAACCAGCAAGCATTCCTTTAATAAAGTAACGGCCAAAAATTATATAAACTAAAAGTGTGGGTAAAGCAGTAATTAAAGCACCTGCCATCTGTACATTCCACTCAACAACTTGACTTCCGGCCAGATTGGTCAGCGCAACGGTTATTGGCTGACTTTTAGTATTAGTTAAAGTTACAGCAAAAAGAAACTCATTCCAAATATTTGTAAACTGCCAGATAAAGACAACTACAAATGACGGAATAGAAATCGGAAAGAAAATATGTCGGTAAATGCTAAAGATGTTAGCACCATCAACCTTTGCTGCTTCTGTCAGGGCATCCGGTACATCCTGATAATAGTTTCTAAACATTAGCGTAGTAATCGGCAGTCCATAAACCACGTGCACTAAAATCAAACCTGGTATCGAACCGTAAAGTCCAATTGACTGCATAAACTGCACCAATGGAAAAAGCACACTCTGATAAGGAATAAACATTCCAAATAAAATCAGCGCAAAAAGTGTATCTGAACCTTTAAACTTCCAGTGGGACAATACATAACCATTCATTGAACCCATAATAGCTGAAAGTAGGGTTGCCGGAATTACCAAATAAAAACTGTTAAGTACATTTGGAGCCAGCTTGGCAAAAGCCTCTGTAAATCCTTCAAAAGAAATGGAAGAAGGCAGCTGCCACATTGTATTAATCGAGACATCGGCAAATGGTTTTAAACTGGTACTAAGTAAAACATACATTGGAGTTAGAAAAAATAGTGCAAATAAAATTAAAATACTGTATCTGATTACTTTTTCTCGAGTAGTCATTTTATCATTCATTGGCTAATCCTCCTTAAAGCTGTGGACCAGATATGGAATAATCAGCAGTCCAACCATCATTAAGAGCACAATCGCAATTGCGGAACCTGTAGAATAGCGATTGGATCTAAAAGTGGCCTCAAACATATAGACTGCAGGTATATCTGTAACATTATTTGGTCCACTACCTGTCATTGCATAAATTAAAGCAAAGGCTTTAAGTGAAACATGAGCCAGAACTATAATTGCCGAAAGAGTAATTGGCTTTTGAATCGGAAATAATATTTTCGAAAAAACCTGCCATTTGCTGGCACCATCAATCCGGGCTGCCTCAATTAACTGCTGATCAATACCTCGCAGACCGGCAAGCCACATGGCCATTGTATAACCCGAATACTGCCAGACAGCAGCTATAATAACTGCAATCAGCGCAATATTAAAACCTAAAACATTGCCGGTGCTGGTAAACCAGCCCCACTGCAGACTATTTAAACCGAGCTGCTCAAAAAGCAGGTTGATACCCCTGGGGTTATTTGGAAGACGGCCAGGAGCAAAAATCCAGCGCCAGACTGTACCTGTTACAACAAAAGAGATTGCCATCGGGAATAAATAAAGATTTTGAAAAAAGTAGCCTCCCTTAGGCTTATTATTCAAAATTAATGATAATAAGATTCCTATTGCCAGACAACCCAGAATAAAAAAGAGCGTAAAATACAGAGTATTCCAGAGATCTGTCTGAAATCTTGATTCCTGCAGCAGACCTATATAATTCTCAAACCATACATAATCTTTAGCTTTGCGCATAAAATTTGAAAAAGTATCCCAGTCAAGCATTGAAATCTGAATAGTGCGGCTGATAAAGCCATAAACAAATACTGCAAGAGTAATAATTGATGGTGATAAAATTGCAAGTGAAGTAAGTGATTCTTTATGTTTTCTTTTCATTTCTATCACTCCATAAAATAAATCTTCCCCTCCCAAACATTCAGGAGGGGAGATATTTGCATTCTTTACCAAAATTGTTTATTGTATCAATTCTTTGATTTTAGTTAAACTTCCAGCTGCTTTAAATTAATTTACTGAACATATTCCTCATGATTTGCCTGGAAACTTTCAAATGCCTGATCTACATCACCAGTTGTGATAAACTCATTAATTGTATCATTCATAGCTGTGATGAATCCTTCAGGAGCAGCAGAACCATGAACAATGGATGGTGATAATGTATCACTTGCAAAGTCTTCCATTGCACTTGTTAAATAAGCGTCATATTTGCTTTCATCTGCATCTAAACGTGCAGGAATTGAACCTTTAATTGGGTTAAATGTATCCTGGCCTTCTACAGAAGCAATAGTTTTTAACCATTTTTTAGCATTTTCAGGATTTGGAGCACCTTTTGGCAGTCCAAAAGTATCAGTTACAACTATAAATGTTCCTTCTGAACCAGGTACAGGCATCCAGCCAAATTCTTCACCAGGAGTCCAGCCTAACTGCTTTAAGTAACCTTCTGCCCAGTCACCCATAATATTAAATCCAGCTTCACCTTCCTGCATAATCTGAGTTGCATCCTGCCAGGTTAGAGCTGAGTGATCATCGTTTACATATTCCATAATTTTATCAAAATAAACCAGTGCTTCTCTAACAGCTGGATCATCAGCAGCAGTTGAACCATTCCAGAGACCATTATAACCATCAGGGCCTAAAGTTGCTACCAATAATGTTTCAAAAATCTGACCAGCAGGCCACTTATTTGTATCACCAAGAGCCAGTGGAACCACACCTGCCTCATCAAGTTCTGCCAGAGCATCAACAAAACTATCTAAATCTGTTGGAGGTTCAACTCCATTTTCTTCAAGTACTGATTTATTATAGAACATAGCATTGGAACGGTGAACATTAACAGGAATAGAATAATATTCGCCTTCATAAGAAGACATTTCTAAAATCTGCTGATTAAATTTATCTTTTACTCCCCACTCTTCCAGCAGGCCAGTAATTGGCTGCATCATTCCAGTTTCAACATAGGTGTCAACTAACTCAGCTCCACCATGTACCTGGAATGAATCCGGAGGATTTCCACCGACCATTCTAGTTTTAAGCACAGCTTTAGCGTTAGAACCAGCACCACCAGCAACGGTAGCATTAATAACTTCAACATCGGGATATTGTTCATTGAAAAGTTCAATTAAAGCATTCAGACCTTCTTCTTCTCCACCACCGGTCCACCAGCTAAAAATTTCCACTTCTCCATCTTGAGCCACAGCAGAAAAACTGAGGCCAAACATCAAAGCAACTACCAATAGAACACTCAGCAATGTACTCTTTTTCAACAACATTTTTTGTCCTCCTTATTTTTTTATTCAGATTTAAGAAATGTTTAAACAGAATAAAAACACCTAATCTAATTACCACCTCCGATGAACAAATATTCAGATTTCTAAAGCTAAATAAAATAACAATTAAATACCATGCAAAACAAATCATAGATTCATTCTATATATCATTATATCATATTTAGAGCAAATTAAAAGATTATTTTGAAAATTATTTTTTCAAACAAAGTCAGCCCCTACTTTCAGACTGACCTGTTTTAAAAAGTTAATAAAATAGCAGTATTCAGCTCACAATCTCAATTATAGATTTAATTATTTTTAAAACGATCCTTTAAAAACATTCCTTTACTATCTTTTTGTTTTTCTTCCTCAGCTGGTTCATCTCCCTGATTAAAATCATTAATCATTTTGGAGCGGCAGCTGTCACAGAATAATCCAGATTTGATTTCACAGCCGCAGCGCTTGCATTTCAAGGTATAATCAATTAGCAGTCCTTCAGCAGCCAGTCTTTCCTCCCGCATAAACTTAATTATCAGTTCTTTTTCCACGCCAGTTTCTTTAGATACTTTGATTGCTGTAGAATTAGGATGCTCCCATAAATACTCTTTAACTATTTCAAATTTTTCTTCCTCACTCGATCGACAATCGGAACAAACTTTCTGACCAGCTGAAGAAAATAATTTCCCGCATTCCTTACAATTTATTAACTCCATTATACTCAACTCCCTAATTATTGCTTTATTTTAAAATAATAAAAACCATCCTAAAATTATTTCCGTATTTACATTATAACACAGAGTCATTTAAGCCTCCAGAGGTTTTAAGACATTTTTTGACAAATTCAGCTCAAAATCGTATAATCTTTATCTAGATAATCAAATATTTATAGAGGTTTTTGCCTGCAGATAAAGAATATATAAATTAGAGATAAAGAAAATTGAGGAGGTTAAAAAATGCTTAAAGTTTTAATCTGTGATGATTCTGCTTTTATGAGAAAAATCTACTCAGATACTATCGAAAAGGATCCAGACCTGGAAGTTGCAGCAACTGCATATAACGGTCAGGACGCCCTCCGTAAACTTAAAAAAATAGATGTTGATCTTTTAATGTTAGATGTAGAAATGCCAAAATTAAATGGCCTTGAAACATTGGAGATTGTTAAAGATAAATATCCAAAAATACCTGTGATCATGGTCAGTGCTCTGGATAACAGAGAAACTGTAATTAAAGCCCTGGAATTAGGAGCTTTTGACTTTATTCCCAAACCTTCAGGCTCTATTTCCTTAAATATTGATTCAATTAAAGAGGAACTGCTGCTTAAGTTGAAAGCTGCTGCAGATTCTAATGACACTTTTAAAGCTAAAAAGGTTAAAAAAAGGGTGATTAAAAACAGCAGCTCTTTTCCAATAGTTGCAGTTGGTGCATCATCCGGCGGCCCCCGGGCCTTAAATACATTATTCGAAGATATTGCTGAAAATTCTTCAGCAGCCTTTGTAATTGTCCAGCATATGCCGGCCGGTTTTACAGAAACACTGGCCGAAAGACTAAATAATATTTCGGGACTTAAAATTAAAGAAGCCGAGGAAGGTGATACTTTAAAACCCGGTCATGGTCTCCTGGCACCCGGTGATTTCCACTTAGAAATCGATGCTCAGGGAAGGGTTAAATTAAATAAAAAAGACAGACGGCACGGAGTTCGACCCTGTGTTGATTATATGATGCAGAGTCTTGCCGAGCATTTTGATGGCGACAGGCTTTTAGGAGTTATTTTAACTGGAATGGGCCATGATGGAGCCGAGGGAATGTCTGCCATTGTAAATAAAGGTGGATATGGTATAATAGAATCTAAAGAAACAGCACTGGTTTATGGTATGCCTTCTTCAGCAGTAAAGGCTGGAGCCTATCATGAAATTAAAAGAATAGATGAAATCGGAAAAAGAATTACAGAAATTGTGGAGGGATAAATTTAAATGGGAATTACTTTTACAGAGTTTAAAGATCGGGCAAAGGAAATTTTGAATATTGATTTAGATGGCTATAAGTTAGACCGAGTAGAGAGAAGAACCAAAAGTTTAATGCGCAGATATCAGGTGGATGATTTTGACAAGTGTATTGATTTAATTAAGCATGACACAGAATTTAAAGATGCTTATCTAAACCACTTTACTATCAATACCTCAGAGTTTTTTCGTAATCCGGAGAATTTTGAATTTTTGCAGTCAGATGTATTTCCAAAACTATTTGCAGAAAAGAAAAAGGTTAAAATCTGGAGTGCTCCCTGTTCTAACGGCTCAGAACCCTATACCATGGCAATCATTTTAAAAGAAATGGGAATCAGCCCTGGTAAGTTCGAAATCTATGCTACAGACTTAGATCATACAATTTTAGATACTGCCCGCCAGGGAGAATATAAGGAGAATTCTCTTAAAAATGTTTCGGATAAGATCTTAAATAAATACTTTAAAGAAAGTTCTGATGGCAAAACTTATGCCCTGAACTCCGAAATTAAGAGGATGGTAAAATTTGAGCAGAAAGATTTAATTAATGCTCGTTTCAAAGCCGACTGGGATCTCATATTAAGCCGCAACTTTTTTATCTATTTAACTAAAGATATGAAAGATCAGCTAATCAAGAAATTTACCTCTGTTTTAAATCCGGGAGGCTACTTTTTCCTCGGTAATACTGAATATATTTTTTCACCCGAAAAATATGGGCTGGATAAAATTTTCCAGTCGTTTTATAAGTATCAGGGCTAGTTTAGTATTCTGGCTCAACTTTTAATCGCCCTCAGGGGCGATTTTTCTTTTTAATTTGTAATTATCTGCAGATAGATGTATAATTATATTAAAATAGACGTATATGTATATCACACAAATTATCTGAGGTGGTTAAGCATGAGTGAAAAAAAAGAACGCCTGCAATTTTATATTGACCAGGATGCAAATGAGAAACTGGGAATTATTTCTGAAAAACTTGGTGTTTCCAAAGCATCTCTAGTGCGAGAAGGAGTCAATAAAATACTAAAAGAAAAGCTGCCTTTAGAAAAAGATACAGCCTATGATCTTATCGGCTTGATAGATGAAGAGCTTGAGGATAATAATATTGCAAAAGACCATGATCAATATTTATATGCTGAAAAGAGGCCAGAAGATGAGTAAATCTCAGCTTTTTGTAAAACTTACAAACGAAACAATTTTCGTAGACACCAGCGCCTGGTTTGCCTTATTAAGTAAAAATGATAAAAATCATCAAAAAATCAAAAATAATAGTTTACCTTTCAAGTTTATCAAACTAATTAATAAATCAATGATGATCAAAAAAATTCATATTGAAGCAAAAACAGAAAAGAATGTGATAAAAATCCTTGAGAATTACAAAGACCAGCGATTTAGTTATGTTGATGCTACTTCTTTTGCAGTTATGAATAGACTTGAGCTTAAATATGCTTTAAGTTTAGATCGCCACTTTGCAGCCGCTGGATTTATAATACCCTAAATAATAACAGCCAGCCCAAACCTGAATTCTAAATGGGTTGGGCTGGCTTTAATATTAATTCCTCGGAGGGTGGAATTTTATTAACTTTTTAATTTAAACTAATTAACTTCTGCTTCTACTTTTTTCATAGCCTCAATTATCATTTCCTCTGTTACCTTCATCGGCATTTTGAGCATTACTGTATCATTAACAGATTTAGCTGCCGTTTTTTTGAGGTTTTCTTCGTTAAAAGTAAGTCCCAGTCCCTTAAATGAAGGTACTAATCCAAGCTGATTGAAAAAGTCAATCACATCATCTATATAAGCCTGCGGCTTTTCTTCCAGATAGAGCTGAACAATAATTCCATAACCAACTTTTAAACCGTGTAAAACTTCATGTGATTCCTCCATTGCGGTCATTCCATTATGGATTCCGTGAGCTGCTGCGCCCCGGGAAGTATTCTGACCCAGACTCTGAATAATTGTGGTCAGATAAATATTTAAGTCTATAACCTCCATTAGTTCTGGACCCAGCTCATTGTTTTCACACTGCTCAACAGCTGTAATGGCTTCTTTACGCATTTTATTATATAAAATTTCAGCCAAATTCATAGCTACAACAGTTTCTAAGCTGGGATCATCAATTCCACTGGCAACAGCCTGGCCCTCATACCATTTGGCAAGTGAGTCTAAAATACCGGATTTTAAATATTTGGCAGGTGCTTCCGCAATGATCCCGGGATCCACCATTACCAGACGTGGATTTTGAGTCATAAAATAATCTTTCTCAAACTGACCATCTTCTGTATAAACTACAGCAAAAGCTGAGCCAGCCGCACAGGTAGCAGCAATTGTAGGAACTGCGGCAACTGGAAGCCTCATATCTTCTGCAGCTGCCTTGGCTGTATCAATCGCCTTCCCCCCGCCAACACCGATTACCAAATCAGCATTCATCGCTTCTGCTTTTTCCTTTATGAGATCTATATTTGACTGACAGACCTCACCTTTAAAAACATTCTTTTCCCAGTAAATCTCATATTGATCCAGAGACTCAGTTAAATCTTTTTCTGCAGCTTTAAGTGCTCTCACACCACCGCTGATTAAAACTCTTGTTCCCCATTCACTTACATAGGCACCGGCCTTTTTTAAAATATCTTTTTCATTGATATACTGAGCTGGGGCTGCCTGCAGATAAGCTGTCTGAGGATCTAAATAAACTTTTTTATCCATTTTCTTCACCTCATATCAAATTATTTATTATAAATCTATTCCATACCGATATAAGCGCCCTTAGCAGCAGGGACAGCATGGCGAATATAAAGTCCTAAAGTCCCTTTATTAAATTTAGGTTCTGGTTTAACCCACTTTTCTTTTCTTGCAGCCAGAATTTTATCTATTTCAGCTGCAGATTTTTCTTGACCATTGATACCTATTATATTTAATTTTCGCTCTGGAATATCAATTTCTAAAAGATCTCCATCTTCAACCAGGGCAATTGGACCTCCATCTACAGCTTCTGGAGAAACATGACCGATAGCCGGACCACGAGTAGCTCCTGAATAACGCCCATCTGTAATTAAGGCTGTCGAAGTATTTAACACCTCGTCTGAAGCTATTGCTTCACTGGTGTAAAACATCTCCGGCATACCGCTTCCTTTTGGTCCTTCATAACGAATGATTACTGCATCACCTGACACAATATCACCGGAAAGTACTGCTTCCAGTGCTTCTTCCTCTGTATCATAGGCTTTGATCTTTCCTTTAAACTTGTGCATCTCCGGCTCAACAGCAGAATGTTTAACTACTGCTCCCATTGGAGCCAGATTACCTTTGAGTACTGCCAGAGAACCCTCATCATTTATCGGAGCAGATGCTGGATAAATTACATCAGCAGGCAGATTAGCAGGAGCTTCACTTTCCATATAATCTAAATAGCTAAATTTATCAAGTTCTTCTAAATTTTCTGCCAGAGTTTTTCCGGTCACAGTCATCTGATCTAAATGTAAATAATCTTTTAGTTCTTTCATTATGGCCGGAAGTCCACCTGCATACCAGAAATAATGAGTTGGATAATCACCACTGGTTTTAACATTGGCTATAAAAGGTATTTTCCGGTGGATCTGATCAAATTCATCCAGTTCAATCTCAATCCCAAATTCATGGGCAATTGCCGGAATATGCAGCAGTGCATTTGTTGAGCCACCAATTGCTGCATGGATCATCACTGCATTTTCAAATGACTTTCGGGTAATTATATCAGATGGTTTTAGTCCCTTTTTAACTAACTCAACTAAATAATGGCCTGCCTCTTTTGTCATCTCTGCCAGTGCAGGACTGGTTGAGGGAATTAAAGCCGCTCCCGGTAAAGCTAAGCCAAGTGCTTCAGCCATCAGCTGCATTGTAGATGCTGTCCCCATAAACTGACAGGCTCCACAGCTGGGACAGGCCGAATACTGATATTCTTTAAATTCAGCTTCTGTAATTTCACCCCGCTGCAGCTGAGCAGAATAAGTTCCTACCATTTCCAGGGTTAAACCATCCGGACCGGGAGCCATAGCTCCTCCTGGAATATGAACTGCTGGCAGATCAAGTCTCATAATCGACATTAAATGAGCCGGCACAGACTTATCACAGCTGGAAAAAAGAGCAATCCCATCATAAGGGGCTGCCATTGCCTGGATTTCAACCATATTGGCAATCATCTCTCTCGAAACAAGGGAATAATTCATTCCATCATGTCCCTGGGCAATTCCATCACAAATATCTGAAGTTGTCATTCGACTTCCCATCACATCAATATCTTTTAATTCTTTTTTCAACAAAGTAACATATTTATCTAAATGAAAACTTCCTGGATGACCATTGCCATAGGTATTGGCGATTACAATTTGCATTTTATCTAAGTCTTCAGCTTTCCAGTCCATCCCCATCCGCAGGGCATCAATTTCTGCTCCCTGTTTTCTGATTTTTTGACTTCTAAGCAATCAAATCATCTCCTCATCATAAAAAGGTAATATCCAATTTAAATTTATATTATAATTTATTTAAGCAAAAGTATTTGGAATAAACATTACTAACTGTGGAAAAGCAATTAAAAGTGCCAACACTGCCAGTAAGGTGAATAAAAACGGTAATATTGATTTAACCAGTTCTTCTAAAGTAATATTGGCCACCCCTGTTGCTACATATAATACTGTACCAACCGGAGGAGTAATTAAACCTATCCCTAAGTTAATTGACATAATAACTCCAAAATAAACAGGATCAATACCGACTGACTTCATTACTGGCAGCAGTATCGGAGCCAGAATTAACATTGCAGGAGTTAAATCCATTACAAAACCAACCAGAAATAATAAAACATTAGCTATTAGTAAAACACCTATTGGGCGGCTGGTAATAGAAGTCAATAAATTAGCCAATGTAAAGGGAACTCTGGCCATAGTTAAAAGCCAGGCAGTTACCATTGCCATTCCACATAAAAATAAGACTATTGCAGTTGTTTTTGCTGTTGCTAAAAGTATATCAGGTAAATCTTTAATAGTAATTTCTCTATAGGCAAATAAACCGAGTAATAAAGCCACAAAGGCCGCTACAACTCCAGCTTCAGTTGCCGTAAAAATACCACCTAAAATACCACCAACAACTAAAACCGGAATTGTCAGAGCAAGCCAGGCTTTTTTGAAGGTCTTCCATAAACGACTAAAACTGAATTCTGCAACCTGTTCTGAACCTTCAATATGTCCGTAGCCGTGCTTTTTAGTTGTGATATAAGTTGTGACCATTAAAGACAAACCAACAATAATTCCGGGAATAATACCTGCTAAAAAAAGCTGGGCAATTGAAGTATTAGTAATAATTCCATACAAAATAAAAGGAATACTTGGGGGGATAATAATCCCAATAACAGCTGAAGAAGCAGTAATCGCTGCTGAATAATCTGCCGGATAATCCTGTTCAATCATCGGAGGTATTAAAAGGCCACCAATGGCTGCTGTATCAGCAATTGCAGAACCGGAAATACCACCAAAAAACATGCTGGCCAAGATATTAACATGGCCCAGGCCACCGGTAATATGACCAACTATCGCATCAGCAAAGTCAACCAGACGCTTGGCGATTCCACCTCTGTTCATTACTTCACCTACAAACATAAAAAATGGGATAGCTAAAAGTGGAAAACTATTCATACCTGAGATCATTTTTGAAGGCAGTACCATAAATGGCAGATCCATCGCATTCATAATTGCAATATTTGATAAACCAAGGCTAAATACAACCGGAATCCCGGCTAAAACAAATGTAAAAAGTGTTCCTAAAAAGAGCCAGAGCATTATTCAGCACCTCCAATATCTTCCATAATATCAAACTTTTCTTTTTCATCTTTAATATATAACTCTATATGTTTTTTGATTTTAATGAAATTAATAACCACCATCATAAAGCCACTGACTGGAACCACAGCATAAACTAAACTCATTGGAATATAGAGCGCCGGTGAAACATTTGTAGCAGAAATTGCCACAATATATCCATAATATGTTATAAATCCTACTACAAGTAAAATTAATAAATCCGAAATTATGTTAACTATGTTCTGAGCTTTAGCAGATTTAATTTTCGCTACAACAAAATTCAAACCAACATGATCATCTGTAGTGTAGGCAAAAACTGCGCCCAAAAATGAAATCCAGATGAAAATAAATCGTGCCAGCTCATCAGCCCACCCCAAAGAACTATTTAAAATAAAACGAGCAAAAACATTAGCCCCAACAATAACAAACATTATTAAACTTGAATTCGGCAAGTAAAAAGTTAAAGTAGTTCTTTTTAGATTTTTGCCGTTAAAAAATCATTTCAATCTTTAAAAATAAAATATTTTATTG
>NZ_QLME01000008.1 GCF_003259895.1 Halanaerobium saccharolyticum | reverse complement strand
GAAGATTAAAAGGATTTTTAGCTGCTCGAGAAAATCTAATTCAACTATTTGAAGAAAGATATTAATTTATTTACACAAAATACTTGACATTACAATATCTTAAAGTTTTTCAGCTAAATAATACTGAATTAAAGGAGATAAATAACTAATAGTGAATATATTAAATAAGAGAAGATTGATATTAAAGATTGTCCTATAAAATCTAAACTCAAAATTTAAGGAGTGAATAATAAAATGAAAGTATTATTTATTGGTGGAACAGGAACTATCAGTCAGGCAGTATCAGAACTGGCAGTTAAAAAAGGTATCGATTTATATTTATTTAACCGCGGTAATAATAACCATCTGACTCCAGCAGAAGCAAAAATAATTGAAGGGAATATTCGTAATCAAGAAGAAGCAAAGGAAAAATTAAAAGATCACAGTTTTGATGCTGTGGTTGACTGGGTTGCTTTTACCCCAGAACATGTAAAAAATGATATTGAAATTTTTAGAGGCAAAACCGATCAGTACATCTTTATCAGCTCAGCTTCGGCCTATCAAAAACCCCAGACCAGTTATTTAATTGACGAATCAACTCCTCTGGCCAATCCCTACTGGGAATATTCTCAAAATAAAATTGCCTGTGAAAATATTTTAATGGCTGAATACAGAAAAAATAATTTCCCAATCACCATTGTCAGACCATCTCATACTTATGGAAAAACCTCAATCCCGGCAGCATTAAACAGCCATCAGGCTCCCTGGTCTATAGTTGATAGAATGCGCAGGGGTAAAAAAATACTGGTTCATGGAGATGGCAGTTCTCTCTGGACAATGACCCACAACAGTGATTTTGCAAAAGCTTTTGTTGGCCTGCTGTCTAATACGCAGGCTCTTGGTCATGCCTTCCAGATTACTTCTGATGAAACTTTAAATTGGAATCAGATATTTAGAGAAATTGCCAGAGCAGCTGGAGCTAAAGATCTTGAACTGGTCCATGTTGCTTCGGAGAAAATTGCTGAATATGATCCAAAATACAGAGGTTCTCTGCTGGGAGACAAAGCTGTAAGTGTTGTATTTGATAACTCTAAGATCAAACGTTTTGTGCCTGAATTTAAGGCAACAGTACCTTTTGCCCGGGGAATTAAGAAATCGATTCAATGGTTTGATGCCCATCCTGAAGAACAAAAGGTTGATCAGGAGTGGAATAAACTAATGGATAAAATCATTGCTGAAAATGGGAGGTAGAAATGCTCAAAAATAAGCTGATTCAAGAGCTGGAAAACTATTTTGCAGAAGATAAAGAGAGAATTAATCATGCTTTAAGAGTTACCAGTTTTGCAGAAAAATTAATAGATATCTTTAAGGAAAAATATCCTGATAAAGATATCAATGAACAGGTAATCATTTATTCTGCTGTGCTCCATGATATAGGTATTAAAAATGCAGAACTTAAATATGACAGCAGTGCCGGTCATTATCAGGAAATTGAGGGTCCACCTGTAGCCAGGGAAATTATGGAATCTTTAAATATTGATTTTGAGATGATGGACGAAATTGCAGAAATTATAGCTCATCATCATACCCCGGGTAAGGTTAGCAGCAACAATTTCAAATTGCTATATGATGCTGACTGGCTGGTAAATCTGCCGGAATTTTATGATTTAAAAATAAAAAGCAACTCTGAAAAAGAAAAATTAATTGAAAAAGTTTTTCTCTGTGAGATAGGAAAAGAATTAGCCAGAAAAGAATTTTTGGATACCAATTAAATAGACTTTAATTTAAAGCCCCTAAAACTTAGATTATTCTAAAAAATTCAGAATAACAAAAAACGGCCCCGGGAAAGGGCCGTTTTTTTCGCAAATATTAATTTAATAAGGAGATATTTGCTTTTACTATCATCTAATATTCTATTCGTATTACTTTATTTAAATATTATCCTTCTGGAGGTTAGCCCATTAAGAAATTGGGTAACCAGAGGGTTAAACCAGGGACAAAGGATAATAGTAATACCATAATTACAAGCACTGCATAAAATGGCATCAGTGATTTTGCTATTTTTTCTATAGGAGCATTACCAATTGAACAACCTACAAACAAGGTTGAACCAACTGGAGGAGTTAATAAACCTACTCCCAGGTTAAGCATCATGACAACTCCAAAGGTAATTGGATCCATACCAATACTTCTTACTACTGGTAATAAAATAGGTGTTGCAATTAAGATCAGTGGTGCCATATCCATAATTGTACCCAGGAATAATAAAATCAGGTTAACAATTAACATGATAATAATCGGATTCTCCGATAAATTTAATAGTGTCTCTGTAATCATTCCCGGAACTTGTAAATAGGACATCATCCAGGCAAAGGCACTTGAAGTAGCAATTATTGCGATAACCATTGCCAGAGTACTGAGTGAATTTCTTAGAATATCAACAAATTTTGAAATAGGTATATCTCTATAAACAAAAAATGTAATTATAAAAGCATAGACTGCAGCTACAGCTGCTGATTCAGTAGCTGTAAAAACACCGGTAGTTACACCACCAATAATAATTACTGCTGTAAAAAGCCCAAATAGACTATCTCTTGTTATTTTAAGAGCTTCTTTAAATGAAACCTTCTCTTCTCTTGGGTAATCTCTTTTAACTGCAATTGCATAACTTAAAATCATCAGTGCAATTCCTAAAAGAACTCCAGGAACTATTCCACCTAAAAATAATTTTGCTACTGAAATCCCTCCGCCGGCTGCCAGTGAATAAATAATCATATTATGACTTGGTGGGATAATAATTCCCTGGACAGAAGAAGTAATAGTTACATTAATTGAATAATCTTTATCATAGCCTTTCTGCTCCATCATTGGAATCATAATTGATCCAATTGAGGACACATCCGCTACTGAAGATCCGGATATTCCCCCAAAAAACATACTCGCTAAAATATTTACCATAGCTAAACCACCGCGCATCCAGCCAATAATAACATTAGAAAATCTAATTAAACGATCAGATATTCCACCCTGACCCATAATTTCTCCGGCAATTATAAAGAATGGAATTGCCATTAAGGAAAAAGAATTAATTCCACTTACCATCTGCTGCACAACTACCATCGGTGATAAATCAAGATATAAAGCTGTAAGCATTGTCGAAAGACCGAGACTAAAGGCAATGGGAATTCTGATAAATAACATTAATAAAAAAGAACCTAATAATAAAATGACTGCTGGATCCATTAATTCCCCTCCTCTAAAATCTCATTATCCTCTTCTAGAGCTGACTGATCAACAATAGAAGACTTGTTTTCTAATATACCAAAAAATTGAAAAATTGAATAAATCAAAATAAAAGCTCCTGAAATAGGTAAAGCAATAAACAGCAGTCCTCTGGACCACTGGGTAGCAGGTAAGACAGTTGTTATAGACCTACTAAATAGCTGCCAGCCATATTTAACTAAATACCAGCCAAAAACTCCAACCAGAATATTTTCAATCTTATATATATAACCCTGATATTTTTCAGGAAATAAACTCATAAAAAATTCAATACTTAAATGAACTGACTGTTTAACCCCCAGAGCCATTCCTAAAAATCCAAACCAGATCATCATCAGCAAAGCAACTTCATCTGTCCAGCGAAAAGTGAAATTAATAGTATACCGAGTAAAAACAGTTGTGCTGACAATAATTATCATCACTACTAAAAAAATCATAGCTAAATAACTAATTAATTGCTCAGATAAATTTAGTACTGATTTAATTTTCCCCTCATTCTTTTCTTTTTTCATAAAAGTCACCCTTTTTTAAAAGGTGGAGGTAAAAACCCCCACCTTATTTTAAATATTAATCTTTATTTTAGACTTTATTATTCTTCCATTTCAAAGTTTAAAATACTATCTAATAGATCTTCATAACCTTCACTGTACTTAGGATATAGACCTTTAACTTTGTCCTGGAAAGCCTGCTTCTGTTCAGCATTTAAAGTAGTAATTGTAGCGCCTTCTTCTACAGCTAATTCTTTAGCTTCTTCAGTACGCTTATCCCATGCTTCACGCTGTACTTCAGTAGAATCTACAGCAGCCTGCTTGATAATTTCCTGATCTTCTTCGTCTAACTTATTCCAGGTGATCTCACTCATGATAATTAATTCTGGAATACGGTTATGTGCATCTTCAACAAAATTTGGAGCAACTTCATGGTGACTGTTGTAATACCAACCAGGATAGTTATTTTCACCAGCATCTACTACACCAGTCTGCAGTGCACTGTAAACTTCACCCCAGGCGATAGGAGTAGGTGATGCACCAAGTGCTTCAACCATATCCATCATTAACTGACTTTCCTGAACTCGGATTCTTAATCCTTCTAAATCTTCAGGACTTGTAACTTTAGTATCAGCAGTATAGAAACTACGAGCCCCAGAGTCATACCAGGTTAAACCTACAATACCTGCATCTCTAAGACCATCTAATACTCCTTCTCCAACTTCACTGAATAATACCTGAAACATGTATTCTTCACTGGGATATAAATATGGAAGAGATAAAACATTCATTGCTGGCTCAAAGTTAGCCATTGGAGTAATTGAAGTTCTTACAAAGTCAATAGCACCAAACTGAACCTGTTCGATTGTAGAACTTTCGTCTCCTAAAATTCCACCAGGATAAACTTCGACCTCAATTCTACCATCTGTTCTCTCTTCAACTAAACGAGCAAATTCTTTTGCACCGACAACTGTTGGGTAACCTTCTGGCTGATTATCTGCCAGACGTAAGGTCATTTCCTGAGCTGAAACTGCGAAAGAGAAAATCAAAAGACTAGCTAAAACTAAAACTAAAACTTTTTTCATTAATGTTTCCCCCTTAATTTTTATTCTAAACTTATTGTATCAGTCAAAATACATGAATACTATAGACTAAGTTGTTATCTTATTCATTTCTTTGTTTGTTTTCAGAAAATTAGGCACAAAACTTTAATTATTGGAATTTACCGGGGGAAATACCGGTATATTTTTTAAAAGCTCGACTAAAGTAGTTACGGTCAGAGTAACCAACTTCACCGGCAACAACTTTAATTTTGTCTCCATTTTTTAATCTTTTTTTAGCTTCTTCCATTCTAACCTTGATTAAATAATCTTTATAATTTATTCCTTCAACTTCTTTAAATAGTTTACTTAAATAATATTTACTGAAAGAAATGTAGTCTGCTACATCATCCAGACTAATATCCTCACTGTAATTTTCTCTTATATAATCCTTGACAGTTTCTATAATTTCAACTTTCTTTTCATTTGCATTATTGTGCAGCTCATCAATTAAATTATCAATTAGCTGTTCAAAATAGTTTTTAAGTCCTTCTAAATTATTAATCTGTTTAATTTCATTTTCTAATCTCTGCATTTCTAAAAGAGGCTGCTGTTCATTGTAATATTCCATTAAACGTCGATTTAAAAAGACTAAAAACCTGCGCAAAAAAGATTTTATTTTATTAAAATTACATTTTTCTTCCTGCAGCAGATAGTTATAAATTTCATTAAATTCCTTTTTTGCTGACTCTTTGTTCTTATCAATTATTTTTGCAAAAACCTTCTTTTCATTCTGGTAGGGATAATTATTGATCGAATATTGGGTATCAGGTGTATTATCTTTTGTTTGATTATAAATATCACTAATCTTACTAAAATCAGAGGAAATATTGCTGCTTTTAATATACATTTGCCCGCTGGTATTTTCAGGCTTATTTTTTATTAACTTTTTTACTTCTTGATACTGCTGAGAATTTATTTTAGAATTTAAATTATCATCAATAATTAAAAAGATGCTGTTAATTAAACCATTATAAGAAATAACTCCCGTAAATATTTTTTTTAGTTTCTTTTTTACAGAATTATAAAAGTCATCATTAATCTTAGCATTATCTTCATAATTAACAGTCATAAAAAAGTATTTACTTCCCTTAATACCCAGCATTTTTTTGTGCTCTAAAAAATTATCTAGTGAAGATTGGGTATTATAAACAATATTTAAAATGCTTTCTTTTTCTAAGACAGGTGTTATATTTTTTATTTTTTCGAGCATTCTTTGTTCTTTTTCATTTTCTTTTTTCTGTTCCCTGATTTTTTGAATTGCCTTATCCACTACTTCTTTAAAATCTGCTTCCACATATGGTTTAACCAGATAATCACTGACTCCAATTTTTATTGATTTTCTGGCATAATCAAATTCACTGTGGGCAGTTAAAATTATAATTTCTATTTCAGGCTTTTCTTCTTTTAACCTTGCAGCAGCTTCCAGTCCATCAAGCTTTGGCATTTTAATATCCATTAAAACCAGGTCAACTTTGTTTTCTAAAGCCTGAAAAACCGCTTCCTGACCATTGCTAACTTCTGCCACCACTTTAATTTCCTCTTGATAAAGTTTATTTATAAAGAATTTTATTGCTTTTCTTTCTAAATGCTCATCTTCCGCGATTAATAACCTGATCATTATTGCCTCCTTCAGTTCTTTCTCAAGTAAAAATCTAATTATTATCAGTTTTATCTCCAAGAAGTATTTCTATTATTACTTCAGTTCCTTCATTAATAATAGAATTAATTCTTAATAAATTTTGACCATAATGAAGCTTAAGTCTTTTGATAACATTTAAAATACCTAAACTTTCTCTCTCTTTATTCTTATTAGATTTCTGTTCTTTCTCCTCTAAAATTTCCTTCAATTTTTTGCTTTTTATACCTACTCCATTGTCCTTAACCCGGATTTCTACTTTTTCTTCAAACCTTTCAATCTCAATTAAAACTTTTCCTTCCGAATCAGTATCAGCAAGACCGTGAATAATTGAGTTTTCTACAATAGGTTGAATAATCATTGGCGGAATTTTAATGTTTTCTAATTCACCATCTGTATTAATTTCAAAATCCATCTGTTCTTTAAAGCGTGTTTCCTGAATTGTAAGATAAGCTTTTAAAACCTCAATTTCTTTTTTCAACTCCACCAGCTTCCCCTTATGGTCGAGGTTATAGCGCATAATTTTAGAAATTGCTATAATTAAATTTTGAGTTTCGGCTGCATTTTCAAACATAGCAGTCCTGGAAACCGTATTTAAAGTATTAAATAAAAAATGAGGATCCATCTGCATCTGCAGATTTAAAAGCTGTGATTCTTTTAAAAGCCTTTCTTTTTCTATATTTTCCATTTTCTCCTGATTGAGCTTATTTTCTAGTTCAGATTTTTCTTTGAGTTCTTTAATGTATTTTCTGATGTTTTTCTTCATTAAATTAAAAGTCTGTCCCAGAATATTCAGTTCCCGATAATTAATTTCTTCAATATCTTCAATTTCCCAGTGTCCCAGAGAGAGATAACGGGCTGAAGAAGATAATTTTTCGATTGTATTTAAAATATTATTGGCCATTAAAACAGCAAAAATAAAAACTGCAACACTAATTAAAATCACAACTGCATAAATAGTTTTTGATCTATTTTGCGTATCAACAAGTAGATTAACATAATTGCTGCTGTGATAGGCCAGATAAGAATTAATCAAATTTTGAGTGTGGCTGTTCATATAAGAATATAAGGTGTCAATATCAGTTAATTTTTGATAGGTGCTCTGGTTGAGCACTGTACTATTTAATAAATCAGAGGCCAGTTGATCATGATAACCCAGCATATTACTTAAATTCCTATAAAATGTTTTACTCTTCTGGTCTCGACTAATTTCCGGTTCGATTTCAGACATCAAAGTTTCGATTTCACTTCTTGAATTCTGATAAAGTTCTCTATTTTCTTCATTTCTTTCCTGAAAAAGAAGATCAAAGTGGCGCGAATTCTCAGTAATTTGGAGTGACAGCTGATTAAGTTTAAAATTGACATCCACATTGTTCTGATAGATTTCTATCTCTCGATCACGACGAATAAATGAAAGAAAAAACACTATATTTAAAATAATAATTATAATAATAAAAATGCTGATTATTCTACTTCGAATTGATCTTTTTGGTTTTTTAATGAAATCTATAATTCTGGAAAATATAATTATCACCTCCAGTAAATAAAATTTAGTCTATAATTTTTAGCTGCCATCTTAGAACCAATAATTACTGATTAAAACTAATAATTCCTAAAATTACATTTAGTTCCTGTTTTCTTTTTTTTGCATAAATTGGAGAAACGATGAAGCCAATTTCGGATCAAATTGAGTTCCAGAACATTTTTTTATTTCTTCCAGTGCTTCTGGCCTGGATAAAGGTTTAGAATATGGTCTCTCATGGGTCATCACATCATAAGAGTCCACTATTGATATAATTCTTGCTAAGAGAGGGATTTCCTCTTTATTTAAGCCGGCTGGATAACCAGTTCCATCCCATCTCTCATGATGATGTAATATATATTTTGCAATAGAGGAAAACTCATCTATAGAAATGGCAGTTTGAAAGCCTCTTTTAGTATGATCCTGCATTATCTGCCATTCCTTTTCTGTCAATTTACCAGGCTTTTTTAGTATAGATTCTGAAATAAAAACTTTTCCGATATCATGTAATTTGGCTAAAAGCATTAACTCATTAATCTTTTGATAATCTAAATTAAGATGCATCCCAAATTCTTTTGCTGCTGCTTCTACTCTCATTACATGTTCTTTTGTTTCATTGCTTTTTACATTTAAAGTTTTTAACAAATTACTAACCTGTTTATATTTATAACTTTGATCACTGTTTAATTTATCTTTATTCATATTATTTTCCGCTCTACTTAAAATATCCTCTAGGTTATTCCAATTCTTTTCTGTAGTTGCATAACCCATTCCTAAAGATAACTTGTTGTCCTTTATTTTTATATTGTTTAGTTTTTTTCGAATTCTTGAAATAATACTTTTAGCGGTTTCTCCTGCCGTGTTGGTTAAAATTAGCGAAAATTCGTCTCCACCCATTCTTACTAAAATATCATTTTTCCTTGTGATTGAATTAAATAAATTTGATATTTTTTTAATAACCTGATCCCCGGTGGCAAAGCCATGCTTTTCATTTATTATTTTTAATCCATTAATATCAGCGTAGATTACTGTAATAGGAAGTAAATAATTAATATTAACTTTATCTAAAAAGTTTTCCAGATACTTTTTATTAAACAGCCCTGTCAGACTGTCATGGCTCTCCAAAAAATTAATTTTATTCTCTTTTTTCCATAAAGGGCGTAAATCAATCTGCATCGAAAAAACACACTCCCCCTGACCGGGTAAATTAATACAGGTTTCAAATAAATGCAGATACTGAAATTTATCCCGGGCATCATATATTTCTAAATTTGTTCTGATATCTTCTCCAGCTAAAACTCTTTTAACCCCTTTTTTTACTTTCTCATAATCTCTTTTATTAATTAAAGTTCCATAAATACTATTATTTTCTAAATTTTCTTTATCAAAACCTGAAATTTTACATGCTTCCTTGTTTATTCTGAGTATCTTTCCCTTTTTATCTTTTAAGATCATTCCAACTGGTACTTTCTCAAATATTGCGCGGTACTGCTGTTCTTTCATTTTTAATTGATATTCCAAATTCTTTTGTTTAGTAATATTCTTATATAAAATCAAAATACCATTCCCAAAACTGGTAGCATCCATTTCGAAGTATATATTCTTATCTTCAACCAAATCAGGAGCAAAAGAGTATTCTTCAGAATAAGCTTCCGCTTCCTGGCTTATGATTTTTTTGAAATTTAGCTTCATTAAATTAATTTGTTCCCTGTTAAAAAAGCCTAATTCTTTAGCCTTTTCAATATAATTTTCTCCTAGAAAGTTATATTTATTTTGATAATTATCTATAAAAGCTTCCTTTAATGACTTGTTAAATGCAGTTATCTTTAAATCATTATCTAAAACAATAGCTTTTTGAGATAAAGAATTTATAAAATTTTGAATTTCCACTATTGCCGCCCCCCAAAATATTCTTTTTATATATATTATACTATCATTATTGTATATAATAGTAAATATAGTTTCTTTAAAAAATACTTAGAGGCCCTAGAAAACAACAGCAAAAAACCCTACCTGGCAGGGAAGGGTTTAGTTAACTTTGCCTTTATTTAAATAAATAGTGGTGGGGTTAGGCGGATTTGAACCGCCGGCCTACAGATTAGAAATCTCTTTCACACCACTTTGCTTCTATTTATAACATATTATTCTTACCGATTTATCAAGGTTTTTAGAGGCTTGTTTTTATCAAGATTCACTGATTTTTATATCAGTTCATAAAAAAATGGCTACAAAATGGCTATTTGGGCTATTGTGGATTTTGGTGGGTGCGGTGGCCCGTACACTACCCAATCCACAATTAATTAAATAACCATTATTCAATAATTTTTATAAACTGTCATCTAAATTGATTATTTTATTTTCATCTACCAAATATATCAATTACTTTATCTGCTTTATCACAGTTTTCTAGTTGCTTATTTAAAGCATTAATATAATGTTTAGCTTTTCCCATTACTTTTTCATTTGAACTATCAACATAAGACATTATATCTTCTTCCATTTTTTTTATTCTTTGTCTCATCCGATCATTTGATTCACGGTGGTTTTTAGCTTTGAATTGGCTATTCAATCCATCACCAGTAATTTTAAAATTATGACTTAATTTTTTAAAAGGAAATAACGCTGTTACATTATCATCACTTAAAACAAAACGATTAAACATTTTTTTAACACACGGATCCTCCATAGTTTCAATATAATTACAAATTTCTGAATCTATTTCTACAAATGGCGTCCCTCTTTCTTTTTCATAGGCTCTCTGATAACCCGTACCTAAAAATAAACCTTCTTCTTCATCCGAGCTATTAGTGTGATAAATGTTTCCTTTAAGAATATATCCTCTACACATAATTCCTTTACTTAATAACTCAAAAATAGAACCACAACAATAACTCATTAAATTAATTAAACCTACTGGTGATATCTCACTTGAAACTATAATACAGTCTGAAACACGAGTGATTTTGAAGTCTAAATCATCATTTATATAATTACTTTCAGGACAAATCTCAGGTCCATTTTTTTTATATTTTTCCACATCTTTATCTGAACCGAGACATTTAATTATATTTTTCAATTTTTTTAAAGTTAAACCATTATTATTTTCTACTAATTCAATCTTATGCTTAAAACCTAATATATCAATAAAAGCAATAAACTTCTCTTTTATACCCTCGGTCATTTTCAACATCCTTAAATTAATTATTTATTCATCTCTTCAATACACTCTTTACAAACAGTCCTGCCCTCATACTCAATATTATTGTCCATGCTGCCGCAGAAAATACAGGCCGGCTCATATTTATTTAAAATAATTCTATCACCATCTACAAAAATCTCCATCGGATCCTTCTTATTAATGCCCATAGTCTTACGCAGTTCTTTTGGAATAACTAAACGTCCCAAATCATCAATTTTACGCACAATACCTGTTGATTTCATTAATAATCGTCTCCTTTTGTATTATTATGAATATTTTACCATATATTAGTTGCATATGCAAAAAGAAAAACCAGCACTTGGGCTGGTAAGTTAACTAAAGAATATAATTACTTTTCTTCACTGTCTAGTAATTTATTAATATTTATTGTTGGAATAATCAAAGGTGGAACTTGACTATTTGCTGTAATAGTAGAAACCAGAGAACGTAAATACGGAAACATAATTGCTATAGTATTTCTATTAATTATTATATCTTTGCCTTTAATATCATTTGTAGTTAATTCAAAAAATCCTGTCATTTTTATATATAGATTAAAAGGATAATTATTTTCAATCGGATCATTAAAAATATCTGCCTCTAAAGTTACAATCACTCTATCCAGAGACCCAACTTCTTCAATATAATCTATATCTTTATTGAATTGCATATCAATTTTTACTTTTTCGCTTTCAAAATTTTCATTATCTGTGAATACAAGCTCATCAATCTTATAATTAACAAAATTTAATTGACTTTTTGAGTCATCATTAATTTTTTTTTCCATTAAGCAGCATCTCCAATAAAATCATTATTAAGGTATCCATTAGGAAATTTTTGATATTCACTAGAATAAATATCTTCATTCGCATTTTTAACATTATCTATGCCACATTCAAAATCTTTAGTATATAATTGTATACTAGAAACTGACGTAGATTTAATTTCACCATAACCACTTGCTTCTAAATTTTCTTTAAATTCTTCTTTTGTAATATTATTAAAATGTTCTTTTATTCTTCTAATTCTTTCTTCAGAAGTCATTATAATTCCTCCTTTTAGTTATATATTTTTTTTCTGTTTAAGTAATATATATTATTTTTATAAAATCTATGTTTTGGAAACCATCTATTTAATAAATTATAGTATCTACTAAGTCTACTAAAGTAATCAAATTTTCTTAAATTGTTTATCACAGAAGTATTTTTTATACAAATTTGAGAATGCTTAATTTTACAACCAAATCTTGTTTCGAACATTTTTTTATATTCATCTTTCCTTTCAAATGTTGCTTTTACTAAATCAAATAAACCATCATAAAATAATACATCAAACATATAATTAATTACAACACCATCAACAATCTTATCACTATCAATATCTGGATCTAATTCTCCTTTTTCTATCATTAACTCCTTGGCAGTTTCAAACTCATCTTTATGTTCTATTATATCTAAATTAAACTTACAAGATGAATTAAAATTTAAAGTTGCTTTGATGATTTTATAATTTTCGTCTAAATCAAGCTCATAGATATTATTATATAAAGGATCAAGTTTATTTAAATATAATTCTCTAATCCACCAATAAGCCCAAAAATCCCTTTCAAAGAAATATACACCATCACCCAACCAGTGTCTATCCCCTGTACTAGGTAAAATATTTTGTCCTTCAATTATTGATTGCGCATTAATTTTCAAAGTACCATGATAACAATCTATAGTTTCTACCATACAGACACCCTTCTATATAAAATAGCCGACAAAATATATAATATATTTGTTTTTAATAATTAACTATCAATAATTTATAATTAATTATACCAATTTATTCAAAAAACAAAATATTTAATTAATATTTATACTTGCTTATATTCATTTAGTGCCTATTATAACTAAATTTCGTTATCGAGTCAAAAAATCCTTCTTTTTTGATTATAATTTTTTATAGTACACAAAATTTAACATTCTCATAACATTAAATTACTCATAATTTCTCCAGTTAATGCACTTATCTTTGCAATATTTTTTGGTGAATTGCAACATGTAATGCACGATTTTTTTGATTTCTTTGAAATTACCTGTACCTTCAGTATTTCTAGATGCTAAAACTTAGTTTTTCTCTGAATAATTCATCTGAGTTACCGTAGTCAAACATTTTTCTGGGATAAGTATTTATGAATTCTTGAATCTTTTTTACCAGGGTTCTCTTGATCCCTTTGAAACTTGTGCCTTTAGGTAAGAATCTTCGAATAAACCTATTAGCTACCTCATTTGAGCCCCTCTGCCAGCTGCAATATGCATCACAATAATACTGGCTGGTTCTGGGGATGCTGCTGCCTGTAAAAGATTCTTCTATCCCCTCATAATCTGCAAATTCTGATCCATTGTCTGTGGTTATCGTTTTGAAAGTCTCCCTGAAATTAACTACCCCAAATCGTCTTTCTATTCGATCCAGTCCTTTTATTACTGAGTCAGATTTCTTGTTTGGTATTTTTTCTATGATTTCCTCTCTGGTCTGTCTTTCTGTTAAGACCAGCAAAAAAGGTTCTCCTTTTTCTTTTATTCCTTCTACCAAATCCATCTCCCAGTGTCCGAATTCTTCTCTAGTATCTGCCTCTTCGGGTCTACCTCTAATTGTCCGACCTTCCTTACGCCTGGTGGTACTTGCACTTTCTTCTGGCCTGTCTTTTTCTGTCTTATAGTTACCATGAGGCAGATCATCTCTATCTAAATCTAAGATTTCTTTATCTATATAATTATAGATTGTTTTCCAATGTAATTCCATATCAAACTCATCTGATTCTCTTATGTTTTGAGCTACTGCTGCAGGTGATTTATGAGCTTTAATTCTTTTTTTAATAAATTTAGCAAGCTCATCATTTGTACCAATCTTTAAATTTGGGCCTTTGCCTGTTGCATTATGATCATAGACTTCTTGACCTTTTTCAGGTGAGTATACCTCTATAATTCTCCATTCATAATCTCTTATTTCAATAGTTCCTTTTTTTACTTCTCGGCTCACAGTTGTTCTATCACAATTTAATTCTCTTCCTATTTCTGCAAAGTTTTTATCCTGTTGATTATATAAATGCTCTATTTTTACACGATCTTTATAAGTCAGGTGTTCACCTTTTTCTCTTTTTGTGTTACAATTATTTTGACACATATTCTGTACCCTCCTAATGTTTTTGTGGTTATTAACATTATACAAAAGGTACAGATATGTGTCTATTTTTTTCTAAATTAAACCGTGCATTTAATTATACAATTTATCTAAAATGGCTCAAAGAATATGCTAAAAACAATGTAGCTCATACTACATATAAAGATTATAAGTCAACTATAGTAAACCATCTTATACCCGCTTTAGGAAGGTTAAAATTAAAAAAATTACATGCAAGACATATAATCAAATATTAAAATGACAAGCTCGAAAATGGCCGTTTAAATGGAGAAGGCGGACTTTCTAATAGATCAGTACAGAAACACCATAGATTACTTTCTCAGGCTCTTAAACGGGCTGTATCACCATATGAGTATATAAATAAAAATCCCTGTCAGGGAGTAAAAGCTCCTGCACCTAAACCTCCAGAGATTACTCCTTTAAATCACAGGCAAGCCGCCAAATTACTTGATGCAATTGAATATGATGTCAATTTTTATACCCTGGTATATCTTGATTTGTATACTGGATTGAGACGCGGTGAGCTTTTAGCATTAAAATGGAAGGATATTGACCTGGATAATTTAAGGCTGCATGTTCGAAGATCTACTGAAGTTATTAGAAAAGATGAAAATAATGAAGCAAGTTTAGAATATAATGAACCCAAAACTGAAACGAGTATTAGAACAGTTGATTTTGATAGCGATACAGCTGAAGTTATATCAAACTATAAAGAATATATGGAAGGTTATACTGACTTAGAAGATTTAGTTTTTAGATTAGATAATAAAAAGCCGATGCATCCTGATTATGTAACTCGAAGATTCAGAAGGAAAGCAGATAAGGTCGGTCTAGAAAATGTTCGTTTTCATGATTTAAGACACACTCATGCTACCTGGCTGCTTCAGGCTGATGTTAACCCAAAAGTAGTCCAGGAAAGATTAGGACATCATGATATAACAATTACTCTTAAAATATATTCTCATGTTATTCCATCGATGCAGAAAAATGCAGTAAAAAAGCTTCAAAAACTAAAAAATCAGAAAGCATGGCTACAAAATGGCTACAAAAATGAAAAAAGCCCTACCGATTAGCCGGTGGACTTTGGTTGTCTTTCCTGTTATATCAAGCATTATAAGTGGTGGGGTTAGGCGGATTTGAACCGCCGACCTACAGATTAGGAATCTGTTGCTCTATCCAGCTGAGCTATAACCCCAGTTACTAGATTAGTATATCACCTAAAACTAAAAAAATTCAAGTACCTATTATTATAATTATAAATTTTATTTATCTAATCTGTAGCGAAACTACATCTAAAATTTGCGTTCAACCTGTACTTCAATTAATTTTCTCAATTTCTTTTTCGCCTTATTATCAGGTAATTGAGCCAGATATTTTTTTACTCTCTTAATAAAGACAAGGAGAACTTCTCTGCTTTCAGTTAGTACACCCGATTTTTTTACATCAGCAATAATCTCATTTACTACTTGATCATTTAAAATAGTTTTATTATATTCCGCATATTTATCTTTATACTCATCTTTATTTAAAAGTAAAATTACCGGCAGAGTAATGACTCCCTCTTTTAAATCCTGGGCCAGTAATTTCCCGGTCTCTTCTTCTTTTCCTTCAAAATCCAGAAGATCATCCTGGATCTGAAAAGCCATTCCTATTTCTAAACCCAGTTTATATAATAAATTGAGCCTTTTACCTCTGATTCCACTGACATAAGCCCCAAGATAACTGCTCAAAGCAAAAAGCAGGGCTGTTTTATGTCTGATCCTCCTATAATAATCTCTGATTCCAATCTGAAAATCAAAACGTTTCTCCGATTGTTCAATTTCTCCTTCACATAGCAGCCTTACATTTTTATTCATTTTTCGCAGAGTCTTTTTATCCAGATATTCAAAAAAGATATCAAAAGTTCGGGAGAGAAGAAAATCCCCAATAAAAACAGCCTCTTTTTTGCCAAACCTCTTTTGAGCTGTTTTCTTACCCCGCCGCAAATTTGCATTATCTATAATATCATCATGAACCAGAGAAGCCATATGCAGCAGTTCAATTCCACTTCCCAGCTGCAGCAGTTTTTCTTTATCATAATCACCAAAATAAGCAGCAAGAAACATTAAAAAAGGCCTCAGTTTTTTACCACCACCATTAATCAGATCTTCTACAGCCTGATTAATAATTGGCCTTTTTGATTTTGTTATTTTAATAATATTCTCATTTAATTCATTTTGTATTTTTTGATAGAGCTTATCTTCAATTAACAAGATTTTCACCTTCAATTAGATTAAAATCAGAATCATTAATATTTACTAGCTCATTTAAACCTGAAGAAAGATAAACATCCAGATTTTCTGTAATAAACATAGCATTAACATCATCCAGATCCTCAATAAATTCCATTCCTCTTTCCAGGCCCATTACATAAACAGCTGTAGAAAGTGCATCTGCATCAAAGGAATTTTCACTGATAATACTTACACTCAACAGATTATTTTCTGCTGGATAACCAGTTTTAGGGTCTAAAATATGGTGATAAAGTTCTCCATCTTCCTCAAAATATCTTTCATAATTTCCAGAGGTAACAATTGTCAAATCCACAGCCTCAACAATAGCCATCACATTACCTCTTCCTTTCCGGGGATCCTGTATCCCTATTTTCCAGGGAGAACCATCGACCTTATCCCCAATTACCAGAACATTACCACCCAGATTTACAAAGGCGTGCTCAATCTTATGTTTCTGAACAATTTTTTTTACTTCTTCAGCAGCATATCCTTTGGCAATCCCTCCCAGGTCAATCTTTACACCCGGATTCGTGATTTCTGCTGTGTTATCCTGCAGCTCTAGATATTGATAACCTGTATTAGCTAATGCCTCTTCAATATCGGATTCATCAGGGACAGCAGCATCTCTGGTTCCAATACCCCATAATTCAACTAGAGCTCCAATTGTCGGATCAAAACCCCCATCAGTCATTTCAGCATATTCTACTGCTTTTTTTAAAACCTCCATACTTTCGGGGTCAATCTCAATTTCAGATTCTGGATTATTGTTTAATTTATAAATATCACTTGTTTCAATTGTTTTACTCATCAGGTTTTCAATCTCTCTGATTCGTTCCATACTCTCTTCAACAGCTATTTCGGCATTTTCTCCATGAGCCCGCATCTGAACTAAAGTATCCATTAAAAAGGCATTATCTTCTGCCTGAGGCATCTCTTCGGCATCATTTCCACAGGCAGTTAAAATCAATAAAAATATTGATAATATGACTAGCAAAATAATTTTCTTATTTTTAAACAAATTATCACTTCCCGGTTTTAAAATTAAATATTTTTTGCGAAAATATTAAACTAAAGCTCATTTGGCTAAAGCAAATCATTTATATTTTATCATAAATACTGCAGTTTGCAAAGATTAACCCGAGTATTTCACTAAGAGATTTGCAATTTAATTTTATTATGCTATAATAAGAGTGTGAAAAAAATAACTCATGGCTCTTTAAAGTATGTGAATTAATAAATTTATTTTTTATTAAAGGGGTCATAATAGGAGAAAACTAATAAGAATAATGAAAGAAAATTAAAGGGGGAAAAAAATTGAGTAATAATATTGTTATACTAGGAGCAGGTTATGGTGGAGTAGCTGCTGCCCAAACTCTACATAAACAACTAAAAAAACATCCTGACTCTACAATTACTCTCATTGACAGGAATTCTTACCATACCCTGTTAACAGAATTACACGAAGTGGCAGGTAAAAGGATTGAAGAAGATGCACTAGAAATTGATCTAGAGAGAATCTTTTCTTCAACAAGAGTAAATATAGTTAAGGATGAAATCAACGAGATTGATTTCGAAAATCAGATTTTAAATTCTGAAGATCATCAATACAGCTATGATTATTTAATTATGGGAGCAGGCAGCAAGCCCAGTCACTGTGGAGTTGAAGGTGTCGGTGAACATGCCTTTACCTTGTGGTCTATGGATGATTCGAAGGATATCAGAAAACATATTGAAAATTGTCTTCAGGAAGCAAGGATGACTGATGATCCAGCCGCAAGAAAGGAACTGCTTTCTTTTGCAGTTGCCGGCGGAGGTTTTACTGGAGTTGAAATGGTTGGAGAGTTAATTGAATGGCTTGATGAGTACAGCAAAGAATATAATATACCACGCAATGAAATAGAAATTTATAACTTTGAAGGCCTTGATAAAATACTTCCTAATCTCAGTGATGAGCTGGTTGAAAAAGCAATGAATTATATGAGAGATAATGGAGTTACTGTTAAAACCGGTGAGTTTGTTGATAAAATTGAAGAAAATAAGCTGATTTTAAATGACGGAGTGGAAGTCAAAGCTCGGACCATTATCTGGACCTGTGGTGTACAGGCAGCTGATTTTGCAGCAAATTCTGGTCTGGCTACAAGCCGGGCAAATAGAATAAAAGTGAATAAATATCTGCAGACAGAAGATTATTCTAATGTATATGCTATTGGTGATAATGCAGCAGCTCCCTGGAAAGATGACCAAATCCTACCTGCTTTAGTAGAGTCTGCTCAGCAGACGGGTGAGTGTGCAGCTGAAAATGTTGTAGCTGAAATTAAAGGTGGTTCAAAAGAAGAACTTGAACCAAATTTACATGGAGTAATGGTTTCAGTTGGAAGCAGTTATGCAGTTGCTGAAGTAATGGGATTATCTTTAACAGGAATCCCTGCAATGTTTATGAAACACTCAGTTAACATGTTCTATCGCTTTGAAATTGGTGGATTAAAAGAAACCTACAGCATGATTACTGAATATATGAAAGAACAGGCTTCTCATAAAGGCTTACTACCAAGTCTATTTGGTTTTGTCAGTGAGACTTCAAGATCTCTCTGGTTGGTTCTTTTACGTGTTTTTGTTGGAATCATGTGGCTTTATGAAGGTTATACTAAAGTAAGAGATGGTTGGTTAACAACACCAGATTATTTGGTTTCAGGTGCCACAGGATCACCGATTGGTGAATATGCTGTTGGCTGGTATGTCTGGCTAAATGAAGCTATTTTCTTTAGATTTCCACTTTTCTTTCAAATTGTAGTAACTCTAAGTATGATAGGAATCGGTATTTCTTTAGTTTTCGGTTTATTTGCAACTCTGGGTGCTTTAGGTTCTGCTGGATTTTCAGTTAACTTTTTACTGGCCGGTCAGTATGCACACTGGTCCAGTGAATGGCCCGGACACTTTAGTCCTTTATACTGGTTCTTATTTGCTTCAATCACTTTAATTGGTTCAGGACGTTCCTTCGGTTTAGATTATTATGTACTGCCCTGGATTAAAAAGAAAATTTGGAGCAGACCAAAAGATAAGGATCAGGATCTGCGAAAAGTTGTTAAAAAATAGATTATCAATTAATTTATTCTAAAAAAGTTAAATAGATTAAAAAAAGCAGGAGCTTTGATCAAAGCTCCTGCTTTTCTAATTTAAATGTTATTTTTAGCTGCAACAATTCTCTAAAAAATACTAAAGAAAATATTTTAAGCTAACCAAAAAGTAGTCAACTCTATTTTTGATTCCATAATACATCTTTTTAAGCTGACCCTGATTAGTTTGCAATCGATCTTTATTTCTGGCAGCTGCAAAATAAAGGCGGTCCGAATTATTTCTACCCCTGGCAAAGCTAAAGGCATTATAAACATCTACAGCTTTAAAACCACTATTTTTAAGCAGCCTTAAAATAGTCTCAATTTTATAGCCCCGCTCACTGTGAGTTTCCTCAAAACAGGGCAGCTGATCATTATCCGGACATATTTTTAATTTTACCTGCCACAAATTCTCTTTTGCCTTTACAACATCCTCCCAGAAACACTCATAACTATCTCCTTCAATTACAAATGATTTTTCTTCAATTGTTTTAATTCTACCAACTGAATTCATATCAAAGATAAATAATCCATCTCTGCTCAGGGAAGAGGCAGTACTCTTAAAGCAATTTTGAAGCTGATCTATATCAGTTAAATAATTTAGACTGTCAAAAAAGGAGACGATCAAATCAAATTTGTTCTCAAAAGAAAATTCGGTCATATTTTGAGCCTTAAAGTTAATTCTCAGCTGCCGCTGCTTTTGCTGAAGCTGATAACTCATTTCTTTTTCAGCAGCTGAAAAAGAGCTGAATTCCTGAGAATTCTGCAGTTTAGTTTCTAATTTTTCTGCAGCCTTAGAAATCATGGCTGGAGATAAATCCAGCGCAGTAATTCTATTAACAGACTTTAGTTCAATTAACTTAAAAGTCATATTAGAGGTTCCGGAAGCAAGTTCCAGCACTGAGTCTGGTTGATGCTTATAATATTTTAAAAGATCACTTAAATACCTGGACCAGTATTTATAAGGAACATTTTTCATTACATCATCATAAATCTCAGCAAAATATGTGGTATAGCTGTGCTCCATTTTTAGCCCCTATCTTTTGCCAGCTGCATTAGAAAATCAAGATACTGATAGACTTCTTTACTTCCTTCTCCAGTTTGAGCTGAAAAGAAAGTAAAATTATCTTCCTCTGTTAAGTTTAACTTTTTCTGGATTAATTTTTTTTGTTTTGCTTTTTTGTTATTTGATATTTTATCTACCTTAGTAGCAACAATTAGGTAGCTCAGACCACTGGCCTGAAGCCATTCAACCATCATTTTATCATCTTTAGTTGGTTTATGGCGGCAGTCAATAATCTGAACTACTCCGACTAGATTTTCTCTGTAATTTAAATAAGTGTCAATTAATTCTGCCCAGTCGTCTTTAACCTTCTGCGGTACATTGGCAAAACCATAGCCGGGTAAATCTACTAAATAAAATTTGTCTTCAATATTATAATAATTTAGAGATTGAGTTCTACCCGGAGTATTACTTGTTCTTGCCAATTTTTTTTGTCTGGTAAGTCTATTGATCAAAGATGATTTACCTACATTAGAACGCCCACTGAAGGCTACCTCAGGCTGCTGTAATCTGGGGCAGTCTTCATATTTAAATACACTTGTATAAAATTCTGCATTACTAATCTGCATGATTCTCATCCTCTAATAATAAAAGTTCCATTACCTCATCCATGTGAGAGACAAAACTTACATTCAAATCGCGAGTAATCTCTTTTTCGATCTCTTTAAACTTATTTTCGTTCTTTTTCGGTAAAATAAAGTTTTCTATTCCCGCTCTGCGTCCGGCAAGAATTTTAGTTTTCAAACCACCGATTGGAAGTACTCTTCCTCTTAAAGAAATTTCTCCGGTCATTGCATAATCTCCTCTTACCTTACGGCCTGTTAAGGCAGAAGCTAAAGCAATCGCAATTGTGATACCGGCAGAAGGACCATCTTTGGGAACTGCACCCTGAGGAACGTGGATATGAATATCATATTTTTTATAAAAGCCATCACTTAAATTTAATTCATTCTGCTTGGAACGAACATAACTTAAGGCTGCCTGAGCGGATTCTTTCATCACATCTCCTAAAGAACCGGTAAGAGTTAACTCTCCTTTTCCAGGGACTACTGCAACCTCAATATCCAAAATATCTCCTCCAGCCTGATTATAGGCCAGTCCGGTTGCAACTCCAACTCTGTTTTCCAGATTACTTTCCTGATGTTCATAATCAGGTAAGCCCAGATGTTTTTCCACACTGTTGACTGCTACCAGAGCTTTGTGATCTCTACCTTCCACAAATTCCTTGGCCACCTTACGAGTAATAGCAGCAAGCTTGCGCTCCAGATTTCTCACACCAGCTTCCCTTGTATATTCTCTAATTACTTTTAAGATCGCATTTGAAGATATATTAATCTGATCTTCCTTTAAACCGTGGTCTTCGTAAATCTTGGGAAGCAGATGACCTTCTGCAATTTTAAGCTTTTCATCTTCTGTATAGCCTGGAATTTCAATCAATTCCATTCGATCAAGTAATGGTGCTGGAATTGTATGAGCCACATTGGCAGTTGTCACAAATAAAACCTGTGAGAGATCAAAGGGCACTTCCAGATAGTGGTCACCAAATTCCTTGTTCTGCTCTGGATCTAAAACTTCAAGCAGTGCAGAAGCAGGATCACCTCTAAAATCAGAACTCATCTTATCAACTTCATCCAGCAGAAAAACCGGATTTTTACTGCCGGCGTCACGCATTGCATTAATGATTCTTCCGGGACGGGAACCAATATAGGTTCTACGGTGACCTCTAATCTCTGCCTCATCTCTGACTCCACCTAAGGAAAGGCGCACAAAATCTCTATCCAGAGCTCTGGCAATTGAACGTCCCAGAGAAGTTTTACCAACACCTGGAGCTCCCACCAGACATAAGATAGGACTCTTTTTGGCTGGTGCTATCTTGCGCACAGCCAGATATTCTAAAATTCTTTCCTTAACATCTTTAAGTCCATAATGATCTGCTTCTAAAATCTCCTCAGAATTTTTAATATCAATTTCTTCATCTGTTTCTTTATTCCAGGGAAGATCTAAAATGCAGTCCAGGTAATTACGAATAACTGTAGCTTCAGGTGACATATTGGGAGTTCGGTCAAGTTTCTCAATTTCCTCTTCCACCTTCTCAGCTACCTTTTCAGGTAAATCAGCTTCTTCCAGTTTTTCACAATAATCATCTATCTCATCAGTCGTACTCTTATCTTCATCAAGTTCATCCTGAATAACCTTCATTTTTTCTCTTAAATAATATTCTTTCTGATTTTTTTCTACCTTCTTTTTAACTCTTTTATTGATATCCTGCTCAATCTTTAAAACTTCAATTTCATCCTGCAGCAGATTCAGCATTTTTTCTAAACGGACTATAATATCGGTTGCTTCTAGTAATTCCTGCAGCTGCTTATATTTCAACTCAACCTGGGAAGAAATAACATCCGCCAGGCGGCCGGGGTCCTCAATATTACTGACCGACATAATTGTTTCAGCAGGTAAGTTGCGGTTATATTTAATGTACTCCTCAAATTCTTTAACTACTGTTCTCATTAAAGCATTAACATTTGTAGTAACTTCAACTTTTTCTTCCGGGCGGCTTGCTGCTTCTACCAGAAAATATTCTTCTGTGTCAAGATAATCAATAACCTCAGCTCTTTCTAAACCTTCCACTACAACTTTAATCATCCCATTCGGTAGTTTAACCAGCTGTTTAACTTCTGCAATTGTACCAAAACTATATATATCATCAATATCAGGTTCTTCTACCGTCTCATCCTTCTGGGCAGCGATAATAATTTTCTTTTCTTCCATCATAGCTTCCTCCAGAGCAGCAACAGATTTATCTCTGCCCACTAAAAGAGGAATTACCATATGTGGAAAAACAATTACCCCACGGGATGCCAGTAAAGGGAGCTCCATTATCTCTTTAATTTCATTTTCTTCAGTCATTAATTTTCACCTCTATCTATTGTATTTAAGTAACTAATCACTTTTAATTTATTCTATTTTTATAATTCGGGGTCAATTAACTTTCCCCTCCAATATTATGCAAAAAAAACGAAAGAGATAATACCACTCACTCTTTAGGAGTAATATTATCTCTAGATCTTATCACAGCTTAATTTATCTTAAACAGTTTCTATTATTTAATCTTTTAGCTGTTAGGCGCTTTCTTCCTCTTCCAGAAGTTCATCTTCAATTTCCAGAATCGGATCAGCATTTTCTTCTATAACTTCCTTAGTAATAATACACTTTCTAATTTCAGGTCTTGATGGCAGTTCATACATAATATCTAAAACAGTATTTTCTACAACTGATCTCAAACCGCGAGCACCTGTATCCCGCTCCAGAGCTTTAGAAGCAATTGCTATCAGAGCGTCATCTGTAAATTCTAACTCAATATCATCCATCGCAAAGAATTTCTCATACTGCTTTACTAAAGCATTACGTGGTTCTTTCATAATCCGAACCATATCTTCTTCCTCAAGCTGATCTAAGGTAACCTGAACCGGCATTCTACCGATAAATTCAGGGATTAAACCATAGTGCAGTAAATCCTGAGGTTGAATATGCTTTAAAGTATCTCCAATATTTTTATTTTCTTCTTTGGTTTTGATATCAGCTCCAAAACCCATTACTTTTTCGCTGATGCGGGAATCAATTAATTTCTCCAGTCCATCAAAAGCTCCACCAGCAATAAAGAGAATATTGGTTGTATCTATCTGAATAAATTCCTGATGAGGATGTTTACGTCCACCCTGAGGTGGAACACTGGCAACAGTACCTTCGATAATTTTAAGCAGTGCCTGCTGAACTCCCTCTCCAGATACATCTCTGGTAATAGATGTATTTTCAGATTTGCGAGCAATTTTATCGATTTCATCAACATAGATTATACCTTTTTCTGCTTTTTCTACATCATAATCAGCAGCCTGAATTAGTTTAAGCAGGATATTTTCCACATCTTCTCCTACATAACCAGCTTCTGTTAAGGAAGTGGCATCAGTTATCGCAATTGGTACATCTATTATCTTGGCCAGAGTTTGAGCCATTAGTGTTTTACCACAACCTGTGGGTCCAACCATCATAATATTACTTTTCTGCAGTTCTACATCATCAACCATCATATTAGAATTAACTCTTTTATAATGATTATAAACTGCTACAGAAAGTGATTTTTTAGCTCTTTCCTGTCCAATTACATACTCATCTAAATATTTTTTTATTTCTTTAGGTTTTGGAACACTCTCAAACTCGAGATCCAGTTCCTCATCTAATTCTTCTTCTACAATTTCATTACAGAGCTCTATACATTCATCACAAATATAGACTCCTGGACCAGCAACCAATTTTTGGACCTGATCCTGGCTCTTACCACAGAAGGAACATTTTAGTTCCCCATCTTCGTGATCGTGATCGCCAAATTTGAACATTTTATCACCTCTTGGGCTAAATTACTTTTCATTTAATTCATTACGGGTAATTACTTCATCAATCAATCCATAATCTACAGCTTCTTCTGCAGTCATGAAATAGTCTTTCTCTACATCCTGAGCAATTTTTTCTGGACTTTGACCTGTGTGGTCACTGAGAATATTGTTCAGCAATTCTCTAATTCTCATTAATTCTTTAATATGAATTTCGGCTTCAGTCGCCTTACCCTGTGCTCCACCGGCTGGCTGATGAATCATAACTCTTGCATAAGGAAGAGCATAACGTTTCCCTTCTGCACCAGCAGCAAGCAGCAGCGCACCGGCACTTGCAGCCTGTCCCATACCAATTGTTACTACATCAGGTTTAATATACTGCATTGTATCATACATTGCCAGAGCAGCTGTTACTGAACCACCTGGACTGTTAATATATAAATAAATATCTTTGTCTGGATTATCTGCTTCTAAAAAGAGCAGTTGAGCAATAACAGTATTTGCAACATCATCTGTTACTGGAGAACCTAAAAATACAATTCTATCTTTTAAAAGTCGGGAATAAATATCATAAGATCTTTCCCCACGATTAGTTTGTTCAACGACCATTGGAATTAGGCTCATAGTTTAAAACCTCCCTGTATTTTGGGTACCTGGCACTCGAAATCGTTTTTGATACCTGGTACCTATATATTTGTACCATAATTATTATATCTAAAAACAGATTGAAAAACAGTTAATGTTTAACAATCTAATCAAATATTAGTTGTTTTCTGTTAAGAAATCAATTGTTTTTTGTCTGATAATATCTTCTTTTAGCTGTGAAAGCTGTCCCTGCATCTGCAGAATAGCTTTGATCTGCTCAGGATCCTGATCATGCATTTCTGCAATCTCATTAACCTCTTCTTCAATTTCTTCATCTGTTACTTCGATATCTTCAACATCGGCGATAGCTTCCAGAACAAGCAGTTCTTTTGCACGTTCAGAGGCTGTTTCTCTATTCTGTTCTCTCCAGGTATCTTCGTCCATACCCATATAGTTTAGATAATCTTCTACATCCATTCCCTGCTGTGAGATAGACTGGGTTAGTCTCTGGAACATCTGATCCAGCTGCTCATCAACAAGAGTGTCAGTCATCTTAACTTCAGCGTTTTCGCTTGCCTTTTTAATAATTTCTTCCCTAAAGTTGTTTTCTACAGATTCTTTCTTTTGCTCTGCAATTTCCTCTTCAATGCTAACTCTTAATTCGTCCATTGTCTCATAATCACTTGCTTCAACAGCAAAGTCATCATCAAGTTCAGGTCTTTCCTTAACTTTGATTTCTTTCAGCACAACATCAAAAGATGCATCTGCACCAGCAAGATCATCTGCCTGATAATCTTCCGGGAATGTAACCTCTACAGTTTTTTCTTCTCCTACTTTCATTCCAACTAACTGTTCTTCAAAACCTGGAATAAAGCTGCCAGAACCAATCTCTAAACTGTACTCTTCTGCAGAACCACCCGGGAATTCTTCGCCATCTACATAACCGGTAAAGTCAATAATAGCAAAGTCACCTTCCTGGAGTTCTTCTCGCTCTGCAGTAACTAACTGGCTGTACTCATCCTGCATTTTTTCTAAACGCTGCTTGATCTCTTCTTTCTGAACTTCAGCATCTTCTTTTTCAATACCCAAATCTTTATACTCACCAAGCTCAACCTCAGGCTTTACTTCAACTATTGCAGTAAAAGTAGCAGGCTCTCCTTTAGAAATATAAAAATCTTCTATATCAGGCTGTGCTATTGGCTCAATATCAGCTTCTTCTACAGCTTCACTATATCCCTGTGGAATAAGAATATCAAGTGCATCCTTGTGCAGCACCTCTTCGCCAAATCTCTGTTCAATAATTTTTCGTGGTGCCTTCCCTTTTCTAAAACCAGGAATTTCAATATCTTTAACCACCTGACGATATGCCTGTTCTAGTGCTTCATCTACACGGTCACTTTCTATTTCAACGTCCAGTTTAACTTTATTACCTTCCAAAACTTCTTTTTTTACTTCCATTAATATTCCTCCTAACTGATATTTAAATAAAACTTTTTAAAAACTCTCTATATGTTAATAATCCCCGATCTGGCACCGGGCCAATATCGGGGGTCAATGACAGAATTATTAAATGGTGCGAAAGGTGGGACTCGAACCCACACGGGGATTGCCCACTAGATCCTAAATCTAGCGCGTCTGCCAATTCCGCCACTTTCGCATAGTAAATAATGCTGTGAGTGAAAATTTGTTTTTTCTTTTTCACAAAAAGCACATATAATGGTAGCATAGCTTTTTGCTCTTGTCAAGGATTTTTTATCAATTATCAAATTATCTTTGATTTTTATTGATAAAAGTTAATCCCTGCAGCAAAATTTTCATCTTTTCAATTATATAATAGATTAAAGAAAATATCCAGTAATTTTTAAAATTAATTTATTCAGCTTCAATATCTATAGTTTCTGACTCTAATTCTTTCCACTTACGGAAATGTTCAAGTTCCTGAGAAAGCTGTCTAAACGCCAGAATAAAAGCTGCTGCATCATCAGTAAAACCAACCCCCGGCAAAAAATCAGGGATTAAATCGGTTGGTAAAATTAGATAGGCCAGAGTTGCTACAATCCACCCCACTGCTGCATCATTTAATTTAAAATTTCCTTTTGAGTATTCACTCAACATCTCCAGCAGTTCAGTTACTTTATCAATAAATGGAAGTTTATAATCTTTTGTTTCAATAAAGTTCCGAGTCTTATCCAGAATTTTACTTACACTTTGATGTCCGGTTCCCCATTTGTTTGCCAGTCTACCCAGAAAAGCCAGCAGTTCATTATCATTAAAATCTTTTTTCATATTTTCACCACCATTATTAATGATATTAACCAAGAAACTAAAGCTTCTTTATTATTGTTAATTTAAATCCTTTATGATTTTTCGGGTTTCATTAAAGACAAATCAATTTTTCTTTGCTTTAAGTTGAGAGCTCTGTTTAATAATTCCTCCACAGCAGCAAATTTATCTATATACATTTCCTCTGTTGTAAATTTAGCATAGTGTCGATGCAGAAAATTATCAATTCCCATAAATAGAATTTCTGTTACTTCTTCCGGATAATCAGTTTCAAACTCTCCTCTTTCTACACCCTCTTCGACTATAGCAGTAAAAATAGGCATAAATTTATTCCAGAATTCCTTGTTTCTTTCTTTCATAAACTTAGCATTTTCATCAATCTTAAAAAATTCGTAAACTTTAAAGTTACCTCTTCTGCTAAAAATAAGTCTCAAAATTACTTTTTCTAATTTTTCTAAAGAACTCATTTCCGTACTTTGTAAAACATGCTTTGCTTTTTTTTCAGTCTTTATATATCTTTTTTCCAGCAGAGATGAAATAATATCTTCTTTGGTATCAAAATAATAGTAAAATGTTCCTTTAGCAACACCAGCTTTTTGTGCAATATCCTTAACAGTTGTCTTCTCAAAGCCTTCTTCTATAAATAATTTTTCTGCTTCATTTAAAATTGTAGTACGCCTCTTAAGCGATTTTTTTGTTTGCTTAGTCACTCTTGGTTACCCCCACTTGTTTTTTGACTTTTAGTCAGTATAGAGTGAATATATTATAGCATAACTTTTTAAGAAATTAAAGAAATGGTGATAAGATAATTTATCCAGACCGAGATTAACTCGTTTCAGTTGTCTTAAATTCTTCCGCTAAAATTACTTTAAGCTCAGATAAGGGAAGGGGTCTATAAAAATAATAGCCCTGAATCTGATCACAATTTAGATCACTCATTGTTTTTAGCTGATCAGCAGTTTCAATTCCTTCCGCAATTACCTCCAGCTTCATTTTATGTGATAAATTAATAATAGAATCAATTAAAATCATATTTTTCTGATCATTTAATTGATCAATAAATGATTTATCGATCTTAAGAGTATCAATTGGGAGCCTGCTTAAATAACTAAAAGAAGAATATCCGATTCCAAAATCATCAAGAGCAATTGAAAAACCGAGCCTTTTTAGCTGTTTAAGTATCTGAAGTGGATCGCCTCTGTTGTCCAGCAGTACATTTTCAGTTATTTCGAATTCCAATAAATCTTTATTTATTTGATACTGCTGCTGAAGTTTTTTTATCTTTTTTATCTTATGCTCATCATAAAGTTCCAGTGGTGAGAGGTTAACAGAAAGACTGATTTGATCTTCATATTTCTGCTGCCATTTTAAAAGCTGCTTAAAAGCCTGTTCTAGAACCCAGTCACCGATTTCTATAATCAAACCTGTTTCTTCAGCAAGTTTAATAAATTTGTAGGGAGATACCATACCTCTATCTGGGTGCTGCCAGCGGATTAAAGCTTCCAGTCCACAGATTTTATGATCAGAACAGCGCAGTTTAGGTTGATAATATAACTCAAATTCTTCTTTTTTAATTGCTGTTCTTAAATCTCTTTTTAAATTTTCTAATTCCAGCTTATCCAGAAACATATAGTGGTTATAAATCTGAAATTCTTTATTTTCTGTATCACATTTACTTGCCGCCAACTGAGCTGCAGAAATTAATGTTTCAACATCCCTACCTGAATCGGGATAAGTGGAAACACCTATTTTTAAATCAATATAATAGTCGATCTCGCCCCTATTCCAGAGATTATTAATTATGTCAGTGATTTTATTAGCTTCTTCCTGGTAAACAATATTTTTGCCTGGATTATTGTAGACTAAAATAAATTTATTATAATTATAACTGTAAAGTTTACAATCCTGGTCATTACAAATATCATTTTTTAAAATTTTAGCTATTTTTTTAATTAGATCACTACCCTGGGTATATCCCCTGATCTCAGTTAAATTATCAATATTACTTAGATCAAGATAAAATATGGCAAAAGAGAACTGGACTCTATTATTTTGGCTGTGTTCAATTTTACTGGATAAATCCTGATAAAGAGATCTCTTATTGGGCAGCGAAGTCAAATTATCAAAATAAGCCTGTTGATAGAGCTCTTGTTCTTTTTCTGTGATTTCTTTTAAATTAGTTTTTAGAAGAAAGTACAAAAAAATACCTGTAACAGCTATAAATATAATCCCTTTAATAGATTGAAAACTCTGATAATAATTCAGATCATTAATCATATATCCCGCCAGCGTATCAGAAAACAGAATCCAGAGTATACCAAAAATAAAGTAAGACAGCACAATGTTTTTAATCGGCCGAGATTTTCTTTTCATCTTTATCTCTCCTAAATTTTCAATCTAGGCAAAATATTTCAGTTAAAATCTAAGTCACTAATCAAAATAATAAGCTTCTATAATATCTGTACTTAAGTTAATTATATCCTCTTTAAAAGTTATTAGTCAAGATTATGAATAACAAATAGAAAAAACGGCTGCAAAATGGCTACAAAATTAAATTTAGGCATAAAAAAATACATCCTAAATAGATGTATTAAATGGGGTGGATGATGGGGCTTGAACCCACGGCCTCAGGAGCCACAATCCTGCGCTCTAGCCAACTGAGCTACATCCACCATATTAGATTGTTGTCGAGTTTTAAATGGCGCGCCCGACAGGATTCGAACCTGTGGCCTACGGATTAGAAGTCCGTTGCTCTATCCGGGCTGAGCTACGGGCGCAATAAAATGGAGCGGGAAACGAGACTCGAACTCGCGACCCTCAGCTTGGAAGGCTGATGCTCTAGCCAACTGAGCTACTCCCGCTCAAAAATTTGCTATAATTTAAAATGGTCGGAGCGAAAGGATTTGAACCTTCGACCCCCTGCTCCCAAAGCAGGTGCGCTACCAAACTGCGCCACGCTCCGACGTGTTTTGTGCCCCAAAAAAACAATAACTTTTTTCGCGGCGACAATTAATAGTATATAGTAAATGCCGCTTTCGGTCAAAAAAGAAAACGGCATTTACATGACTTTAGAGCAAATTAAATAGTTGATACTTTAATTTTCTAGTTATAACTCTCTTTTAGTCTGATTTTCATTTTCTGAAGAGCGCGACCTCGATGACTAATTTTATTCTTTTCTGACTGGCTAAGTTGGGCCATTGTTTTATCATATTCAGGCAGATAAAATATTGGATCATAGCCAAATCCATTTTCTCCTGCAGGTTCTTCGGCAATAACGCCTTCGCATTTACCCTTAACAGTAATTTCTATATTTCGAAAAGGATCTACAAGAGCAATTACTGAAATAAAGGCCGCTTTTCTATTTGCCCTCGGCTGCCCTTCTAAAAGTTTCAATACTTTTAAGTATTTTTCTTGGTCATTTAAATCATCTCCACCAAAACGGGCAGAATAAATTCCAGGTGCTCCATCCAGATAGTCAACTGAAAGCCCGGAGTCATCAGCAAGTACAATCTCGTTTAATTCTTCAGCCCGCTGTCTGGCTTTTTTTAATGCATTCTCTTGATAGCTTTTTCCATCTTCTATAACTTCCGGCAGTTCTAATTCTGGATCCAGTCCTTCAAATTTAAATTCTAAATCTGAAAAAAAAGCTTTAATCTCTTCTATTTTATGCTGATTTCCACTTCCAATAACAATTTTTTTCATTTTAATTACCAACCAGGGCCAGTTTCTGTTCTTCTATAAGTTCCAGAATCCCCTTTTCTGCCAGATCATATAGTTGATCTAACTCATCTCTACTAAAAGGATGTTCTTCTGCAGTACCCTGAATCTCTATAATTTCTCCAGCCTCGGTCATTGCAATATTCATATCAACCTGAGCTTTAAAGTCCTCTTCATAACATAAGTCAAGCATCGGAGTCCCCTCAACGATGCCTACACTTGTTGCAGCCATAAATCCATTTAGAGGATTTTCGCTTAATTTCCCTTCATCCATCATAAAATTTATTGCATCCACTAAAGCAACATAGGCACCGGTAATTGAAGCAGTTCTGGTACCTCCATCAGCTTGAAGAACATCACAGTCAACCCAAATTGTTCTTTCTCCCATTTTATCCAGGTCAATAATTGCTCTTAAACTTCTGCCAATCAAACGCTGAATTTCCTGAGTTCTGCCGCTTAATTTACGTTTTGCAGCTTCTCTAATATTCCTATCCTGAGTTGCTCTCGGTAATAAAGAGTATTCTGCTGTCAACCAGCCCTTGTTCTGACCTCTTAAAAAATAAGGAACACTATCTTCTATAGACACATTACATAAAACCATAGTATCACCGGTCTCAACTAAAACAGAACCCTCAGCATACTTAGTGTAATTCCTTGTTATTTCTACATCTCTTAATTGATTAACTTTTCTTCCATCTGTACGCATTATATACTTTCCTCCCAGTTGTATTCTTTACTAAATATATTTTCTTCTTTGAAATTTAAAGCTTCTAAACCTAAAAATTTTCGGCCATGCTCCAAAAATCTGCGTGAGATTCTGGAACGATCACTTACTATAAATCTATGCTCGGGTTGTTCAGCAGGTGATTTTTTAAGCAGATCTATTTCTGTTAGTTTATCTCGCACTTCAACAGCCATTTCGTGAGCAGGATTGATTAATGTAACCTTAGTCCCCATTATTTTAGCTAATAAAGGACTTAAATAAGGAAAATGAGTACAGCCCAGGATCAAAGAATCGACCTCAGCTTCAATTAAAGGTAACAGATAATTGCGGGCAGTTTTTTCTACTGCTGCCCCATCAAATTTTCCCTGCTCGACTAAATCTACAAATTTTGGGCAGGCCTCAGCATAAAGTTCAGCTCTGTTATTTAATTTTAAAATTGCATTTTGATAGGCAAAACTATTAACAGTACCTTCTGTCCCAATTACTGCTATTTTTTGTCTGGAGCTTATCTCAACTGCTTTAGCGGCAGCACTTTTAATCATGCCGAAGATAGGTATCTCAAATTTTTTCTGGACATGATCCAGGGCTGCAGAAGTAGCAGTATTACAGGCTATCACAACTGCTTTAACATTTTTTTTGCTAATTAAATACCTTATTATTTTTTCCACATATTCCCTGACTAAGTTTAAATCTTTTGGTCCATAGGGAAGATGCAGAGTATCACCATAATATATAATATCTTCTTTTGGCAGCAGTTTGAAAATTTCGCGAGCAACTGTCAGGCCCCCAACACCTGAATCTAATAGTCCTATTGCCCTACTTGATTCTTCCAACAAAACCAACTCCTATCTCTATAATTAACTCCCCTCAGTCAGTTTTTGATTGTACATCAAGGGACGGCTTAAGTCAAGATGACCAACCAGACTTTCAACCTCTTCTCCCTCCAGCAGTATTTTTACACTTTCGACTTCAGACAGAGATGTGTAAGAATTTACAATAGAATAAACTGTCAATCTTTCGCCAGTACTTCCTCCCCAGTGATTATTTTTCAGGGCCTGATTAAAATTTAAGCTTAATAGCTGATTATCAAGCTGGTAATTGAGCAATTTACTTCCTTCTGGAATTGTTTCTGCTAAATCATCACTTTCCGGGCCAGCTTTAAGCTCCTCGAAAAGTTGAAGATAGATATCACTTTCTTGATCAAGCTCTCTACTCTCTGCCCTCAGATGACTGGCATCAGCAGTGGCAAAATAAACCTGCAATTTATCTTCTAAAAGATAATTATTATAAAAGAGAAAAAGGAGATATACTACAGCCCCGGTCAGAATTAAAATTCTCAAAATTAGAAGCAATTTTCTTTTTCGATCAGAGCTTAATTTTTTCTTTTCTGCAGCCATTTTACTCCCCTCCATTCTCTTCCAGATAATCAAGTATTCCATCTGCTATCAGAGCTGCTGCCCGATCCTGAAAGCTCTTTGTTCTAAGCATATTTTCTTCCACAGCATTACTCAAAAAGGCAACTTCTACCAGAGCAGAAGGCATTTTAGTGTATTTAATTACATAAAAATTACTTTCCTTAATTCCGCGATCATTAATTTTAAGTCCTCGTCCCAGCTTATCATGAATTTTTTCAGCTAAAAATCTATTCTGATTACTCTCATGCTGGTTATAATATGTTTCTACACCACCAGTCTGGGGGTTATTAAAAGAATTAGCATGAATACTGACAAATATATCAGCTTTCCGATCATTAGCATATTTCACCCGATTCTGTAAAGAATGAAACTCATCAGAATCTCTAGTTAAAAGAACTTTATGATTTGTTTTAGATAATTGTTTAGCAGTAGCTTTAGCAATAGCCAGATTGGAAACTTTTTCTTCCAGTCCAGTTGCTCCAATTGCTCCCGGATCAAAACCACCATGTCCAGCATCAATCACTATCAGCTGACTTTTTACTATCTTTTCTGCTTTCATCTCCGGATTTAAATATTCTTTGGCCAGAGCGATCTTGATACCTTTTTGATCCTGATAGCTCTCCACCCGGTGGCTGTAATAATCATTTAATTCAAAAACAAGCCTTGTAACTTCTTCACCTTCCAGCTGATAATTACTGCTCCTGATATCTTTAATTAATGAACTTTTTTCAATTCTACTAAAATCATCCAGGTTATTTAAAGTATTTTTAAAGTCCACAACAATTCGATGAGGATAATTAAATTTTTTGACCTCATAATTAGCCCTGGAATCCATTAAGATATTCAGATACTGATAATCTGCATTATCCTCAGTTTTAATTTCAGAAAATTTATTTTTTAAATTAACAGTATAATAATAAAGCCCATTTTTTTGTTCTTCCACCCACTCATAGCCGGTTAATTCCTCTAAATCAGCAACAATCCTTACTGTCTGATCGTCAAATCTTGCAGTCCTCAGACTCGTAATCTGAGGATTATTAACTTCAATTTTATCCTGAATCCCACTACCTCGATTAACATGATAGAGATTCATAACCAGTCTGGGAGGAGATTCCAGCAAAAAGAGCTCCGGATTTAAGGCAGAAGAAGAGGCGAAACTAAAACTGCCTGCTGCATATTCCAGGTCTGTAATTTCGGATCGCTGACCGGGTTTAAAGGTCAATAAATTACTTTTTTCCCGCTGTACAGGCTTAAATATATCTCCATTTGCCATTGTGGCTTCTATTCGTAAAATAACAGGGTCCAGATCATGTTGGGTTACTTTAATATCCTTAATTAAGGGATGTTCTTCAATATCCAGATCAAAATTTCCAATGACTACCGAAGGTATGTCAATAATCATTTTTCTGCTTTCCGACAAATATTTAGTTCTGGCATCAGGAATTTCTCCAGTAGCCTCCACACTTAAAAGATTATCCTCGTTAAGCCGGATATCTTTAAGCTGGGGCAAAAAGCTAAGCACAAGCGAATCCTCATGTTCATAAACCCCTCCATCAATTTGGAATGGAATCGGAGTTCTACTCTTGATAACCAGTCTTAATAAAGCCCTATCGGGAACATTTACCACCCTCAAATAATAATTGTTATTAGAAATGTTATCACTAAACTCCTGGTCAATCTCTGCCTTATCAATTTCTATTGTTATCTCTCTGCCATCTTCACTATGTAAAACTCTATAAGGTGTTATCTCATCCATTTCTATCTGTAATTGATTACCATCCTCCTGCCAGGAAACATTATTAATTGTAGTTTCCGGCTGGAAAATATATAATTCTTCATTATCCCGCTGATATTCTAATAAATAGCCAAAAGCTTCTATTGATTTCGCCAGTGGAATATAGGCCTGATTATCAACCAGCTGCAGACCTGCTTCAGTTCTGATTGCATCATTTTCAATCTGAATATAGCGGCTGTTGGCCATAATCTTAATTGTAACAGATTGAGATTCCATCTCCAGAGATTTCAAAGCGGGGCGCCAGGTTAAATCAGCATCCAGAAGTTCTGCCAGGTCCCTTGCCCTGATAAGAAGCTCACCCTCACGACTTACAGTCTCAATCTGAGAAGTGATATCCTGACCATTAAAATAAATTGTATTTTGAGCTGCTGCATTATTAGTTAAAATTAAAGATAATATAATTGTTACTAAAATTATAGTTGCAAGTTTTCTGAGCACTGACAAGGAAACCCCTCCTTACTTCTAAATATAATTAATGTCACTAAACTCCAGTTCCACCTTATTTAACAGACTGTCAGCAGCATAACTTTCTGCTGCTAGAGTCTTTTCGTCTATTTTATCAACCGGGAGATAAACATTAAAACAGCTGTAGATACCATAAATACTGTCTAAAGTTATTGTTCCCCCGTGCATTTCCACAATGGATTTAACCAGTGATAATCCTATCCCACTACCTTCACGCTTTTTATTAAAGTTCTGATCAACCTGTCTAAACTGCTCAAATATAATATCCTGATTCTCCTTTTTGATTCCGATCCCGGTATCTCTCAGAGATATTTTTACCCGAGCTCCCTCTTTTTCAATTCTTAATAAAATTTCATCACCTTCGGCCGTAAATTTTACAGCATTTGAGATTAAATTTAAAATTACTCTTTCTATATTAAAAGGATCACAGGCGATAATTTGAGAATCTAATTCACATTCAAAACGAAAATTTCTATTTTTTGTCTCCAGATAATCCGCTGTACTTTCAACTACTGATTTTACAAGCTCTATAATGTCAAAATTACCACGATGAAGCTGAAAAGTATTAACATCAATTTTAGTTAGATCAATTAAATTATTAACCAGTCGTAAAAGTCTAAAACCATTATTTCTAATTGAGCTTAAATATTTAGCAAATTGATTGGTCTGTTTTGAGTCGGTATTCTGCAGTTTATAATCTAATAACTGCAGACTTGAAAAAATTAGGTTTAAAGGAGTTTTTAATTCGTGAGAAATATTAGCAAAAAATTGAGTTCTTAATTCACTGTATTTTAATTCTTCTTTCTGATTTTTTATTCTCTGTTTAGTTTTTATCTTTTCACTGATATCCTGAGCAATAGAAATAATCTCCAGTATTTTATCATTTTTATCTTTAATTAAAGCTGTATTCCACTCACAGTAAAGTTCACTGCCATCTTTTGCTATGTTTTTATTGATATTATAACTTTTTTCACCTTCAAAAACATTTTCCACCACATCTGTAATTTCAGAATAGGATTCCTCTGCCACAATAAGATTGAAATTTTTATTTATAACCTCTTCCTTCTGCCAGCCAAAAATCTCCTCCGCCTTATCATTCCAGTCAATAATATTAGTTTTTCTATCTGAAACAACAAAAGCCAGGGGCGCTTTTTTGAAAATGCTGCTGTACCTTTTTTTATTTCTATAAAATCTCTCTTCTTTTTCTATTTCAGCAGTAATATCCTCGGCCAGACAGAGTAAATAATCAACTTGCCCCATCTGATTATGATGAGGTATTGTCTCAACTTCAATTATGTGTAATTCATTATTTATTTCAATTTCCATTTTAGCACTTTTGCATAAACCATCTTCGAAAATTTTCTGGTTAAATTTTTTAACTGTTTCTATCTCTTTTTGATCCAGGATAACTGATATTGATTGACCCTCTAATTCGTGGATCTCAGATGAACAAAAAACAGCCATTTTTTTATTTACAGGACCAAAATGAGTGGGATCAAAAAAAATATATGCCATTTTATTTAAATTATTAAAAAGAAAATCAAAATCAGGTGAAATTTCCTGCATTCTATCTACCCCGCTAGCTATCATTAATTATTTAAATTGTTAAAAACCTGCTGTAAATCAGCCTCTACTTTTTCCAGACCCAGCAGCTTAAATTCAGCCCCAATTCCTGCAGCCTTTTCAAAAAGCTGCTGATTAATATTTAACTGCAGAGTTAAATGTCCAGACTGCAGACTATAGTTATCTTCTGCATCTAAAATATTTTCTATAAAATTATACCTTTCCTGCTCGGCCATTTCTGAATCAGCTAAAAATTTAAGCTCAACATATTTTTCCTGCAGACTATCTTTAAATACTGCCGGACTATCTACAGCTATTACCTGGCCCTGATTAATAAAGGCGATTCGATCACAGAGCCGATCTGCTTCTTCCAGATAATGAGTGCACAGAATAACAGTTTTCCCCTCTTTTTTTAAAGCAAGAACCTTTTCTCTAATAATTTCGGCAGAAATAGGATCCAGTCCACCTGTAGCCTCATCGAGCACTAAAATTTCTGGCTCAGCCAGCAGGGCTCTACAGATCATCAACCTCTTTTTCATTCCTTTAGAAAAATTCTTAACCTCTTTTTTAGCAGCATCCTGCAGCTGGTATTCAGTCAGCAGCTGCAGCACTCTCTCAGTGCTGACATTATTGATTCCAGCAAATAATTTTAGATTATCGAGGGCATTAAGGCGCAGATATAAATTGCTTTCCTCAAAAACTACCCCAATTTTGGCCTTAAGCCAGGTCGGGAGCTGTTTATCAACTTCTGTTCCCATAATTTTGATACTTCCCTGATCTGCATTTAAAAGACCAGTTAATATTTTAAGAGTAGTGGTTTTGCCAGCACCATTAGGGCCCAGAAGACCAACTATCTCTCCTTTATTAATCTGGAGATTAATTCCCCGAAGCGCCTTAAAACCAGAAAATGTTTTTTCTAAATTATTGATTTCAATAATCGGTTTACTCATCCTGATCATCTCTATTGGCAGCCTGATCATCACTTAAAGCACTCTCATAATCCCAGAAAATTTGAAAATCATCATTGATTTTTCTAAGATAAACATCCTTTTCTGATCTCTCTTCCCGACGACCAAGACGACTAAATTTAAGCAGATAACTTACCTGCAGCCGGTAATAGCTGCCAAAGTCACGGGCGTACTCAAATTCAGCTTCAATTTCTTCAAATGTAATTTCTTCAGCTGTTCCCACTTCAATTTCTGTATATTCCAGTTTGTATTTTTCAAAATTATGCTGCTGAAACTCCAGATAATCCTCTTCGGCAAGTACTCTTTTCAATTCGGCAGCAAAGTTATTATAAACCTCTTCAAAGTTTTCATCTGCATAATTAGCATAAACATATTCTGTAAAGGATTCAGGACTTTCAAAACTTTCCGCCTCAACAAAAGGAGTTGCTAAAAATACAAGCAGCACTGCTAAAAAAATGATTTTATTATTCAACAATAGAATCAGCCTTTCTGATATAAATCAAAATAATAAGATAAAAAATAATGGCAAATAAAAGCAAAAATGATAATTCTAAACTAAGACTGCTGTTTCCGCCCTGGTAGACCAGAACTTTGTCCAGAGCCTGATAGAGATAATGAGTGGGAAAAAACAGAGCTAATTTTTGAGTTAGTGGAGAAACATCTGCAACCAGAGCCGGAAAAATAATTGGAAAATAAATTACAGTCGAAATTGATCTGGAAGAAGATTGTGAGCTGCTGAAAAGACTGATAATTAAGCCCAGACCACTAAATACAAAAGCAGCAATAGAAATAATTGTAAAAGCCAGCAGTAGTCTATCAAATCCAACTGCCAGAACTCCATTTAAAGCTCCCATTAAGACCGAAGTAATTAAGGTTAAAATCCAGGCAAATAAAGTTTTGGCTGCTATTACCTGATAAATATTTACTCTGCTCACAAGTAGAGCTGATAGAGTCTTATTATCTTTTTCTTCGGATAAAGAAGCAGAAATCAACATTAAGCCAATCATGGTAATTGTAACAGTTAACCAGACCGGCAAAATAGAACTGCTGGCTGTAAAATCTGCAGCAGGCTGAAAATAAAATTGAGGACCACTATCTAAATTATGATAGCTGCTTAATATCTGGGAAATATTTTCTCTTAAAATAAAAAAATTAACCGTATCTCTGCTGTCCAGATAAATTTGATAACGATCTTCTATATCTGCTGCCTCCGGATTATAATTAAGGGCAGCATCAATATTACCGGAAGCAGTATCTGTTTTTCCGGCCTCAATATTTGCATATTCTTCAATTTTAAAGTTTTGAAAATTATCGTTAATAAATGATATAAGTTCCTGAGTTTCCTGTCCACTTACTGCCAGTTCAAAATTTCGCACCAGCTGCTCTGAACTGACAAGCGAAAACATGAGTGAGGCAAAAAGCGGCAGCATAATAATCATCAATGCAGTTCTGTTTTTTAAGGATTCTTTTAAATCTTTTTTTACTAATAAAAATATAATCTTTAGATTTTCTATAATATTAGACATTATTACTCCCCTATTAACTTAAAGTTTATCTCTCTAATTATGGTGGAAAAGAAGGGAGAAATAATTAAATTCTCCCTTCAAATTTTTTCCTCTTATGGAGCCATTCTATCAAAAAAGTAAACAACAGCCCATATTATAACAACAATCCCTACTATTTCGGCCATAACAAAAACCTCCTTTCAACTGCATGAGTTAAATACATTAATTAAAGTCTATATAAATATTATTCTCTAAAAACTGCTATTATCCTTTTTAATTAGCCCTTTTAATAGAATAAATTGAGCTATTTTTTCGCTATACTTTTTGGAATATGTTATAATATTAGCCGGAGGTTGAATAAAAAGTGAAAAAATTACTGAAAATATTTTTGATATTCTTTAAAATTGGTTCTTTTACCTTTGGCGGCGGTTATGCAATGCTGCCAATAATCAAAAGAGAACTGGTAGATAATTTAGGCTGGATTAAAGAAAATGATATCTATAATTATTATGCAATTGGACAGAGCACTCCCGGTATCATAGCGGTTAATACCGCAACCATGACCGGCTATAGCCTCAGCGGTGTTAAAGGTGCTCTGGCAGCAACTTCTGGTTTTATTATGCCCTCACTTATTATTATAACTCTTATTGCTTCATTTTTTAAGCGTTTTCAGCAAATTAATCTTTTTCAGCATGCTTTTGCGGCTATTCAGGTTGCAGTAGTGGCCTTAATAATTGATATAGTAATTAAAATGTGGCAGAAATCAGATAAGAGTAAAATTAGTTTACTAATATTTATACTGGCCTTTTTACTGCTGGTAATCTTCGGACTATCACCGGTTTTTGTTATTTTGGGTTCTGCTGCAGCAGGCATTTTAATCCAATACTATCGCGGTAATCTCCAGACAGCCTATCATAACTACCAAAAACAGAATCAGGAAAGTGATAAATAATGACTTATCTTATTTTATTTTTAGAATTTTTTAAAGTTGGTCTGTTTGCTCTGGGAGGTGGACTGGCTGCTCTTCCTTTTTTACAGGATTTAATTGTAAAATACGGCTGGATGACTGCCGCAGAACTCCTGAATATGATTGCCATTTCGGAATCAACTCCAGGTGCGATTGGGATTAATACAGCCACCTTTATTGGTAACAATACTGCTGGAATTACAGGAGGAATAATTGCTACAGCTGGTCTTGCAGCTCCTTCGGTAATTATAATTACAATCATTGCCCACTATTTTGAAAGCTTTAATCAGCACCCCCTTGTCAAATCGGCTTTTAGCGGGATTAGACCTGCAGTGGCAGGATTAATCGCCTCAGCTGCTTTTGAGCTGGCCCGGGGAGGAATTTTTGATTTAAATAATTTACAGTTTAATAATAATCTCTTCCAATTTTTTGATTATAAGTCACTATTATTATTGATTATTATTTTTATAGCGATCCGCAAATTCAAGCAGCATCCCATAATTTACATAATGGCAGCAGCTCTAATTGGTATTATTTTTAAATTTTAGCTAAGTTCAAAAATTATTATCTGCTTTAAACTTGCAGATAATAATTTTTTATATTATAATTGGTATAGACCACATGTTGTATATTCCTATTTAGGAGGCAAAAATTATGCAGGAAATTAATAAAAATAGCCCCTTACCCCTTTATTATCAGCTCAAAGAAAGCATTCTAACTGCAGTCCAGAACAGAGAATTTGAGGTAGGAGAGCGTCTGCCCTCAGAAAGAGAATTAGCTGAATACAATAATATCAGCCGGATGACTGTTAAAAAGGCAGTTGATATCTTGGTAGATAATGGCTATCTAATTAGAAAACAGGGCAGTGGAACCTTTGTCAATGATTATCAGCAGAGCTACAGTATTTCTCCTCTTTTGAGTTTTACTAAAGAAATGGAGAAAAAAGGCTTAAACTATACTACCAGAATTTTAAATTTTGCTGAAATTAAAGATAAAAAAGCAGCTGTAAAAATGAATTTAAATCCTGAAGCCCCTCTTTTCAGACTGGAAAGACTCAGGCTAATAGAAAATAAACCCTTTCTGCTGGAAAACACTTATTTAGCTGTAGATCATTTCAGAGATTTAAAAAAAGATGAATTAGAGAACAATTCCCTGTTTAAGATTATAAAAGATAAATATAATATTCAGCTGAGTAAGGCAGAAGCAGAAGTTGAAGCAGTTATTTTAAATGGTGGTATAGCAGAAAAAATGCAGGTTAAAGAAGGTCTGCTCGGACTTTATTTTGAACAGATCAGCAAAAATGAAAATGCAGAAACAATAGAATATACCTCTGCCTATTACAGAAATGATAATTATAAGTTTAAATTCACTTTTGATTTAGATTAATTTTGAAATTATTAAAAAGGATGTGTAAAAATGAGAATTATTGTAGAGAAAGATTATCAGACAATGAGTAAAAAAGCAGCATTGATGGTAGCAAGTCAAATTACTTTAAAACCGGATAGTAATCTGGGACTGGCTACAGGAGGAACACCGCTGGGCATGTATGATAAATTAATTGAAATGTATAGAGATGATGAAATAGATTTTAATGAGGTTCAGAGCTTTAATCTGGATGAATACTGTGGACTAAAAGCAGATCATCCCAACAGCTATCACCATTATATGTATCAGAATTTATTTAATGAGATAAATATCCAAAAGGAAAATATTCATATTCCGGATGGAGCAGCAGAAGACTCGCAGCAGGAATGTAGAGATTACGAAAAATCTATTAAAAGAGCCCGGGGAATTGATCTACAGATTCTGGGGATTGGCTCAAATGGCCATATAGGTTTTAATGAACCGGCTGAAAACTTAAATGTAGCTACTGAAGTAGTAGATTTAACTGAAGAAACCATTGAGGCCAACAGCCGCTATTTTGACAGTAAAGATGAAGTACCAAAAAAAGCAATTTCAATGGGCATGGCAACTATCTTAAAGGCAGATAGAATTGTTTTACTGGCAAGTGGAAAAAACAAAGCTGAGGCAATCAAGAAAACTGTCAGCGGTAAAATTTCAACTCAGGTTCCAGCTACCTTACTGCAGACACATCCAGAAATCACTATTTTACTCGATCAAGAAGCTGCCTCCTTAATTAACAAAGAGGATCTATCAGCTGATTGTCACTTCGAAATCTGTGAGTAAAAATTCGGGAAAAGATTCGATAAAATCAAGATATTTATCCATCAGACTCTGCAGTTGGTTATAATCACTTCCAACTGCAGCTACTCCAAGTACAGCAGTCTGAATATAATCCTGAGCATCCACCTCTGCTGCAGCAAGATTAAATCTATTTTTACTCTTCTGCAGCAGACTTTTTATTATCTGCCGCTTATCTTTTAAAGTCGCCGCTCCCGGTAAATATAATTTAATTTCACAGCTTGCAATTAACATCATTTATTCCCCTTTTTAAATTAATTAAATCATTATTCATTAAGTTATTAATTAATTTTATCCTCATTAACTTTATTTTGATTTAATTCAGAACTAATATTTTGAATACTTTCAGAATTGCTGTCTGATTGCCTTTGACCACCAAAATGAATTGTCTGAGTTGGAAAGGCAAAACTAACTCCCAATTCTTCAAGTTTTTCTTTTAAGCTAAAGTTGATCTGCTGCTGAATTTCCATATATACTTTATAATCACTATCTTTGACATAATAAACTACCTGAAACAGCAGGCTGGAAGCTGTATATTCTGCAAAGTGGGCCCGATCAAATTCTGTTTTATCAAGAGATCTAATAATCTCTTCTACAATCCCGGGTACTTTTTTTAATTTTTCCAGTGGAGCATCATAGGTCAGACCAAAACTAAAGTTAATCCTCCTCTGTTTCATCCTTTTGTAATTATTAATCCGCGAATTAACAAGATCAGTATTAGAAATAATTAATTGTTCACCACTCAAACTTCTAATTCTGGTTGACTTTACTCCAATATGTTCTATCGTGCCTCTGTACTCACCCGTAATAATAAAATCACCAATATCAAAAGGTTTATCAAAAAAGATTGTAAAATAATTAAAGAGATCAGTTAAAATATTCTGGGCAGCAAAAGCAATTGCAACACCACCAATTCCAAGACCTGTTATCAGACCTGCAATTTGAATATCTAAATTATCTAAAATAAATAAAAATGCAATTATCCAGACAATAATCTTTACCAGAAAAAGTGAAATTGTTAAAACTTTTTGCTGTTCTTCACTCCTCTGTTTTTTGGCCCAGTATTTTTTTAATCCGTAAGTAATAATATCCAGAGCTGCTAAAACTGCAAAAATTACTGTTAAAATCATTAAAGTCAGATTGATAAAATTATCGATCTGGGTGCTGGTTTCTAGCTCTCTAAAAGCCAAATAAAGAGCAAGAAAATAAAGCAGAGGATAGATCCTCTTTTTTACCATCTTCTTTAGCAAAACTGAAAATGAACGTGAAAATCTTCCCACAAATAAGTTCATCTCTTCCAGCAAAAATTTATCGAAAATTTTTATTATCAAGAAAACGGCAACTAAAAATAATAAAGCTAAACCATAATTTCCGATACTGTTATTTAAAAGTATTGTTCCCAGTCCAATTTCCTGCATCAAACTCCTCCTTTACCTGATATCAGACGCTGATTTAATTTTTTTCTTTTCCTCATACATCGCATGATCTGCCTGATTGATCAGCTGATCCAAACTTTTTTGATAATCAGGACTGTATTCGGCTGCTCCATGGCTGGCCAAAATTTTATAATCCTTTTTATTGGCTGCCGTAGCCTGTTTAAATTTTTCTTTAATTCTTAACCAAATTTTCTCCGCTGATTTCTTATTGCTCTGTGGTAAAACCAGCAAAAATTCATCTCCACCCAGTCTAATAACTTTATCATCTCGGCGAAGTGAATGCTGTAAGATATTGCTAATCTTCTGCAGCAGTTCATCCCCTTCCTGATGGCCAAAGTTATCATTAACCAGTTTAAGATCATTAACATCAATAAAAATTACAGAAAGAACAGCTTAAGCTGCCTCAGCTGTTTCCATTTCTTCTTTCAGGTATTCAAGTCCAGCTCTTCTATTTAAAACTTCAGTTAGTCGATCAGTAGAAGCATATTTCTTTAATCGCTTTTCCATATCTTTTCTCTGGCTGATTTCTCTAAAAATAATAACCTTGCCGCCAGTTTCTTCCACAAAAGCTGCTGAAAATTCAATGGGGAAATGTCTGCCCATTTTAGAAGTCAAAACAGCTTCCTGGTTATTTATTTCACCCTTTTCTGCCAGTAATTTTGAAAGATTGTTTTTATGCTCATCAGCTTCTTTAATTTCATCTGAAATTATTTCTAAATCATAATCCCTATTTTTTTCAATTAAGACTCTAAAAATTTCAGAACATTTTTTTCCTGCTGCTTCTTTTTGTGACCAGCCCAGCAATTCTTCAGCTTTAGCATTTAAATAAACTATCAAATCATCCTGATCAGCAGTAATTACTCCTTCTGCTATACTGGCCAGAGTTATTTTATATTTTTCTTTTTCTGCTTTTAAAAGCAAATTCTTTTTATTTAATTCCCGCTTTGTATTGACAAGTTCGTTATTTAGTCTGCTCATCTCATTATAAATTTCATCATCACTGACAGGTTTTTCTTCTGCGATTCTGTCTTTGATACTGCTCCTTAAATTGTTAACATAATTATTATTTATTTTCATTAACTCTTCGTAATATTTAATTATCCCCTCAGACTGGTTGGCAGCTATCAAAATATTATCATTCTCAAGATTATTAAGCATAATAAAAATATAAGCTTCTGATTTCCCTGCAAAGTTAAGATTTATTTCCCTTCCGAAAACTACATCATTTTCGTTACTTTCTTTTAATAAGGAAAAATATTTTTTGAGACTTCCCTGATCTATAAATTGGCTAAAATTTTTATTTTCAAAGTTTAAATCTTTTTCTAAAGAATTGAAAATCACTTCTTTAATCTGACTGTCCCCATCAATTTTTAATATAAAACCACTGCTCTGTCGATTATCTTTGATCATAATAATGAATCAGCCGCCTTTACTGCCTCTTTAGCATTCTCAGCAAAACCATCTGCCCCAATTTTTTGCCAGAGATCACCACTCTGGCTAAAGAGCCTTCCCCCGACCATAATTTTAACTTTAGTTAATTTATCGTTGGCCTGAACTACTTTTATTAATTCCCTGCTGCCTTCTAATTGATCGGGCAGAGTAGCAGAAATTGCCAGCAGATCAATTTCTTTTTCTTCTAAAATTTTTAAAATTTCTGCTGGTGGAGTATTTGAACCCAGATGAATGGTATCCCAGCCTTTTAATTCCAGTAAATCGGCGACCATCCTAATTCCAAGTTCATGCAGTTCATCACCAATACAGGTAGTTATCGCTTTTTTCCCTTTTTTAAACGAGGAAAAAATCTTGGGATATAATTGTGACATAGCAAGCTGAGTAACTGAAGTTGCATAATGTTCCTGAGCAATACTAATTTGATTTAACTGCCAGAGCCTCTTTGTTTTTTAAAATGTAATCTTTCAATTTAGTTCTGGACATGGGGCACCTCTTTTCATATTCTATTATATATATTAAACATTTCAACTTAATTTCCTGCTTTTTATAGGAGATAGCAAGCTCAATCTCAGGTATCTCATATCTATCTTTATTATAATTCTATTTATAGAATCTATTTTAACTTATAGAAGCTATTCTAACTTAAAAATTTGTTTTTAGCTAATAAAAAAAAGAACCCTTTTGATCAGGTTCTAAAATTTATGTTATATAATTTTTTTTATTTGGTGGAGGTGGTGGGAGTCGAACCCACGTACTAAATAGCTCACCCAGTAGTTTCTACGAGCGTAGTTCAGATTTTCGTCTCACAGTAAGCACTCCGCTGAACAGGATTACTTACTGCCAGCCTGTTAAATGTCCCTTCTTCCTACAGACATCAGAAGAAGGTAAGCCTGTTTTGTATGGCACCTAAGACGACTCCACAGACAGGATCCGCTCAGGCGTTAACTGCCTACGCGGCAGCTAAAGTGTAATTATTATCGTTTGCAGATAATTTATATTCCCAGTGTTTAACGAGTGAAAGGAACTCCTCGGCTCGCTTCTAAAGGGTTCACTATCCAGGCGAAGCCAGAACACCCCCGAATAAGTCTTCCTATTACAATTAATATTATAACGCAAAGGTCAGGGAATGTCAAATTATATTTCACATTTTATAATATAATCTGTAAATACAGGGAAACAGTAATCGATTATCCTTAAATATCACCTTTTTGACGGCGTCTAAAGGCTTTTTCCATCTCCCGCTTTGCTGTTTTCTTGGCAATATCTCTTCTCTTATCATGCTGCTGTTTACCTTTAGCTACTGCCAGTTCCACCTTGCAGAGATTTTTTTTCAGGTACAAAGTCAGAGGTACCAGAGTATAACCTTTTTGAGTGGTATAACCGATTAGTTTTCTGATCTCATTTTTATGAAGCAGAAGTTTTCTTTTTCTTTCTGGCTCATGATTAAAACGGTTTCCCTCTTTATAGGGGCTAATATGCATATTATGCAGGTAAACCTCTCCATTTTGTACCAGAGCAAAGCTGTCTTTTAAGTTAACTCGATGATTTCTGATCGACTTAATCTCTGTTCCCTTAAGCTTTATTCCCGCTTCATAAGTTTCTTCTATATAAAAATCATGTCTGGCTTTTTTATTTTTAGCGATAATTTCTATATCTTTATCTTTAGCCATGACTATCACATCCTTAATCTTTAATTTCTCTTAATCTATTTTTTCCAGTAATTCAAAATCTAATTCTCTTTCATCTCTATTTACCTTTGTAACTTTAACTTTAACTTCATCACCAATTCTGTAAATCTTTTTGGTTCTTTCTCCGATTAGATGATATTTTTCCTCGTCATAATGATAATAATCATCACGAAGGTTTTTAATATGCACCAGCCCTTCTACAGTATTTTCTAATTCCACAAACATCCCAAAACCGGTAATTCCACTGATAATACCTTCAAATTCCTCACCAATCTTATCTTCCATAAATTCAATTTTCTTTAAGTCAACAGAATCTCTTTCTGCCTCCATTGCTCTTCTTTCCTGCAGTGAGCAGTGATCAGCAATTTTGGGAAGCTCGATATCCAACTCATCCTGACGATCCTGACTTAAATAACCTTCAGTTACAGTTTCTTTTATTATCCGATGAGCGGTCAGATCAGGGTAACGTCTAATTGGAGAGGTAAAATGGCTGTAATGAGTAATTCCCAGGCCAAAGTGACCTACATTTTTTTCGGAATAAACTGCTTTTTTGAGTGAGCGCAGCATCACTGTTTCGATTATTTTTTCTTCTTTTGTTCCCCTTACATCTTCTAAAATCTCCTGTAAAGCCCGGGGATGAACTCCATTTTTGACTCCTTTTAAGCGATAACCAAAATTATGGATAAATTCGTTAAACTGCTGCATTCTATCCAGATCAGGTTCTTCGTGGACTCGATAAATAAAGGGCATCTCACGCCAGGACATCTCTGCTGCCACAATTCTGTTAGCGGCAATCATAAATTCCTCAATCAACTGTTCTGATTCCCGATGTTTTCTTTTCCTTAAATTAACAGGATGACCATCTTCGTCAAGTTCAACCTTAACCTCGGGAAAGTTAAAGTCCATACTTCCTTCTTCAAAACGATTTTGGCGCAGTCTTCGTCGAAGTTCATTCATCATCTTCAGCTCTTCTATAAAATCAGCATATTCTTCTTTTTTTGCCTGTTTATTATCTTCCAGAATATCCTGAGCTTCACCGTATGTCATCCGATGATTAGAATTAATCACCGATTTTGTAATATCATGATCTATAATCTCTATTCCATTTTTCCCCTGAAATCTATAGTCTATAAAAACAGTCATGGTCAGTCTATCCACCTGAGGATTCAGGCTGCAGATTCCATTAGATAACTTTTCCGGCAGCATCGGTATTACCCGATCAACCAGATAAATACTGGTCGCACGGGAATAGGCTTCATTATCAAGCGGACTGCCCTCTGATACGTAATGACTAACATCAGCAATATGAACTCCCAATCTATAAAGATCATCACTCTTTTTTTCTATAGAAACAGCATCATCAAAATCTTTAGCATCCGGTCCATCAATAGTTACCAGTTTTAAATCTCTTAAATCTTTTCGTTGATCATCCTTTTTAATTGTGTCTTCACTTACCTGAGCTGGAACATTTTCGGTCTGTTTTAAAACCTTATCTGAAAATTCACCTGGTAAGTTAAGCTGACGAATTATAGCTTCGATATCAACCCCGGCATCATCTTTATCACCCAGGATCTCTATGATTTCACCTTCAGGATTTCTGTTTTTTTCCGGCCAGCGGTTTATTTTTGCTACAACCTTTTGCCCATTTTCTGCCTCATTTAAAGCTTCTGGTGGAATAAAGATATCATTACAGATCCTCTTGTTATCCGGGATTAAAAACCCATAATTTTTATATTTTTCTAAATTACCAACCACTTCTTTGTTAACTCTCTCAATAATTTCTGCAACTTCTCCTGCCTGACTTTTGCCCCGATTGGAAGGAACAGGACGCACAAACACTTTATCATTGTGCATTGCCCCATTCATATTGGCTGAAGAAATATAAACATCTTCCTTTTCGGGATCATCCGGAATTAAAAAAGCATTACCGGAAGCAATTTTTTCTATTCTGCCCCCAATTAAATTAAATTTTCCCGGGACACCATACAAACCTTGAGAGTTTTTGAAAATTTGACCCGACTTGATCAAATCATCAAGGAGCTCTGAAAACATCTGCTGCTGACCTTTATCTATTTCAAATTTTTGAAAAATTTCTTCCTTACTGAGCGGACGGTGTACATCTTCTCTTAACTTATTTAATAATTCACTTCTGGCACTCATTAATAATCATCCCCAATCTTTTTCTGATTCCGTACTAACTTGCGTTCTATTTAAATCAATTTGTTTTCCGCTTTTAAAACTAAAATTTAAAGTCCGAGCTCATCAGAAATATTTTGCATCGCCTCTAAAGAAAGATCAACAAATTCTTTTAGCTCCAGATCCAGCTCCTTACAGGAAGCAATCACATCTCTATCTGCTCCTTTGGCAAAAGAACTATCTCCATAACGGTTTAAAACAAATTCCGTATCCAGTGCTTCTAATTTTTTTTCAGGATGAATCAATGCTGAAGCAACAATTAAACCGGTCAAAGGATCAGCAGCATATAGAGACTTAGCCATTAAGGTTTTCCGGGGCAGCTCGTGCATCCCATTATGAGCTCTAACAGCATCTACTATTTTCTTTTCCATTCCCATTTCTGCAAGCATATCGGCACCAAGCTGACTGTGCTTTTCGGGCTGATCTGCAGTCTCTTCATAATCAATATCATGAAGTAAACCTGCCAGCCGCCATTTTTGCTCATCTTTATCAAAATGATCAGCCAGTTCGGCCATTACTTCTTCAACAGCAAGACAGTGTTTGCGTAAATTTTTCTGCTTGATATTTTCTTCCATCAGTTTAAGAGCTTCTTCTCTCTGCATTAAAATTCCTCCCCATTATGTTTTGATCTTGCTTAAAAATAAACTACTTAAGTATAAAAAAACTTTAATTATCAGCCTCAATAAATTTAGCTTCTGCCTGAGCCTTTAAATTACCATCTTCAGCAAAAATTTCTGCCCGAGCATAATGAACATTTGCAATAGAACTTTTTTTGGAATTTTTATATTCTCCGATTATTTCTATCTTTTCTCCAATTTCTATTGCTTTTCTGTACCTTATATTTAACTCGGCAGTAAAAGCTTTGATTCCCTTAAATCCAATTACATAGGCCATTGCTTCATCCAGTAAAGTAGCTGTTAAACCACCATGAATTATCCCATTATAGCCCTGATGATTTTCTCCGGGAACAAATTCGGCTTTAACCCTATTTTTACCAATTTCTTCAAATTTCAAGGCCAGAGAAATTGGATTTTCCTCACCACAGGCAAAACACATTTGATCATCGACTTCCGGCATTAAATCACTACCCTTCTATCAAAAAACCCTCCCAGCAGCATTAACTACAAGGAGGGTGATTAATCCTTTACTACTATATTAATTTTACATGAATAAAGGAGCAAATACAAGTGAAACAATAGTCATCAATTTGATTAAGATGTTTAAGGATGGACCAGAGGTATCCTTAAATGGATCTCCTACTGTATCACCGACAACAGAAGCAGAATGTGTTTCTGTTCCTTTACCACCAAATGCTCCTGATTCAATATATTTTTTAGCATTATCCCAGGCTCCACCGGCATTAGCCATCATAATCGCTAAGAGCACACCGGAAGAAAGGGCTCCACCTAAAAGACCACCCAGTGCCTGCACATCCCAGAGTCCAACTACTACTGGCACAACTACAGCTAAAAGTCCTGGTAAAATCATTTCTTTTAGAGCAGCTGTTGTACTGATATCAACACATTTTCTGTGGTCAGGTTTTTGAGTACCTTCCATAATACCTGGCATTTCTTTAAACTGTCTTCTTACCTCTTCGATCATTTCTCCTGCGGCCTTACCTACAGCCTCCATTGTAATTGCGGAGAATAGGAAAGGAAGCATAGCTCCTAAGAAAAGTCCAATAATAACCTGTGGATTGGTCAGCGAAATAGACTCTAAACCAACTGCCTGTGAGAAAGCTGCAAATAATGATAAAGCTGTTAAAGCAGCTGAACCAATTGCAAAACCCTTACCCATAGCAGCTGTTGTATTACCAACAGAGTCTAATTTATCAGTAATATCTCTAACTGAAGAATCCAGCTCTGCCATTTCGGCAATTCCACCGGCATTATCAGCAATAGGTCCATAAGCGTCAACTGAAAGTGTAATACCTGTTGTAGAAAGCATACCAACTGCAGCCATTGCAATACCATAAAGACCGGCAAAATTATAAGCTAAATAAATAGCAGCTGCAATAACTAAAATTGGAAGGGCTGTACTTCTCATACCAACAGATAAACCACTGATTATGTTAGTTGCGGTACCAGTCTGTGACTGACGGGCAATATGTTTAACAGGCCCATAATGCTCAGAAGTATAGTATTCAGTAATTCTACCAATTAGTGTTCCAGCAACTAAGCCGGCAATAATTGCTACAAAAATACCAATTTCTCCAGTTAAAGAAGTTACTAAAAAGTAAGCTCCAATAATTGTAATTCCAGCAGCACTTAAAGTCCCTCTTTCTAAAGCTTTGGCAGGATTTCCGCCTTCTTTAGCTCTTACAAAGCGGGTACCAATAATAGAAGCAATAATTCCTAAGGCTGCAATTAACATCGGCAGTAAAACATGATCTACACTTAAAGCAGCTCCTAAAGTCATAGCAGCTACAATTGATCCAACATATGATTCGAATAAATCTGCTCCCATTCCTGCCACATCACCAACATTATCACCAACATTATCAGCAATAACAGCAGGGTTCCGGGGATCATCTTCTGGAATCCCAGCTTCTACTTTACCCACTAAATCAGCACCAACATCAGCAGCTTTGGTATAAATACCGCCACCAACACGGGCAAATAAAGCAATAGAACTGGCGCCAAAAGCAAAACCTCTAATAAACTCTACATTATGAGAAAAGAACATATATAAAATTCCAAGTCCTAAGGTTCCTAAACCTACAACAGACATCCCCATGACAGTTCCACCAGAAAATGCAACTTTTAGAGCAGCATTTAAGCCTGTTCTAGCAGCATGTGTTGTTCTGGCATTGGACTGAGTTGCAATCTGCATTCCTATAAACCCAGCTAAAGCAGAGAAAAATGCACCCAGGATAAATGATACTGCATACTGCCAGCCTAGACTGGGTACAACAGCCATTATTACAGCTACAACTGCAACAAATACTGAAAGCATCTTATACTCACGACCTAAAAATGCCATTGCCCCCTCATTGATTGCATCTGATAGCTCGGCCATTCTCTCTGTTCCCATACTTTCTTTTTTAACTTTTCCAGCAAGAATAAAAGCAAAAATTAAAGCTATTATTCCCGCTAAAGGTGTATAAAAATTCATGCACCAACCTCCTTATTAATTAATATTTTATTTTTATTTGCTAATCTTTAGCATCTTATCTGGTATTAATTGCATTCAAAACTATAAAATTTTACCTAGCTTAATATTAGATGATTTATAAAATACTCAATCTCCTGTTTTGTAATTAACAAATCATTATTTAATTATGAAACTTAAAATATAGCTAAAATTAGAGAGTTAATCATAAATAATACTGCTGCAACAGTTGTTGCCTTACTAATTTTATCTTCCATCTTCTTTCCTGACTTACCAAAAAAAGTTGTGGCACCACCGTCAATCGCTCCAGATAGACCGGCACTTTTACCAGACTGAAGTAGAACTCCAACAATTACTGCAATCGCTATAATAAAATGTAAAACCTTAAGTACAAACATCTAAATCTCACCTCCAGTAAGTTAAGTAAAATAATACTAGATATCCATAATTCAACACAGTTTTAATTTTAACATATTAAAGACAAAAAAACAATAACTTAGAAGATAAAAAGACTTTTTAAAAACTCGGAAAACAGTTTCCTTATCTAAGACTATAAAAGACCAGGCAGAGAAAAATCTCTACCCAGTCTCATAGTTACTATCTTTTAGATTTAAAAAATTTTACTTAAGGTTAAAGAATGCTTCTTTACCTGCATACTGAGCTGCATCGCCTAAGCTTTCTTCAATTCTTAGCAGCTGATTATACTTAGCAACTCTTTCGGAACGGGCAGGAGCACCAGTTTTAATCTGGCCAGTATTCATTGCTACAACAAGATCAGCAATTGTTACATCTTCTGTTTCACCGGAACGGTGTGATACTACAGAAGTAAACCCTGCTCTTGTAGCCATCTTAATAGTATCTAAAGTCTCAGTTAAGGAACCAATCTGGTTAACCTTAATTAAGATTGAGTTAGCAGAATCTTCCTCAATACCTCTGCTTAATCTTTCTACATTAGTAACAAAGAGGTCATCTCCAACAATCTGCAGACGATCACCTAAACGTTCTGTTAACTGAGCCCAACCTTCCCAGTCATCTTCGTCAAGACCATCTTCAAGTGAAATAATTGGATACTTATCAATTAACTCTGCATAAAAATCTACCATTTCTGCAGAAGTCTTTTTGACACCTTCTCCAGCCAGGTCATACTTACCATCTTTATAAATTTCAGATGCTGCTGCATCAATAGCTAGATAGAAATCTTCACCAGCTTCATAACCTGCAGCTTCAATAGCTTCTACAATTACCTGGAGAGCTTCTTCGTTGGATCCTAAATCAGGTGCAAATCCACCTTCATCACCAACACCTGTACCCAGATTTTTTTCCTGCAGTACTTTCTTTAAGTTATGATATACTTCTGCACCCATCTGCAGAGCTTCACGGAAGCTTACTGCACCAACAGGCATAATCATAAATTCCTGTAGATCTACATTATTATCAGCATGTTCTCCACCATTTAAAATATTCATCATTGGTACTGGAAGAGTTTTAGCATTCATGCCGCCAATATAATTATACAGCTGAGTTCCAGTAGCATTAGCTGCTGCTTTAGCAACTGCCATTGAAACACCTAAAATAGCATTAGCACCTAATTTACCTTTGTTTTCAGTTCCATCTAATTCGCGCATTAAGTTGTCAATGTCAACCTGATCTCTGACATCCAAACCTAATAATTCAGGTGCAATTACTTCATTTACGTTTTCAATTGCATCTAAAACACCTTTACCCATGTAACGATCTCCACCATCTCTTAATTCTACAGCTTCGTATTCTCCAGTTGAAGCTCCAGATGGAACAGCTGCTCTGCCAAATGTTCCATCTTCGAGTACTACCTCTACCTCTACAGTTGGGTTACCACGTGAATCTAAAATTTCGCGAGCATATACTTCTACAATTGTTGTACTTAACATCATTAATTGACCTCCTTATAATTTTACAGTGAAACTATTTTTAAGTTATATTTCTGCAGGACAGCAAAAACTGCTCCTGCTTATTAATTGATTTAAACTGTGCTCAGATTAAGCTCTAATGATCTTTTTTAAAAGCTTAATCATTATCTATAATTAGAGATTCTCCTGTCATTTTTTCTGGTTTTTCAATTCCCAGAATTTCTAACATTGTTGGAGCTAAATCAGCTAATTTACCAGAAGCTATACCTTTATTTTTCGGTCCACCTACATAATAGAGAGGAACTATATTAGAAGTATGAGCTGTAAATGGAGAACCATCATCTTCTTTCATTTTTTCTCCATTACCGTGGTCAGCTGTAATTAAAGCCTGACCACCTTTATCTAACATAGCAGGGATTATTTTAGATAGGCATTCATCTACAGTCTCTACAGCTTCAATAGCTGCATCCATATAACCTGTATGTCCAACCATATCTATATTTGCATAGTTTAAGATAATTACATCATACTCTTCTGCTTCTATTTTTTCTAAGAGCTTATCAGTTACTTCATAAGCACTCATTTCTGGCTGCATCTCATAAGTTGCAACCTGGGGGGAAGGAATTAAGATTCTATCTTCACCCTCATTTGGCTCTTCAACTCCTCCATTAAAGAAGAAAGTAACATGAGCATATTTTTCTGTTTCAGCAATTCTAAGCTGTTTTAAACCTTCTCGACTTAGAACATCTCCCAGTCCATCTTCGATTTCTACTGGCTCAAAAGCCACCGGTAAATCGAATTCTTCATCATACTCTGTCATTGTGACATAGTATAAATCTTCAGGATGTTCTGGTTCCCGCTCAAAGCCCTCAAAACCATCAATAGTTAAGGCCTTGGTGATCTGACGGGCCCTATCAGCTCTAAAGTTGAAGAAAATTACAGAATCATGGTCATTCATTGGACCTACAGGCTCTCCATTTTCGGTGATCACTGTTGGTACAACAAATTCGTCTTCTACATCCTCTTCATAAGAAGCTTCTACAGCTTTAATAGCATCTTCTGCTTTATTTCCTTCTCCCAGAACTAACATATCATATGATTTCTTAGTTCTTTCCCAGCGGTTATCACGATCCATTGTGTAATAACGGCCGCTGACAGTTGCAATCCTGCCGGTACCAACTCTATCCAGCTCGTCCTGCAGTTCTTTTAAATAACCTGTCCCGCTGGTAGGGGGAGTATCTCTACCATCTAAGATTGGATGGATATATACTTTTTCCAGATCTGCACGGTCAGCCATCTCGATTAAACCAAAAAGATGTTTGATATGGCTGTGGACACCACCATCAGATAGAAGTCCGATTAAGTGCAGAGCACCATCATTTTCTTTAGCATGGTCTACTGCTTTTTTAAGTGCCTCATTGTCCAGCAGATGTTTTTCTTCAACAGCCTTATTAATTCTTGTAAAATCCTGATAAACTATGCGGCCGGCACCAATATTTAAGTGTCCAACCTCAGAGTTACCCATCTGACCTTCCGGGAGACCAACAGCCTCACCTGAAGGTTTCAAAATTGAATGTGGATATTCTTTATTTAATTTGTCCAGAAAAGGAGTATCTGCCTGATAGACAGCATTTCCTTCTGCATTTTCATTTATTCCCAGCCCATCTGCAATAATCAGGGCCAGTGGTTTAGGTCTTGCCATAATAATCCTCCTTATAGACTTACTTATTTACTTATAGATCTCGGCAGTTTTTAAAATAATTTCAGAAAAAGAGTCTGCTTCTAAGCTGGCTCCACCAACTAAAGCACCATCGATTTCTGACTGAGCCATAATTTCTTCTACATTATGGGGTTTAACACTACCACCATACTGAATTCTAATCTTATCAGCAGCTTCAGGGTATTCTTTTCTAATATTATCTCTAATAATTCCAATTACCCGATTAGCTTCTTCAGCCGAAGCAGTCTCACCTGTACCAATTGCCCAGATAGGTTCATAAGCAATTACTACATCTTCAGCTTCTTCTTCGCTTAATCCTGCCAGAGCAGAATCAACCTGAAAATTAACTTTTGCTTCTATTTGATCAGCTTTTCTTTCTTCTAAAGTTTCTCCAACACAGACAATTGGCTTTACACCATGTTCCAGGGCAGATAAAACTTTTTTGTTTACCTCATAATCACTTTCACCAAAAATTTCTCTTCTTTCTGAGTGACCCACAATAGTATATTCAATACCACTATCAGCCAGCATCTTAGCAGAAATTTCACCGGTATAAGCACCGGAATCTTTCCAGTAAATATTTTCAGCACCTGTTACAATATCACTACCCTGAGCAGCCTCTTTAACTGTTGTTAAACAGAGAGCTGTTGGACAGATTCCCATTTCAACATTATCTACATTTGCAACTTTAGATTTTAAAGCAGTAATCATTGCTTCTGCTTCTTTAACATTTTTATTCATTTTCCAGTTTCCACATATAAATGGTTTACGCATTAATATTCCTCCTCAAATTTTGCCTGAACAGCAAAAATTTAGATTCGAATTTATTCAAAATTAATTAAATAGTTCCTTGATTTAAATTTATTCAGTATCGTCAAGTGCAGCTACACCAGGAAGTTCTTTACCTTCAAAGAACATTAGAGAAGCTCCACCACCGGTAGAAATGTGGCTCATCTTATCAGCTACACCAGCTTCGTTAATTGCAGCCGCGGAATCTCCACCACCGATTACGGAATGTGCATCTGATTCAGCTAAAGCCTTAGCTAATTCAACAGTACCCTTAGCAAATTTCTCCATTTCGAATACTCCTAATGGTCCATTCCAGATAACTGTTTTAGCATTTTTAATAATTTCTTTATATTTTTCTAAGCTCTGAGGACCGCCACAATCTAAAATCTGCCAGCCAGCAGGAACATCTTTAACGGAAACTGTTTTTGTATTTGCATCATTGGAGAAATCATCAGCAATTACAACATCGATCGGAAGCACAATTTCTACTCCCTTTGCTTCTGCTTCTTCCATTAATTCTTTAGCCAGATCAACCTTATCAGCTTCTACAAGAGAATCCCCGACTTCATAACCTTTTGCCAGCAGGAAGGTATTTGCAATTCCACCGGCAACGATTAATTTGTCTACTTTAGTGATTAAGTTTTTAATTACATCAATTTTATCAGAAACCTTGGCTCCACCCATGATAGCCACAAAAGGACTTTCTGGATTTTCCATTACTTCACCAAGTGCATTTAATTCTCTCTGCATTAAGAAACCTGCAGCAGCCGGTAAATATTCTGTTACACCAACTGTAGTTGCATGAGCTCTGTGAGCGGCACCAAAAGCATCATTTACATAAAGATCAGCAAGTGATGCTAATTCTTTTGCAAATTCAGGGTCATTTTGCTTTTCTCCAGCGTGGAAGCGGCTGTTTTCTAATAACATTACCTCGCCATTTTCCAAACTGTTAACAGCTTTTTTAACTTCTTTGCCGATACAGTCATCAGCTTTTTTAACTTCTTTGTTTAATAAATTAGCCAGTGCTTTCGCAACCGGATCCATTCTTAAGTCATCTTTAGCTTCTCCACCTGGACGTCCAAGGTGAGAAATAAGTAATACTTTTGCATCTTCTTTAATTAAGTATTCAATTGTTGGGAGAGCAGCTCTAATTCTTGTCTTATCACCAACAACACCTTCTTTTAGAGGAACATTAAAGTCAACTCTAACTAAGACTTTCTTTCCTTTAAAGTCCATATCTTTAAGTGTTTTTTTCATTTTTTATACCTCCGTTATTAATTAGCTATTACTAATTTTTTGAAAATAAGCTTAAAGTTAAATATCTATATCTAAAAATAGGGCAAAAAAATTTATTGAGAAAATTTCAGGGCAGGTAAATTAGTCTGCCCCACCCTGAAATAATTTTATATTTAAATTACAGCTTTAATGTTAAGTCTACAACTCTATTTGTGTAACTTAACTCATTGTCATACCAGGAGATAACTTTAACCATGTTGCCATTAACAACCATAGTAGACTGGGCGTCAATCTTAGAAGATTCGAATTGTCCCATAATATCTCTGGAAACTAATTCTTCTTCAGTATAACCTAATACACCTTTCATTTCACCTTCCGCTTTTTCTTTAAACATTGCATTTACTTCTTCAACTGTTACATCTTTTTCTAGAGTAAATACTCCGTCTACACAGGAACCATTAGGTACTGGAACTCTAATTGCCATTCCATCAATCTTACCATCTAGCTCAGGCAGTACTTTTGTTGTTGCAATAGCAGCACCAGTAGTTGTAGGAATAATATTTTCAGCAGCTGTTCTACCTCTTCTTGTTTTTCCTGCTGGCATATCTAAGATAGCCTGACTTGTAGTATAACCGTGAACAGTAGTGATTAGACCTTTTTCAATTCCAAACTCGTCATTTAAAGCCTTAGCTAAAGGTGCCAGACAATTTGTTGTACAGGAAGCATTAGATACGATTAAGTCATCATCACTTAGATCGTCATCATTAACACCAAGTACAATAGTGTTATCAATTTCATCTTTAGCAGGTACTGTTAAAATAACTTTTTTCGCACCAGCTTCAATATGATTCATTAACTGGGCCTTTTTACGGAATACACCAGTGGACTCGATTACAACATCAATGTTGTTTTCTCCCCATGGTAATTCTTTAGGGTCTTTAATTGCAGAAACCTTAATTTTCTTGCCATTAACTACTAAATCACCATCTTTAACTTCTACTGTACCATCAAAACGGCCGTGTACAGAATCATACTTAAGTAAGTAAGCTAAGTTTTCAACATCTACTAAATCGTTAATTGCAACGATTTCAATTTCCTCTGTATCTCTTCCTTCTACCAGTCGTAGATATCCTCTACCAATTCTTCCAAAACCATTAATTGCTACTCTTTTCATTATTAATTCCTCCTTATAATTGGTGAATCATTTACAAATATAAATTTTAATTTATTAAACAAAGACTTAAAAAAGTTTGAAAGTTTATAACCTGCTGATTTCAGTTTGCCAGCCTGTCTTCAGCCTCACCTCCTTTAAAAGAGATAATTTTTCGGGCCGTAATTTCATCAGTAATTAAAATATCCTGGTATTTAGGAGAAACTGCAGAAATTATTGCCTCCGCTTTATTTTCTCCGCCTGCAACCACAATCACTTTATTAATTGTCTGCAGATCATCCAGATTTAAACCAACACTTGTCGTTGAATAAATTATCTCACCCTGAGAGTTGAAATAAAAACCAAAGGCTTCACCAACTGCTCCTGCATTAATGAGATCCTTTATCTCCTTTTCATCCATTCCCCGGCGTCCCGCCATATCTTCAGCAGTTCCGACTCCGTGAATTAAAATGTTGGCTCTTTTTAAAATTTCTAAAGTTCTCTTGATTGTCGGTTCTTTAGTTATGTGATAAATATTTTCTTCAGCCATATTGTCCGGAATATGTAGCAGATGATAGCTGCCCCCAAGTTTTTTAGCAATCTTGGCAGCAATTGTATTGGCCTGAATTTCGACATCCTCACTCAGACCCCCTCTACCAGGAACCACCGTTACATCTCTAGATTCTGCACTGTAGCTCATCTCAGATGCCACCTGGGCCAGAGTCGTCCCTCCTGTTACAGCAAGTATATCCCCATTTTTAATCTCCTGCTGTAAAAGCTGTGAGGCCATACGTCCAATTTCTGCTTTCAAATCTCCGGCTGGAACAGCCCCATTCACCAGTTTTACCTTTTCTATCCCCAGAATATTCTCCAGTCTTTTTTCTAAATGACTGATATCTCTTAATTCCTTTATGTACTCATCTAATTCTATCAGAAATTCCTCTCCAATTCTAGTTATTTGAGTACCTGCAGGAGTAATAGTTATCAAAGCATTTTTTTCAAAAAACTCCAGGTCATTGCGGATGGTTCTTTCGCTGAGACCTAAGATTTTGGCCAGGGCTCTTCTGCCAATTGGCTGATTATAATAAATACCGCGTAAAATATTGTATCTTTGCTGGGCTGTCTTAACAATTTCCGGTACAATTTTTTGCTGAATTTTAAACAGTTTATTCATGTTTAACCTCCGAGCTGGAACGTTTTTGTCCAAATGGAACAAAATTGTCCCGATACAGCCAAAAACTAAGCTGATCTTTAAATCAGCAGCAAGTTTTGATATTGTTTTTTCAACTTCCAGTTAATATTATATCATCTTTTAAAATAATTTCAAGTTAAATCTTGAGCAATTTTTTTAATTCTTCGCAAACGGTGATTGACCCCGGATTTGCTGAGGTCCAGAATTTCTCCCAATTCCTTTAAGGAAGCATACGGATTAGCTCTGCGGAGTTCAGCTATTTCCTGCAGTCCGGGACTTAATGTTTCCAGTCCTTCTTTTCTTTCTATAATATCAATATATTCCAGCTGGTCCATAGCTGCTGAAACTGATTTTTCCAGATTTGCTGTCTCAAAATTCACCCGGCGGTTAACATCATTTTTCAACTCTTTGACAATATGATCATTTTCCATTTTAAGCATTGCCTGATGGGCTCCAATTATATTTAAAACCTTTACTACTTCAGCATAGCTCTTAAAATAAATTACCTGATAACCTTTATGCTCGGTTTGATGTGCTTCTAAGTCGAATTTAGCCAGTAAAACTTTTAAGTCTTCTGCCACACTCTCCCTTTCACAGCGGAATTCTAAATGATATTCGCTCTGAGGACTGTTAACCGAGCCTCCTCCTAAAAATAAGCCTCGTAAATATGCCTGAGATAATTTGCGGGAATCTAAATATTCTTCTTTAATATGAAAAACCAGATTATTAGCCGGAGTTAAAAACCCGAGTTCCAGCAAAAATTCTCTCACACCTGGCTGAGGTGTTACGATAATATCATAGCTGTGGCTTAAATTAAATCTTCTATCCTGTCTGACCCTGATCTCAATACTAAAGCCAAAACGCTCTTTAATTAAGGAATAAATTCTGCGGGCCAGATTCCCATGATAAAGTGTGACCTTAACAGCCAGATGTTTGTTTGAAATCTGGATTGAACCATCTATTCTAATTAAGGCTGAAAGTTCAGCCAGCTGTTCCTGATAATCAAACTTATCTTTATGGGTTAATTCTTCTTTGACCTGATCAGTAAAAGACATTTATATCACCTTTAAAATCTATAATTGTTGTTTGAACTAAATGATTACTTTAAATTTTTAATCTATTTTAGTTGTATTTTTTATTCAAATCATATATTAGATCTGCCAGTGCCTGGGGATCATGTCGCAAATAACTGTCTTTTTTTAAGAGATCTGCTTCAATAATTTTAACACCCAGCTCCTCTAAGCGCTGATGATCTATTTGAACCGAATAAGCCCCTTCAGCCTCATATTTCTGGCGTAGTTCTGCAGTTCCCTGACGATTATTAACGATCATGTAATCAAAAACTCCGCTGCCGCAGTGGTCTATTATTGCCTGAGCATGATCAGCGGCAGTATAACCATCTGTTTCTCCTGGCTGGGTCATAACATTACAAATATATAATTTCAGAGCCTCACTTTTTTTGATTTCTGCTGCAATCCCTTTTACCAGCAAATTTGGTAAAATACTGGTATAAAGGCTTCCAGGACCAATAATAATCACATCTGCTTTTTTTATAGATTCTCTTACTTCAGGAGTAGTACTCGCATTTTCTGGATATAAAAAGACTCTATTAATCTCCTTATTATAAACTGGAATAGCAGATTCTCCTATTCTTTCTTCCTGGTCATGGTAAATTGCTCCCAGCTTGATATCTTCATTAGTAGCTGGTAAAACCTTACCCCTGATTGCCAGAACTTTGCTGGAGGCTCTAACAGCTTCTTCAAAATCACCCAGCACTTCAGTCATTGCTGCAATATATAAATTACCAAAGCTGTGACCTTCAAGCCCCCCTTCTGATTCAAAGCGGTGCTGAAATAATTTTTCCATTAACGGTTCTCTGTCAGCAAGAGCTACCAGACAGTTTCTAATATCACCAGGTGGTAAGATACCCATTTCATCTCTCAGGCGTCCCGAACTACCACCATCATCTGCTACCGTGACGACTGCTGTCAGATTATCACTATTTGTTTTAAGGCCGCGCAAAAGATTAGAAAGACCTGTTCCACCACCAAAAGCAACTATTTCTGGGCCTCGATTAGATCTTCTTTTTTCATATAATAAATCCAGTATTTCTCCATTTGGCGTAATATGGGTATTAAATTCTGATCTGATCTTAATTAATGAATAATAAGTTAAAGCAATACCACTTAAAATCATTATCACTGCAGTAAATTTGAGAATAAATCCTGCCTGATTTCCAAAAATATTACTTAAAATAACTAATAAATTTTTAGCTACATAAACACTCAAATCAAAACCAAACAAAGGGGTAATTCCCAGACTAATTAATATAAAGGCAAATATTATTACCAAAAACCATCTTTTAACACCTAAACCTGGAAAAAACCATTTTGGCAGGTTCATAATTACACTTCCTTTTAATAATTGCTTTTTAATGCTCAAATAAAACTTTTATTTTTCGATATCTCGATGTTCTAGATTAATATTAAATTCTTTGTCTGCTAAAAATTCTGCCAGCTTATTGACTGTGGTAACTGAACGGTGCTTACCACCAGTACAGCCAATGGCAACAGATAGATGACTTTTACCTTCTTTTTTATATTCCGGCAGTAAGAAATCTATTAAATCAAAAAACTTTTTATAAAATTTATCAGTTATCGGCCATTTTAAGACATAATCCTGAACTACCTGATCATTACCTGTTTTTTCTCTTAAAGATTCTACATAATAAGGGTTAGGTAAAAAGCGGACATCCATTACCAGATCTGCATCTCTGGGAATACCATACTTAAAACCAAAGGAAATTAAACTTAAATGCAGTAAATTCTTATCCGCTTCCGCTAAAAATAATTGATTCAGTTCTTCCTGCAGTTCTGAAATTTTTAATTCTCCAGTATCAATTATTTTAGTGGCCCTTCCCCGCAGTTCTTCTAACAATTTTCTTTCTCGCTCAATGGCATCCAGAATTCTACCTTCTTCATCAAGTGGATGGCGCCTTCTACTCTCCTTATACCTTCTGATTAAAACTTCATCTGAAGCTTCCAGAAAAAGAATATTATAATTTAAGTTCATTTTTTCTATTTTTTCCAGTTCCGCAAAAAGTTCATTAAAAAACTCTCGTCCCCTAATATCACTGACAAGAGCAATTTTATCTAAATCTGACTGCAGACATAATTCTGCAAACTTTGAAATTAAAGCTGGCGGTAAATTATCTACACAAAAATAACCTCTATCTTCAAAATAATTTAAGGCCAGAGACTTTCCTGCTCCTGACATGCCCGTAATAAGTAAAAAATCCATCTGGAATTATTCTCCTTCCTAAAACAAAAACTATATTCTTGAATTTATTATTGATATTGATCTATATGATCCAGAAAGTATTTTTCCGGAGCCCGCATTATATTTAAAAAAGTTAATTTAGAAGTTTTGACCGGTTTATTCCCGTAAAATACATCAGAATTGTTTTTTAGCTTATCCATGGTTGCCAGGCCCAGAGCATTATTAACAGCAAAAAACTTTTTATAGCCTTTAAGTTCAGCCGGCAGCGCCTGATAATATTTTTTTAAAGCTGGGATGTGAGTTTTTAAATCTGCCAGCATCTGCTCTAAAGCAGCAAGCGCCTGTTCTTCAGATTGGGAATCAGCAAGTTCTTTTTCAGTAATTCCTAGATCTTTTAAAGGCCAGAAATGCTTATCTCTACTCTCTAAATCTTCTCTGATATCTCTAATCAAATTAACTTTCTGCAGAAACAGACCTGCCTGGTTAAAATTATTCATTAATATTTTTTCATTCTGAGCCTCAATTTCAAATTTATAAATAATAGTTTCAGTCAAAAATCCTCCGACTGTACCAGCAACATAATAACAGTATTCATCCAGTTCTGCAAATGTTTCTACTTCTCTGCTTAAATATTTCTGCATTCCCTGATTCATTTCCTGCAGCCATTTATGAGAAATCTCCTGAATTTCAGGAACAAAACTCTGATAACTCCTGTAGATCAAATCAATATTTTCATTTAATTCCCGCAGTGAATCTTTTTCTATTAAACTGCTCTTTTCTTTAATAATTGCAAAATCAGAACTGCGATCATATTCTGCTGGAGAAAATATTCTGCTGACTCGATCCATCATTTCCTGCTGTAGTTTAAGATCAGGTGGATGAATTTCATCCTCAAAATTATCTAAAATTCTATCCTGGAGATAAGCCAGAAGGACTTCATCTTTGATCTGGTCATCGAGCATAGGAATTGTCAGAGCGAAACTGCGGGATACTTTTTTTAATATCTCTCTGGCGTATTTCATTGGCTCTGCTGTCATTATCTCACCTCTTTAAAAGTTCAAAGTTATTTATGGTACTTAAATTTATAAATCACAAAAATTAAAAATAGTATGTAAAGAAAAAGTATTGATAAAGAAATTTTATTTAAAGGCTGCAGCTTATCTACCAGAGTTGGCTCTCTGACCGGCAGCTCACTCTCAACTTTTAGATACGGCAGTTCTGGTAATTGACCACTTAATACTTCTTTTTGACTTTGACCTCCAGGAACTAAAAGATCAAGAAGTCTGGGAGATTTTGAATCCAAAATCTCATTTTCCGAATATACCTGCCAGTAGCTTTTAGTTCTGGATAGAGAACGAAAATGATCATAACCAAAAGGATCAAAACTGCCCACCATGACAACAATTCTACTCTTTTCCAGCGAATCAATCTCACTTTTAGGTATTTTTAAAAATAGATCATTATCTTTTCGACTTAAACTAAGATTTCCATTTGAATCCGGATCACTAAGTGATAACTCATTAATATTCATTAAATTTTCTTTTTCACTATTCGGATTAAATACTCTAACCCACCAGCCGCTTATTTTTATGAATTTATTCCAGTTGAAATTTTCTTTAAAGCTGACATTTGCTCCCTCATGAAATATTTGATTACTACCCCCACTTTGATGATCAATATACATTTCTATTAAAGGTAATGAAAATCCAAATTCAGCTCCCCAGGGATCAGTTAAATTTGAAAAAGAAAAACGAATCTTATATTCATTTTCTCCTTCAAAAATAGTCATCGCCTTCAAATCAAATAAATGACCTTTATTCTGGAAGATATGATTCTGAGGATATTCATAATCTCCAGGACCATAATCATCACCAATTCCATCAAGGTGATTAAAAATCACTTTATAATTTTCTGCACTAACTGCTGCAGGCAAAATGAAAAGACAGATAATAAACAGGATTATTAATTTTTGCCTTTTATTTTTTATTTTTTTAAAAGCCATTTTTCCACCTCTACTAAAAACATTATCTATCTATTCATTATATTCTCTGTAAAATCAACTGCAGCATTATAGCCCATTGTTTTCATTCTATAATTCATGGCTGCCACTTCTAATACTAAAGCTAAATTTCTACCGGGTTTTACCGGAATTACAATCTCGTCAATTTCTAAATCCATAATTGCTGTTTTGCGGCTGTCAATACCAAGTCTTTCATATTCTTCTCCATCTTTCCATCTTTCTAATTTAATGGCAAGATTAATTGGAGATTCGTGTTTTACTGCTCCCGCCCCAAATAAAGTTTTAACATTAATTATTCCAATTCCGCGCATCTCAAGAAAATAACGAGAATTATTGGGAGCTGTACCATTCAAACGAAGCTCACCTATTTTTTTGATTTCAATTATATCATCAGCAACCAGGCGGTGGCCTCTTTTAACCAGTTCAATAGCTGTCTCACTTTTTCCAATTCCGCTCTGGCCTTTAATTAAGACTCCTATTCCATAAATATCTACCAGAACACCGTGAATAACCTTAACAGGTGCTAATTTTTCTTCCAGATAGTTTAAAAGCATACTGCTAAATCTGGTTGTAGAAATTTCTGTCGAAAGAACAGGAATCCCTTTTTGATTTGCTCTCTCCAGCAGATAATCAGGAATATGCTCTCCCCGGGCAACTATAATGCAGACCGGATTATAATCAACATATTCTTCAATCCGCTCCTGCAGTATCTGCTCATCAAGTCCGCGCAGAAAAGAAAGCTCGGTTCTTCCAATTAAATTAACCCGCTCCGGTACAAAGTGCTTCCAGAAACCGGCCAGTTCAATTCCTGGTCGTTTAATATCACTAACTTTAACCTCTCTTTTAATACCTGAACGACCGGCTTTGATTTCCAGATCAAAGCGGTTAAAAATATCTAGAACTAATACTTTATCTTCATCAATCATTTTTTTTCAACCTGTCTTCCATTGCTACAGCTATAGCACCCATTAAACCAATATCAGAACCCAGTTCTGCTTCTTTAACCGTTACCATTTCTAAAGATCCAGCCAGGGCTATATCTTCCATAGTTTTAATTGCTTTATCTAAGAATAAATCTGAGGCCTTCATTACTCCTCCACCCAGAATTATCATCTCAGTATTAAATGTATTAACAACATTACCCAGACCAATCCCGAGGTGATAACCGGCATTCTCAAAAATTTCCTTAGCTACCTGATCACCCTGGTAGGCAGCCTGAGCACAGATAACTGCATCTATATCCTCAACAATATTATCTGCTAGCTCCAGCATTTCTTTGCTCTGTCCTGCTGCAGCAGCTTCTCTTGCTCTCTTACCAATAGAAGTTCCAGAGGAAAAAGCCTCCAGACAGCCGTGATTTCCACAACCGCAGAGCGGTCCATTGGGGTCAATCACTGTGTGTCCCACTTCACAGGCATTATCATTAATTCCAGTAAATAGTTCTTTATTAATAATTGCACCTCCACCAATACCGGTAGAAATAGTTATGTAAACCATATTGTCAACACTTTTACCGGCTCCAAACCATTTTTCACCCAGAGCAGCTGCATTGGCATCATTTTTTAAGAGAGTCTTGATTCCCAGTGCTGACTCTATTCTTTCAACCAACGGTACATTTTTCCAGGGTAAATTAGCATTTTCAATTATGATCCCCTTTTTGGCATCAAGGGGCCCAGGACTGCCAATCCCCAGAGTTCTAACCTGGTCGCGATCAACATCGGCTTTTTCAAGTACAGCTTCTATAGTTGCAATCATATTTTCTATTATTTTATCTTCTCCAAGCTCAGCTTCAGTATCTCTACGAGATCTTGTAATAATCTTTCCTTCACTATCAGCCAGACCAGTGAGAATTTTTGTTCCCCCAAGATCCAGCCCTAAATAATATTCCTTCATTACTATTCCCCTCTCAGATAAACTTCTAAATGATTGTATTTTAATATTTTGCTAGCATTTCTTTAGTTCCCTGAATAATTAATAAGCCAATAATTCCGATAAATCCTGCCGGCAGGCCAATACCGATCACAAACAAAAGTACCGTTAATAAGAAAATTGACAGAAACCAGAGCAGTGAGAAGACTACATTATCCAGACTGAGAATAACAGCATTTTTAAAAATGTCTGTAAGTGATCTATCTCCCTGAATAATCAACAACCCCCACAAATAAGCCTGATAAATTGAAAAATAAATTAATAAATAAGCAAATAAAAAAGCAAATGCTAAAAGCCAGATGTTTTCCTGTCCTCTGATTAAAAAGAAACGTAAATCTACTACAAAAACAATATATAAAATAACCGAAATCAAGAAAACTAAAAATCCACGCCAAAAATTATTTTTGAAATAGCTAAAAAGTGATTTAAAAGCAACTCTTCCCTCTTCTAAAATCTCATTAGCCCCATAAAGTGAAGTTAAAAATACTGGTCCTAAAAAAATAAGTGGTAATAGAATAATTAAATACCAGCCGCTCTGTAAACCAATAAAAACCGCAAACAATAAGACAGAACTAATAACAAACCAGGCTACACTTAGCAGCACCAGTTTAAACAAATATTCATAGAAATCTTTAAATGTAGATTTTAAAATCGAAAAAATTTCCAAATAAACCCCTCCATTTTCCTCAAATACTCAGCTCAACCACCAACTTTAATTATAACATATATAGTTTATAAATGCATAATTCTGATAGCTTTTCTCAGCTATTTTAAATTTCCAGGTCAAGATCAAGTTTAAAATATTTTTTTAAGTATCTTGCAATACCAAGATCATCATGATTGGGGGCTGTATCATCAGCATGTTCCTGCAGTTCCGGATGGGCATTCTGCATTGCAATACCCTGACCGGCCCATTCAATCATTGTCAGATCATTTAAGCCATCTCCAAAAATCATAATATCCTGCTGTTTAATCTTAAAATCTGCTGCCAGTTTTTTGATAGGTACTGCCTTAGACATGTCTTTTTTTGTAATCTCAATAAACGATGGATAGGAAGAAGACAGTTCAATCTCATCTGCAAAATTGTTTTTTAAAAAATTATTTATTTCAACCTGTTTGGTTTTATCCTCTTCAATTATCAACATTTTTGTCGGTTCAGCACTTAAAAACTGATCAAGATTACCCACAGCATTAGCTTTGATTCCCGATATTTCTTCATATCTATCAGTAAATTCATTTTCTTCTGCCACATATAATTGATCATCAATGTACAGCTGCAGATGATAATCATTTTCGACTACCATTTTTGTGATTTTTTTTGCAATTTCTAAAGGAATAGGTGCATGAAAAATCTGCTGTTGATTTTTTGGATCAACTACTAGAGCACCATTATAGGTTATTATTGGATCTACAATTTCCAGTTTATCGGTATGAGGTTTAGCAGAACAGTACATTCTGCCTGTTGCCACCAGGGTTCTAATTCCTTTCTCCCTTATCATTTTAACGGCAGCAATAGTTTTTTCCTGAAGCTGATGTTCTGCATCCAATAAAGTTCCATCCAGATCAAAAACAATCATTTTAACATTCATTATATCACCTTTTTCTTATATTCTAAAAAAACAGCCGGGTTTCCCCGGCCCAATTAAGTATTAGCTTATCTCAAATCTATTCCATAAACTGAGCAGAAAACGCATAAACCTCTTTTTTCATTTCTTTAAGTGCTGTTTCATTATCAAGATTCTTTAAAGCCTCAAAAATAAACTCAGCAATTTTTTTCATATCTTTTTCTTTCATGCCCCTTGTTGTAACAGCTGGAGTTCCAATTCTAATTCCACTGGTTACAAAAGGACTTTTAGTCTCAAAGGGAATTGTGTTTTTATTAACTGTAATTCCAACTTTATCTAGAGCTTCCTCTGCTTCTTTACCGGTTATCTCCATATTATTTAAGTCAACAAGCATCATATGATTATCTGTTCCACCAGATACAAGCCGCATACCATAACTTTTCAATTCTTCCGCCAGTGTATAAGCATTGTCAATAATCTGCTGCTGATATTCCATAAATTCAGCTGTTAGAGCTTCTTTAAATGAAACAGCTTTGGCTGCAATAATATGCATCAGCGGTCCTCCCTGCAGTCCCGGAAAAATAGCCTTATCAATATCTTTGGCATACTTTTCTTTGCAGAGAATCATACCGCCTCTAGTTCCTCTTAAAGTTTTATGAGTTGTTGTGGTTACAAAATCTGCTGCTCCCACAGGATTTGGATGTAAGTCAGCAGCTACCAGACCTGCAATATGTGCCATATCTACCATAAACAATGCTCCAACTGAATCAGCTATCTCTTTAAATGTTTTAAAGTTGATTACTCTGGGATAGGCACTGGCTCCAGCAACAATCAAATCCGGTTGATGTTCTTCGGCCAGAGCTCTTACCTGATCATAGTCAATAATTTCTTTTTCTTTTGTGACCCCATAATGAACAAAATTATAATATTTACCTGACATATTAACCGGGCTGCCGTGAGTTAGATGTCCGCCGTGAGTTAGGTCCATTGCCAGAATGGTTCCACCTTGTGGTACCTGAGAAAAATATACCGCCTGATTTGCCTGTGAACCAGAATGGGGCTGGACATTAGCATGTTCAGCACCAAATAATTCTTTGGCCCTTTTAATTGCCAGTTCTTCTGCCTTATCAACCACCTCACAGCCTCCATAATATCTTTTGTGAGGATAACCTTCTGCATACTTGTTGGTCAGGGCTGAACCAGCAGCCTCCATTACAGCAGAACTAACAAAGTTTTCTGAAGCAATTAATTCAATATTTTGAGCCTGTCTTTTTTCTTCTTCTGCAATAATAGCTGCTATTTCCGGATCAATTTTTTTAAGTTCCTGCATTCAAAGCTCATCTCCTTAATTTAGTGATAAAAACTTATTTATGTACTAACAATGACGCTTAAGACTTTAATTGATTTATATTAATTACACTTCTCTTAATATATAAATATACTTCGCTAAAATAACATTAAATCCTGCTTGATTTCTAGCTTCTTTTTTTACTAAAATTTAGAAATTTGACTTCTTAAAATGAAAAAGACCGGAGAAAAGCCCCCGGTTTTTTCAAAAATTTATAAACTTATGCCTGGCTAATAACATCTACCGGACAAACTGATACACAAGCTGCACAATCGATACAATCGTCCGCATCGATTTCATACTGAGTATCTCCTTCACTGATACAATCTACAGGGCATTCTGGTGCACAGGCACCACACATAATACAACCATCAGAAATTACATGAGCCATTTATTGTTCACCTCCTGCTATTCAGCTTTTTTAAAAATATTTGTAAAAAGTTCACAAAACTATTATACCCAGAGAGTACTAAAATGTCAACTGCTTTACAATTTTGAAAATTGGTTTATTAATAATATTTTCTGCTTAAATGAGCTTAGGCTAAAATTCCTCTGAATAAGTAGAAATTTTAGCCTGACCCTATATTTTCTCTAATTTCTTAATCCTAATCTTTAAAAGTTATAACTTAATCTAAAAGCTGAATAGTCATTATCTTCAAATTGACCAAAAGTAGTATCCTGCTCACCTCTAAAGATTTTATGAGAAAATGTTAAAACTAAATCCTGTTTTAGTTCATAATCAACTGCTGCTTCCAGAGTATAATCCTGTTCATTTAAGTTATAGACCCAGGTGAGCTGGGGAATAATCTTTTCGTTTTGATAACTATCTTCTAATTTCAAAACGGCTCTATTTGTCGTATAATCTCCATCCTCAGCATACTGCAGATCAATATTAGTTTGCTCTCCATTTATTGCAGCTATATTCTGATCTATCTGATCATCATCCAGTATTGTCTCACCTGTAAACTGCAGATTTAAATTAAGATTACTGATAGGAAGATCACGGTCTCCACCAATTACCCAGGCGATCTTGTTATTTCTAACTCTTGGATCACTGCCCTCAGTATCATCAGTTCTGAAATATGCTAACTCTAAACGGCTGTTAATATCAGCAATTACTCGAGCCAGCTCAAAGCCAAAGACATCAACTTCATTGTACTGCAGATCAGCTGCTGCTAAAACAGAGTCAAAGCTGGTATTACCATTTTCAAAAGCTTCAAATTCTGACGCAAGTGCTGCCTTATCATAACTGGGCTCTCTTAAATAACCCTTATAATAACTAAAACCATAATCTGTTCCACCCCGGCTGTCAGTAAATCTTAACCCAAACTGATTATCTTCATCAGGTATCGAATCTTTTACCCTATTAATAATCTCAGCTGGACTATAACCAGTAGCTCTTTCTAGATCTGATAGATTCATTTCTGCTGAGAATGGATTAATAATCCAGTTTCCTAAAGGACTATCTGGATCTTCTGCCAGACGATTCGGGGTGAAATCTTGTGTGTAAATAAATTCTAAATTAGCACTACCACCTCTAAAAAAGCGATCAACTTTAACCATTTCTTCTCCGATTTGACGCTTTTTATATTCTGGATTTATAAAGTCACTCATATCTTCCGCATTAATATTATCTAGAACATGAACTTTATCACCTTTTCCCCAGATTACAATATTTTTACCAACAGTAAAATTATATTTTTCTCCATAATATTTATAATTCACTTCATTAAAATCAATTTCTTCTACTGCTCCAACTTGATAATCAATTAAAACATTAAACTCATGCTTATTACCTGGATAAACAAACTCCAGATCTCCTTTTAAATTTTCTTCTATATCTCCACTGTCTGAAAAAACTCTAAATTGAGGTTCAATTTCACCATTTATTTCTACACTTTCAGTTTCAGCTTTACTTTCATAAAAATCACCACCATCAAAGGCAGCTACTGGAACAGTTAAATAAAGCAGAAGTAGTACAAATAAGACTATTGATTTATAAATGTTTCTCCGCATCTAAAACCCCTCCCCCGGGTAAGTCTAGCTTCTATCTACCAGTTTGTAAGAACTGCTGAGTAAATCTTCTATCATTAATATCAACGTTATACTCCAGTAGGTAATTATTATCTCGCTTTTTGACATATAAATTTGTTTTATGGCCACTATCTAAATCTGTCATTAAAGTTGAAAATACTGTCCAGATACCATCAATTTTTTTAACTTCACTTTCGACTCTCATTTCTTTATAAAGTTCTTCACTATCTTTATCATACATTTCAACTTTTACTGGAATATAATGCTCTTTAGTAACCCAGCTTATAGTTTTTGCATACTGCTCGTCTTCTGGATTTTTTGGAGTTGCTTCCACTACATAGCACTCATAACCATTGAACTCTTCTTCATCTAATAATTCATAATCAAAGTCATCAATTTCTCTGGATTTCATATCATCATAGGTAAAATCTGATCCCATAAATGAATCACCACCCTGACCACCAGAAATCCTACGCACTCTGCCTAAATCAGGTAAATATATCCATTGATCATCATCTTCACCATCATTTTCTTTTTGTAAAAATCTTGTGTTTTTAATGGAAGAAGGCTCGTGAAAAACCATGACAGTATGATCCAGATCTCTCTCAAAATCAACCTTTTGAGACCAAACTTCTAAAACTCTCGGTCTCACATTACCATCAGAATCAATTAAATCCATACCCATTAAGGCATGTCTACTATCACCTGTATCACGCTCATCAACTCTTTCCATAACCTCACGACCATCAATGGCAGCAACCGTCATATTTAGACTACTGACAATAAATAAAACTAGTAAACATATTGAAATAATTTTCTTTTTTTTCTTCATTATAAATTTCCTCCTTTTTAAGTTACATTAATTTCTTTAATATTCTTTACGGATAAACTTTGGTTTAAATAAATTTAACAACAACGGCAAAATCGTTAACGAAGCTATTGATGATGTAAGCATTGTTACTGCAATCAGTAAACCTAAATAGATTAATGGGTAAAAATTAGAAAATAAAAGAACCATAAATCCTGCTGCTACAGAAATAGCATTGAAAATTATAGCTTTACCTGTAGTGGTTAAAGTTCTTTGAGTTACCAAATGAAGATCATCCTCATTCATTCTTTCAGCATGATAAGAATGCAAGAAATGAATTGTGTAATCCACTCCAATACCTATAGCAATAGAGGCAACCATCGCAGTTCCGACATCCAATCTTATTCCCAGATGACCCATTAAACCGAAGTTAATAATAAGTGAAAACGCCAGAGGTACGATCCCATAAAGACCAGCAATAACTGATTTAAAGGAAATAGCAACAATTAAAAAGACTATAATAAATGAAATCATTATGCTTCTCGTCTGACTGCTGACTATTAAGTCATTAGCTTCTAAAGCCATCGTTGCATTACCGGAAACAGTAAGTTTATATTTTTCCGGAAAGTTTTCACTATAATCATAAATTTCTGCTCTAACTTTTTTAGCAACTAAATTGCTGGGATCATTTAACTGTATTAACATTTGAGCTTTATCAGGTTCTAACTGATCATTAATTAAATCGTCAACACTACCTGAATATAATAATAAATATTGTGAAATCAAATTCTGTAGATTCTGTTTAGTTGCTGCCCCATATTTATCTAAATCAGCTGGAATCTCATAATAAGCTGCAGCTTGATAATTCATTTCTTTTTCTAGTAAGTTTATTAACTCTTCTGCATTTAAATCTTGTTTTTCTGCTCTTGCCAGAGCAGCATTTAAAAGCTGAATAAATTCATACTCGGAAATCTTTTTCTCTTTATCAGGTCCTTCGAGCAGTTTTTTCTCGGGTTGTGAGTCATTCTCTGTATTATTTTCACTTTGATAAAAACTAGAACTATTATCTTCAGAATTTTTTTCAGCTTCATTATAAAAACTTGAACTCGTTTCTTTTTCCTCTTCTTCATAAAAACTTGATGTACTCTTTTCACTATTACTTTCATAAAAACTGGAACTGGTTTCTGAACTATCATTAATTCTCTCTGTACTTTCTTCACTATTAGCAGAAGCATCGGTGATTTCTTCTTCCGGATAATTCATTACCTGGTTCATTCTTTTAATATAATCTGTTATTGAAGAAACTTTACCAACTTCATCAAAATTAGAAACTAAATGCTGCTGCAACCCATCCATCCGGGTTAGAATATCTGGATGATTTAGATCTCCCATTTTTTCACCTTCTACCATAACTCTCATTATATTAGTTCCAGAAAAATTGTCATTAATAAAATTATCTGCCTGTCTGATTTCTGTATCTTCTTTAAACATTTCAATTAATGGAGTATCTACAACTATATCTTCAAATCCAAGAAAAGAAGCGCTTAAAATTAAAATAGCAATTATTATAATAGATATTCTTCTTTTTGAATAAAAATTATGCAGTTTTTCTAAGAAGTATTTAAACTCTACAGTTTCAGTATTTTTAGTTTTAAAATTATCTTTAAAATCAGCAATTATAATCAATAAAGAAGGAATCAAAAACAATGCAACTATAAAAGCTGCTGCTATTCCAAAAGCTGTAAAAACACCAAAACTTTTTATTGGTACAATCTCACTAGAGGCCAGTGAACCAAAACCTGCTACTGTGGTTAAAGCTGCCAAAAATACAGCTTTACCCATTTTATCTACTGTTTTAACAACTACTTCCTTCTGTTCAGATACTGAAATTTCGCCCTGATATTCATTAATATAGTCATAATAATGACTAAGTATATGAATTCCATAAGCACTTCCAACAGCAATTAAAAGGACTGGAATCACTGTTGAAACCAGAGTCAAATTAATGCCAAGATAGGCCATTAAACCAATAGACCAGATGCTGCTGACAATTACTGTCATTAAGATTAAACCAACCGCTAAACTTCTTTTAAAAAATAAATACAGTACTAAAATCAAAACTCCTATAATAAAAGGGATTAAATACTTAATATCTTCAATCATGCTGTGTCCCATTAAAACATTAACAGCTGTAGCCCCTGCTAAATAAACTTCTGTATTACTATTTTTAAAATTATTTGTTATATCTTTAATTTGATAATAGGCCTTTTCTTTCTCTTCATTATTTAAACCATCATTTAGACTAATTAATACCTGGGTTGATTTGAAATCGTCAGAGTACAAATTATCATTATAAAAATCCCAGTTTAATATTTTGCTTTTAATTTTTCTACTTTCTTCTATATTTGTTGGTAATTCTTCCACAAGTTCTTCCACAATCATTCCTTCAGAACTACCTTCAATATAATCGACATTTGTTAATGAAGTAACTTCATCAACCCTGGATATGTTTTCTAATTCAGAACTCAACTCAGATAATCGTTCTAAATTAGAAGGAGTAAATATCTCCCCATTTTTAAATTTAACTGCCGTTACTATACTATCACTTTCTCCAAAAATATCATTCAATTGATTGTTGCTCATTTTTGTTGGATGATCATCAGGTAAAAATACTTCAATATCGTTATTAATTTCTATCTTGGGTAATTGAAAAAGAAAAAATAAAGTTATTAAAAAAATTATAATTACTATAAATTTATTATATTTTAATATTCTGCTCATTACTGCGCCTCCTGCTTTATAAAAAGATATAAACTATATTCATTAATTCTCTCTAGTCTTAACAATTTCATACATTTTTTTTAGATTATCCAGTACTCTTTTAGCTTCCTGTTCTCCTATTTTATCAATAAAAATTTGAAACCACTGCTGATAAATATCATTTATTTCTTCTTTGACAGCCTCAGCTTTTTCACTCAGATATATTAAATTAACTCTACCATCTTCTGGTGATTTTCTTTTCTTTAAATAATCTTTTTCAATTAATGAATAAATAGCTCTGGAAATTGTAGCTTTATCTACTGCTAAATTCTCTTTTAATTTGTTTTGACTAATTCCATCTCCATCTTTATATAAATAAACTAGTAAATTCCCTTCACTATGATTTAAATTATAATCTTCCAACAAATTATCCACATATTGATCATGATTTTTATACAACTTAGCGATCCATTTCCCAATCGGAGCATCAACTCTCATTATTTCACCTCTCTAAAATTAGTTGCATCCTCAACTATCTCTATAAAAATAATATCATATTTTAGTTGAGGATGCAACTAAAATTGATTAGAATTAGATTAAAAAGACAAAAAAAAATAACCCCTCATAAAATTGAGAGGTTAGTTAAAAATTACAATTATACAGCTTCGTTTTCAGTACCTTCTACTTCTACATCCATTGCAAAATCAACTACACTAAATACTATAACTGCTGTGATAGTGTTTACAACTGCTGCCGGGATTACTACTGTAGAAAATAATACAGTAAATGGACCGGGTAAGCCAACCAATAAAGCAGCTGTACCGAGGAAAATTCCTCCACTCAACATTGTACCAAAAGCTGTTATAATTCCGGTAGATAATCTTCTAGATGGCAGTTTAACTATAATTGGAATTAAGGGATAAACTATCATAAATGTTAACAGCTTATCTACCATATTTGCCACCTGGCCTCCAGGAAAACCTGTAGTTAAAGCAGTAAAAATCCCAGTAGCTACTGCAACTAAAAATCCTAATTTAAAATCCTGTTTGATGATTAATAAAATAAACATCATCGCTAAAGCAAAATCAGGTTTCATCCCCATTACAATTGGAGGAAAAAAAGCATGTAAAATAAATCCTATCGCTACCAACAAAGCCGCCTGTGCTAAATCTTTTGTACTAATTCTCATCTCAACTCATCTCTCCTTTTTGTTTTTACTCATCTCATCTCACTTAAAAAATGTTCTCAGCTTATAGTGTTTCGTTTTCCACCTGATTATATTCCACATCAATTGCAAAATCGACAACACTAAATAAAATAACTGCAGCTATTGTATTAACAACTGCTGCCGGTAAAACCACACTTATAAATAAGGCAGAAAAAGGTGCAGGTAAATCTACCAGCATTGAGGCAATAGTTAGAAAAATACTACCACTTATAATTGTACCCACTGCTGTGGTGACACCAGCTAAAGTTTTTCTCTGCATAAACTTATTAAATACTGATATCAGATTATAAACAATTACAAAAGTAAGTAATTTGTCAACTATATTAGCGATCTGTCCACCCGGAAATGTAGTAGTTAAAGCTGTAAAAATTGCTGTCGCTAAAGCTACCAGAAAACCCAATTTAATATCCCTTTTAACAATCAAAATAATAAACATCATTGTTAAAGTTAAATCAGGTTTCATCCCCAAAAATATTGGAGGTGTCAGAGACCTCAAAATCATTGCAATTGCCACCAACAAAGACGCCTGTGCTAAATCTTTTGTTCTCATCTCAACTCATCTCTCCTCATATAATTATTTCTCATCTCAACTCATCTAAAAGCTAATCTCCATTAACTTTTCTAATTGTATAATATTATACATCAGTTATTGTAAATTGTCAAAATATTTATCTGAAATAAATCAAACCAGAATCAGGAATTTTTCAGCTGCTCAACCAGAGCCTGATTAAGTTCAGTCAGCATTCCCTGCTTACCAGCCATCTGGCTGTATTCTCTGTACAGCATATCAGAGAATACATCTTCTGCATATCCACCATCAATCATTTTCTCATCTGAGAGTGTTTTTTTCATGGCTGAAAACATTTTTTCAATAAATATAGAACTGAATTCTGCTGCTACCTCTTCCAATTTTTCTTCATTTTTGGCAGCAGAATTAACCTTGCTTTGAGCCTGCAGCTGCTGCTGATTATTTAATTGATATTGAGCAATTTGATGATAATTATTGTTTAACTCCACCATTTTCACCTTCTTTTTAAAATAGCAGTAATTATAAAAATGATTATTGTATTTCTAGTTCTGCATGTAGAGATCCAGCCGCATCAATTTTCTGGATAATCGAAATAATGTCCCGCGGGGTTGCTCCAATTGCATTTAAAGCTGTAACTAAATCTTCAATAGTGTTTTCCTGACTAACAATTAACATATTACTTTCCTGACCTTCTTCAACTTCTATTTGAACATCTTCAGTTACTGTTGTTTCTCCCTCACTAAATGGAGGTGGTTGAGAAACTTCTTCATCAGTTGTAATACTAACAGACAGATTTCCATGGGCTACCGCAACAGTCGAGATATGAACATTATGACTGAAAACTACAGTACCAGTTCTCTCATCAATTACCACTCTTGCTTTCACAGATGGAGTAACCTTTAAGCTGTTGAGCTCAGCAATAAAATCGACCATCCCATAATTAAAGTTATCTGGCATTGAAATATTAATCGTCGAAGCATCTGCAGCCCGGGCTGTACCATCACCAAAATTACTGTTAATTGTTGACACAATCTGACTTGCAGTTCTAAAATTTGGATTGGCCAGTACATATGTTAAATTATCATCATCCAGCCTTGAATTAATTTCTTTTTCGACTAAAGCTCCCCCCGGAATCTTGCCAACAGTGGGATGATTCTGTTGTTCCTGATTACCTCCACCACCAACACTGTATCCACCTACAGAAAGTGGTCCCTGGGCAGAAGCATAAATTTGTCCATTTGGAGCCTGTAGTGGTGTTAAAAGAAGTGTTCCTCCCTGCAGACTATCTGCATCACCAATTGAACTAACTGTTATATCAAGCTCATCACCATTATGAGCAACAGCTGGCAGCTCTGCAGTAATCATCACGGCAGCTATATTCTGACTTGCAACCTGACTGTCAGTTACATTAACCCCAAAATTCTGCAGCATGTTAGCAACACTCTGGACTGTAGCCTGACTTCGATTGGAATCTCCACTACCATTAAGACCGACTACAATACCATAACCAATTAATTGATTTACACGCTGGCCTTTAATTCTGGTAATATTCCCAATTTCAACTTCGGGATTATTAGCTGCAGCAGCTGCATTAAAAATAATTAAGACTGAGATCATAAATATAAATATAATAACTAAATTTCTTTGATTTTTTAAATTAAACAAACTATCCCTTCTTTCAAATGCTTAAAAAATAAAATTGAATAATCTGGTTAGAACTCCCGGGGCCTGCTTATCTCCAACAACACCCTCACCTTCATATTCTATATTGGCATTACTAACTCTTTTAGAAGAAACCTCATTATCAAAATTAATATCCTGAGGTCTAATAACTCCTTCTAAAACTATTGTCTGGATTTCTCCATTAATTTTCACTCTTTTTTTACCCTGAATCTTTAAATTACCATTTTCTGCTAACTCAACAACCTGTGTAGTGATATCTGCCTCCAGAGTTCCACTTCTCTGGGTTGCGCCATCAGCTGTTTCCGAATCAGAGTAACTAAAATCGAAAAATGGCAGGAAATCTAAAATACCTCCACCCTCCTGAGCACTGTATTCACTACTCTGACTGGCATCCGAATTTGCACTCTGAATGGCACTTGCATCTTCTTCAATAACTACGGTGATAATATCACCCATTTCATAGTCTGGATAATCCTGATATAAATCTTTAGAATTATCACTCCAGAGCGATTTTGAAGCTGCTGGAGAAACGGCTATAAAAACAATTAATAGTATTATACTTGCTACTTTTAATTTTTTTAAACTCATTTTTTGCACCTCACTTAATCTGAGATCATTTTAACCTCAGTTGGTGAAACCACTTCAGCCTGGAATTGATAACCACTATTTAGATTTTCAACAGTTATCATCTCACCAATTCTTCCTCTTTCTTTAGCTTCTACAAAGGTAGAAACATGAATATTATTAACACTAAGCCTTAAATTTAATTTCTGACCCCATTTTACCACATAGGGAACTTTTAAATTATCTGATCTTAAAATATCCCCCTTTTTTAAAGACCGTGACAGCCGCACATTATTTAAATCAATCTCTGACCAATCCTTAATCAACTTTTCTGGGTCACCAGAAATCTTTTGTTCTTTTATTTCAAAATCCGATTTTTTTATCCTGGAATTAATACTCAAATCCCTGCTTGCAGTTAGAATCTCAAGCAAAAGACTAATTTTAACCGGATAAAAAACACCGCGCACTTGTTCACCATTCTGCCAAACTTCCAGCTTTACATTTGTATTTGGAAGTGATAAACTTTGATTTTCGGCAACCTTCAGTTCATAATCTCCAGCTGGTATTTCAACCTGATTAAGAGAAGACCTGCTTTCAATTATCAGCTGTTCTGCCTCAAAATCAAGATTAGACTTTAGATAATCTTCAACCTGGGCAGCAATTTCTGCCTCAGTGATCACAGAACTTTTGCGGCTGACAATTACAGTTCCCGGCATCTGCAGCTTAAATTGATTTTTTTTATAACCCAGATTTTGAATAGTTAACTCTACCAGCACCCGACTCAATCTTTTTTGATAGCCGGGATTAGGAGAAGATTTAAAACTTAAATTTCTTAACTCTTCTACCGCTGCAGCAGAAAGCTCCGGAGCTCTAATTTCTGCTATTTCAGCCAGGGTAATCTCCAAAGCACTGACCTCTACTTCTTCATTTATTTTGATTTCGAAAGCAGCAGCACTAAAAGTTGTAATTCCAAATATTAAAACTGTCAGGATAATGATTAACTTCTTCAAAATTTTACACCTCTTACTACTGCTTTAATCATAATTTATTATCTCTTTAACTGATTTGCAGTCTGCAGCATCTCATCTGAAGCCTGGATAGACTTAGAATTTGTCTCATAAGCTCTCTGAGCTGCAATCATATTAACCATTTCTTCTACTACCTTAACATTAGACATTTCTAAAAATCCCTGAGTAACTGTACCAAAACCTTCCTGACCAGGAACTCCCTGCATTGCCTGTCCAGAAGCAACTGTATCTGTATACAAATTCCGTCCTTCACTGGAAAGACCGGCTGGATTTGCAAATCGATATAACTGAATCTGCCCCAACTGCTGGTTTTCGCCATCTACAATAGCATTTACTGTTCCATCAGAAGTAATTGCAATTTCTGTTGCCTCCTGAGGAATCTGAAAACCAGGGTCAATCTGATAACCATCTGAAGTAACTACATTACCATTACTATCCTGTTTAAAAGAACCGTCTCTTGTATAAGCAAAATTACCATCAGGCAGCTGAACTCTAAAAAAACCATCTCCCTCAATAAGCATATCTAGAGGACTATCTGTATTTTGAATATTTCCCGGAGTAAATATTTTTTGAGTACTGTTAACTTTTGAACCATGTCCAATCTCAATCCCTGTGGGTATTTCTGCTCCCTGAGCATTAGGTGTGCCGGGCTGTCTCATATTGGTATAAATTAAATCTGCAAAATTAATTTTTGATTTTTTAAATCCACTTGTATTTACGTTTGCAAGATTGTTAGAAATCACATCAATATTAGTCTGCTGTGAGTTCATTCCTGTTGCTGATGTCCATAGTGCACTAATCATATTTTTCCACCTCAATTATATTTTGTTGAAGCAGACATCATAAATACTTAGCTTAATTAATAACTGCCGTCTCTTTCGGTCAACAGCAGTAAAGAGCTTCCTTCTTCAGGTCCGGCTCTATTTAAGTAAATATTTACGCCTGTCCTACTTCGTTGATCACTTTGTTTAATGATTGATCAATACTGCTAATCACCTTTTGATTTGACTCATAATGACGGGTAGTCTTAATCATCTTTGCCATCTCTTCTACAATTTTAACATTGGATCCTTCTAAATACCCCTGAGCTATTCCAGCTTCACTTTCTACGACAGCTGCTCCATCCTGAGCGGCATAGAGATTATCACCTTCCTGCACCAGTTCTGCCTCATCTTCAAAATTAACAAGATCAATTTGAGCCCCCTGCAGACCATTATTAAAAGTAATCTGTCCATCTGCACTGACTCTAAAATCCTGATCAGGGATTAACTGAATTCGCTCACCTGCAGTATCTAAAACATGATTTCCAGTCTGAGTTACAAGCTCCGAATCAGCATTAATGGTAAAATTGCCATCCCGGCTGTATCTCTCGCCTGCTTCAGTTTCAATTACAAAAAAGCCTGCTCCCTCAACCGCAAAATCAAGACTATTTCCGGTTTGTTGAAAAGCCCCCTGGGACATATCTTTAAAAGAATTTTCCAGATAAGCACCAGTTGATAATTCACCAATTTCCTGATCAACTTTACCAGCTTCAATTCGACTTAAAAGCATTTCTGGAAATGAGCGGGTGATACCTTCTGATTTTTTGAAACCATTTGTATTAACATTAGCCAGATTATTGGAGCGAATATTTGTCTTTTTCTCCAGCACATCCATCGAGGAAGCAGCTGTATATAAACCTCTAATCATTTTAACACCTCCTTTTATTTCTGATTGTTCTTAAGCATTAGTTTTTTGTCTTAATTCTTTATTCACCTCGGTAAAGGCACATCTTGATATTTTATTTCTGATTATCATTTTATCTTTACTGCTTAAAAGCTGTACCCCGGGGAAAATACAATTATTAACTTTAATAACTGCTTCATCAGAAGCGGTAAGCTGTTCTTCTAACTCTTCAATCTCTTCTTTCAGTTCTACTTTTCTCGTTTCAAGCTCATCTTTAGTTGTCTTTAATTTAGTAAACATTTCTTTTTTATTAGGGGGTAATTTTATCCCTTTTTCTTTCATTGCTTTTAATAAATCAACACTCTTATTGACCTTATCAAGGTTATCTTCCACTGTTTCCAGCTCATCTTTGGCAGCCTTAAAATTCTTTCTTAACTCTGGTTCAAGACCAATTTCTACATATGTTTTTGTAGCCAGGCTGGAACCAATCATATTGGCTTCTATTATATTTTGAGCCATTACCCGCCCTCCAACAATTAAACCTTTACCACCATTGACAATAATACTGTCCTTAGCGGTTACGTGGCTGTGCATAATTGCCTCATGAATGCGGACATTATTCGCTTTTATCTCGGCATTCTCTACAAAACGAGCATTTACATCACCTTTAGCAATGATTTTGCCCTTGTTTCTGCCTAAAAATCCTTTTTTGATTAAAACACTGCCTCCACTTTCAATTTCTGCAGCTCCAACATTACCACCTATTTCGATATCATCGGAAGCCTTAACTATAAAACCTTCTCGCACATTACCGCCGATTTTAACACTACCAACAAAATCAATATTACCTTCTTCCAGATCTACATCACCTCGAACCTGGTAGACAGGATCAATTGATATTTTCTGGCCGTCTCTAACTATCTGGCCATCTTTAGCAGCATAGACACTATCATCTTTACTGACAGTATTTTTAGCTCTGGGAAGTTTAACTGCTTTTGAAGCTGGAGGTTCTATCACGTTACCAAAAACATCTATTCCGGCTTCCCCTTCAGTTGGATCAACCAGAGTTACAATTTTTTCACCCCTACGAACATTATTTATTAAATTCTTGGAGTGAAAATCCATTGTTCCATCTTCCCGCATTGTACCAACTTTCTTTTCCTTTTCTTCAAAATGGTAAATTAAATATCCATCTTCACCTGGTTTAGCGGCTTCTCCTTCAGCTATTACCTCTTTACTGACCGGCTGGCGTCTTTTTAATACTTTTTTTATCCTGGACTCATTTATACCATAACTAATATTTTTTTCAGCCAGAAGTTCTTTTAGATCCTCATATGTAACTTCTCTGCCATCTCTGCCGGGAGTAAAATCAAGCACAGCCTTTAAACCATCACTGGAAGTTTCAATATTTATTTTATCATCCTCTGAAGGTAAATTAATATTTTCAGCTACTTTAAACCAGTTTTGATCCTGAATAGTCAGCTTATCTTTTATTTTATCATAATCTGCTTCCATAATGCTATGTTTTTTTAGAAAATCCTCTATTTCCATTATATCCGGATTGTTTTCTAACCTTAACTTTAGTAGTACCTCATCTTCAGTAAACTTAAGCAGACAATTTTTGTCTTTTCGATCAACCTGCTCTTTCATCACTTTGATTACCTACCTCTCATTAGAAAAAATATTCTTTTGATCTACTTAACATTCCCCTTAAACGCCGGATTGCCTGGCTGTGAATCTGGGAAACCCTTGCAGCAGACAGCTCCATTACTTCTGCTATTTCGACCTGAGTTAATTCTTCGTAGTAATATAAAGTTAAAACCAGTTTTTCATTTTTCGAAAGCAGCTCAAGCTTTTGGGTCAATAAATTTAGTGCTTCTTCATCTGTTAGTTTATCAACAGCCTGATCTAAGTCAGCAGCAATTAATTCCATTAATTCCACACCTTCAAATTCATGGGAAAGCGAAATCCAGTTAGCCAGCTGACTGTGTCTTTCTATAGTATTCAATCTATCTTCTTTGATTCCTGCCAGCTCTGCTAGCTTTGATTGATCTGGTTCTCTGCCTGTTTCAGCTTTAAAATTCTCTCTTTCTTCTTTTACCAGTTTGAGTTCCCGGCGCATATTATCAGGCAGCCAGTCTTTGCTTCTTAAATAATCATAAATTTCTCCCTTAATCCTGGGTAAGGCAAAAGTAGAAAATTCAACTCCTCTTTGATAATCAAACTTCTCCAGAGCCTCAATCAAACCTATAATCCCATAACTTTCTAAATCTTCAGCCTCAATATGATCTGGAAGCATGATAATTATTCTTCCCACAGCATATCTTACCAGTCCCAGATGTTTTAAAATAATTTCCTCTCTGGCCTGTTGATTATCATTAACTTTGTAGTTTTTCCATAGTGATTTATCTACAGCCATAATAATCTTCCTTTAGTAAGTATATATTAATTGTTGCTTTGCTGATAATCAAAATCCTCTGTATTAAGTGCTGAAAATCCTTCACTTTCAAATTCATTATCAACTGCAGATTCTTCAAACTCCTGATTTTCGAACTCTGAGGTCTCTGTATTTTCTTCTGCTTCTGGCGATAAATCAGTAATTTCTTCCTCAGAATCGTCTGCTTCTTCCTGGTCAGATTCGGAATTGTAATTTTTAATAAGATAAAAGCTTAATTGAATAAATAAAGCCATTAAAGTTGTATAGATAAGAAATCTTAAACCTAAATAGAATACAGTTTCCAGGCTTTTCCGGACCAGTAAATTATAAACCACTGCAGCTGTATATGTAATTAACCCCATAATAAGTGAATTTACTAACATCTATCTCAAACCTTTTTTTCTGCTTTTTCTCTGATAGGCAAAAATCCACTGAATAATTTCTTCTCGCTGCTCTTCTTCTATTTTCAAAAATTCAACTCCATAATTATAGAGTTCATTATTTTCCCTGTCGATTCTTACTATCTTTGATTTAATAAATTCTTTTGGTTTTAAAATGTTCTTTAAATTAATTAATATTTCTTCCCCTTTTTCAAATTTCTTTTTTAACTGAATCCCAATTCCGCCGCCACTTATATCCTGCAGACGAGCTTCAGCAAGCTTTTTAGGATAATTTTTATCCTCAATCATTTTATAGACATCAACTGTACCGGTAACATCCAGCCTGAAATAATCACGCCGCTGAATCCGGGTCACTGAATCAGACTCCTCAATTAACAGTAATGGTATCGGCTTATTGGTTCTTTTCAAAATTTTTGATTCAAATTTATAGGCCGCCCGATCAGTAGTATAATAAACATTAACCAGCTGATTAAGTCTAATTGGAAGTGGTGATCCTTCCCGATAAAGACCGGTAATAATAACTCCTGCTTCCACAAAATCAGCAACTTTGCTCAAATAGTTTCCCTGATAGGTGCCTGTTAAAACCTCAATTTCGACTTTTTGGTTTATTTCTAACTGCTTCATATTCTCAACTCCATCAACTATTTAACATGTTTATTAAAAAAACCAACCATTTTGTGAAAATAACTTTTTACACCACTTGCCTGCTGTTCCTTTTCTTCTCCAGCTATTTTTCTGGCTACTTTTTCAAAATCTCTTGCTGCTTTTCGATTTGAAAAGATTTCTGCATAGGGCTTTTGTTTTCGTAAAGCAGCACTAATTTTACGGTCATGGGCGATACTCCCAACTAAAGTTAAATCTAAATCCAGATAATTTTTTACAGTTTTAATTATTCGTTTTGCTGTCTTCGCTGCGCCTTTTTCGTCTTCTGTCTGATTTATAACCAGCTTAATAGATTTATGATACTCATGATTTGCCAAAATCTTAATCAGACTGTAACTATCCATAACTGAAGTTGGTTCTGTGGTTAATAATAAAATCAACTCTTCTGCAGCCAGTATAGTATTCACAATACTCTTTGCTGCACCGGCTCCCAGGTCAATCAATAGATAATCGTAATTTTTTTCTATCTGATCACCAAGCTCAATTAATTTCTGCATAGCATCATTCTGGATATCAATAAAACTGTCATCCCCGGTAATCCCACTTAGAAGTTTAATTCCCGCCGGGCCTTCGATCACTGCATCATCCAGACTGCATTCCCCACGCAGAAGATGCCCCATGTCGTAATTGGGCTGTACTCCCAGCATAATATCAAGATTGGCCATCCCTATATCACTGTCAATAATCAGCACTTCTTTGTTCAGTTTGCGTAGATTATAGGCAAAGTTAACAGTAAAGGTTGATTTACCAACTCCACCTTTACCACTTGCAATTGCTATGGTTCTGGTAGAAGAAGCATTAAATTCTGGAGTTCCTTTTTCTTCCCTTTTCTGCTGCATTATTTCTTTAAGCTTTGCCGCCTGACTACGCATAAAAATCACCAAATAAATATTTGTAAATCTGATCAGCTGTGGCTGCTTCAAGATCTTCGGGAACATCCTGGCCAAAAGTTAGATAAGAAAGCGGCAAATTATAATTTTCTTTAATATTAATGATATCCCCATAACTGCTGGTCTCATCCAGTTTGGTCAGCAGAGCACTGTCCGGCTCCAGTTCGGAGAATTTAGAGACGATACTCCTTAAATCACTGCTCTTTGTGTTTAAACTCAACAGCAGATGAACTTCATCCACAAAACTGTGATCTACATACCCTTTTAATCTCCCCAGCTGCAGCTGATCCTTCCAGCTGCTGCCTGGTGTATCAATTAAAATCAAATCACAGTTTCTAAACTGGCCTCGAATCATTTCTTCCAGTCTGGAACTGCTGTAACAGACTGCAAAAGGAATATCGATAATTTTACTGTAAGTCTGCAGCTGTTCCACTGCAGCAATTCTATAAGTGTCTGCTGTAATCAAGCCAACATTTTTATTTTTATCAACTGCAAAATGAGCTGCAATCTTTGCCATAGTTGTGGTTTTACCAACACCAGTTGGACCAATAAATGAAATAATTTTTTGATCTGAAGTAAGTTTTATTTCACCATTATCTGAAAAATAGAAGCCTAAAAATTCTTTTAATTGATTTTCAAAATCAGCATCATCACCTGTATCAATTTGAGCGTCCATCTGTTTTAAAAAAAGATTTACATTTCTGCTGTCTACTCCCTGATCCAGTAGATAATTATATAATTGATTGCTATTATTTAACTTTTTATTTTGATTACTGCCGTTAGAAGTTTTATTTTGAAATTTATTTTGAAATTTCTGAGCAGCTGTTAATTTTCTTTCTTCATTTTCACTCTGCTGTCCCTGGATCTTATTGTTTTTATTAAAATTCTGTTTGTTCCTGTTCTGCTGCTGGTTTTCTTGAGGCTGATAATTATATCTCTGTTGATTACTTTGCTCTTCAGTTAATTTTTCGCTAAAATCAGCCTTTATATTTTTTTTATCCAGCTGGTCCTGGCTGTCCTTTTTTTCTTCAGCTTTTTCTTCAACTTTTTCTTCAACTTTTTCTTCAGCAGAATCGGCAGCAGTTTTTAAATCAGTTATAAATTCTTTGATTGCATTTTTATTTTCAGGATCCTTACTGGCTGTTTTCTGGATCTTTGTTCTATCAACTTTTTTTGAATTTCGGCCGTAATTTGAGATTTCTACAACATCATCTACCTGTTCACCCTTATTGTCTGAGGGTTCAGTATTTGAGCTGCCGCTTTTAGCTTCTAAAGCAGCTACTACCTCAAACATTTCTCTGCCAAAAAAACCAAAAAGTCCTCCCTTTTTAAACTTCCGCTTATTTACAATAACAGCTTCTGGTCCTAAATCTGCTTTTACCTGAAAAATTACATCCTGCATTGTTTCACCTGTATATTTTTTTACTTTCATTTACTTTACAACCCCCTGAACCTGTAGTTCAACATCAGATTCCAGTTCATTAAAAGAGAGTACTGTCAGATCGGAGAAAGTACGGTGTACCATCTCTTTAATTGGTCTTCTGATCATTGGTGAAGTTAATAATATTGGTTCTTTACCCTGCTCTAATAACTGTTTAGCCTGCTGCACAATATTATTAATTAAATTTTGAGCTTCAGCTGGCTGTAGTGATAGATAATTCCCCTGATCTGATTGTTCCAGGGAATTTGCAAGTTTTTCTTCCTTCTGTGGATCTATAGTAAAGACATTTAAGTTATTAGCTTCATCGGTAAACTGATTGCTGATCTGTCTGGATAATCCCTGACGAACATATTCAGTTAATATTGTCTGATCTTTGGTTCGACCTGCATGATCAGCAAGAGTTTCTAAAATTAAGACTAAGTTTTTGATTGGAATATTCTCCCATAATAAATTCTGTAATATCTTTTGAATTTCTCCTAAATTCATTAAGTCCGGAATTAATTCATCTACAACTGCCTGATTTTCCTCTTTAACATTATCAATTAATTTCTTAACTTCTTCTCTGCCCAGTAATTCGTAAGCATGAGACTTGATAATTTCAGTTAAATGAGTTGCCATTACTGAACCCGGATCTACAACAGTGTAGTTAGCCATTTCAGCTCTTTCTCGCTGTTCAGCTTCAATCCAGATGGCTGGAGTTCCAAAAGCCGGTTCCTCTGTATCTATCCCCTCAATATCTTCAAAAGTATCACCGGGATCCATCGCCAGATACTTATCAGCAAAAAGCTGATATTCGCTGATCTCAACTCCCTGTAATTTGATTTTATAGGTGTTGGGCTGCAGCTGTAAATTATCTACAATCCGGACCGGTGGTAAAATAATTCCTAAATCCATAGCAATCTGTTTTCTAATATTGGCCACTCTATCTAAAAAATCTCCACCCTGCTCGGGAAGGACCAGAGAAATTAAATTATATCCTACTTCAATCTCTAATTTATCAACCTTAATTAGCTGCTTGATTTCCCGTTCTTTCATTTCCTGTTTTTCTTCCGAGCTTAACTCCGGTTTTTTCTGTTTAGCTTTTTCCCTGGGAGTTTCAATCTCAGCAGTTCTAATAATTAAATAACCCATGGTAGCAATAAATACTGCCAGCACTAAAAATGGAAGAGTTGGTAAACCAGGTACAAAACCAAGAATCATTAAAACAGCAGCAGCTATAAATAAAGCTTTTGGCTGTTTTAAAAGCTGTTCTGTCATTTCATTACCCATGTTATTGTCAGAGGCGGCTCTGGTCACAACCATACCGGTCGCTGTAGATATTAACAGGGCCGGGATTTGAGATACCAGACCATCACCAACAGTTAATAATATATAAGTTTCGGCAGCCTGAGCAAAGCCCATATTCTGCTGCAGCATACCAATTACCAGACCGGCAATAATATTAATAAAAGTGATAATAATACCTGCAATAGCATCACCTTTGACAAACTTACTGGCACCATCCATTGCTCCATAAAAATCTGCTTCCTGACGAATTTTTTCTCTTTCTCTTTTTGCTTCATGTTCATCAATAATACCGGCATTTAAGTCAGCATCGATACTCATTTGTTTACCGGGCATAGCATCCAGAGTAAAACGGGCTGCTACTTCGGCAACTCTTTCTGCACCTTTGGTAATTACAACGAGCTGAATAATTACCAGGATTAAAAAGATAATCAGACCAACAACATAGTTACCTCCGACAACAAAATCACCGAAACTTAAAATGATTTCTCCAGCATATCCCTGACCTAAAATCAGTCTGGTTGTAGAAACATTTAGTCCCAACCTGAATAAAGTTGCAAAAAGTAAAAGGGAGGGGAAAACTGAAAGATCAAGCGGTTCAGTTGTATAAATGCTCACCAGAATAACAACCATTGAGAAGGTTATATTTGCAGCCAGCAGCATATCTAAAAGCATAGTAGGAAGTGGAATAATAAACATTACTATAATTCCAACTACCATTAAGGCAAAAACAATATCCATATTTTTTGTTATATTTGTAAAAGCTGCACTATTATCCACTAATAAAATTAACCTCCATCACTTAAAACAAAAATCTACATATAATACATAACTATTATATCAACAATCAGGTAAAATTAAAACCAAAAACAGCAATTAATGCAGTAATCTTATTAATTTCTATTTTGAAATATTTTTGCGAGTATTTCAGCAACTGCCTGATAAAGTTCTACCGGAACCTGGTCTCCAATTTCAGCCATTTTATTCAACGAACGAGCAAGAGGTTTATTTTCTATTATTTCAACCTCTGCTTCTCTTGCCTTCTCTTTGATTTTCTGGGCAATAAAGTCCTCACCCTTGGCCACAATTACCGGAGCTTCCATTTCATCTAAGTCATATTCTAAAGCCACAGCAATATGGGTCGGGTTAGTGATTACAACATCTGCATCTTTAACAGAAGACATCATTCTGTTCATACTCATCTCACGCTGTCTCTGTTTCCGCTGCTGCTGAATCATGGGATCTCCTTCCATCTCTTTTCTTTCCTGTTTAACTTCATACTTAGACATTTTGAGATCCTTATTATGCTGCCAGCGCTGATAGAGTAAATCTAATACTCCCAGCACAATTAAAGCAGCAATTATCGCAAAGGCCATTCTGGATATTAAGCCAGCAATAGCAATTAATGATTCATTTAAACCCTGATGAATACTTTTTTCGAATATTTCAAGATTGCCCATTAAAAATCGATAAGCAATGGCTGCAATCATGGCCAATTTAAATAAAGATTTTAATAATTCCACAACACCTTTAAGGGAAAAGATATTTTTGGCCCCTTTGATCGGATCAACTTTTTTTAGATCAGGAACCAGTGGTTTGGTAGTAAAAAGTGCCCCGATTTGCAAAAAATTAACCAGGATACCCGCAAATGCTGTCACAATCATAATCGGATAAATTGCTTCAACAACACCATAAAAAGCATCATACAAAATATTAAAACTCATATTAATTGTAAATGGCTCTATAATTAAATTTTTAAAATAATACTGGATTTGATCTAAAAGCCCCAGGAATATCTGCTGCATCAAAAAATAAAGAAACATAAAACTTGCCAGTAAAGTAACAGCCTGACCAATTTCTTTCCCCTTGGCTACATTACCTTCTTCTTTAGCTTCTCTTTTCCGTTTCGCCGTGGGTTGTTCAGTTTTTTCTCCAGTTCCACCATCTGCCATAAATTTTACTCCTTTTATTCAAACTAAGCTAAAAGTATTCTCCAAATACTGTTAATTAAAATTATAAAAATTGATTAAGGTGCAATCAGCCGAAAAAGAGCTGGTATTTCATTAATTACATTCATTATTATTTCCGAATAGTAATTATTTAAAACCGGCATTAAGACGAATAATAGAATCAAGCCGGCCATAATTTTAATTGGCAGCCCAATCACAAAAAGATTCATCTGGGGTACAGACCTTGCCAAAAAAGCAAGTATAATATCTATAAAAAAGATTGCACCTGCAATCGGCAGCGCAATTTTAACACCCAGAACAAACATATCAGCGCTTCTTCTAAAAAAATACTGCCAGAGTTGAGAAGAAAAATTAACTCTACCCGGTGGTATGATCTCAAAGGACTCATATAAATGCCTGACTAAATAAAGATGACCATTTAAAGCCAGAAAAAGCAAAGTCACAAATATATTATTTAGCTGACCAATAACTGGAGAATTCGCCCCACTAAAAGGGTCAACTACATTTGCTATTCTAAAACCCATCCGCATATCAATTATTTGTCCACCAAGTTGTACTGCTGAAAAAACTAAAAAAACAGTAAGTCCCATAAAAAGGCCAATGCTGGCTTCACTAATAATCTCAACAATTACCAGTAAATTATTGTCCGGAGACACTGGAGGATACATTCCCGAAACCAGAGGGAATGTTAAGACAGCTAAAGTCAGTGCAACCAGAACTTTAACCTGATATAAAATTACTTGACTGCTAAAAACCGGAGTTAAGAGCATCATCCCAAGATAGCGGCTAAAAATAAGGAAAAATAAATATATATATTCATTAATCATTAAATTTTCTATCAATTTTTGTCAGCCCCTAACCCACATAGGTTGGGATTGTCCGCAAAAGTTCCTGTACAAATTCTACCACTGTTGTCATAATCCAGGGGCCAAAAAATGCTATTGAACCCAGCACAGCAAATATTTTCGGCACAAAAGCTAAGGTCTGCTCCTGAATCTGAGTTGTAGCCTGAAAAATGGCAACCAAAAGTCCTGTAATCAGACCGGCACCTAAAACAGGCAGCACAACTATAATAACTATAAATAACGCCTGGCGTCCAACATCAAGGACTACTGCTTCTCCCATTATTTTCAACTCCTAAATTATTAAAGCTCACAGCTCATATATTTTAAGCTGTATAAATTCATTACATAAAAGTTTCTACAAGTGAACCAATTAAGATGTGCCATCCATCAGCCAGCACAAACAGCAGGATTTTAAACGGTAAAGAAATAATTACCGGTGGTAACATCATCATTCCCATTGACATTAAAATACTGGCCACAATCATATCAATCATCAAAAATGGTATGTATAATAAAAACCCTATCTGAAAGGCAATTTTAATTTCATTAATTAAAAAAGCAGGTATCAAAACAAAGGTGGGTAAATCTTCCCGGGTCTCCGGTCGTTCAATCTCAGCTATATTAGTAAATAAAGCTAAAGAACGCTCATCAACCTGATTGAACATAAATTCTCTGACTGGACTAATAGTATTTTGATATGCTTCCTCTAAAGATATTTCTTCTGCTAAATAAGGCTGCAGGGCATCCTGATTGACTCCCTGCCAGACTGGTGCCATAATAAAAATCGTCAAAAAGATTGCAATTCCTATTAAAACCTGATTAGGCGGCATATTATTTAGGGCAAGAGCTCTTTTTAAAATGGAAAAAACAATTATAATCCTGGTAAACGAGGTAAAGAGAATTATGATTGCTGGAGCTAAAGACAGAATTGTTAAAAGCATTAAAATCTGCAGTGACATTACCAGATCGTCACCCTGATTTTCAGCATCTCCACCTCCAATTTCAAAAGAAACGTTAGGAAGATTAAATTCCTGAGCAGAAGCTGAAAGAGTTACACTAAATAATAGAAACCCGATAAAAATCAGTAAAAATAATTTCTTAAGCATCCGGATCACTGCTGTTAGAATTATTGTCTTTAGCTATAAGACTTTTCAATTTTTCCTTGAAATCAGTTTTATTTTTATTTTTTTCTAATTCCCTGGAATTTAAATCAATTTCATCCAGAGGCCAGCTTCGAAGATAATTCAGTTCTTCTTTGCTGCCGCCAAGCATTACAATTTCATCAAAAACCTTGACCAGATAAATTGTTTCTCCATTGGCAAGCCTCATCGTATCAATAATTTCCATCTGTCGGGAATTATTTAAATTAAATCTATTTTTTAGCAAATAATAAATAGCCAGAATAAAACCAATTACTAAAACAAGATAAAATGTTATTTTAAATGTTTCCCATAAATAATCCATTATATCACCAGCCTATATCTTACTTAAACGTTCAACGGGACTAATAATATCCTTGACTCTAAAACCAAAGTTCTCATCAATAACAACAACTTCTCCCTTAGCTACCAGCTTACCATTAACCAGTAAATCTACAGGTTCACCGGCAAGTTTATCCAGCTCTATGATTGAGCCATCTCCCAGATCCAGAATATCTCTGATTTTCATGACCGTTTTACCAAGGCGGACTGTAACTTCCAGGGGAACATCTTTGATTAATTCCATATTGTTTGGCAGCGGTTGAGTAGAAGCCTCGTCAAACTCAGGGAACTGTGCTGACTGGACATCCACTTTCTCTTCCCGCTCAATATTTCTGTTTTGAGGCTGTCGGCGCTGCTGGGGGGCCTGCTGTCTGGAACTGGACTGAGAATCCCGGGAAGAAGCCGGAGCTGTATTTGAAGCTGCAGATTTCTTTGGTCCTGCTGCAGTCTCCTCCTGATATTCCTCTTTAACAGAAGTATCAACTTCCTCTTTTACCTCTTCCTCAATTTCCGCTTCATCTATTGTATTATCCATTAAACCTGTATTGCCGCCTAAAAGTGATTCAGCCAAATTTTTGACAAATTTATAGGACGAAATCTGTTTAAAGCTGCTGTCAATTACATCTCCAACCTTTAACTTAAAGGAAGTAACAACAATTTTCTCTTTCGGATCAAACCAATCTCTACCTTCTTCAATCACATCATCCAGATCAATATATTCTGCTGTAGGAGGAGAAATATTTACCAGTACATCTAAAATATTGGACATTGCTGTAGAAGCAGCTCCCATCATTTGGTTCATGGCTTCTCCAACAGCACTAATGGAAATTTCATTTAACATTTCCTGGTCCATTCCTTCCAGACCATCTCCCCCCATCATTAAATCCGCAATTACTGCAGCATCTTCTGTATCAATAACAAGTAAACTTAAACCTTCAATTCCCTCTACATATTCTACCTTAACCAATACACAGGGACGATCATATTCTTCAATTAACTGCTTGAAAGTCTGAACTTCAACTTCCGGAGTTGTAATATCTACTTTTTCGTCAAGTAATGTGGAGAGCGCTGTAGCTGAAGAGCCCATAGCAATATTATTTACTTCTCCAATAACATCAATTTCTTCTGAACTTAAATCAGAAAAATCTGCTCCATTCTCAGCAGCTTCAGTTTCCGCTACAGATTCTTCATCCTCATCATTCATCAATGCGTCTATTTCGTCCTGTGATAAAAAGTTACCATCATTCGTCATCGTCTTCACTCTCCTCTAACAAGTTTTCCGCTACACCAATTATTTGTATTGCTTTATGTTTGTTTTTATTACCTACAACTGCTTCGTATTTTCTTCTGCTGCCAATTTTAAGTTCAGCATTTTCTTCAACTTTTTTATCAAGACGAATTACATCTCCGGATTGAAGATAAAGAAAATCTTCTACTGTGATTTCTGTACTGCCTAAAACTGCATCAACTTCAACCAGAGCCTCATTTAATCTTTTACGCAATTTTGCTATATGTTCTGGAGTCTGTTTTTCTCTTGTGCTTGAAAACCAGTATTGAGCATTCAAATTACTTACAATTGGCTCCAACATAATATATGGTAAGCAGATGTTCATCAACCCTTCACTACCACCAATTCGCGCTGAAAGAGTAATAATTATTGTCATATCACTATCAGGAACAATCTGGGTAAATTGAGGATTTGATTCTAGTTCAAGCAGCTTTGGTTTTAAATCTGAAATATTTTCCCAGGCCTCACTAAAACCTTCTAAAAGCCAGTTCATAACTCTTTTGATTACTACCTGTTCAATATCTGTAAATGAACGAACCTCATCAATCGGATTACCAAAACCTCCAAAGAGGCGATCTATCACTGCAAAGCCGATTTCTGGATTAATCTCAAAAATAAATTGTCCTTCCAGAGGTTCCAAATTACTGATTCCAATAATTGTTGGCTCAGGTAAGGAGTGAATAAACTCAGAATATGAAAGCTGTTCAATTGAGGCTACTTCGAAATTAACCATACTGCGAAGTTTAGTAGATAAAGTGGTTGTAAATAATCTAGATAAATTTTCGTGTATCATCTGTAAAGTACGCATCTGCTCTTTAGAAAGCTTATCAGGTCTTCTAAAATCATAATCTTTGATCTGTTTTTCCTCTGATTGTTCTTTAGCTTCCTCTACATCAAGACTACCATCACTGATTGCAGAGAGCAGAGAGTCTATTTCGTTTTGGTTTAGTACATCAGCCATCTTTTGTCCTCCCTATTGTACAACCAGTTCTGTAAACCAGACATTTGTAATTTCGCCTGAAATTAATAATTCATTTATTTTTTCCTGAACAATTCCTTTTATTGTATCTGCACCTGGTTCTTCTAATATCTCTTCGTTCTGTGCTCTTAAAGTTGAGATAACTCGATCTCTAATCTGTGATGATCTTTTATCCAGTTCTTCTGCCAGTTCGGCATTTTCAAGTTCAAAAACTATACTGGCTCTAACAAAATTAATTTGATTATTATTGGAAATATTAACAGTGTAATCCCCAGCATTATAGGTTGGTCTAATATCTTCTACACTGGTAATCTCATTTTCGTTATTTTCTTCATCACTGGAAACTGAAAAATATGTGAAAAATGTAAAACTTGCCACCCCAGTTATAATAATCACTAAAACTACAATTAAGGCCAGCATCTTATAATTCATCTGTCCGTCTTCAGCCATCTATATTTCCTCCTTCCTCAGTATTATCAGTGCTGCCACCATTTTCGGTATTAACCTGACTATTTATATTTACTTCATCTGCCGCATTATTATTTACTGTTTCAGCATTAGATCCATTGTTTATTGTATACTGAGAATTTAATACCACTACTTCGATCCTTCGGTTTTCTGCTCTTCCTTCTGCATTATCATTATCTGCAACGGGCCTATATTCTGAATAACCAGCAGCTGAAAGCCTTGCTGGTTCAAAATTTCTTTCTTCAATCAAAAATTTTATTACATTTACAGCTCTTGCAGTTGATAATTCCCAGTTAGAAGGAAATTCATTAGTTCTAATTGGAACATCATCTGTATGTCCCTCAATCATTATATCATTGGGAATATCTATTAAAATATCAGAAATCATAGCCAGCACATCTATCCCCTGTTCCCTTATCTCAGCCCTACCCTGTTCATACAATATTTCCCCAGTCAGACTGACTACCAGGCCTTTTCTTTTATTTTCAACATTAACTCGATCTCCCAAATTATTTCTTTCTATATAATTATTCAGTTCTCTCATGATCTGCTGAATATTTTGCGGTGCCTGGGCATAATCCTGGCCCAATGTTCCTGCATCAATATTTGGGTTTTCAGTAATGGTTTTACCACTATCTAAAATACCTAGCTGACTCTGCAGGGCTGAAATAAAACCCTGAAATTTTACTACATCCATTGAAGAAAAAGAATAAAGCAGCACAAAAAACACTAAGAGTAAGGTCATCATGTCACCAAAGGTGGTCATCCAGGCAGGAGAACCGCCTCCATCATCGCCTCCACCGTTATTGTTTCTATTTTTACGAGGCATTTTCTACAGCACCCACCTCTCCGGTTTCGTTGATTCTGGCTTCTACTACCTCTTTCTCTTCTTCTGAAAGGAAAGCATGTAGTTTTTCTCTTACAATTCTCGGGTTTTCACCGGCCTGTATTGAAAGAATCCCTTCGATAATAACTTCTTTAACATGGATTTCATGATTACTCTGAGTTTCTAAGTTTTTAGCAAGCGGTATAAATATCCAGTTTGCAAGCAGAGCACCATATAAAGTTGTAATCAATGCTACAGCCATCCCTGAACCAAGCTGATTTGGATCATCAAGCTGACTTAACATCTGGACCAATCCAATTAAAGTACCAATCATTCCAAAGGCAGGTGCCAGCTGGCCCATTGTTGCAAAAATACCTCTACCTTTAGCGTGTCTCTCTGCTAAAAAAGTAAGTTTAGTTTCCAGAATATTTTTAACCAATTCTGGGTCTGTACCGTCAACAACCAGCTGAATACCTTTTTGTAAAAACTCATCATCCATCTCTGCTGCGTCATCCTCCAGAGCTAAAAGCCCTTCTCTTCTCGCTTTTTCGGCAAAATTAACTAAATTTTCGATTACATGTTCTGATTCCATGTTGTCATTCTGTAGTGAAACTCTTAAAAGATTGGGTATGTTTTTTAAATCTTGGAAAGTATAACTGATCATTACACCGGCCAGGGTACCACCGAGAACTACCAGGGCAGACTGCATACTAACAAAGATTACTACATTACCACCCAGTATAGCTACCAGTGAAAATATTATTGCTCCTGCTACTAATCCAACTATTGTCGCTAAATCCATTTAAGATCTCTCCCCTGTTCTAGAAATTCCAGCCATTATTTCCTGTCTAAAGTTAACTACTTTATTAATTATATCATCTGCTGTATCTTTGACAAGCAGTTTCTTGCCATTAGTCAGAGTAATGACGGTGTCAGGAGTTTCCTGCACCTCTACTATCAAGTCAGCATTTAATACAAATTCTTTTCCACTTGTCCTGGTCAATTTAATCATCATACACTTCCTTATTAAAAACCATTATTATCTATCAGGCCGAAATCTAAAATAGACTTCAGCCTGACAGTTTAATTCAAGTTATCTTTTTAGATTAACTAATTCCTGTAGCATCTCATCTGAGGTTGTGATCAACTTTGAACTTGCCTGGAAACCTCTCTGAGCTGTAATCATATTTGTAAACTCCTGTGAAAGATTAGCATTGGACATTTCTAAGGTCGCTGGAGCCAAGGAACCAAATCCACCCTGAGCCGCAGCACCTAATTCTGGATCGCCGGAGTTACTTGAAGTCTGGAAAACACCTTCCTGTCTGGTTAAACCGGCAGGGTTAGAAAAGTTTGCTAAACCCAGCTTAGCCAGAGTTTGAGTTAAACCATTACTGTAAGAACCAACCACATCACCAGTTTCTGTAAAGGAGAAAGATTCTAAAGCACCAGAGGCATAACCATTAACATTTGAGAAGTTAGCGGTCATGTCACCAGCAAACTGAGTTACAGAGCTAAAATCAAGTTCCACTGTCTGCGCAGTTCCTGGTCCTGGGGGTGTAAAAGTAAGGTCTACAGTTTCTCCACCATCGATATTACCATTACTATCAAAAGAAATTGGATGGTCACTTCCACCTAAAACTCCAGCCACAGTACTACCGTTAATTTCCACTTCATTTTCATTAATTGTCCATTCATTGTTGTCAGTTTTTTCTAGTTCCAGGTTAACAGTGTGTTTTGCTCCCTGACTATCAAAAACATCAACAGCAATGTTTCTGACCGCTGTTTGATCAAAAGTTAAATTAGCATTTTTAGTTGTATCCCCATTTTGAGCAATCAAAAAACCATCATTGATATTTGTAATTGAACTACCCGAAGAGTCTACTAATGCATCCATAGTAACTGATGAACCATCTAAATCAACATTAAAACCAGAAGTTAAGTCTGTACTACTACTAGTTTCAAAAGTTACTACTTCACCGTCATTATCTGTAATTAAAGTTCCAGAAATTTTATTTGAGCCTGAACCAGCAATATCAGTAGTTGTTTCTGCACCAGAAAGTGTAAAATCCCAGACATTATGCTGACCTTCCACAGGGGTTAGTGAAAATTCAAGAGTATCAGAATTGCCACCTGCACTCAATTCTAAACTCTGCTCAAGTATTTCCAGGGTATTCATAGCATCAGCATCAAGATTTTTACCAAAACGGACACTGTCAGTTTCCTGAGCGTTAATTTCCTGTTTTAAGGTAATATCATCAATTGTCTGGGCATTAAAATCACCATAGTCACCATTAGCATCTGCCATCCAACCCTGAACTAACATTCCAGTACTGGATGAATATAGCCTTCCCTGCTCATCAAAGTTTAGGTTCCCTGCTCGAGAATATACCTGATTATTGCCATCTCTCAAGACAAAGAAACCATCTCCCTGAATTGCAACATCAGATGTTTTTCCAGTTGACTGCAGGTTACCGGAAGACATATCACTATCAATACTTCCTACTCCAACCCCAAGTCCAACCTGCTGTGGGTTAGTACCAGCACGATTATCCTGTGGTGCAGAAGCACCCTGAATAGTCTGACTTAACATTTCCTTAAAAGTAACACGGCTGCTTTTAAATCCAATTGTATTAACATTAGAAATATTGTTACCTGTTACATCCATCATCTGCTGGTGTGAGTTCAAACCTGACACACCGGCATACATCGATCTTAACATATAATTTTTCCTCCTTCAGTATTTATCGGAGCCCCACTGTTATCGACAGCAGAACAGAGCTTCCTGAAAAAGGTCCAGCTCATATCCGATTTTAAGCTAAATTTTATAATTTTTCAGCTTAAAGTCTTGCTCATATTCTTTATTTTGCTTCTATTTTACTTTTTTCAATTATTTAATTGCTTGATAAAGATCCTTATTTCATAAACACAGCACTATCAATATTGGTAAATACATTATCGTCCATACTATCCTCATCTACAGCTGTAACGACTGTGTTGTTTTCCACACTAACAATATAAGCCACATTATTAACCATTACCAGAGAATCTCTTGCACCTTTGTCTCTAGCTTTTTCTACTCCACTGTTTAGCTTATCAATTTCAGCTTTAGAAACTGGAATAGAACGAGAGTCAATTCTTTTCTGTGCATGTTTGGAAAATGACAATTTTGCTTTTCCCTTTATCTTTTCTCCCAGTATATCCTTAAAAGAAGGAGAATCAGACTTTTTATTTTCCTGAGCCGGCTTATTCTGCTGTTGTGTTTTACGAAGAGGCTGTATTGGCTGATTTATTTGTAGTCTATTATCCATATTTAACACCTCTTTTAACTTTAAGCTTCAACATTCTTAACCTGAGTAATATTATTAATCTCAATCTCTGATCCAGTATCCAGTACTGCTAATACTTTGTCATTAGAAGATTTAACAGCTTCCACAATCCCTTTAAGTTCAATACCTTCAACATTAGCTGTGATTTCTCTTCCAATTAAATTACTGTTATCAATCACCTGGTTGGAACTTAATTTGTCTTCTAATAAAGTATAGAGTTTTTCAGTTTTCTCAAGTGAACTAAATTCTGCCATCTGAGATATAAACTGTCTATCTTCCATTGGGTTTAGCGGATCCTGATTTTGAAGCTGAGTAATTAATAGCTTAAAAAATGCATCCTGACCTAAACCATTATTGCCGTCAAGACTTTGCCGCTGTGTTTCCTGTTCATATTGAGTGCTTTGTGATGCTGCTACACCCGTAATATCTGACATTTAACTACCTCCTTTATGCAAGCAGATTAAGCTTTTCGTTAGAAAAAGCTGCTCTACTTAATATTTCCTGCTGTCTCATAATTGCATTTTCACCATCGAGTTTTGAATTACCACTATTTCTTTGAACATAGTACTGACCCTGAAAAAACTGTCGCTGTTCATATTCCTGATTTTGACCGGTTTCTCCATCACTAAAAGCAGCATCTTGATCCTCGAAAGCAAAATTGTTCTGTTTTTCAACCTGCTGGGGTGCATTTTTGGCAGTTTCAATTTTAAACTGCTCTATATTAATACCCTGTTTAAGCAGATCGGATTTTAAGCCTTTAAGGCTGTTTTCCAGTTGAGCTCTCACAAGTTCACTTTCAACCAACATTTTTCCTGTTAGTTTCTCATTATCATAGGCAAGACTGATATCAATTTTGCCGAGTGATTCTGGTTTTAATTGAATCTGCATTTCTTTCGTTTCCGGAGTATATTCTCCTCTAAACTGTTCTACAACCTGAGATCTCAACTCAGCATTTTCAGCTAAATTAGTAGTATTCTCACTATTGAGACTGAAGTTTTCAATATTTAAATTATTAGCTGGACTTTGATTATCCAGATCAAAATTAAATAAGAGATTAGAATTATTTAAATCAAAAAAGTTATTTTGATTTTTACTCTCTAATTCTCCGCCTCCAAAATTAAGTTCTAGAGTAGAATCACTGTTTAAGCTGAAAATATTAGTATCACTAAAGTCAACATTAGTTGGTGTTTCCTGATTAGCCACTTTATTGTTTTCTTCAGTCATCATTTCTTTTAATTGAGCACTAAGCTCTGCAAAGAGTGATGAATTATCTTCCAGACTGAGAGTTTCTCCTAATTGACTAAAGTTTAAGCTTTCAGAAGCAAGTGTCTGAGATAATAAGGGAAGTTTTAAATCTTTTTGCTCAGAAACTTCAGTTAAATCTTCTAAACTAAGATCACTTTTCTTTAAAGTAGAAGCTAGTTCTGTTAACTTTTCAGCTAGATTATCAGTACCTAAAATCTGCTGCAGCTTAACTTCTGGATTTTCAAGCTTGCCAGAATTTGAGTTGATCAGCATTTTAGCAAGTTGATCAAGTTCTGATTTCAATTTAGAACTCTCTAGTGCAGTTAACTCCTGGTCTCCAGTTTCTAATAATGAAGCCAGTTTTTCCAGCTGGTCAGGATTAATAGTCTTAGACTCTTTACTTATTTTTTCCTGATCAAAGAACTGAATCTCCTTAGAATTAACTGTAGTTTGATTATCGCTATTTTTTGCAAGTAGTAATTTGAGATCTGAAACATCCAGATTATTATTTTTCAGGTTAAGCATCAGCTGTTCTAACATAGCTTTCTGCTGACTGCTCAAACTGCCACCCTGGAGCAGAGCCAGTAATTCTGCTGGAACTTCTTTGTTATTTTTACTTAGAATTTTTCTTAATTTACTTAGAAATTCCTGATCACTGGGCGATGAAGACTTAGCTTTAATTGAGTCATCACGTTTTGAATCAGTTTTTTCACTGCTTTGGCGACGCTGATTGATCTCCTGCATTGTTTCAGAAAAACTCCTGCTGCTGTTCTGAGGTGCCTGCTTCCTTTTAGCTGGCGAAAAATCATTCTTGCCTGCCTGAAGAATATTGTTTAATAACGCTTCTGTCATTTATTCACCTCCTTTCTTTGATTATTAATCATCCAACTTAATAACGCTGGATAAGGAAATATATCCATTATTTATTCTAAACCCAGCTGACTGATAAATTGTGCAGCCTGCTGCTGGGGCATAGACTCTAAAATTAAAGCCGCCTGTTCATCGTTTAGTCTACTTAAAACTTCAACAGCTAGATTATTTTCTAATTCCTGAATTACAGCTGCTGCAGCTTCTGGCTCCATCCGACGATAAATATTTGCGATCTTCTCCAATCTTGCTTCTCGGTTCTGATCCTCTGTATTTAGGGCTTCATAATCTGATTCTAAATCAGCAATTGCATTATCCCTCTGAGCGAGTTCCTCATTTAAATCTTCTATTTGAGCTTCCAGATCTGCTATCCGACTATCTTTTTCAGTTATAGTATTCCTCAGGGAAGCATTTTCTTCCTCTAAAGAATCTAACTCCTGCCGGACAATTATATAATCTTGAACCACTGGTGTGCTGTTAGCTAGATTACTTACCGTTGTTTTTATATCAATTATTCCCAGCGCATCAAAAGACCAGGATAACATTGCAAATAATATTAAAAATAATGCTAAAAAAAATAAAATCTTTTTTATCAAGTTAATCGACCACCCATAGAATAATGTCTGCCCAATTCATCAAGTTCTTTTTGTTCATCTTCTAAATATTCTTTTACAAACTCTTCAATTTCTCGCTCTTTTAATTTTTCCATAGTTTTTCTTTCTTTTTTCTTCTCCATTAAAACTTCGAGCTGTTCAGCTATTTCTTCCTCTTTTTTATCTTTTTCCTTCTGGGCAGCTGCTTCTTTAGCTTTCAAATTCTTTAAATATCGTCTGAGGCTGATATTTAAAGTAAGATCATTTTCCTGATCCCGCAGCTGTTCAAAAACATCTTCTTTTTCAGATTTTATAGCTTTAATCTTATTTTTAATATCATTTAACTCTTTTTTTAAAAATAAATATTTGTCTTCTTCCTGTTCTTCCTGTCTGTTTCTTAAATTTAAGATTTTTTCAAACTTAAATTTATATCCCTTCATATTTCAGCCACCTTTATTACTTAGACTAATTATTAGCTATTTTGATTAACTGCTGGACAGTGTCCTCATAATTGGCTTCTTCGTTAATTCCCTGAGTTAAAAAATCATTTATTTCATCAATCTTATCTATTGCTTTATCAACCTCTGGATTAGAACCTTTCTCATAGGCACCAATATTAATTAAATCCTCAGATTGATTATAGGTTGCAATTAATTTCTGCAGTCTGGCTGCCGCCTGACTGTGTTCCTCACTCACTATATCCTCCATAATTCTGCTGACACTGCTTAAAACATCAACTGCAGGATAATGGCTGGATTCTGCCAGCTCTCTGGATAGAGAAATATGTCCATCTAAAATACCACGAACAGTATCAGAAACAGGTTCATTAAAATCATCACCCTCGACCAGGACAGTGTATAAGGCAGTGATAGAACCCAGATCATTTGTTCCGGTTCTTTCTAATAACTTCGGTAGTTCAGCAAATACAGAAGGTGGATAACCTCTTGTTGCCGGGGGCTCGCCAATAGCAAGTCCAACTTCTCTTAAAGCCATCGCGACCCGGGTAACAGAGTCCATCATCAGCAGTACATCTTCACCCTGATCTCTAAAATATTCAGCAATTGCTGTTGCTATATTAGCCGCTTTAACTCTTAACAGTGCTGGTTGATCAGAGGTAGCAACTACCACAATTGAGCGTTCTAAACCTTCTGGACCCAGATCTTTTTCTATAAAATCTCTAACCTCACGTCCACGCTCACCAACCAGACCAATTACATTAATATCAGCATTAGTATTTCGGGCAGCCATACCTAGCAAAGTTGATTTACCAACACCACTACCGGCAAAAATACCCAGGCGCTGGCCCTTACCACAGGTTAAAAAGCCATCAATACAGCGGACCCCTAAAGATAATGGTTCTTTAATTCTTTCTCGAGTTAATGGATTGGGGGGCTTGCGAGTGACAGGAACTTCATTTAAACCAGAGAGATTATCATCACTAATCACATTTCCACTGCCGTCAATTATTTTACCAAGCAGCTCTCTACCTACTTTAACCTTTAATTTCTGATCAGTTGCTACTACTCTGGCCCCAGGTTTGATCCCTTCCATCTCACCAATCGGCATCATCAAAACTTTATTATCATCAAAGCCAACTACTTCTGCTTTAATGTCTTCGTGATCCCCTTTGATTAAACAGAGTTCTCCCAGTGAAGCCTGAGGTCCAATTGACTCAATTACAAGTCCGATTACACGATTAATATGGCCAAAGTTTCGCGTCATATTAATATCTTTAAGCTTATCTTCTAATTTTGACATATCCAGATTAATCATGCTGTTCTACCTCTTTTAATAACTCAGTTTTAATTTGATCAAGTTTGTGCTCCAGGCTTCCTTCTTTACCACCAAGACTGGTTTCCACTATACAGTCCCCTTTTTTTAGTTCAGGGTCTGAAACAAATTCGATATTTTTCTGATTTATATGTTCATAAAAACGATTTTCCTCAATATACGGTAACAGTTGGGGATTTACTCTAACCACAATATCCCGATGGTTATCATCTATTTTACTCAACATATCAGAAATAATATTGTTAATCATCTCATGTTCAGTCTCTAATTTAACATCGATCACTATACTTGCAATTTTAACAGCCAGTTCAATAATATCTGTTCTAATTCTATCTTTTTCCCGGCTGAATTCTTCTTCAAAACCGGAAATAAGAGAAGCTAATTCCTTTTTTAAGCGATCTATTTCTGCCTCAGCATTTTCTAAACCTTCAGCTTTAGCGTCAGATTTAATCTCATTATATATTTGATCCTTGTTAGCCAAAATATCTTCTTTTTCTTTTTTCGCATTTTCAATTATTTTTTTTGCCTCTGCTTCTGCATTTTTAATAATTTCCTCTGCTTCCTGTTCAGCTTTACCAATAACCTGCTGCTGTTTTTTCACTTTTTTATTATTAGTTAAATTAGAATCACCCTGCGAATCATTGTCCTTAAAAGAAAGAGTCTTAGGCTTTTGATTTATTTTATATTCCCCTGTAACCTTGGATGCCTTAATAACTTTAGACAATTACTTCACTCTCCCCGCCTCTGGCGATGACAATTTCTCCGCTTTCTTCTAACTCTCTAATCACATTAACAATTCGCTGCTGTGCATCTTCTACTTCTCTAATTCTTACAGGTCCCATAAATTCCATATCTTCTTCCAACATTTCTGCAGCTCGCTGGGACATATTACCAGTTATAATATTTTCAACTTCATCACTGGCTGTTTTTAATGCTAATGCCAGATCATGGGTTTCAACCTGACGCAGTACAAGCTGCACTGCTCTATCAGACAGAAGCACAATATCCTCAAAGACAAACATTCTCTTTTTAATTTCTTCAACTAATTCTGGGTCATCTTCTTCCAGCTTATCAAGAATATTTTTTTCCGTACCTCGATCTACCTGATTTAAAACATCAACAATAGCCTGAACTCCACCAGCACTGGCATATTCATTGGCAGCAACTGAAGAAAGTTTCTTTTCCAGCACAGATTCAACCTCTTTAATTATTTCTGGAGAGGTTCTATCCATAACAGCTATTCTTTTAGCTACTTCACTCTGGATATCTGGAGAAAGTGAGGATAAAACCTGAGAAGCTTGAGTTGCATCAATATACGCAAGAATCAGAGCGATTGTCTGGGGATGTTCTCCCTGAATGAAATTCAGGAGTTGGGTCGGATCTGATTTGCGGATAGAGTCAAAGGGTCGAACCTGCAGAGTGGCGGTTAAACGATTAATAATACTTCGTGTCTTGTCTTTACCAAAAGATTTTTCCAGTATTTTTTTGGCATAGTTTATTCCACCGGAATTAATATAATCATTTGCTTTCTGCAGCTGCAGAAATTCTTCCTGAATTTTTCTTTTCATTTCAGGATCAATTTTATTTTGATTGGCAATTTCTAAAGTTAATTTCTCTACCTCTTCATCATCTAAATGTTTAAATACATCTGATGAGACATCTGGTCCAAGTGAAATTAACAAAATAGCTGCTTTTTCTTTACCTGATAATTCATCTCTCATAACTAAAACCCCTTCGACATTTATTCATCAACTAACCAACTGCGAATTAATTTAGCTGCATTTTCTGGATCGGAATGAATAACATTTTCAAGTTCATTTTTAAGTTTAGCTCTTTTTTTCTGATCTGCATCCGGTTCAAATAAATCCATTTCTTCTTCATCTTCTTCGACCGCTACATTAACACTGCTGCCTCTATCTGCTGCAGGTTTTTTGCGATATAAGTAGATGATTAAAGCGGAAGTTAAAATTAAGACTAACAAAATAAGACCACCATAAATATACATCTGACGCCTTTCTGCTGCCTGCTGAGCCTGCATAGCTTCCTGAGCTGCAGTTTCTAAAGAATCATCAAAAGCAATAGAGCTAATATTTAAAACATCGCCTCTGTCTTCATTATAACCAATTGCTGCTCCGACAGCATTTCTGATCTGATCAATTGTTTCTTCCTCAGTATTCTGATCAATCATTACTGAAACAGATAAACGTTCTACCTCTCCCGGTGCATATACATGCTGTTCTATTCTTTCATTTATTTCGTAATTAGTAACTGTATTTTCCCGTTCATAACTGCTTGCTTCTGCAGCACCAGCCCCCTGGTATTGAGGAATATTTGCATCAACACCAGGTGCTCCTCCAGTTACTCCATTCTCCTGAGTCTCAGTGTTGATTTCTTCGCTGCGGACAATACCGCTGTCATCAACAACCGGAGTATAAGTTTTGCTTTCTGCCTGTCTCTGATCAAAATTGAGATTAGCATTAACCTGAACTGCAAAATTATTTGGACCCAAAACTTTGGTTAAAAGTGCAGTTAAATCATTTTTTAATGAAGATTCAAATTCCTGCTGCATAGCAAAGTTTTGAGGATTAGACCAGTTATTATCACCCCTGTTAGAAGGTTGAGATAACAGGTTACCCCTGGTATCAACAATGGTCACTTCATCTAAAGGTAGATCTTGAACTCCACTGGCAACTAAATTTTGGACAGCACTAACCTGCTCCGGGCTCATATTATAGCCAGCTCTCAGCTTAACCATCACAGAAGCAGTAGCGGACTTTTCCTCAGCTAAAAAGAGACTTTCCTCAGGCGGAGTAATCTGAACTCGAGCAAATTCAATACCAGAAATTGATTGAATTGAACGGCTTAATTCGCCTCCGAGTGCTCTGTAATAATTAACTCTTCTTTCGAACTCGGTGGTACCAAAGTCACTGCTGTTAAAAATTTCAAAACCGACCACTCCCTGATCCGGAAGGCCAGCTGAAGCCATATCCAATCTCAATCGATAAATCTCACTTTCTGGAACTAAAATTGTATTACCATTACCTCCAAGCTGATAATCAACATTGTTTTCATCCAATCTTTCCACAATTGCTGCAGTATCCTCTGTAGTTAAATTAGTAAAAAGTGGTTGATAACTATTAGAAGTTCCTCTAAAAATAAGATAGCCGAAAACACCAGCCATAATAATTGTGAGAATGATAATTAGAATTTGTACACTTTTATTTAGTTTTTGCCATGTATTCTGTAATTCTTCTTTGTATTTTGCGAAAATTTCGGCCATCACTATACCTCTTCCGTAAATACTCTTTGATAAATATTGTCCTTAACCTTATACCTGCAAACGCATAATTTCATTATAAGCATCTATTACCTTTGTCTGCACAGCTGTAGTTAAATTAACAGCAACTTTTGCCTTTTCTGCTGCAATCATTACATCATGTACATTATCTGTTTCACCAGCAGCAAAACTGGCTGTCATTGCCTGAGAATCTTTTTGTAGTTCATTAACCTGATTTAGCTTTTCCCGGAATAAGTCGGAAAAAGCCTGTGTCTGGTTGTTCTTATTTTCCTTTTCAATTGCAAAGTTTTCAAATCCACTCTGAAATTTAATTGGATTTATTTCCATGCTTTCCACTCCTTAATTAAGTGCTGATATTTAAAGCACTGTTTGCCATACTCTTATAATTAGTAATGGCCTGAATATTTGCTTCATAAGCACGACTGGCATCTATCATATTTACCATTTCTGTCATCACACTAACATTGGGCAGTTCAACATAACCCTCTTCATTTGCATCAGGGTGTTCAGGGCGATATTCCAGACGGAATGGAGACTGATCTTCTGCAATTTCGTCAACTTCAACTCCTGCTGAATTAGACCCGCTACCATTTCCGATACCCGCTCCCATTTCTCTATCCAATTTTTGTCTAAAAATAGGAACTTTTCTTCGATATGTATTGCCATCTTCATCACGAGTTGTTTCTGAATTAGAAATATTAGAAGAAATTGTATCCATCCGCAAACGCTGTGCTGTTAAACCAGATGCACTGATATCTATTCCTTTAAACATAATTTACTGACCTCCCTGCTGAATAACACGATTCAAGCTGGAGAAATGTCCTGCAGCACGATTTGACATCACATTATAATAAATGCTGTTTTTGGCTAATTCAGCCATCTCTACATCTACATCAACACTGTTTTCATCATTTCTATAGTTTCTACTATTTTGCTCCGTTTGAACGGAAGCATATTGTTTACTGAAAGGTAAATGATTGCTCCGGGTAGTTTTTAAACTTATTGAACTGGCTGATCCCATTTCCTTTTTCAGAGCAGACTTAAAATCAATATCCTGCCGTTTATAACCGGGGGTGCTTATATTAGCTAAATTATTAGCAATCAATTCTCCCCGCCTTGCAGAACCGTTAAGGGCTCTGGTTATTATTTCTAAGTTTTCCATAATCTATTCCCCCTTTGAACTCAAAAAAATCTATAGTCTGGAACCATAGATTTTCGAATGTGCAGTCTGGCAGTCATAATCAAAATATCTTAGACCCATAACTTTGCGTCATTAGCTTTCGCTAATTTTGCTAATATTTAATACAATTACTCAAATATATTTAAATAAATATATGTAATATTGTACTATATATTATATTTATAGCACTATATGTTAAATATAGTACAAATTAAAGATTTTTGAATTTTAAATCTTTACAATAATTTCTTTAAGGACTCCATAACTCTATCTTTTTTAAAGGGTTTAACAATAAAGTCTTTGGCACCCATCTCAATTGCCTGGATAACAATTTTTTGCTGTCCCATAGCACTACAGACTACAATCTGAGCATCTGGGTCAATATCCTGAATAGCTTTTATTGCTTCTAAACCATCCATTACTGGCATTGTAATATCCATTGTTACTATATCGGGATTCAATTCCTGATATAATTCTACTGCTTCCTTCCCATTCTCGGCTTCCCCGGCTACTTCAAAATCGTCTTTTAATATATTTTTTAAGTTTAATCTCATAAATGCTGCGTCATCCACAATTAACACCTTAGGCATTTAAAAATTACCTCCTCTAGATTATATCCGCTATTAAATACTATAATAACAGAAATGATTTTTATTTAAGCGAATTTCATAATACGCTTAATTTAGTTTAATTCAAAAAAATATTGTCTACGAATCATAAAAATAAGCCTTTTAACTTGAAATTATAGGTTTTAATGATTTACCATAGATTTACTGCTAAATTTAGACGCACTTAGCTTGGGTATCTTAAAATCATGTTTTAAAAAGATATTTAAGCAGCTAAAACTTGATTTTGGAGTTTGATTTTCTCGGCTGCAATTCTTGCAGCTATCAAACTGATAGAACTTAATAGCAGATGAGTTTTAACTTTTTTAGTTCCCATTACAGTTAAGTTTTCTAAATTTAAATGCTCTTTTAGTCTGGAAAAAGTTCTTTCAACACTGGTTCTTTTGTTGTAGATCTTTCTCCAGG
>NZ_QLME01000007.1:118579-134854 GCF_003259895.1 Halanaerobium saccharolyticum | reverse complement strand
CTAACTATATTATACCATATCTTAAGGAGGAAGTCACCAAAAATTTATGTCGAGAGCCCTGTTATTTCGGGCCTTAGACATTATACAAACGACTATATTTTAAGTCATTTAAGGAGGGGAAATCATGAAAAAATTATTACTTTTTCTGGCACTGATTTTAATGCTAGTTTTTTCTTTTCAGACTGTATATGCTCAAGCTAAAAATGAAAATATTGAGGAAGTCGAGATTAATGAATATCAGGGAGAAAAGTTGGGTGCAATTGAGGATTTCAGAGAAAATTCGATTAAAGGAATTCAGGAAATAGACATTGATGAATACCGACTGCTAATTGATGGTCTAGTAGCTGAAGATAAAGAATACAGCTACTCAGAGTTACAGGAAAAAAATCATATTAAAAAATTAGTTACTTTAAATTGTGTAACCGGCTGGTCAGTTAAGGCTCTCTGGGAGGGGATACCATTAGTTGAAATATTAGATGAATTAAATATTAGTGAGGAAGCTAATACACTTATCTTTTATGCTCCAGATGGATACAGTACCTCATTACCAATCAGTTATATTCAGGAAAACAATATTATAATTGCAGATAAAGTAAATGATGTGCAGTTGCCGCCAAGACAGGGGTTCCCTTTTCAATTAGTAGCAGAACAAAAATATGGTTATAAATGGATAAGATGGATTGAGAGAATTGAAATATCAAGTAATTCTGATTATGAGGGATACTGGGAATCACGAGGCTACAGCAATTCTGCTGAAATTGAATAATTTAACTTTCAGATCCGGGAAACTACAATTTCCCGGATTTTTTTCTTCTTAAGTAATTTATGGTATAATATAATTGCTTAATAGGAGTTGATTAAATGCAAGCTAAAAAAGTAAAATTAATATATAATCCGGCAGCTGGAGATAAATCTTTTAATTCTTATTTAGATAAGTTTTTAAAACAGTTTCAGTCTGCTGGATTTAAAGTAGATATTTATAGAAGTATGGAGCCAGGTGATTTTGCAGCCGGCCTTGAAAATATTGATCAAAGTTTCGAGGCTGTAGTTATTGCAGGAGGAGATGGTTCTGCCAGTGAAATAGTTGATTTACTGCAGAAAAAAAATATTGACCTTCCTCTGGGAATAATTCCAGCTGGAACTGCTAATGATTTCGCTACTTTTCTCGGGATGACTAAAAATATTGAAAATAGTGTTAAAAGAATTTTAGATTGGAATATCAAAGAAATTGATATTGGGAGAGTTAATGACAGATATTTTTTAAATGTCTGTGTGGGAGGTATTATCTCACAGATAGCTCATGGAACAGAAACAGAAATGAAAAATCGTCTGGGCAAAGTAGCCTACTATCTGCAGGGTTTAAAAGAACTGCCAAATATTAAAGCAATGGAATTAGAAATTGAGACCTCTCAAAAAGTTATAGAAGGTGATTTTTTAGGTTTTTTTATTTTTAACAGTAAAGATGCTGGAGGTTTTAAAAATATTGCCAGGCTGGCTTCTATTGATGATGGCTTATTTGATCTGCTGGCAGTTAAAACAGGAAATATTTTAAAGCTAAGTTCTGCAGCTGCAGACTTATTTAACGGAAAAGAAATAAAAAATGAAAACTTAATTTATCTGCAGGATAGTTATTTTAAGATTACTATAAAAAATGATAAAATGGAACAACATTGCGATATTGATGGAGAAAAAGGACCGGCTTTTCCCCTGGAAATAGAGCTGATACCATCAGCTCAAAAAGTTTTTACGGCTTAATCATAATTAATGCAGGAAAAGTGACTAAAATCTCTAATTATATATTAAGCTAATAATTTTACCCTGCTGCCAGGTAAGAGCCTCTCTGAAAGTGCGGAGGGGTTTTTACCATTTAATTTACTTATAATGATTGTATAACAAAGGAGAACTAATAATGAGCAAAAAAATTTTATTAATATTTTTATTAACAATTTTATTTTTTTCAGCTGCTGTTCAGGCAGAAAAGGAAATTGAGTTCTGGACTATTAATTTAAGTCCTCAGTTTGATGACTACTTTTTAAAAAAAATAGAAGAATTTGAGAATGAAAACCCGGAAATAAAAATCAATTGGGAGGATATTAATTTTTCCAGTATTAATCAACAGCTGCGATATCGGATAGCAGAGGGAAATATACCAGAAGTGGTTAATCTTTCTCCCCAATTAATGGCTTCTTTACTGGAAGAGGAATTATTATTTCCAATTTCAAGTTTAGAAAAAGATTTCAGTCAGTACTATTATCCTCTTTTCTGGGAAAATGGTTATTATAAAGGTGATTTTTTTGCTTTTCCCTGGTATGTAAGTTCAAAATTGATGGCTTTTAATCAGGAAATTTTCAAAATAGCAGGAGTAAATCCTCAAAATATTCCTAAATCGCGGGAAGAGTTTTTCAATTTAGCAGAAAAAATAACTGCTGCAACTGGTGTATACGCGATAATGCCCCAGATAAAAATCCAACATGAGTTTATAGAAGCTGGAATAAAATTATTTGAAAATGAAGACCAACGGAATAAAGCCGCTTTTAATACAGAAAAAGCAGAGGCAATTATCAAGAGATATCAAAATCTGGCAGAAAAAGGGGTAATCCCAAAAGACACACTTAGTTCTGGATTTAATATTGCTCTGGAGCGCTATAAAAAAAATGACCTGGCAATTTTATTGACTGCACCTCAATTTTTAAAAGAAATTGGGAATGAGTCTGATTATTTAAAAGATGTAACAGCTTTATCTATTATCCCAACTGCTGAAGAAGGAGTAATAAATGCTGCTTTAATGAATCTAGTGATTCCTAAAGGAGCCAGCCATAAAACTGAGGCGGCAGAATTTGCGCACTTTATTACTTCTGCTGAGGCCCAGGCTGAATTTTCCGACAGAGCTTCTGTTTTACCTTCAGCAGTTATCTCAGAGAAAGAAAATAATATTGAAAAAAAAGATATAATAACTAAAACAGACCAGACAAAATCATTAGAAACCGAGGCCCAGAAGATTTTGCGGTCCCAACTTTCCCGAAACAAGGATCTAACCCTAATCCATCCTCAGGCTGACAGATTGATTAGAGTCATGGATGAACAGTTTGCCAGAGCCTTTGCAGGTAAAATATCTGCCAGTGAGGCTTTAAATATTATGGAAGAAAAGTGGAATCAGATTTTAGCAGAGGAGATAAATAATGATTAAAAAACTAAACTTATTTATTTTACTGATTTTTTTAATAATGTTTTTTTATTCTATCAGTACGGCAAGTACGGCAGCTTATTATCAGCCTGATAATTACCGTAAATCATTGTTGGAGATTAGAGATGTCGAAAGATCTTTAAATGAATTAAACAATAATTTGCTTAAGGCTAAGTCAGAATTTAAAATTATTCCGGAATCTGATATTGAAACTAGACTGGAAAAATTAAATAATTTATATCAAAAACAGCTCCAAGCTTATCAGAATAAGGAAGATCAACAGGTGGTTGATTTAGCCAAAAAAATCATTAATAGTTCAAATCAAATAAAATTAAAGACTATTGAGTCAAAACCCGCACAGATGAGAGGCTTTTGGCTTGACAGTGGTACTTATGCAAAAATGGGTGGCAGAGCGGGGGTTCAAAATTTTTTAGACAGAGCGGCAGCATCCGAGTTTAATGTGATTTTTCCAGAAACTTTTTATAAAGGTCTATCAATTATTCCTGATAATAATTTATTTACTCAGGATCCACGCTTTAGCAGTTGGGAAGGTGATCCCTTAGAAATTTTGGTAGAAGAAGCTAAAAAGAGAAATATGGAGGTACATCCCTGGGTCTGGGTCTTTAATGAAAATACCAGTGGTAAACCTGGTAGAATTTTAACAGAAAATCCTGATTGGGCCAACAAAAATAGAAAGGGAGAGATTGTTAGTTACCATAATTCTAGCTGGCTTTCTCCAGCACGTAATGATGTAAAGAATTTTTTACAGCGGAGATATATTTATTTAGTTCAAAACTATGATCTTGATGGTATCAATTTAGATTATATTCGTTTCCCCGAAGAATACAGAGGAAGTTTTGGTTATGATCAGGCAACTGTGGATAAATTTAAAGAAGAATATAATCTGGATCCATTTGAAATTGAAAGTGGGAGTTCTAATTTTGCTCTTTGGAATAAATATCGAGAAAATTTAATTACAGAGATGGTTAAAGAAACATCAGAAAAGCTAAAAGAGATTGATCCTGAACTATTAATTTCGGCAGATGTAATTCCAGGCAGGGAAGAAGCTCGCTTCCGGGCACTACAGAATTGGTCACTATGGCTTGAAAATGGTTATTTAGATTTTGTTTTACCGATGACCTATACAGAAAATTTATTTTCTGAGCTGAGCAGCTGGATTAAGGAAGATCGTCAGCTAATTTCTAAACCATTATATGCCGGAATTTCTGTGTTTAAGCTAACTTCAGATCAGGTAATTCAACAGATAGAAGAAATAAATCAAATTAATCCGAATGGACTTTCTTTATTTGCAGCAGCTCATCTAACAGAAAAAGATTTTCAGGAACTTGCTCAGGGAGTTTTTTCCACTCCAGCAGTACTTCCACATCGGGATAAAGAAAAATCATTAAAAGAAATTCAGGATTTTATTTTAAAAAGATTAAAGATTATCAAAGAGTCAGGAAAAATTGAAAATACAGATTTAATAAAGATTAGAAGTTATTTGAGCCGAATTATAGAAAACAAATCAAAAGGTGAGTTGAATTTTAATAGTTTTATCAAAAATAATAATTTAAATCTTTCAACTGAAGCAGAAAAAGTACTTAAGGCTGATTTTAATTATCTACAGGCAATTTTAAGACTTTATTAAATTACCATAATTTATGAGTAGAGGTGATAAATATGAAAAGTTCTTTTACAGTTGGACATTTATTCGGCATACCGGTTAAAATACATGTTAGTTTATTGATAATCCTGCCTTTTTTTGCCTGGGCTTTTGGCAGCAACATTATTTATCTGACTGAGAATACTGATATTGCCAGGCGGCAGCTGCTTTTAAATCCCTATCTACTTGGTTTTATTATGGCTGTTATACTTTTTATCAGTATTTTACTTCACGAACTGGCTCATTCGCTTGTAGCCAGAACAAAGGATGTAGAAACTACTGATATTACTCTGATGTTATTTGGGGGACTGGCTAATATCGAAGAAATTTCTAAAGATCCAAAAGATGAGATGAAAATTGCTGCCAGTGGACCTTTAACCAGTCTGGCAATTGGTGTAATTTCTTATTTTGTAGGAACTTTTGCTCCCAATTTTATTCTAGAGGATCTTCGTTTAGTAATTGTATATACTGGACAGTTAAATATTTTTCTGGCTATTTTCAATCTTTTGCCGGCTTTCCCTTCAGATGGCGGGCGTATTTTAAGAGCTTTGATTGCTCAGAGAACTTCTTTTAGAAGAGCTACTGAAATTGCTTCCAGGGTTGGTAAAGTTTTTGCCTGGGTTTTTGGAATCTTCGGTTTTATTAGTGGTAACTTTCTGTTAGTATTTATTGCTTTCTTTATTTACATCGGTGCTTCTCAGGAACATCAATTTAGTAATATAAAATCTGCTCTTTCTAATCTAAAAGTTAAAGATCTAATGACCAGAGAGGTTAAAACTGTACCGGCAAATATGAGTGTTCACCGTTTAATAGAAAAAATGTTTAATGACAAACACTCTGGATTTCCGGTGTTCAGGGATGACAAGGTTGTGGGGATAGTAACTATGGAAGATGCTCAAAAGATTCCTCAGGATGAGTACAGTAATACCCCCGTACAGGCTATAATGAATCAGGAGATTCACAGTGTCAAAGCAGATGATGAATTATATGAAGCCTTTAAACTTCTTTTTCAAAAAGATATCGGGCGGCTTTTAGTCATGGAAGATAATGAACTTAAAGGAATTATTACTCGCTCAGATGTAATGACAGGTATCAGAGTCAGGGAATTAGAAAATATTAATGGAGCAGAAGCTGAGTAAACTGAGAAAAGAAGGTGAAATCAATGTCCTATCTTAAATCATATTTAATTACAATTGTTGTCTTTTTTGTTATTGATCTTGTCTGGCTGGGGGCAGTAGCTAAAAACTTATACAGAGAGCAGCTTGGATTTTTACTCAAAGATAATTATAATGCTACAGCAGCTGCAATTTTTTATTTGTTTTTTGTGGCAGGAATACTCTTTTTTGTAATTAACAGAGCAGTAGAATTATCCAGCTGGAAGTATGCTTTATTTGCAGGTACATTTTTCGGTTTTATCACCTATTCCACTTATGATATGACTAATCTGGCAACGATTAAAGACTGGCCGGTGATGATAACTGTAATTGACATTCTCTGGGGAAGTTTTTTATGTGCTGCAACTTCATTAATCAGTTATCTGTTAATTAATTATTTTAAGGTTTAAATTCTTAGATTTTGCTAAAATTTAGGGAAGTCCTCTTATTTCTAATAAATATCATCATTTGTTTTAAAAATTCATATTTCCTTCATAATTAACTCCTATAATTAAGATAGAGGTTAAGAAAAGCAAGGCAAAATTATTAAGGAGTGGATGAGATATGAAAAAAATATTAGCTATCTTTTTGGTTCTGACTTTTGTATTGACAGTGTTTACAGGTGGAATTTTTGCTCATGGTTTACAGTCAAGAGTAGGGGGAGCAAACAACCAATCACGTTATCATATGGGTGAGAGAAGTTCTGGTATTGGTTATAATAGAGCAGAATTAAGTGAGGAACAAATTAATGAGATTGCAGATTTAAGGGATGAATTTTATAATGAAACTGAGGAATTAAGAGCTCAACTCAGAGATTTAAATCGCGAATTAAGGGACTTAGAATTCCGGGGTGCAACTAATGCAGAGATCGGAGAAGTTGAAGATAATCTAGAAGAAGTTTTAATCCAGATGGATGAAAAAAGGATTGAGAATCAGAAAAAAATGGAATCGATTTTAACCGAAGAACAGCTTAATTTAATTGTAGAAAATCGTGGGAATTATGAAGACCGTCCTCAGAGACGCTTTAATAATTACTTTGATCACGGTATGGGCATGATGGGCAGAGGCTTTTCTGGCAGCAGAAATAATAATTTTGGCTATGGCATGATGGGCAGAAATTATAACTTTAAAGATTTAGGTTATGGTTTTGGCTTCTGTCACTAAATTTAATAAATCATAGATATGAATGGATAAAAAAGGTCGGAAAAATCCGGTCTTTTATAATTGTATTTGAAAAAGATGTTAATTTATAATAAAATATAGACAGTCTTGAGTTAAGACCGGTTAAATCCGGTCTTTTATTTTTCTATTAAAATAAATATTATATCAAAATATTCCTAATTGAAGAACATTAAATTAAAAGCAGGAATAATTATTGTTATAGAGAATATTTGTATTATAGTCTTTAGTTTTTTACATATTTGATGGAGGAGTGAAAAAATGATTTGGAGAGACGAGTACAAAATTGGAGTAGAATTGGTTGATAAGCAGCATCAGGAACTTTTTAAACGTCTCGGTAACTTTATACAGACAGTAAGAAGTGACAAAGAAGAATCCGTGAAGAAAAAAGAAGTGGAAAAAACTTTAAACTTTATGGGGGAATATGTTGCAACTCATTTCGATGCTGAGGAAGCACTGCAGAAAAAATATAATTATCCTGGCTTTGAAAACCATCATCAGATTCATGAGGAATTTAAGGCAGAAGTTGCAGAATTTCAGCAGGAATACCGGGAAAATAAATTTGATGAAGATTTTGTTATGGAATTTAGTGGTCGACTTTTGACCTGGTTAATTAATCATGTTGCTTCAACCGATCAGGATATAGGAGAACACATAAATTCTGTAATAGAAAACGAGGAGGAAACAAAGTAATGGATGTAAAAAATTTAAATCCAATAATTGCAGCAACCGATTCAGTTTTTCAAACTATGCTTTCAGTTAAACCAGAAAAGGGAAAAGTTTCAATTCAGGAGGATCTGGTAACTGATAAAGAAGCAAATGTAATTATTGGAATGACAGGAGATATAAAAGGATCTATTGTATATAGTTTTTCAAAAGATATGGCTTTAAAGGTAGTGGAGGCTATGTCCGGAATGGAAATGAAGGAACTCGATAAGTTTGTTACTTCTGCAATGGGAGAACTTGGTAACATTATTAGCGGTAAAGCCACAACTGGCCTGGCTGAACAGGATTTATTCTGTGATATCGCTCCCCCTCAGATCGTAACTGGAAAAAATATAAATATTACTTCGGAAGCAGATAAGGTATTAATGGTTAAATTTAATACTGAGTTAGGAGAATTTGATGTTGGCTTTTCAATTAAGTAGTAGTTAAGGCTCCTGAGGGAGCTTTTTTACTTTAGGCAGGATAATTTTTTTTGCTATAGAATAATATATATAACAGTTATTATAAAAATACAATTCTTAAATAGATGGAGGTAGAAAATATGGAAGATATTTATCAATATAATAAATATAAATTTTTAGAAAAATTATATACCCCGATTGGAATTTTTCTGGCCGGGATTTTACTTCAGTTTTTTTATCCAGGTATTGGTATTTATCAAAAATTATTAATTTATTTAGTGTATCTTTCAGGGGTGCTTTTATTTACTTTTGATACCCTTCCAATATTAATTAGCACTTATAAAGTATGGAATAAAGAAATTATTTTAACCAATCGGACAATTGTTCTTAAAGGTGATGATCATTTAAAGACAAGAGTTGTTAATAGAAAAGATATAGAAAGGGTTATATTTAGATCTTTAAGGGGAGAGGATGTAGAAATACCTCATTATCGTAAACTTGAAGATATTGATGAGGATTTATATGAGCTTGCCGGACGCAAATTTATCATAGAATATGATACCGATGCAGCAGAAGATGAACTAACAATTTATCTGGAACTGCTGCCGGAAGAATTTATAGAAGAGTTTATTAAATGGTATCAGGCGGATATAGCTCTGAAATAAATTGTGTTGATTTTAATAAATATATTTAATAAGGCCAGTTCTTTAAAAACTGGCTTTGTTTTTTTCTGAAAATTTTAATTTATAGAACTATTAGTCTAGTTATTGACATTAATTAATAATTATTATATTGTAATATCTAGATATTACAATATATAAACTAGGGGGATTATCAATGGAAGACATCGAATCAATGTATTATCTTGAAACAAATCGGACGTTTAACTTAGTTAGAAAATATGCCTGGATTTTCACTTTAACGGTTGCTGTTGGAGGGCTCTGGTATCCTAAATTAGGACTTTCTGTACTGCCAATAATAGCTGGACTATTTTTAACATCATTTTTAAAAGGCCGCTACTGGTGTGGTAATATCTGTCCGCATGGGAGTTTGTTTGATGCAGTTTTGCTGAAATTCAGTAAAAACAGGAAGATTCCTCAATTTTTTAAATCAAAATTTTTAAGAATTACTTTTTTTCTGTTTTTTTCCTTCCAAATTGGAAGGAGATTGGTTAATGTAATTAATATTTATGGGCAGGGTCCGTTTTTAGATAAATTAGGTTTTATTTTTGTAGCCAGTTATCTAATGGTAACCGTTTTTGGTGGAATAACTTCAGTTTTTTATTCACCCAGAACCTGGTGCCAGTTCTGTCCGATGGGCAGTCTTCAGCATGTAAGTTATAAAGCTGGTAAAGCCATAGGCGTAAATAAATCCACTGATGCAAAACTAACAATAGAATCAACTGAATTATGTCCTGAATGTGGGATGTGTGCCCGAGTTTGCCCGATGCAGCTGGATCCATATTTAGAATGGAATGAAAGTGGACAGCTGGATAATGAAAAATGTATTCGCTGTAATACCTGTGTAGAAAATTGTCCAGCAGGAATTTTAGAAATAAAAAATAATTAAAATGAAGTAAGGAACATTTAAATTTAACCCTGGAGATCTTCCAGATCATAAAAGAAGGAAAGTATTTCTGCAATCACTGTATATAGTTCTTCCGGTATTTCATCCCCAATATTAAGCTCAGCCAGAACCTGAACAACATCCTTATCTTCCTTGATCGGGATGTTTTCTTCTCTGGCTTTTTTTATTATCTGTTCGGCAATGCTTCCCCTGCCGCTGGCAATGATTTTTGGGGCCTGATCAGTATTTTGATTATATTTTAGAGCAACTGTTTTTTTTGTTTTAGGGTTATCATTATTTTTGTCAACTGCCATAGCTATTACCTCATTTCCCGAATACTTTAACGATTAATTTTAATTTTATATTTTAATATCGATATGTCTATATTGTCCTTCCTCTTCCAGATCATTTAACTCACTTAAAATAATTTTATTGAAAAACTGTGTTTTTTCCTCTTTCAAATTATCAAAGTTTTTAATTCGAACACTATTTATATTAAATCCCTTACCCTGCAGAGCAGACTGAAGTCGGCCAAAATTTCTCTCAATCAAGTTTGCTGTTATAGCACTTTCTGTAAAAAAGGTAGTGTTAATACTTTTTTGATTGACATTAACCTTAGTCTGTATAGGACCAATATTTTCAAATTCTAAGATAAAAGAAATATTATATCCACTTTTGTTTGCCTGGTTTTCAGCTCCCCTGCCTTCTTCTTTTTCCACTTTTAAAAGCAAAGAAGAGAGTTTATTGTCTGGCAGTCTCACCGGGATTTCTAAAGCCAGCATCAGGGGTGTATTTTGACTCTGCTGCTGTAAGTTAACTAATTTCTGCCCCAAAAGATTATCTGCAATTTTTTCTTCATTTTCTCCACCGCTTTTATTAAAAAGAGCAAGTATCTGATCGAAAATTTTACTTTGAGCAGCTAAAGACTCTGCAATCTCTCCGGCAGAAGTGTTGAGATTAACTGCTGCTTCATTATTACTGATCAGAGGAGAATCTGCATTATTTAAATTAGCCAACACTTGATTTTTATCACTTAAATTTTCTGTAAATTGACTGATATTCTGCTGAAAATTAGCTGCTGTTTCTTTAATTAGACTTTCTGTTAGCGGCAGCTGGTTATTTTCTAAAAAGGCAAATGCCTTTAAAAGTGCTGTTTTTTCAGCACTACCTTCTATATTATTATTAGCTAAAAAATTATTTAATATCTTAACCGTATTTTTATCAAAATTCTGGCTGAGGCTGTTTAAATTATTTAGAATTAAATTTTTTATTTCCTGATCTAAATGAGCAAAGTTATTTAGAATTTGGGGATTCAGATTATTATTTTCAGTTTGAGCTGACCCCGATTGAGAAGCAAGCTCAGCTGCGGCCTGGCCGCCAGAAGTATCAGCGGTAGACTCTGGATTTATAGTTTCAGAATTAAGATTGGCAGTAGAAGCAGTAGCTTCCTGATTGATCGTTCCCTGAGTCTGCTGGCTGAAGTTATCAATGTTTATTAGAGAATTTTTAAGTTCTCCCAGATTAAGCTGTGAGAGAAGGTTGTTAAGCTGCTCCTGCGACAAAGAATTATTAGAAGTCATAAATTGTTCTAAGGTAGAACTTAAATTACCATTATTATTAAAAATAGAGCGCAGTGCATCTACCAGTTTTTCCGAAAAAGGCAGACCATTACTTTCCAAAAAAGCGAAAGCTTTTATCACAGCCATTTTATCTTCGGCAGTCAAAGCAGGATTATTGCCCAGGTACTGCAGTAAATTTGCTACAGTTTTCTCATTTAGAGGCATTTCCATTTTAGCCCAGCTATCTAAAAGCATTTTCTGGCTGTCATCTTCTAAAGAAGCCAGAAGACGAAATATTTCCGGCAAAAGTTCAGCGCTTTCACTTTTAGCCTGACTCTCATCGGTGCTAATATTATCTGTATTTAAAGCCTGTCTTAACATTCCTATATCTAATTTTCTGATCGGTGCTAGACCACTTAAATCCATAACTGTCACTCCCAGCTCATAAAAATATAATACTTACTGAATATATTTCAATAAAATTGATTGAAATCCTTTAAAATCTCATATATTATTATAACAGAGAATCAAAAACTTTTCAGAAATTGAATAGTAAATTTTCTAAAATAATAAATTGCAGTGAGTATAAATTATAAAATTAGGATAAGGAGGGAAACAATGTCTAAAAATTGTGGAAACTGCGGCTGTGGATCTCATAAAGATCAGGGATCTCACGGTAACTGCAGTAGTCAGCAAATAAATGAAGAAGATTTAGAGAAAATCTTAAAGGAAAAAAGTGAACACAATAGAAAATATACTGTTGAATATAGAATTAGTTTAAATGAGCTGGAATGTGAGGCTGATGAGTTAATAGATAGAGTTATTGCTTATACAGGAGTAGTTGATGAAGTAGAGTTTACAGAAGATGAGCTTATAATATCTTATGATGATCGTTTAATTACTCCAGCTGAAATTTCTGATTTAGTCCAATAAGAGAAAAGAGGAGATATAAATGTTAAGCCACGAAATTGATTATGAAATTATTGGTGATGATATGCAGGTAGTAGAGGTGGAATTAGATCCCGAGGAAACAGTGATTGCTGAAGCAGGAACGATGAACTGGATGGATAATGGAATATCTTTTGAGGCTAAAATGGGAGATGGAACTGAAGTAGATAAATCTATTTTAGGTAAAATATTTGGAGCCGGGAAACGAGCAATCACCGGTGAATCAATATTTATAACCCACTTTACAAATAAAGATTATGGGAAAAAGAAAATTGCTTTTGCTGCTCCTTATCCGGGTAAAATAATTGCTTTAGAACTATCAGAACTGCCTCAAAATCAATTTACCTGTCAAAAAGATGCCTTCTTATGTGCTGCACTGGGTACAAAGGTTGATATAACTCTCAATAAGCGTTTCGGAAGTGGTTTATTCGGTGGTGAAGGATTTATACTCCAAAAACTGAGTGGAGATGGTAGAGCTTTTGTTCATGCTGGAGGAACCGTCGTCAAAAAAGAGTTGAATAATGAAAAACTTAAAGTTGATACCGGCTGTCTGGTTGGATTTACAGCAGGTATTGATTACAATATCGAAAGAGCAGGTGAGTTAAAATCAATGCTTTTTGGTGGTGAAGGACTCTTTTTAGCCACTCTTGAGGGTACCGGCACAGTTTACCTGCAGAGTCTGCCATTTTCCAGACTTGCTGACAGGATTATCAAGAATGCTCCCCGGCTTTCAGGAAACCAAAAGGGAGAAGGATCTGTCTTAGGTCAGATTGGAAATATGCTGGATGGGGATAATTTTTAATCAAATTGTAATCTCTTTAACTTGCACTGCCTCCCTTAATGTTAGATAATGGGTATTAATACCTATAAAATTACTGAAAAACAAATAAGGGAGGTAATATTATGTTGACTTTAAAAGAAATTAAAGCTAACCCTGATTTTCAGCATATGATCAAAGAAGCCAATCATTATCTTTCGGAAAAAGGATATACAGAACACGGTTTTAGACATGTCAATTTTGTTTCTGAAACCACAGAAAGAATTTTAAAAGAGTTGGGTTTTGATAAGAAAACAGTTGAACTTGGTGCTATTACTGGCTATTTACACGATATTGGTAATATGTTTAATCGTAAACATCATGGTATTTCAGGTGCCAATATTGTATATACAGAACTCAGAAGAATGGATGTACCACTGGAAGATATAACTAAAATTACAACTGCAATTGCCAATCATGATGTAGAAATTGGTCAGGCAGTAAGTCCAATAACAGCTGCTTTAATTCTGGCCGATAAAAGTGATGCTCATAGAACCAGAGTTAATAAAAAGGATTCTACCTTTATCCATGATCGGGTTAATCTGGCAATTAGAGATTCGAAGATTTCTGTAAATGCAACAGAGGAAACCATAACTTTGAGTATAGATTATGATTCCTCAATCAGTCAGGTAATGGATTATTTCGAAATTTATTTACACAGAATGGAAATTTGTAAGGAAGCAGCTAAATACCTGGGCTGCAGATTTAGACTTTTAATTAATGAGCTGGAACTTTTAGGTCATGTTAACTATCAGGAAAATTAGATTTACAATAAATTTAGTAATTTAATTGAGGAAGGTAATTATGTTTTTTAAATTATTGTTGATATTTATTTTAGTACCACTGATTGAACTATATTTTTTGCTGGAGATCAGTCAATTTATCGGAGTTTTTACAACTGTAATGGTCATTGTCTTTACCGGAGCTGCTGGAGTCAGCATTGCCAAAAGACAGGGTTATCAGGTTGTTAATAACATTCGTTCTACTCTGAATGCTGGTAAAATGCCGACTGATGATTTAATTAGTGCCTTACTTATTTTAATTGGAGGAGTAACACTTTTAACACCAGGTTTTCTAACTGACATTACTGGGTTTTTACTTATTTTGCCGGGCTCCAGAGACTTAATTGGAGCGCTGGTTAAAAAATATTTTCTTAAATATGTTAAAGAAAATAAGGTAGAAGTCCATTATGGCAATCAGTTTAATCAGCATCGTAATAATCGAAATGAGAAAGATAATTATAAAGATGATTTTATTGATGTAGAAGCAGAAGAAGTAGAGGATGATGATTCAAAATAAATATTAAAATAAATAAGCAGACAAAAAGAGGAGCCAGTTTAAAACTGAGCTCCTCTTTATAATTACAATATTTAATTTAACTTATGCATTTTGATAGAGCAGACGATGTCTTAAATTAAAAACATGGGCAAAAGCATAATTTTCTTTTAACTGCATCTCATAAATCAGCTTATTTGTCATTAAGACAGATATCTTAAAAGCTGAAGCAAGATCGTTTTCAAAACTATACTCTCTATCTAAAAAATCTGCATGTTCTTTTTCGATAAAAGTTTCCAGATCATTTTTATACACAAATTTGTCTTCAAGTTCTTTTTTAAAAAAATCTGGGTGTAGATTTTGTGCGTGTTGATTTAGTTTCCATTCATGGAAAATATGAACCGTTTTCTCCCACAGTGTTCCTGGATTAAGCTCAGGATCATTATGAGCCCTGCAGAAATAATCCGCAATATAATGGAATAACTCCCCAAGTTTAACTGCAAAACTGTAAGGATTTTGATCAGGGTTCATTTCCTTTAATTCATTAAATTGTTGATAAAAAATTTCCATAGTTTCATCTTTAAAGTGACTTATTTTTCCTTCAATAAAATCTGGTTTCATACTTCCCCAGGCTAACGCCATCTTGGAAAGCCAGACATCTTGTTTGGCAAAATGATCATGAATTTTATAAGCCAGCATTTTATGTGTTCTAGTATCCAGTTTCAATACCTCCCGGTAATTATAGTCTAATTATTCTATTGTTATTAATTATAGAATATCATACTAGATATTTTTTAGCAAATGGATTTATCTTCCATTTAATTTTCTTTTCAATTTAATGTTAATTTATAAGAAATAACATAATAAAGAAGTAAAATAGTTACTAAAAATGCATTGTTATTATTTGACTTTTTGAAAAATTATGTTATTATTATAACAAATAGTGTTATATATTTCACAAGTTAATTATTATTAATTAAGGAGGCAAATTTATGAGAGAAAAATTTTATCAATTGATTGGTGTACTATTTGTACTGTTTGTAGTTGTAACTATGAGCTACACTGCAGCAGCAGAAACTAGAGTTTTAGAAGGTGTTGCCAAAGGTTTTGGTGGCAGGGTTACTGTAGAAGTTGAAGTAGAAGATGATACCATTATTTCTATTAAGGCCTTTGGTGACAAAGAAACTGACGGGATAGGAACACCGGCTTTAGAAAAAATACCGAACAGAATAGTTGAGGCTAATTCAACTGATGTTGATTTAATTTCTGGGGCAACTTATACAAGTGAAGCAGTTATTTATGCTGTGAATAATGCCTTGGATCCAGAGGAATATCCCGCTCCGGATTTTGATGAAGACAAAAAAGAAAGTCAGAGTGTAGAAGTGTCAGAACTGTATCAGGGTTTTGGTTTAGTTAACAATGGTCGTATCGGCCCCGGAAAAGATGATACAGGCACCCAGGTTTACAGTTTTAATGAAGTTTATGCAAATGTATTATTTGATGAAGAAGGTAAGATTGTATTTATGCATATTGATGAGTTAGAAGTAGCAACTCCCAACTATGATGGTGAAGCAATGCCACATTTAAGCGGTTTTCCGGGACAGGGAGGATATAATATAGATGAAGACCATGATCAGGAAGTAGAAGGTAAAACACCTGATACAAACGAATATTTTCTTTCTGAAATTGAAAAATGGAAAACTAAAAGAGAACGTGGAGAAGATTATGTAATGAGCTCACTTGGTACCTGGGCAGACCAGATGGACGCTTACGAAGAATTATTTGTCGGAATGACTGTTGAGG
>NZ_QLME01000007.1:0-118481 GCF_003259895.1 Halanaerobium saccharolyticum | reverse complement strand
AGAGAACGTGGAGAAGATTATGTAATGAGCTCACTTGGTACCTGGGCAGACCAGATGGACGCTTACGAAGAATTATTTGTCGGAATGACTGTTGAGGAAGTTGAAGAATGGTTTAATAATTACACAGATGAAAGAGGTAGACCGATTAAACCGGATACTGAAAACTTTGAAGAATTAAATTCAGATGAGCAGGAAATGCTGGTTGATGTGACTTCTGGAGCCACTATGAGTTTAAGCGATGCTCATGGTTATTTTATTGAAGCAATCAAAGAGGCATATGATAACCGGTTTGCTGTAAATAAAGCAGATGAAGTAGAGTCATTTGGTTTTGGCTTAACTCATAATGGCCGTATAGGCCCCGGAAAAGATGATACCGGCACACAGGTATATAGTTTTAATAATGTGTTTGTAAATACATTATTTAATGATGAAGGTGAAATTGTTTCAATTTTTGTTGATGAGTTAGAAGTAGCAACTCCCAACTATGATGGTGAAGCAATGCCACATTTAAGCGGTTTTCCGGGACAGGGAGGATATAATATAGACGAAGACCATGATCAGGAAGTAGAAGGTAAAACACCTGATACAAACGAATATTTCCTTTCTGAAATTGAAAAATGGAAAACTAAAAAAGAACGTGGAGAAGATTATGTAATGAGCTCACTTGGTACCTGGGCAGACCAGATGGACACTTACGAAGAATTATTTGTCGGAATGACTGTTGAGGAAGTTGAAGAATGGTTTAATAATTACACAGATGAAAGAGGTAGACCGATTAAACCGGATACTGAAAACTTTGAAGAATTAAATTCAGATGAGCAGGAAATGCTGGTTGATGTGACTTCTGGAGCCACTATGAGTTTAAGCGATGCTCATGGCTATTTTATTGAAGCAATTAAAGAATCGTACGAGAATAGAATTAATTTAAATCTAGAAATTGAATAAAACATTTTAATAAATTAATCTATACTTAAAGTAAAGCAAGCGGCCAGATAATTCTGGTCGCCTTTTGACATTTAAGTAGTTGAATATATATTTTACTTTTGATAAGATTTAATTTGATAGTAGACTTCCAGGTCTTTTTTTATATTTAAATTTTAATAGTTCCTTATAATATTTAAAGTCAATTAACAGGATAAAAAAATCATAGAAAATAAAATTTTAAAGGAGAGATGGCTGATGAAAGCAAAAAAATTAACTGGAGAAAAAGCAGCAGAATATATCGAAGCTGGAATGATAATTGGTCTGGGAACTGGTTCTACTGCCTATTATGCGATCAAAAAAGTAGGAGAAATGGTTAGAAATGGATTGAAAGTAAAGGCTGTTCCTACCTCTAAAGAGACCGCAAAACTAGCTGCGGAGGAAGGAATAGAACTGGTAGAGTTAGCTGAAGTGAACTCACTTGATTTAACCATTGATGGTGCAGATGAGGTTGATCCACAATTTAATTTAATTAAAGGTGGAGGAGGCGCTTTATTAAGAGAAAAAATCGTAGCTTCTGCTACTGAGAAGCTGATTATTGTTGTTGATGAATCTAAACTGGTTGAACATCTTGGCGCCTTTCCCTTACCAGTAGAAATTACTCCTTTCAGCTGGAAGTATACACAGCGGATGATTGAAAAATTTAGCTGCAGTTCAGAAATTAGAAAAGAAAATGGAGAAATTTTTATAACTGATAACGATAATTATATTCTGGATTGTAACTTTGGGAAAATTAAAGATCCTGTAAAATTAACGGTGGAGTTGAATAAATTGCCGGGAGTAGTAGAAAATGGAATCTTTGCAGAAATGGCAGAAATAGTGGTTGTTGGCTATAATGATGGTCATATTGAAGTATTAGAAAAATAGATTGATAAAAAATAAAGGGAGCCTGGCTTTAATTGCTGTGGCTCCCCTTATTATATTAATTTGATTTTTAAATTTAAATTATAGTTATTATTTAGTTATCAACCAGATTACTTTTCAGCCAGGCAACAATCTCATCTGACTCATATAAAGGTTCACCATCGATAAATAAACAGGGTACCTGTCTTTTACCTCCCACTTCAATTAACTCTGCTTCAGCCTCCTGATCCTGATTAATATTTTTTAATTCAATTTCATCTAAATCATTATTTTCAATAACTTGTAAGACCTTTTTGCAGTAAGGGCAGGTTGGAAAATAGTATAATGTTAAATCAAACATTTTATCATCCTTTCCGAATTAGTTATTATTATCTTATTACTTATTTTCTATTTAAATCTTTAAATTCCTTTAAAAAAGTTCAACTTAAAATTATTACCTATTTATGTAAAAATATGGTATAATAATTAATAAACCAGGATATTTATAATTTAATTATCCAGAAAGGAGATAATATGAAAACTAATTTTACCGCTGGAGCCAATGAAATGATAGGTGAGCAGAGCTGGAGATTAAGGAATTCCTATTTAAAATTGGCTGAACTAAACTTAAATATTGAAAGTATAATTGAAATTATTGAAGAAATTAATCAGGCAGAGAATGAAGTTGATTTTTTATACTTGATTCTGAATAAATCATTAAATTTAATTCCAGAGGCTGATTATGGAAGAATAGTTATCAATAAAGAAGAGTCTGCATATTTTTTAGAAAAAGTTTATAGGAAAGATGATATTTTTATAAATGGAGAAAGATTTTATGAGGGCCCGGAACAAAAATATTCTACCGATATTATTTTTAAATATCAAAAAGAAAATAAAAAGCTTACTATAAATTTAAAAGTTAACAATGATTTTCTGGGAGGGGTGATTTTATATATTGAGGATCAAAGCTCTAAAGTTTTCAGTCTGCAATCAGTAAAAATGGTTTCAATTTTAGAAAAGATTGCCTCCTCTTATTTAACAGCAGACCGTTATCAAAAATTACAGGAAAAATTTAACCAGGAGATTATTTTATCCTTAAGTAATCTGCTTGGACTGCATGATAAATATACAGCAGGACATAATAAGAAAGTAGCAGAGTTGAGCAGAAAGCTTGCAAAAAGTATGGACTTAAATAGAGCAGAGGTTAAAAATACTTATTGGACAGGTATTTTGCATGATATTGGTAAGACTTTAATCCCGGCGTCAATATTAAATAAAAAAGGACCTTTAACTCAAAAAGAATTTTCTGAAATAAAAAAACATCCCGAATTAGCTTATAAAACTTTAAAAGATTCAGCTGAATTAAAAAAGATTGCTAAATATATACTCCATCACCATGAACACTGGGATGGCAGCGGCTATCCTGATGGTCTGAGAGGAGAAGAGATTCCAGTTATTTCACAGATTGTTTCTGTTGCTGATGCCTGGGAAGCTATGACTTCTGACCGCTCATATAGAAAATCACTTAAAAAAGAAGAAGCAATTAAGAGAATTATTAATAATCGCGGAAAACAGTTCTCCCCCTTAGTTGTGGATCTATTTCTGGACAATATTAGTTAAAGCAAATATTTAATTTATTTTTAATCTCATAGTCTTTAAATAGCTGCTGAATTCTGTTATAATAGTAAAGTAGATAACAATTTTCATTAACATGCATTAAAACTAATTATTTTCAAAAAAGGTGGAGGAAAAATTGAGAAGACGAGAACGTTTAACCGGGTTTTTTATAATATTTATTTTACTTACCTTTTCTGCCTACAGTAATTCGATGAATGTAGGTGGGCGAATTGGAATTACCAATAATCAACATAGAGAAATTAAACAGAGCAGTCGTCGGGTCCAGGAAAGCAGAAATATAACAACAAATATTAGTGATAATAATATAAATAATTCGGTTAATAAAGATAATGGTCAAATGTCAGAACAGCTTGCTCTAAAAGAAGATGAGGATTCAGCCTCCGAGCAGGCAAGCAGACTGCAGGCAATAGATAATAATTTTAATTTAAATAGAGATAAAGACACCACTTTTACTGAGCCTAGAAAAGATGATAACAAGAATGAGGTTCCAGATAATCAAGAAACAGCATTTGAAAAACGACATGCGCCTCAATTAATCGATCAGGTTAAAGTACATAAAGTAAGAAGTGGAGAAACACTCTGGGATATAGCACATAAACATGGTCTGAATATTGATTCTCTGATTGGTGCTAATAATATCAGTAATATGAACAGTATTAAGCCAGGACAGGAATTTAAGATTTTACCTGTTAGAGGAATTATCTATCGGGTTTCTCCTGGAGAAAGTGTGGACAGTATTGCCCGTAAGTTTGAGCTTAAAAGAGAAACTATAATGAAAGATAATAATATAGAAGATGCCTCTTCTCTTAAAATTGATCAGAAATTAATTTTAAGGGGGGCAAAACCAGAATTTAGTTATCAGGATCGCCTGGATCAGAAATTTATGTCTCCAATTAATACCCGCATCACCTCCTATTATGGACCACGCTGGGGTAGAATGCACGAAGGAATTGATTTTGCAGCTCCGATGGGGAGTCCCATTCGGGCAGTTAGTTCTGGTCGGGTTGTTTACAGCGGCTGGGCCACAGGTTACGGCTATGTGGTAATTCTCGAACATCAAAGAGGTCTGAGAACTCTTTATGCTCATAACTCAAAACTTTTGGTTAGAGAAGGCGAATCAGTAGGTAAAGGAGAAGTTATTTCTCGTTCCGGTAATACCGGTAATTCTACGGGACCTCATTTACATTTTGAGGTACAGGTCAATGGACGGCCCGAGAATCCTCTAGATTATATTAACAGGTAAAAAATGAATAGCCAGAGATTATTGCTCCTCATTATAAACTTTTAATGGGGAGTTTTTTATTATCCAGAAAATGATAGCCGATTGTAAATTGAGGATAATATTAGTTAAGCTCAAAATCTATCTTGACAGCAGTAAAAAAATATTCTATAATTAATCTAACAAATACTTGAATAATTGTTCATATATAATAAATAAAAAGTTGAGGTGGAGAAAAATGCAGAATACCGTAGAAAAAAAAGAAAAGAATGAAAAAGAATTTGAGCTGGAAGGATTAAGCTGCTCAAACTGTGCCTTAAAAATTGAGGATCAGGTTAAACAACTTGAGGGTATGGAAAATGTAGAGCTTAACTTTGCAACTTCCACTCTTAAAGTTGCAGCAGAAGAGTCCAGACTGGATAAAATTAAAGAAGAATTACAGAAGATTTCAGATCAGATTGAGCCCGGGGTTAAAGTTAAAGATAAAGGGGGAAATCAGAAAGATAATAATCAAGATAACTTCTCTCTTAAAGATTATCTCTGGGGGAAGAAAAACATTTTTATCGGAGCTCTGTTTTTTGTTTTTGCACTCAGTTTTTCTCATCTAAATCTTTTTGCCAATACTATTTTTAATACACTGGCTCTACCAGCTTACATAACAGCATATTTTTTGATTGGTTATCCTGTTCTTAAATCAGCTGTTTTAAATATCGGCCGCGGCCAGATTTTTGATGAAAACTTTTTAATGGTCATTGCAACAATAGGTGCCTTTGGAATTCGCGAATATCCGGAAGCAGTTGCAGTAATGCTCTTTTATATGGTAGGAGAATTATTTCAGGAAAGGGCAGTTAATAATTCCAGGCGTTCCATTAAGGATTTAATGGATATTCAGGCTGAATATGCTAATTTAGTTAAAGATGAAGAAATCATTAAAGTTGAACCGGAACAATTGAATGTTGGTGATTTAATAGCTGTTAAGGCAGGAGAAAAAATCCCTGTAGATGGTAAAATAGTAAGTGGAGAGACAGCACTTGAAACTTCAGCTTTAACAGGAGAATCTCTGCCAAAAGATGTAGCAGAAGGTGATCAGGTTTTAAGTGGTATGATCAATTTAAATAAATTAATCACTGTTAAAGTAACTAAAGAATATAAGAATTCTACTGTTAAAAAAATATTAGAATTGGTGGAAAATGCAAGTTCTAAAAAAGCACCAACCGAGCAGTTTATTACTAAATTTGCCCGTTATTATACGCCTTTTGTGGTTTTAACAGCAGCCTTAGTTGCAGTTTTACCACCTCTATTTACTGGAGCAGCTTTCAGTCCCTGGTTTTATAGAGCCTTAGTCTTTTTGGTAGTTTCCTGTCCCTGTGCTCTTGTTGTTTCTATACCACTTGGTTTTTTTGGAGGTATAGGTCTATCATCTAAAAATGGTATCTTAGTTAAAGGTGGAAATTATCTGGAAGCTCTAAATGAACTGGACAGTATTATCTTTGATAAAACTGGAACTCTAACTGAAGGCGATTTTAAAGTAACTGAAGTAAATATTTACAGTGATCACAGTCGAGAAGAAATTTTGAATATTGCTGCAGAGGCAGAACAATTTTCCAATCATCCTATTGCTCAGTCAATTGTTGAGGCAGCAGGAGATTATAAAAAACACTCTGCAGATAGTGATTATCAGGAAATTTCTGGAGCTGGAATTAAAGCTGTACTGGGTAATAATAAAATTTTAGCAGGAAATGAAAGACTTATGCAGAAAAATAATATTAACATCCAAAAATCAGATAGCACCGGCACTGCTGTTTATCTGGCTCAGAATGGTCAATTTTTAGCTTCAATTATAATTTCTGATCAGCTAAAAAAAGATGCTGTAGATGCAATTTCCAGCCTTAAAAATATGGGAATAAAAAATTTAGCAATGCTGACTGGAGATAATGAGTTAACAGCAGCTGAAGTTGCTTCAAAACTGGGACTTGATAATTATTATGCAGGATTACTGCCTGATCAGAAAGTAGAAAAAGTGGAAGAACTGTTAAGTAAGTCAAAAAAATTGGCTTTTGTGGGTGATGGAATTAATGATGCTCCTGTACTTGCACGCTCCGATCTAGGAATTGCTATGGGAGGACTTGGTTCAGATGCTGCAGTTGAAGCTGCAGATGTAGTTTTGATGACTGATGAACCTTCCAAAATAGTTACAGCCTTAAATATTGCTGCTAAAACTAAAAGACTGGTCTGGCAGAATATTATTATGGCTCTTTCAATTAAAGCAGTTGTTATGATATTAAGTATTTTTGGAATGGCCTCAATGTGGGCAGCTGTATTTGCCGATGTTGGAGTTGCTCTAATGGCTGTATTTAATGTCATGAGGATTTTAAAAACAGATAATATCTAAACTGACTATTTGGTTGGAATTATTAACTATAGATTTTATTATTAATGAAATGGAGTGAATTAAAATGACAGCACAATTAAAAGAAATGGCAATGTGTGATATATGTGAGGTTTTTAATCCAGATAACCAGGTAGTAAAGATAATGAAAGAAAAAACACTGGCTGATGATGTAGTTTATGATCTGGCAGAATTATTTAAAACCATGGGAGATCCAACCAGAATTAAAATTCTTTATGCTCTCAAAGAAAGGGAATTGTGTGTCTGTGATCTTTCGGAATTACTGGATATGAGTTCTTCTGCAATCTCTCATCAGCTCAGAGTTTTAAGAAATAATAAACTGGTTAAGTATCGTAAAGAAGGTCGTTCAGTCTATTATTCTCTTGATGATGACCATGTAATGTGTCTTTTCGGTCAGGGTCTGGAACATGTACTCGAAGACAAATAAAGAAATTTAAGGCTGGAAAATTATTTTTAACCTTAATAATCCGGCCGCTCAAAAAAATGATTTACTAAAATAAGGGAGGCAGATAGACGTGAAAAAACTGAAACAGAAATTTTTTATTAAAAAAGAAAAATTATTTTTACTATTTATGTGTATTTTATCACTAACTATATTTATTACTTTAACAGCTGCAGCAGCAGAAATTGAGCTTGAGCAGCCAGAATATCAGAGCTTTAAATTAGGCAATGGACTTCAGGTTATGGTTTTTCCTGATCATTCAATTCCACTGCTTAGATATTCAATTTATTATAATGTAGGTTCAATTGATGAGAAAGAAGGACAGACTGGTATTTCTCATTTTTTAGAACATCTGATGTTTTTAGGAACTGAAAACTTACCAGAAGGTGAGATTGATGATTTGATTTCTTCAGTTGGGGGCCAGCTCAATGCTGCTACAAGTTTTGATTATACTTATTATTACCATGAAGTACCATCTTCGATGCTGGAGCTGGTAATGGCCCTGGAATCTGATAGAATGCAAAATTTAAGATTTAATAAAGAAGAAATCAACCGGGAACGAGAAGTTATAAAACAGGAAAGGCGAATGCGAACAGAAAACAATATTTTTTCCAGAGGTTTTGAAGAAATCAAAGCAGAGGCTTTTCCGGACAGCTATTTGGAACATAATGTTATTGGCTGGCTGGAAGATATAAATAATATTTCTAAAGCGGAATTAAAAAATTATTATCAGCGCTATTATTCACCCAATAATGCTTTAATTGTTGTCAGTGGTGATGTTGAAGCTGAAGCTGTAAAAAATCTTGCTCAAAAATATTATGCTGATTATCAATCAGAGAATATAGTACGAAAGTATTTTGAACTGCCGGAACAAAATGAAGAAAAAACACATAAAGTTCATTTACAGACAAATGTACCTTATGCTCTGCAGCTGTATAAGATACCTCCAGCTGACAACCTTGAAGTAGCTGCCCTGGAGATTTTTATTGATATTCTGGCAAATAATCAGAGTTCGCGTCTAAAAGAAAAACTGCAAAAAGAGGAGGGGATAATTTTAGACAGTGGTGCTTTTATGTATCCACTTCGAACCGAATCTTTTGCCTTAGTCTATTTTATACCTTCAAATCAGAATGTGGTAGAACAGGCACAGCAGGCTTTTGACAGAGAGCTGCAGAAAGTTTTTGCGGAGGGAATAACCACTCAGGAATTTGAAATGGTCAAAAAGCAGTACCAGAAGTCTCTAATATTTTCCCAGAGGAATATTTATTCGGCAGCTTCTAATTATGCTTTAAGCACTCTGCGTTTTAATAAGACCGATTTAATTGCAGAAAAAATTGATTATATTAACAGTTTAAGCAAAGAAGAGGTCGTTCAAATCGCTCAAAAATACTTTAATCAAAATCAGAGGACAAAAGGTTATATTTTACCTAAAAATAAAGGTGGTGCTCAGCAGTGAAAAATATTAACAAAATTATAATTTATACCTTAATTATAGTACTTGCACTAAGTTTAAGTGTTTCTGCCAGGCCGCAGAATTTCAGCCCAGAATTTTTTAGAGAACTGGCAGATGTAGTAAACGAAAAACCAGAGATTGAAGTACCTGATTATGAAATTTTAGAATTGGATAATGGAATGAGATTTTATTTAGCTCAGGATAAAAGCCTGCCAATTTTTGAAATTAGAGGTTATATAGATGGTGGTAAAATAAATGAAAGTAAAAATAATGCCGGGATAACTTCTTTGATGACAGAAATTATGCTTTTAGCAACAGAAAATTATGGGGAAAGTGAGCTGTCTGTTTTTAAGGAGGTTAATGCCTTGTCCTTAAATCTGGGAACTGCCTCAGATCGAATTTCTATTAGTGGAAATTCATTGAACACCGAAAGCAGTGAGCTCATCTCACTGCTGGCAGAAGTATTGAGACGGCCTAAATTTGAAGGGAATCATTTTGAGAGAACCGTCAAAGAATACCAGCAGCTTTACAGACAGCAGTTTTATGATGATTCTGCTCTTTTAAATATGCATTTTTTCAAAAATATTTATGGAGCTCATCCCTATGGCTATAATTATAATTACAATTTAATTCTTGATTTCTTGGATCAGGTTGATTCAGAACAAGTGAATAATTTTTATCAAAATGTTATTAATCCAGAAGACATTGTAATTGCCATCAGTGGAGATTTTGAAGTTGAAAGTATAGAAAAGAAGCTGAGAAATAATTTTTCTAACTGGAAAAATAGCAAAGATAATTTAAGTAAAAATTATGTAAATATTGACCCCGAGATCCATCAGAAAATTATAGTTGTCAATAAGGCTGATGCTACCCAGGCAAATATGAGAATGGGATATAATTTTTATACCAGCAAATATCCAAAAAGAATTCCTTTTATGATGGGAAATAGAATATTTGGTAGTGGCTCTTTTAACAGCCGCTTAATGGAAAGTCTGCGCAGTGATAAAGGTTATGTTTATGGAATTAATGCCCAGACCCGCTATCATGATTATGGTGGAGCCTACTTTATTAATCTGAGTCTGGAACCAGAAAAAGCACTGGCTGGAATGGAAGCTGTTAAAGATGAGATGCTGAAAATCCAAAATAGAGAAAAACCTTTTAAGGAGGAAGAACTTTTTGAAAATATTAATTATTATAATGCAGTTTTTCCAAAAGCCTATCAGCATCAGATAGATGTTTTAGATGAAATTGTTTATCAGAAGGAATTTTATAACCATTCAGATAATTATTTAAACAATTTCGTTAAACAATATAATGGACTTGAGGTTGAAGAAGTTCAGAGAATTTTTGCAGAGGATTTATATCCAGAAATCTTATTTACAGTTATAGTTGGGCCCAAAGAAAAAATTCTGCCCCAGTTTAAAGAAGCCGGAGTAGAAGTTGAGGTAATTGACAATTAGATTTTAGATTAGGACAGGATTTTAATTAATTCTGATTTGATTTCAATAATAATTTAGCTCTTGACAGCGGACTGTCAAATAAGATATTATAATAACGATAGCTGAATAATTAAAAACTAAGATGAGAAGTAGTAATTTACCTGAAGCTGAAAGAGAACGGAATCCAGCGGCTGTAAGATTCCGACAGTGATGGAAAATGAAGTCGCCTCAGAGTTTTACTGATGAAACAGATTTATTTCTGAGAGTAATTAGTAACGGCACAGCAGTCGTTAATAAATGAGAGCTTTCTGGATCAAAACAGGAAGAACTAAGGTGGTACCGCGAATTTAATGCTCTTTCGTCCTTAACCGGATGAGAGAGCTTTTTTGTTTTTAAAAAATTAATACTAACTTGATCATGCGTCTTATAATGAAAAGTTAGAGTGACAGGCTCGATGCCTTAATACTAACTTGACCATGCGCCTTATAATGAAAAGTTAGAGTGACAGGCTCGATGCCTTAATACTAACTTGACCATGCGCCTTATAATGAAAAGTTAGTGAAACGGAGGGAATTAATATGGAAAATTTAGAAAAAACTTATGATCCGGCCAAAACCGAAGATAAGTGGTATGATTACTGGCTGGAAAACGATTATTTTGCACCGAGAGAGAAAAGAGAAGATGAGAAGGGGACTTTTAGTATAGTAATGCCTCCCCCAAATATTACAGGTCAGCTACATATGGGACATGCTCTGGATAATACCTTACAGGATATTTTAACCCGCTGGAAGAGAATGCAGGGTTATCGTTCTTTATGGCTTCCCGGAACTGATCATGCCAGTATTGCAACTGAGGTTAAAGTTGTAGATAAACTGCGGAGTGAGGGTCTTGAAAAAGAGGACATAACAAGAGAAGAGTTCTTAGAAAAAGCCTGGGAATGGAAAGAAGAATATGGAACCAGGATCACTAACCAGCTTAAAAAGATGGGATCTTCCTGTGACTGGTCCCGGGAGAGATTTACTCTTGATGAAGGTTGTTCAGATGCAGTAGAAGAAGTATTTATTAAATTATACGAAGAAGGTTTAATTTACCAGGGAGATTATATTGTTAACTGGTGTCCGAGCTGTCACACAACCTTAAGCGACATTGAAGTTGAACATCAGGAAACTGAGGGTAAGTTTTATCACTATAAATATCCATTTAAAGACAGAGAAGGACATATCACTATAGCTACTACTCGACCGGAGACAATGCTTGGAGATACTGCGATTGCTGTTCATCCTTCTGATGAGCGCTACAAAGATCTGGTTGGAGAAAAGGTTATCGTACCTTTAGTTAATCGTGAAATTGAAATAATAGCTGATGAATATGTAGATAGTGAATTTGGAACCGGAATGGTTAAGGTTACACCTGCTCATGACCCAAATGACTTTGAGATTGGACGCCGCAATGACTTAGAAATTGTAACTGTAATTGACGAAAATGCTGAGATGACAGAAGCGGCTGGAGAAAAGTATGCAGGAATGGATCGTTATCAGGCCCGTAAAAAGGTGATTGAGGATCTTAAAGAAGAAGGTTTGCTGCTTAAAATTGAAGATCATATGCACAATGTGGGAGAGTGTTATCGCTGTGATACAGTAATTGAACCTTTAATCTCCAAACAGTGGTTTGTTAAAATGCAGCCGCTGGCAGAACCGGCGATTGAGGCAGTAGAAGAGAGTGATATCAATTTTGTACCAGACCGTTTTTCAAAAGTATATATGAACTGGATGAATAATATTCGTGACTGGTGTATTTCCCGCCAGCTCTGGTGGGGACACCGGATTCCGGTCTATTACTGTGATGACTGTGATGAGGTAATAGTAAGTAAAGAGGAACCAGAAAGCTGTCCCAATTGTGAGAGTAATAATTTGCATCAGGATGAAGATGTATTAGATACCTGGTTTTCTTCTGCTCTCTGGCCCTTTTCAACCTTAGGCTGGCCGGAAGACACTGCTGATTTAGAGAGTTTTTATCCGACTGATGTTTTAGTAACTGGTAGAGATATAATTTTCTTCTGGGTGGCCCGGATGATCTTTATGGGGCTTAAATTCCAGGATGAAAAACCTTTCTCAGATATCTATATTCACGGTTTGATCCGTGATGCTCAGGGGAGAAAGATGAGTAAATCTCTGGGTAATGGAATTGATCCTCTAGATATTATAGATCAATTTGGTGCAGATGCACTGCGCTTTACTTTAATTACAGGTAATACTCCCGGTAATGATATGCGTTTTAGAGAAGAAAGGCTTGAAGCCAGCCGTAACTTTGCCAATAAGATCTGGAATGCTTCCCGTTTTGTACTGATGAACTTAGAAGATTTTGAGCTGGATTCGGTTGACGAAGCTAATTTAAAGCCAACTCTGGCTGATAACTGGATGCAGAGTCGTTTAAATACTGTAGCTGGTGAAATTGATGATGCTCTGGAGAGATATAATTTTGGAGAAATGTCCAGTTCTTTATATGATTTTATCTGGAATGAATTCTGTGACTGGTATATTGAACTATTAAAAGCCCGACTATATCAGGATGAAGATCCACAGGCAAAACTGACAGCTCAATATTATGCTCTTAATACTCTGGAAAGTTTGCTCAGATTATTACATCCTGTAATGCCTTTTATTACAGAGGAAATCTGGCAAAAACTTCCTGGAACTGAAGGAACAATTATGAGAGCTCAGTATCCAGAGAAAGAAGAAAGCGGCTTGAATCCTGAGGCTGAGGCAAAAATGGATCTGGTGATGAATGTTATTAAAGTAGTTAGAAATATTAGAAATGAAATGAAGGTGAATCCTGGACGCAGAATAAAAGCACTTCTTTCTGCACCAGAGGTTAAGAAAGAGATACTGGAAGAGGGTAGAGAATATATAGAAAACCTGGCCCGGATTAAAGAATTAAAAATTGGTGGAGATGAGCTTGAGCGTCCTGATAAAGTTTCAACTTCAATTGTTAAAGAAGTAGAAGTTATTTTGCCGCTTGAGGGAATGATTGATCTTGATAAAGAGATTGAAAGAATGGAAAAAGAAATTGAAGAAATGGAATTTGAAATCAAAAGAGCAGAAGGTAAATTAAAGAATGAGGGTTTTATTAACAATGCACCTCAGGATTTAGTGGAAGGAGAAAGACAAAAGCTCAAGGAATACAAAGAAAAGAAAGAAAAGTTAATTGAAAGAAAAAAAGAATTAGCTGAATAATGTTTAATGGTACCGGGTACTTGGATATATTTACCAAATGATAAAATCAGCTTCTTCTTAATGGTAATTATTTCTAAGTACCCGGTACTTATTTACCTTTTTAAAAAAGGATTTGTAGCTTTTAACTAGAATTAATTTTATATAGAGAAGATAAATTTTTTGAATATTTTTATATTAGTTGGAAGGGATGAAGAATATAATATGAGAGAGTTTTTAGAATTAAATCCACCAGAAAAATTCTGGCAGGAAATTAAATTTTTTTTAGATGATAAAATATTAACTACAGAAAAATTAAATCTGGATAATGCTTTAGGTCGAATTTTAGCAGAAGATCTTTATTCTCCAGTTGATTTACCGCCATTTAGCCGTTCTACAGTTGACGGCTATGCAGTTAAAGCATCAGATACAGCAGGAGCTTCTGCTTCTATGCCCACATATTTTGAGATAATAGGGAGTGTGGAAATGGGAGAGAGTACTGAGCTTGAACTTAAAAGCGGTCAGGCAGCAGCGATTCCGACCGGAGGAATGCTTCCAGCAGGAGCTGATTCTGTTTTAATGATTGAAGATACGGAGAAAATTGAGGATAATACAATTGAGAGCTTTAAATCACTGGCGGCAGGAGAAAATCTGGTCCAGAAAGCAGAGGATATAGCTGCAGGAGAACTATTATTTAAAAAAGGACATAAAATTATGGCCCGAGATATTGGAGCTTTAGCTGGCCTTGGTATCACAGAGTTTAAAGGGGCTGTGAGGGCCAAGGTTTCAGTTATTTCCACTGGTGATGAACTAATTCCGGCCGGGGCAGAAGCTAAACCAGGAGAAATCAGAGATATTAACAGTTATTCTATAACTTCTTATTTAAATAAAATAGGAGCTCAGGCAAAAAAAGTGGGGATTATAGAAGATAAATTTGAAAGTTTAAAAGCAGCTGTAAAAAATGAACTCGATCAGGATCTGATATTAATTTCAGGGGGAAGTTCAGTTGGAATTAAAGATATGACAATTGATCTGCTTAATTCCTTAGGTGAACCAGGAGTACTGTTACATGGACTGGCAATTAAGCCGGGTAAGCCGACAATTTTAGCAATAATAGAGGGAACAATAGTTATGGGTCTTCCCGGCCATCCCGCATCTGCCTGGACAGTTAATAATGTTTTAGTTGCTGAGATTGTAAGAGTCTTAAATGGAGAAAAAAAAGCAGCTGCAATTGGAACTTCAAATAATAAATATTTAATCAAAGCCGAGTTAACAAGAAGCCTAATCTCGGATAAAGGTAGAGAAGAATATATTCCAGTTAAAATTTGTAAAAAAAATGATAAATTAATGGCTGAGCCGCTTCTGGGTAAGTCAAGTTTAATTACAAATTTAGCCTATGGAGATGCAGTACTTAGAATTCCCAGAAATCAGGAAGGTAAAGAAAAAGGCGAAATAGTTGAATTGACCCTAATAGAGTAGATTTTTAACAAAGTATCAGAATACAGTAAATGTTTAAGGAAAGGAATCAAACTATGGTTAAAAAATACTTAGATAAAATATCACTGACTGCTGCTTTAAATAAATTAAAAGAAAGCTTTAAAAACTTAAGAACTGAAACTGAAAAGATTAAAACTTCTGAAGCAGAGGGGAGAATTACTGTTAGTGGAATTAAAGCCCAACGCTCAGCTCCAGATTATTATGCTTCAGCAATGGATGGAATTGCAGTAAAGTCTCAGCTGACTGCAGGAGCCAGTGAGAGAAAACCAGTTCAATTAAAAATTGGTAGGGAGGCAGTACCTGTAGATACAGGTGATCCGATTCCCGAGCAGTTTAATGCTGTCATTAAAATTGAAGCGGTAAATCAGATTGATAAAAATACATATTCTATAGAAAAAGGGGTCCCTCCCTGGAATCATATTCGTTCTATTGGAGAAAGTGCAGTTAAAGGAAATCTTCTGGCTACTGCAACTCATAGGCTGAAAGATTATGATCTGGGAGCACTGCTGGAGGCAGGAGTAACAGAAGTTGAGGTTTATAAGAAACCACTGGTTACTATTATTCCCACAGGGGATGAATTAATTACGGCAGAAAGCACTCCTCAAAAAGGAGAGTTAGTAGAATTTAATTCTCAGATGGTAAGTTCCGCTCTCAAAAAATGGGGGGCAGAAGTTAAAATAACAGGGATTATTCCTGACAAAAAAGAGTTAATAACAAAAGCATTTACAGAAGCAGTAAAAGAAAGTGAGATGGTTATTGTTCTTTCGGGTTCCTCAGCTGGAAGAGGAGATTATACAATAGAAATAATCAAAAACAGGGGAAAGATTTTATTTCATGGGGTAAACATTATGCCCGGCAAGCCTCTTATTGCAGCTGAAGTAGAGAAAAAACCTGTCTTTGGATTACCGGGTTATCCGCTTTCTGCCTGGCTTGATAACCAATTATTTATTCGAGAATTAATTTATCAACTGCAGGGAGTGTCAGCCCCAGAATTTAATCAGATTGAGGCAGTGGTAAAAAGAAAAGTACCTTCGGATATTGGTTTAGAAGAATTTTTGCGGGTTAATTTAATTGCCGATGCTGACAATCAATATACTGCGGTACCATTAAAAAGAGGTTCTTCGGCAATGGAATCAATGGTTAAGGCTGATGGAATTATGCGAATCCCAGATAATAAAGAAGGACTTCATCCTGGAGATAAAGCGCCGGTAATTCTTTTAAATGATAAAAATAAGCTGCAAAATAATTTACTTTTAATTGGCAGTCATGATCTGAGTCTGGATTTGATTAGAAATGAAATTTCTAAAAGAAATTATGATTTTGATTTAAAACTACAGACAGTTGGTTCGATGGCAGGTTTAACATCTCTCAGGCGGGGAGAATCTCATCTGGCAGGAGCACATCTGCTTGATCCAGAAACCGGTGAATACAATATTTCATATTTAAAAAGATTTTTTAAGGGGCAGAAATTAGTAGTGCTCAATTTAGTCCATCGAGAACAGGGTTTATATCTCAAAAAAGGGAATCCTAAAAACATAAAAAAAATAAATGATTTGGCCAAAAAAGAAATCAATTATATTAACAGACAGCGCGGAGCTGGGACTCGTGTTTTATTTGACTATTTACTGTCTCAAAATAATATAGAGTCAGAACAGATAACAGGCTATGAAAAAGAAGAATTTACCCATATAGCTGCCGCTGCTGCTGTTGGCAGGGGTTCAGCAGATGCTGCTTTAGGAATTAGAGCTGCTACAGAGGTAATGGATGTTGATTTTTTACCGCTGGCAGAAGAAAAATATGATCTGATTTTTAAAGAAGATATCTTAGAAGATTCCCGGATTCAAAATTTAATTGAGCTAATAAATAAAGAAGATATAAAAAATAAAATTGAAAAATTGGGTGGTTATAAGTGCCGAGATACTGGTAAAATTAGAATCCTTGATTTATAAATGGAGGCCACAAAATGCAGAACTTAAATGATCAGCTGGGCAGAGAAATAGATTATCTTAGAATTTCAATAACTGACCGCTGCAACCTCCGCTGCCGCTACTGTATGCCGGCAGAAGGGGTAGAAAGCAAAAATCATCAGGAGATTTTAAGTTATGAAGAAATTTTGAAAATAGTTGAAACTGGTATGGAAATGGGTATTAAAAAGGTCAGAATCACAGGTGGTGAGCCTTTAGTCAGACTGGGGGTAGAAGATTTTATTTCACATCTAAAAAAGCTTGAATTAGAGGATATCTCGATGACTTCAAATGCCGTTTTGCTTGCCGGAAAGGCTAAAAAATTAAAAGAAGCCGGACTGCAGCGTATTAATATTAGTCTGGATACTCTTGATCCTGAAAAATTCAAGGAAATTAGCCGCAGGGACAACTTGACTGAAGTTCTAAAAGGAATCAGTGCTGCACTAAATGTCGGGCTGGATCCTGTTAAACTGAATGTTGTGATTATGAAGGGAATCAATGATGATGAATTATTTGATTTTGTTGAATTAAGCAGGCGTAAAAAGCTAAGCGTCAGATTTATAGAATATATGCCTCTTGGTGGAGAAGCTGAGGCGGAAAAATTTATCAGCAGCAGTGAAATTAAACATTTAATTCGGGCAAGATTTGATCTGCTGCCAGCTGTCAGTATTGGGAACGGTCCTGCTAATTATTTTAAACTGCAGGGAGCAGAGGGAACTATTGGTTTTATTTCAGCTATGAGCGAACATTTTTGCAGCAGCTGTAATCGTCTGCGCCTGACTGCAGATGGTAAATTTAAACCCTGTCTGGCAGCTAATCAGGAAATAAAAATTACAGGGATGAGCAAAAAAGATATTAAAACTGCTTATAAAAAAGCGCTTAAACTCAAACCTGTCTGTCATAATCTTAATTTTGAAAATCAAAATTACAGCAGAAATATGTCTCAGATTGGAGGCTAAATAGATATGGAAAAAGAATTTTCTCATCTAGATCAGGATGGTAAAGTAAAGATGGTAGATGTTTCGGAAAAAGAAGTTACTCAGCGTACTGCCCGGGCAGTGGGTGAGATTAAAATGGAGCCGGAAACATTAATGATGATTAAAGAGGGAAATATTAAAAAAGGGGCTGTAATCGAAACAGCAAGAATTGCCGGGATAACTGGTGCTAAAAAAACTTCAGATTTAATTCCAATGTGCCATCCCTTGCTTTTAAGCAGTATCAAGGTTGATTTTAAACTTGATTTTGAAGATAAAATAAAAATTGAAGCAGAGGTTAAAAACAGCGGTCAAACCGGTGTTGAAATGGAGGCACTGACAGCTGTTAACCTGGCGGCATTAACAATTTATGACATGGCAAAAGCAGTTGATAAATCAATGGAGATCGGAAAAATAAAATTAATCTATAAAGCTGGAGGAAAGAGTGGGATTTATGAGCGAGAAGAATAAAAACTTTAAAATAAAAACTGCGGTTTTAACAATCAGTGATAAGGGTTCCCGGGGAGCCAGAAAAGATTTAAGTGGCCCTGTACTTAAAGAGATGATGGAAAATATAGGTGCCGAAATAGTTTATGAAGAAATAATTGCTGATGAAAAAGAAGAGATTAAAGAAGCTTTAATTAAAATAGCTGACCAAAAAATGGCTGATTTAATTTTAACCACAGGTGGTACAGGTTTTGCTGAAAGAGATATTACTCCTGAGGCTACATTAGAGATTTTAGAAAAAGAGGTGCCTGGAATTCCAGAAAAAATTAGAGCTGATACAATTTCTATTACTCCTCAGGCAGCTTTATCGCGTGCCAGAGCCGGGATTAGAGGCAAGTCTTTAATCATTAATTTCCCAGGCAGTCCAAAAGCGGTCAGAGAATGTTTACAGGCAGTGATCGATATTATACCTCATGGAGTTAAAATTTTAAAGGGAGAAATTACCGAACATCAAAATAAACATAAAAATTAATTTAAGAGGTGGGGCAAATGGAAGCAAAAGTTAAAGCAGTTTGTCTAAGTGAAGAAAAAGGAACAACTAAAAAGGTGATAGAAAAAGGTGAGTTGATTGAAGATTTTGGGCTTAAAGGTGATGCTCATGCCGGAAAATGGCACAGACAGCTCAGCCTCCTGGATGAGAGCAGTATTAATAAAATGCAGGGGCAGGGTTATCAATTAAATTTTGGCGATTTTGCAGAAAATATAACGACAGTAGGAATAGAAAATTTATTTAAGCTGCCCGTAGGTCAAAAATTAAGAATTAATGGAGAAATTCTGCTGGAGATTACTCAAATTGGTAAGGAATGTCATCATGGTTGTGAAATCAGACAGACTATAGGGGATTGTGTAATGCCCCGAGAAGGAGTTTTTGCAAGAGTAATTAAAGGTGGCATGATTAAGGCAGGAGATAAAATAGAAATTTTAAAAGGATAAATTTTAAAACTTAGATTTAGAAATACAAATGATTTTACTTTTTTAAGGCCTGTAATTTGATTTTTTTCAAGATTTCCTTTACTATTTAAATATGCAGCATTAATTGGTGAAAAATAGCACAATATTTATTTTAGTAATAAATCGCGTTTTAAGGAGGAATAATAATGGAAATGATAGGAGTCAGTGCTTCTGCCAGTAAAGCAGGTAAGACGACTTTAATTTCCTTAATGTTGGAAGACAGCGGTCCCAGAACTGCAGTCATTAAAACATCGATCGATAATGAGCTTGATCAATATAAGGTGATTAACGATCCTAAGGTGATTAATCAGGCAGGCACTGACACAGCAAGGGTTGTTGAGCATGGTGCAGATAAAGTAATACTTTTAGAAAGTCCTGCTGCAGAACTGCCAAGTGCTTATCAGTTGGCCCGGAATTTATTGGATGATGATATAGAAAGACTTTTTATTGAAGGAAATACAATTATTAATTTTTTAAATCCAGACCTACTTTTTTATTTAGAAAATAATGACGAACCGGAGAAAGATTCCGCAAAAATGGTAAAAAATAGAGCTAATATAAAAATAAATACCAACACTCTTCTTTCAGCTGGTAAACTAAACGATTTACCATTTATAATTCAACCAGAAAAAATGACCTGTAACCAGGCTTTTCTTTTAGCAGATCTACTTAAAATGTCGGTGGGTCAGATTGGTAAGATTGTAAAAGAACAGGATGTAAAAATAGTTAAATGTCAGCTTGGTTTATTTTAACTTTTAGTTTTTAGTACCGGGTACTTGGTAAATTCTGGAATGTTCAAAAATAAAAAATACTAAAATTTACCAAGTACCCGGTACCTTTTTTTTGCTAAACTTGACTAAGAGTCGAAAAAGTGATATAAATTTATATAGACCAACTAAGGAAGGTGAATATTTTGCGTAGAGCAACTATAACAGGTCTGGGTAAATATCTCCCGGATAAAGTAATGACAAATCATGATTTAGAAAAAATAGTAGATACTTCTGATGAATGGATAAAAACTAGAACAGGAATAGAAAAAAGGAGAATTGCTGCTGATGATCAGGCAGCATCTGATTTAGGAGTTGAAGCTGCAAAAGAAGCTCTAAAAGATGCCGAACTAGAGGCTGATGATTTAGATTTAATTATTGTAGCTACAATTACTCCAGATATGATGTTTCCAGCTACTGCCTGTCTTATTCAGGATAAAATTGGAGCTAACAATGCTGGTGCTTTTGATTTAGAAGCAGGTTGTTCCGGTTTTGTATACGGAGTTAGTGTAGCTGCCAATTTTATTGAATCAGGAATGTATGATAATGTAATGGTCATTGGTACTGAAGTTCTTTCCAAAATTTTAAACTGGGAAGACAGAGGAACCTGTGTCTTATTTGGAGATGGTGCAGGAGCAGCAATTTTATCTGCTGCAGACAAAGGTGGATTTCTTGCTACTGATTTAGGCTCTGATGGTTCAGGGGCAAATGCTTTATATCAGCCAGCTGGAGGTTCAAAACAGCCAGCTTCTCATGAGACAATTGATCAAGCCGGTCATTTTTTATATATGGAAGGAACTCCGGTTTTTAAGTTTGCCGTCAAAACAATGGGTAAGGCATCACTAAAAGTGCTCAAAAAAGCTGGAGTAAAAAAAGAAGAAGTTGACTTACTGGTTCCACATCAGGCAAATACCCGGATTATTGGGGCAGCAGCTAAAAGATTAAAACTCTCTGATGATCAGGTATATGTTAATCTACCTGAATATGGAAATACATCAGCGGCTTCGGTGCCAATTGCACTGACAGAGGCTAAAGAAAAAGGTCTGGTCAAAAATGGTGATAAGGTTGTTTTAGTGGCTTTTGGTGCCGGACTAACCTGGGCATCTGCAGTCTTAGAGTGGAATGACCTAAAATAAATTAAAATATATTGGAAAAATAAATGAAAAAATATTAAACTGGAGGCTTTACAATGAGTGATAATTTAGTTTTTATGTTCTCAGGACAGGGTTCACAGTATGTTGGTATGGGAAAAGAGCTGTACGAAAATTATGAAGCAGCTAAAAATGTTTTAGATGAAGCTAATCAAATACTGGACTTTGATTTAAAAGATCTGATTTTTAATGGTCCGGAAGCAGATTTAAATAATACTAAAAATACACAGCCTGCAATCTATACAGTGAGTGCAATGGTTAAAGCTGTTCTTGCTGAAAATGATATTCAGCCTGCAGCCGCAGCCGGCCACAGTCTGGGAGAATATTCTGCCCTGTATGCAGCTGGTGTGCTTTCTTTTGCGGATGGTTTAAAATTAGTTCGCCGCCGTGGTGAGCTGATGGATCAGGCGGACCCGGAAGGTAAAGGCACCATGGCAGCAGTTATTGGACTTGCTGACGAAGAAGTAGAAGCAGTTTTAGAAGAAGTTGATGGTATTGTAACAGTTGCAAATTATAATTCTCCCGGTCAGGTAGTTATCTCTGGAGAGGTTGAAGCTGTAGGAGCAGCCGAAAAAGAACTGGCAGAAAAAGGTGCTAAAAGAGTTATTCCTCTTTCAGTTAGTGGAGCTTTCCATTCTCCTTTAATGGAGCCAGCTAAAGAGGAATTAAAAAATACAATTGAAGCAGTAGACTTTAAAGATGCTCAGATTCCTTTAATTGCAAATGCCACGGCTGATTACGTAAATAGCAGTAGTGAAATAAAATCTGCTTTAATAAAACAGCTGGATAATAGTGTGCGCTGGGTAGAAACAATTGAGCGTTTTAAAGAGGATGATTACGAAGATTATGTTGAAGTGGGTCCAGGAAGAGTGTTAAAAGGCTTAATGAGAAGAATCGATCGCTCACTTAATGCCTATAATGTTGAAGATGAAAAAAGTTTAAAAAAGACTTTAAAAAAATTGAACTAGAAATAAATTAAGACTTGGATTAATTAGACTGTTTTAGGAGGAGATTAATTAAATGAGTAAAAGAGTTGTAATCACAGGTGCTGGTGTTGTACATTCTTTAGGGGCAGAGTTAAATGAATTCTGGGAAAATATTAAATCTGGTAAATCAGGTGTTTCAAAAATAGAAAATTTTGATGCTTCCGATTTTCCAAGTCAGATTGGGGCGGAGCTTAAGGATTTTGATCCAGGAGAATACATAGACCGTAAAGAGGCAAAGCGTTTAGCTCTTTACAGTCAGTATGCTATTGTTTCTGCAATGAAAGCCATAGAAAACGCAGATCTGGAAATAACTGATGAGATTGCTGATCGGACTGGTGTTATTGTTGGTTCCGGTATTGGAGGAATTGAAGTTTTTGAAGAACAGGTAGAAAAACTTAACAGCAGAGGGCCAAGAAGAGTAAGTCCTTTCTTTATCCCGATGATGATTTCGAATATGGCAGCAGGTAATGTTGCAATTTATTCTGGTGCAAAGGGACCAAATATGAATACAGTAACCGCCTGTGCATCTGCTACAACAGCTATTGGTGAGGCTTTTGAAACTATTACAAGAGGTGCTGCTGATATTATGATTGCTGGTGGTACAGAAGCTTCGATTACTCCATCTGCTGTTGCAGGTTTTGGTAATATGAAAGCATTATCCACCAGAAACGATGAACCACAAAAGGCAAGTCGTCCTTTTGACAAGGACCGTGATGGTTTTGTAATTGGAGAAGGTGCGGGAATCGTAATTTTAGAAACTCTAGAAAGTGCTAAAAAACGTGGAGCTAATATTATTGCAGAAATCGTTGGTTATGGTGCCTCCGGTGATGCCTATCATATTACTTCTCCAGCACCAGAAGGAGAAGGTGCAGTTAGAGCAATGAAAGCTGCTATTGATAGAGCAGGGATGAAGCCAGAAGAGATAAATTATATTAATGCTCATGGTACATCTACACCTCTAAATGACAAGTATGAGTCAACAGCAATTAAAAAGCTATTTGGGGATCATGCTTATAATCTTAAAGTATCTTCTTCAAAATCCATGACCGGACATTTATTAGGAGCTGCTGGTGGGATTGAGACTATTATTTCTGCGATGGCAGTTAAAGAAGATATTGTACCTCCAACTATTAACTTCGAAGAAGGTGGAGAAGGCTGTGACCTTGATTATCAGCCAAATAAGGCAGGAGAGACTAAATTAAATGCTGCTTTAAGTAACTCCTTTGGTTTTGGTGGACAGAATGCCTGTATTATTGTTAAAAAATTTCAGTAATATATATAGGTACCTGGTACAAAACAGCTTTTTTGTACCAGGTATACGTAAATTAATTCACAATATATTAATTATTAAACCTGCTTGTTATTTTAATAAGCAGGTCTTATTTATGTATGCATGCATAAATCTCTAAAAACATATTGTAATTTTCAGAAAGATATTATATTATTGGTATATAATTAAATATTATTTAATTTATTAAGTGTAAATTAATATTTATCTGGAGGTTATAGGATGAGACTTACAATCGCTTTAGGCGGAAATGCAATTTTAAAACCGGGACAGAAAGGGAGAGCAAGCGAACAATTAGCTAATGTATATCAAAGCTGTCAGCAGATCGGGGAGTTAGCAGCTGCAGGACATGAGATTGTTATTACTCACGGTAATGGTCCTCAGGTTGGCAATATATTATTACAGCAGGCTTCTTCTCAGGAAATTCCGGCTCTACCACTGGATTTTTGTGGAGCCCAGACTCAGGGCTTTATTGGCTATATGATTCAAAACAGTCTTTTAAATGTTTTTAGAGATAAAAATATAAATATTCATAGTACTTCAGTAGTAACTCAGGTGCTGGTTGACGAAGATGATTCTGCTTTTAAGCAGCCTTCAAAACCGGTTGGGCCTTTTTTTGATCAGGAACATGCCTTAAAACAGGAAAGCGAAAAAGGAGAAAAATGGGTTGAAGATAGCGGCCGGGGTTGGAGAAGAGTGGTTCCCTCACCAGAGCCGCTTAAAATTATGGAAAAAGAATTAATTAATGATTTAATAGAGAAAAAAAGACTGGTCATTGCAGCAGGAGGAGGCGGAATTCCTGTTGTTGAAACAGAAGCTGGATTTAAAGGGATAGAAGCGGTAATTGATAAAGATAGGGCCGGCTGTATTTTAGCACAAAATACTAATTCAGATTTCTTTTTGATATTAACAGATGTGGATAATGTAATGATTAATTATGGAACAGCTGAAGAAAAAGCTTTAAAAGAAGTCAGCATTTCTGAAATAGAAAAACATCTGGCAGAAGGACAATTTGGAAAAGGAAGTATGGCTCCAAAGGTAGAATCTGCAGTTAAATTTGTCAGAGAAGGAGGCAGAAAAGCTGTTATTACCTCACTGGATAAGGTAAGAGCTGCTGTCAGAGGGGAAGCAGGAACAATAATCAGGGGAAATAATAGTTAAATTATTAGTGGGGATCTAATTTGAGTATTTTTTAAACTAATTATTTTTATAATAAATTGAAATTATCTCTAAAAAAATATATAATCAACCTGAAGTCGATTATATTTTTTAAGGAAAGAAGGTATTTTTTTAATTATGAAAGTATATGCTCTTGTTGGACCCAGTGGAACAGGAAAAAGTCATCGAGCGGTTTTACTGGCAAATAAGTATCAGATTCCATTAATAGTTGATGATGGACTTTTAATATATGCTGGTAAAATTATGGCGGGAAGTTCTGCTAAAAGGGAAGAAAGTAAGATGGGGGCCATCAGAAGAGCCCTATTTTTCGATGAAAAACAGACTACAGAAGTTAGAGAATCTTTAAAAAAAATTGATGAAGATAAAATATTGATTTTAGGTACTTCACTGGGAATGGTAGAAAGAATTGATGACAGGTTGGAACTGGGAGGAATTGATGAATATATTAATATTAAAGATATTTCATCTTCCGAAGAAATAGAAAAAGCGCTCTCGGTAAGAAATAATGAAGGTAAACATGTAATTCCAGTACCTACTATTGAAGTTGAAAAAGATTTTTCCGGCTATTTGCTGCATTCTCTAGATCTTTTTTTTAAAAAGGACAATAAAACTGTTAGACATGAAAAAAGTATTGTCAGACCCAGATTTAGTTTTTTTGGAAATTTGAGCATCAGTAATAAAGTTCTGGTTGATTTAATTAGATATTTAATTGCTCAATTTGATGAGATTACCGGTTACAAAAAGGTAAAAGTAGATGAAATTAGCAATCAATTATTTTTAAATCTTGCCCTGGAAGTAAATTATGGACTGGAAATACCGAAATATATTAATAAATTCAAAAAAATATTAAAAGAACATTTAGAAAATAATACAGGTATCAATGTTAAAGAAATTAATATTGAAATTTATTCTTTAAATGTTAAAGAGTGATGAAATTAAGGAGGTATTTTTGTGAGAAAATATCATGCAAAAAAGCTTGATAAGGAAGCATTATATCCTTATCAGCCATGGAAGATTACAGAACAGGAATTTTTAATTGAAACTAACCATCATAATGAAGCAATTTTTACTCTGGGAAATGGGTATATGGGATTGAGAGGTACTTTTGAAGAAGATTATCCGGGTAGTGAAGAGACCACTACTCCTGGTTTTTATATTAATGGAGTTTATGCTTCAGAGGAAATAATATATGGTGAAGAAGCTCCTAATTCTCCCAAAAAAGGTCAGACAATTGTTAATCTTGCTGACTGGAGTGAAATAAATTTATATATCAACGAAGAAAAATTGAATTTATTAAAAGGACAGATTCTTGATTATAAAAGAGAGCTTGATATGGAGCAGGGCATACTGCGCAGAGAAATGATCTGGGAAGATCGTCAGGGAAGAAAAATCGAAATTAAAATTAATCGATTGATTTCATTAAGTCGCGAACATATTGGGGCAATAAGGTATCAGTTTAAGGCAATTAATTTTTCCGGTAAAATTAGTGTGAATTCGGCTGTTAATGGTGATGTAAGTAATCACCATCATTTGAGAAACAAAAAGGCTTTAGAGGTTATTGAAAGCGAAATAAATACCAACACTGGTTATCTTTTACATAAGGTGAAGACAACAGGATTTAAAGTTGCTTATGTAGTCGAACATCTATTGGATGATTATGCAAAACAAAATTGTGAAATCAAAAAAAGATCTTCCGATAATCGAATTGACTGGATTTTTGAGATTAGTGCTGTAGAAGGTGAAGAATATACAATTGATAAAATTGTTGGTATAAACCACTGCAAGGAAGAAGCAGAAAATCCTCTGAGTGCTGCCCGTGCTTCAGTAGCCAGAGCTTCGATTACTGGTTTTGAAAATTTAGTAGAAGAACAGGCAGAGTTCATGTCTGGTTACTGGCAGGATGTTGATGTAAAGATTGAAGGAGCTGAGGCTCTACAGCAGGCATTTAGGTTTAATGCTTTTCATATTCTGCAGGCAGCTGGAAAAGACGGGCAGACAAGTGTTGCAGCTAAAGGAATTAGTGGAGAACATTATGAAGGTCACTATTTCTGGGATACAGAGAGTTATATTCTTCCGTTTTTTGCTTTTCAACGACCTGAAGTAGCGAGAAATTTACTGCTGTATCGTTATAATACGCTGGATAAGGCAAAGAAAAATGCTGCCCGGATGAGACTTGAAGGAGCATTATATCCCTGGCGGACAATAAATGGAGCAGAAGCTTCTGGCTTTTTTATGGGTTCGACTGTGCAGTATCATATTAATGCTGACATTGCCTATGCCGTTAATTTGTATTACCAGGTTAGCAGAGATCAGGAATTTATGGAAAATTATGGTCTGGAGATATTAATTGAGACTGCCAGAATGTGGCTCAGTTTGGGAAGTTATATTCCGATGCATGATAATAAATTCTGTTTTAATGAGGTTTGTGGTCCTGATGAATACAAACCTGGAGTAAATAATAATGCTTATACAAATTATATGGCGAAATTTAATTTAGATATTGCTATTAAGATGGCAGAGATTATTAAAGATAAATCCCCAGAAAAATATAAGAGAGTGGCTGAAAGAATAGGGTTAACCGATAATGAAATTAATAGAATGCGTGAGATTTCAGAAGATATTTATTTGCCATATGATGAGAGATTAGAAATCACTCCTCAGGATGATTCATTCCTTTATAAAAATCCGATAGAAGTAGATAATATTCCTGATTCAGATCTACCGCTAGTTAAAAACTGGCATCCACTTATAATCTGGCGTTATCAGGTCATAAAACAGGCAGATGTTTTATTATTAATGCTGCAGTTAGGATATCAGTTTGATAGAGATCTAAAAATTAGGAATTATGACTATTATGAACCTAAAACTACTCATGATTCATCCTTGTCTCCTGCTATTTACAGTATTCTTGCTTCAGAGATCGGTTATAAAAATCAGGCATATAACTATTTTATGCAGACAGCAAGACTTGATTTAGATGACTTTAATGAAAATGTTTATCAGGGTGTTCATACTGCCTGTATGGGTGGTACCTGGCTGGCATTAGTCCAGGGATTTGCTGGAATGAGAATGTTTAACAATAAGTTGTATTTTCATCCTGATTTACCTGATGGCTGGGATGAATATCAATTTAGATTGCGTTTTAAAGCAAGTCAGATTGAGGTAACTGTAAAGGAAAATAAGGTAAAATATATGTTGATCTCAGGTGATAAGGTAGAATTCAAACATTATGATCAACTAGTTGTTTTAGAAGAAAGTAACTTAAGTCAAGAACTTGAAATTTAAAAAGCAGGTGTGATAAATGGATTATAAGAAAAAAATATATATACTGCTTGCGGTAGGAATTTTCTTTTTATCGCTTTCTGGAATACTGATTAAAATAGCTACTGCACCACCGCTGATAACTGCCTTTTATAGAATGTTTTTCACAGTGCTGCTTCTAAGCCCCTATTTCTTTTTTAAACATGGAAGCAAGCTTCGTTATTTCTTAGATTACCGACCAATAGTGGTCGGTTTTCTCTTGGCAGTTCATTTTATATTATGGATTAGTTCAATTCAGTATACCGATATTTCTAATTCAGTTATTTTTGTAGCAATGCAGCCGCTATTTACAATTATTTTAGAATATTTATTTGCCAGAGAAGATTTAAAAGAAGGGGCAGTTATCGGAATCATCATGGCTTTAATTGGAAGCTCAATTATCAGCATTGGAGATTTTTACCAGTTGGGAGATAAACTTTTCGGCAATTTTCTGGCCCTTTCGGCGGCTTTATTTGCCTCTTCCTATCTTTTTATAGGTAGAGGAGTCCGTAAAAAGTTAGATTATTTTCCTTATCTTTATATATTATACAGTTATGCAGCCTTATTTTTAGGAATAGGAGTCTATTTCTTTGATCTATCCTTTAGCGGTTATGGTCTTAATAACTATCTAATCTTTTTAGGTCTTGCAATTGGGCCAACCTTAATTGGACATTCAATCCTTAATTTTGCAGTACGCTATTTATCAACTTCAATTGTGTCACTTTCAATTCTGGGAGAACCAATTATAACTACATTTTTGGCCTGGCTGCTGTTAAATGAGGCTGTTCGACTGACAACAATCTTGGGAGGGACTTTTATTCTGGGAGGTATTTATCTGGCTTCAGTTTACAATAACCATCAAAAACGAAAGCAGAGCAGGCTAAACAGCTCTGAGAGTTAATTTAAGCTTTAAATTAACTCTCTTTAGCTGTCAGTAAATTATAGAAGTTTAATAAAAATTATTTAGTTGTCTGACTGGACATTTGTCCATTTAACATATAAAATAATAATTGAGAAAACTTTATTTAATTCTGGGAGGGATAAATTTTGCTAAAAGAAGTTGCGAATACAGTAAGAGGTTTAGCTGCAGACATTGTAGAAAAGGCAAATTCTGGACATCCAGGAATGCCAATTGGCTGTGCTGATATTGGAGCATTATTATTTGGAGAGGTAATGAATTTAGATGCATCAAAATCAGACTGGCCTAATAGAGATCGCTTTGTACTGTCAGCAGGACATGGTTCAGCATTTTTATACTCATTTTTGCATTTAAAAGGATATGACATTTCTATGGATGATCTTAAGGAGTTTAGACAGCTTCATTCTAATACACCAGGCCATCCAGAAAAGGGAGATACCGATGGAGTAGAAACCACAACAGGACCTTTGGGACAGGGCTTTGGAAATGCTATTGGTATGGCACTGGCAGAAAAAATGTTAGCAGAAAAATATAATACTGAAGAACACAAGATTGTAGATCATTATACTTATACAATCATGGGTGATGGCTGTATGATGGAAGGTGTAACATCAGAAGCCGCATCACTGGCAGGACATTTAGGTCTCGATAAGTTAATTGCAATTTATGATGATAACAATATTTCTATTGCAGGAAATACTAACTTAGCTTTTACAGAGTCTGTAGCTGATCGCTTTAGGGCGTTTGGCTGGCAGGTAATAGAAAATGTAGATGGACATAATATCGAAAAAGTTAGAGAAGCTATAAACCAGGCAAAATCTGATAAAGATAGACCGACAGTAATTATGGCAAAAACTCATATTGCTTTAGGAGCACCAAACAAGCAGGATACAGCTGATGCTCACGGTGCACCTCTAGGAGAAGATGAAATTAGAGGCTTAAAAGAAAAATTTAATTTACCAGTAGATGAGAAGTTCTATGTTTCCGATGAAGTAAAAGAATTTTTCCGTTCTCGTGCTGCTGAGATGCAGGATCAGCGACTGGAATGGGAAAAAGAATTTGAAGCCTGGGCTAAAGCAAATCCTGGACTGAAAAAAGAATGGGATCAGGCAATGGAATTAAAACTTCCGGTAGATTTAAAAGAAGAAATTATGGACCTGGAAATTGAGGCTCCGATAGCAAGTAGAAAATCAGCTGGAGCTGCTTTATCTAAGGCGTTTGAACTTGTACCATATCTAGTTGGTGGTTCAGCAGACCTTGCTCCATCAACTAAAACTTATAATGGAGAATATGGAGAAGTTCAAAAAGGAGATTACTCTGGCCGCAACTTCCGTTTTGGAGTCAGAGAACACGCAATGGGAGCTATTACAAATGGTTTATCCTTACATCAGGGTTTAAGACCTTTTGTAGCAACCTTCCTGGTATTCTCTGATTACATGCGTCCTTCAATTAGATTGGCTGCTATAATGAGAGAACCTGTTATTTATGTCTTTACTCATGATTCTATTTTTGTTGGGGAAGATGGACCTACCCATCAGCCTGTAGAACATGTTGAAGCTTTAAGAATTATTCCAGGGCTTAAGGTTTTAAGACCCGGAGATGAGGAAGAAGCAAAAGCTGCGTGGGTTGAGGCATTAGAAACAACTGATCAGCCTACAGCTTTAATTTTAACCAGACAGAACTTAGAGCATATAGAAAAATATCAGGGACTGGATAAATTTAATAATGGTGGTTATTTCGTTTCCGATCCTGAAAATGCTGATACAATTATTTTTGCCAGTGGAAGTGAAGTAAACCTGGCTGAAGAGAGTGCAAAGTTATTAGCAGAAAAGGGGATCAAAGCTGCTGTGATGTCAGTACCAGAAAGAAGAAAACTGGAAAAATATGCAGCTGAACATGATCTACCTGAGGTTAAGTTAAGAGTTGCTATCGAAGCTGGAGTAACAGATGGCTGGTATAGAATTGTTGGTAGAGATGGATTAGTAATTGGACTTGACCGCTTTGGTTTAAGTGGTAAGGGTCAGGAAGTTGGAGAAGAGCTAGGATTTAAAGCAGAAAAAGTTGTAGAAAAAATTGAAGCTGCTTTAAAATAAAACCGATGTGTTCAATCTAAAATAAATATAAATTAAGGATTGAGTAAATAATAAAATCCGTCCAGCGTAGATCAGATTGTTGATCTATTGGACGGATTTTTATTTATTTGAGTTTTTATAGAAATATTTATGGTTAAAGAGATATTAGGATATTTGCAGTCTGGTATCAATAATTTAAATAAAATACCAGTTAATTAAAGCAATTAAGGCTCCCAGTAGAACACCGGCAAATACTTCAAAGGGGGTATGACCAATTAATTCTTTTAAATCATCTTTAATTAACTGCTTATCATTAGCAAAATTTTTGCCTTCCAGATGTTTAATAAGATTGTTTAAAACATTGGCCTGCTGACCTACAGCTCGACGAACTCCACTTGCATCATAAGTAACAATTAAAGAAAAAACAGTTACAATTGCAAATAAATCAGAACCGAATCCATACTTCAACCCAACTGTAATGGCTAAAGCGGAAACAAAAGAAGAATGAGAGCTGGGCATTCCTCCGGAAGTGAAAAATGTATAAAAATTCATCGGTCTAATAAAAAATATCTTTAAGAATTGGGCTGCAAACAATGAGAATATTGAAACTTCCAGTAATGACATATAATCTCCCCCATAAATAAATATATTATTTTGTTCTTTTCTTAGTTTTTGTGTATAATAATATTAGCGCCTTAATATATTTTAACTTATTTATACTCACTAATGCAAATTTAGAACTGGAGGCAAAAATGGATCCATTTAAATATATAAATTCGTTATCCTTATTTGGAACTGATGCCGGTTATAAGCCGGGACTTGCCAGAATAAAAAGACTGCTTCATTATTTGGGCAACCCACATCATAATTTAAAGATAATTCATCTAGCAGGTACAAATGGCAAAGGATCGACTGCTGCTATCCTGGAGCGTATCTATAGAGAGGCCGGCTATAAAACTGCTCTTTACAGTTCACCTCATTATTTTCATTTTAATGAAAGAATTAAAATTAATGGTCGGGCCTGTTCGACTTACGAACTGGCTGAAATAGTTCAAGAAGTGGAAGCGGCAGCTGAAAAATTAAAGTCTGAAAACTATGCAGAGCCCAGTTTTTTCGAAGTTGTAACAGCTATTGCATTTAAATATTTTAAACAGCATGAACCGGATATCGTAATTTTAGAAACCGGACTTGGCGGCAGATTAGATGCCACAAATGTTATCAAAAAGTCTCTTTTATCAATAATAACTAATATCAGTCTGGAACATAGAAAATTTTTGGGTAACACTGCTGCTGAAATAGCTGCCGAAAAAGCAGGAATTATCAAACAAAATTCTAAGGTGCTTACAGCTGTCGAACAAAAAGAAGCACTTAAAGTAATCCGGGCTAAAGCTGCAGCTCAAAATTCTAAATTTATGGATTTAAAAGAGGAATACCAGTTAATTAAAGCAGAAGGGAATCTGCAGAAGAATAATCTCAGTCTAAAAAAGTTTGGAAAAAAAGAAAATAAATATAAACTATCACTTTTAGGTGAACATCAGGCTGTAAATGCAGCTCTTGCCCTTAGAGCAGTAGAAGAACTGACAGCAGAATTTCCTTTAAAACAAAAAGATATTAGAGCTGCTCTGGCAGATATTTACTGGCCGGGTAGAATGGAGAAAATAGCAGAAAAACCATTGATATTTCTTGATGGTGCTCATAATCCAGCAGCTTTTAAAGAACTTGCTAAAAATATTAATAACTCATCTGATGAGTTTAAAAATTTACACTTAGTTTTTTCAGTTTTAAAAGATAAAGACTTAAATGCTATTTTAGAAGAACTAACTGTTTTTAAAACACGAGTTAAATTTTATCTGGCTGAAAATAATTCTTTCAGAACAATTTCGCTTAATAACCTTGTTAAAGCAGTAAAGGTAGGGAAATTTGAACACCGTAGTTTTAGTAGTGTAGCAGATGCCAGCAGTAAAGCCTTAGCAAACGCTGAGCTTGATGATTTAATAATTGCAGCTGGTTCCTTCAATACAGTTTTTGAAGCAGGAATTGAATTTATGTCAAAAATGATTAGAGGTGGAGAAAATGAATAAAAATGAAAATGGTTTTTCTTTGGTTGTAGTAGTTATTTTTATGTCTATAGCAGCATTATTCATTGGTTATTTAATGGGGAGCTGGTTGATTTCTTTTCTGGTAGAAGATAATTCTACAGAAATTGCTGAGCAGGAACAGAATACCCCAAATGCAAGTCAGGAACTGCAGCAAAACAGGGAGCAAACTCCAGAATCCGAAGAAGTTAATAATACAGAAAATAATTTAACTGCACCAACAGAAGAAGAGTTAAATATTGCTCCAGAGCAGAATACCCAGGAGCTGACAGAAGGAACAGCCAATTCTAACCAGGATCAAAGTGGTCAGCCGGCAGGAGAAAATGAAACTTCTTCTCAGGAAAACGAAATAGTCGGTGGCTTTGGAGTTCAGATTGGAGCTTTTTCTAATTATAACAATGCACTTTCTGTTGAAGAAGATGTGGAGGATTTAGGTTATGAAGTTGTAGTTACTGATTCCAGTCCCCATCAGGTTCAGGTTACAGGTTATGAAAGTAGAGATGAAGCGGAAGCAGCCGCTCAAAATCTGGAAGCAGAGGGTTATCCAGGATTCATAGTCATTCGTGAATAAAATCTTTATCTCAAATATTGTTGTTCTTGTTTAACAATTAGTATATAATAATTTATGGTTTGGGTTCTAAATTTAATTTACAGTAAATATTTCAATTATAAATTTTTAGAAAATATGTATAAGGGGTGAAATTGTATAGTGAAAGCTTTGACTTTTAAACAGGGTATCCATCCTGAGTATAATAAAGAATTAACAAAGGATAAACCCTTAAAAAATGCGAAACGTCCTGAGGAAGTAATTATTCCTTTAAAACAACATATTGGAGCACCTTTAAAAGTTCTGGTAAAAAAAGGTGATCAGGTTGATCTGGGTCAGAAGATTGCAGATGGAGATAGTTTTGTCTGTGCACCTATTCATGCATCAGTCTCTGGAACTGTTAAGGAAATTAGAAAAGTAACAGATCCTGGTGGAAATATTGTCGATGCTGTAGTTATTGAGGCAGCAGAAGAAGATAAACTTAATTCTGGTTTAGAAAAACATGACAGTCTGGATGAACTTGATCCAGCTGAGATCAGAAATATTATCAGAGAGGCTGGTATTGTTGGTATGGGGGGAGCAATGTTTCCCACTCATGTTAAGGTTTCTATTCCTGAGGACAAAAGTGTTGATTATGTAATTTTGAATGGAGCCGAGTGTGAGCCTTATTTAACTGTTGACCATCGGGTAATGGTGGAAAGACCAAAGAGTATTGTTTTTGGTTTAAAAGCTTTAATGAAAGCTGCAGGTGCACCGGGTGGTTTTATTGGGATTGAAGAAAATAAGCCCGAAGCAATTGAGAGCATGCAGGATGCAGTTGAGGATGATAAAAATATTGAAGTTAAGGTTCTAGAAACAAAATATCCACAGGGTGGAGAAAAAATGTTGATTGAGGCTATTCTGGGACGAGAAGTTCCTGCTGGTGGTTTACCACTTGATGTAGGAGTAGTGGTTAATAATACTTCAACAGCTGCTGCTGTTGCAGATGCAATTAGAGATGGAAAGCCTTTCTACGAAAGGTCTATCTCCATTACCGGTCATGGTATAAATTCTCCTCAAAATTTAATTTATCGGATTGGTACAAATATTGGTGACCTGGTTGAAGAAGCTGGCGGTTTAAAAGATAATGCGGCCAAGGTAATTACAGGTGGACCAATGATGGGTAAGGCCCAGAAGTCTCTCAATATTCCCGGTGTTAAGGGAACATCCGGAATTCTGGTTTTAGTTAGGGATGAGGTTGAAGATTATGAACCTTCTCCCTGTATTAACTGTGCTAGATGTGTTGATGCCTGTCCGATGTTTTTAATGCCGACTCAACTGGCAAATTATGCGAAAAATAATATGGTAGATGAACTGGAAGAATGGCAGGTCTTAAGCTGTGTTGAATGTGGTTCCTGTTCCTTTGTCTGTCCGGCTAAAATACCTCTGGTTCATCATCTGCGTCTTGGTAAGGCACAGGTTATGGCAAAAAAGAGAGAAGAGAATTAAGGAGGATAATCAATAATGAATAATGAATTAATTGTAACATCCTCACCACATGTCAGATCACAGGATTCAGTAAAAAAAATTATGTGGTCAGTTGTCATTGCTCTACTGCCAGCGGTTTTTGCTGCAGTATATTTCTTTCAGGCAAGGGCAATCTCGGTGATTCTGACAGCTGTTGCTGGTGCGGTTTTAACAGAATACATATTTCAGAGAATTAGAAAGAAAAAAATTACGATTAAGGATGGAAGTGCGGTAGTTACAGGCTTGCTTCTGGCATTAACTCTTCCACCTTCGATTCCACTCTGGACTGCTTTTTTTGGTTCAGTAGTTGCTATTGGTCTGGGAAAACAGGTTTTTGGTGGAATTGGACAAAATCCATTTAATCCAGCTTTAGTTGGGAGAGCGTTTTTAACAGCCTCGTATCCAGTTTTAATGACTACCTGGACTGTAGATGGGGTTTCTTCTGCAACACCTTTAAGCCAGATGAAAATGGAAGGGATTGCAACTGATACCTGGAATCTTTTTGTAGGTCAGATCGGTGGTTCTCTGGGAGAAACATCAGCTTTAGCTCTTTTATTGGGATTTGCTTATCTTTTATACAAAGGTTATGTCAACTGGAGAATTCCACTGGCAATGGTTGGAACAGTATTTTTAGGTGCTTTTGCCTTTGGTACAGACCCAATATTTCATATTTTCGCTGGGGGATTAATGTTGGGTGCTTTATTTATGGCTACTGATATGGTTTCCAGTCCTACTACAAAATTAGGACGCTGGATTTTTGGGATTGGAGCAGGTGTTTTGGTTGTTGTCATTAGACTCTGGGGTGGATATCCAGAAGGTGTGATGTACAGTATTTTATTAATGAACACAGCTGTACCATTAATTAACAGGTATACAAGACCTCGTAGTTTAGGAGAGGTGAAATAAATGGAAAAGAATAGTACTAAAAATTTAATTTTAACTCTTTCGATTATTGGAATTGTGTCCGCTCTGCTTTTAACTTTTGTTTATCAGTGGACAACACCATATATTCAGGCAAATCAGGCCGAAACATTAAGGCAGGCAATCAGCGAAGTACTGCCCGGATCAGAAGAGGTAGAAGAAGTTGAAATTGAGGGTGAAGTATTTTATGAAGGTTTTGATGTTCAGGGTAATCGAGTTGGAGTAGCTTATCAGAACAGTGGTGGTGGCTACAATGGATCGATAGAATTAATGGTAGGAGTCGATCTTGATTCAGAAGAAATTATTCGCATCAGTATTGTAAATCATCAGGAGACTCCTGGTCTGGGAGCCCGAATTACAGACGAAGAATATAAAAGTAATTTTTCTGGCAAACCATTTGGTGATTATACAGTTGTTAAAACCCCTCCTTCGGAGACGATGGAAGTCCAGGCGATTGCAGGAGCAACAATTTCTTCAAGTAAAACCACCAGAATTGTCGAAGAAGCCGTCAGCATCATTAATAATGCCTATGGAGGTGGAAGTTAATGGCCGTTAAAGCAAAACAATTAATTTCTGATTTAAAAAATGGGCTCTGGCAAGAAAATCCAATAATTAGACTTGTGATTGGAATGTGTCCTACCCTGGCTGTAACTAATACAACAGAAAATGGTTTAGCTATGGGTTTAGCCACATCTTTTGTCCTTATTGCTTCGGAAATTGTAATTTCTTTAATAAAAAAATTAATTCCAGCAAATGTGAGAATACCGAGTTACATACTTATTATTGCGACTTTTGTAACTTTTGTTGATTATTTTTTGAAAGCGTTTTTCCCTGGAATTGCAGAATCACTGAGTATTTTTGTGCCTTTGATTGTTGTAAACTGTCTTATTCTCGGTCGTCAGGAAGCTTTTGCTTCTAAAAACCCTACCCGCCGTGCCATTGCTGATGGAGTTGGGATGGGTCTTGGTTTTACCTGGGTTTTAGTAGTACTGGGAGCAATTAGAGAATTTTTTGGTATGGGTTCTATTTTTGGATTTACGCTTTTAGGAGAATGGTATCGTCCGATGGTAATTATGGTACTGCCTGCTGGAGCATTTATTACTCTTGGAATATTGGTAGGAATTATGAATTATATCAGCAGGGAGGGTAAATAATGGAAGAATTTACACAGATATTATTATTATTTATCAGTACTGTCTTAATTAATAACTTTATTTTGGTTCGGTTTTTAGGGATTTGTCCATTTTTAGGAGTATCAAAACAGGTAGAAACTGCTTTTAGTATGGGGCTTGCTACAACCTTTGTTATGACCCTGACTGCAGCAGCAACCTGGTTGATCAATACTTTTATTTTGGAAGCTTTAAACTTACCATTTTTACAGTATGTATCTTTTATTATTGTAATTGCATCTCTGGTCCAGTTTGTAGAAATGTTTATTAAAAAAACAAGTCCGGTTTTATATAAAGCGCTGGGGATATTTCTTCCTCTAATTACAACTAACTGTGCTATTATGGGACTTGCTTTATTGATTCCACTTAATGGTTACAGTTTTATAGCCAGTGTAGTTTTTGGTTTTGGTGCTGGAGTTGGTTTTACTCTGGCAATTGTATTAATGGCAGGATTAAGAGAAAAATTAGAATTTGGCGATGTACCGGGAGTATTAAAAGGAGTGCCAGTTACTTTGATTATTGCAGGTATTATGGCAATGGCTTTTATGGGTTTTTCCGGTCTCATCTCAATGTAGTGGAGGTGGCAGTAAATTAAATGAATCCAACATATTTATATTCTTTAATTAGTATGGGGGGGATTGCCGCTTTATTAGCTGCAGTCCTGGGTTTTGCCTCAGAACGTTTTAAAGTAGAGCAGGATCCAAGAGTTGGTAAAGTCGAAGATGCTCTGCCGGGTGCTAACTGTGGAGCCTGTGGTTATGCAGGTTGCGAGGCCTTTGCAGAAGCCGTTGTTAACGGAGAAGCTCCTGTTGGTGGTTGCCCGGTTGGTGGAGATAAAGTTGCATCTGATATAGCAGATATAATGGGGGCTGAATCTGATAGCTCTGATAAGGTTGTTGCTGAACTGATTTGTGGTGGAGGGATTAAAGAAACTACTAAATCCGGTAAGTATCAGGGTATTGAAACCTGTAAAGCTGCACATGCTGTAAATGGCGGCGAAAAAGAATGTCAGTACAGCTGTCTTGGTTTTGGTGATTGTGAGGTTGTCTGTCCTTTTGATGCTATAGAAATGAGCGAAAATGGATTACCTCAAATTAATTATGATAAATGTACTGGCTGTGGAAAGTGTGTGGAAGAATGTCCACGTAATGTACTTCTGTTGGCACCGCTAACAGCAAAAACACATATTAGATGTTCCTCACACAATATAGGGAAAATTGTTCGTAAAACTTGTGAAGTAGGCTGTATTGGTTGTTCTCTCTGTGCAAAAACCTGTCCGGTTGATGCTATTGAGATGGTAGACAACCTGGCCGTTATGGATTACGAAAAGTGTGTTAACTGTGGTAAATGTGCAGAAGTCTGCCCAACAGGAACAATTGAGTTTCAGGGTGAAATGATTGAAAAAGTTGAAATCAATGATAATTGTGTAGGTTGTACACTCTGTGCTAAAGCCTGTCCGGTTGATGCAATAGAGGGAGAAGTAAGAAAACTACATGAAATTGATCAGGAAATATGCATCCAGTGCGGACTCTGTTACGAGGCCTGTAATGTTGATGCAGTAGATTTGTTTTATGAAGATGAAAATCAATAGTTAAGAAGTTTTAGACCCGTCCTTTTAAAAGGGCGGGTTTTTGATAGTGCTTATAGTGTGGACATCAGCCCGGAAAGATGTTAAAATATATAGTAATGGAAGTAAAAAAGAAATTAGTGGTGAATTCAATTGAAAATAAGAGATATTTTAACTTTTTATGATAAAGTTTTAATTGTTTTTGTGATTTTGATAAGCCTTATCTTATTGCTAATACCTTTTTATTATTTTGGTGCTCCTGCTGAAGATGAGGAATTAATTTTAAGAGTGCAGCAGGGAAATGAGTTAATCAGAACAGTGGCAGTTGCTGATAGTTATCAGGAGCCAATCATTTTTGAGGTAGAAGGTCCAATTGGAGTTCACGTAATAGAAGTTAATCAGGGGAGAGTTCGAGTTCAGGAGGCTCCGGCTGATGATCCACTAAAAATTTGCGAAAAAACCGGCTGGATTGATCGAGAAGGACCAATTATTGTCTGTGTGCCAAATTCATTAAGCCTCTGGCTGGAAAGTACAAATTCAGACATAGATGGGATGAGCTGGTAAGATGAAAAAAACTAAAAAAATTGTAATGATTTCATTATTAATTTCTCTGGGGCTTGTTTTACACCTTGTAGAAAGTTTTTTTCCACTCTCAGCAGTAGTTCCCGGGGCAAAACTTGGTCTGGCAAATATTGTTTCTTTAATCGCAATTGCTTTATTTGGATTTCCAGCTGCTTTTCAGGTAGTAATATTTAGAGTTATTTTGGGCTCATTATTAGCGGGAACTTTTATGACTATAAATTTTTATTTAAGTTTTAGCGGTGGAATTTTAAGTTTTATACTGATGTATTTAGCCTATTGTTTTTTCAAAGACTATTTATCTTTAATTGGAATCAGTATTATTGGTGCAGTTGCTCATAACACTGCTCAAATTACAGCCGCTTACTTTATTATAGCTAATATTGGTATATTTTATTATCTTCCTTTTTTAATCTTACTAGCTCTGCCAACAGGATTTGGAGTTGGTCTGGTTAGTTACTTTACACTTAAGCATTTGCCATATTCACTTATCGGAGGTAATTTTAATGATAAAAAAAGCAAATAATGTAAAAAGTGATTTAAAATTAGTATTAGCTTCTGCTTCTCCCCGGAGAGAGGAAATTTTAGCACAGCTAAATTTAAAATTTACTATTGTGCCTTCTAAAGTTAACGAAGATGATTTTACCAGTAGTGATCCAGTCGAGCTGGTTAAAATTCTTGCAGAGGAAAAAGCAAAATCAGTCTCTAATCTTGTAGAAGATGCAATTATTATTGCTGCAGATACAGTAGTAGTTCATAATGATCAGATTCTTGGTAAACCGGCTGGTAAATTGGAAGCTAAAAAAATACTTAAAAAATTAAGTTCTGATCAGCATCAGGTAATTACCGGGATTGCAGTTTTAAATTCAAGTTCAGGCGAGAGTTATGTTGATTATAATATTACTGAAGTTAAAATGACTGCTCTTAGTCAAGAGGAGATAAATAATTATGTTGACACTGGTGAACCTTTAGATAAAGCTGGTTCTTATGCAATTCAGGGTTTTGGTGGCCTTTTTATAGAAGAAATTAAAGGCTCTTATTATTCTGTGATGGGACTACCCATCCACCAGCTTGCTAAATTATTGCATAAATTTAATTATGGAATCTTATAAGAGGAAGGAGCTAATTTTTGATGGAGGGTCTGCAGACCAATTTTACCATCAAAGAACTACCAGCAGAGGAAAGACCGAGGGAAAAATTATTAAGCAAAGGAAGCAAATATTTATCGACAGCTGAACTGCTGGCTTTAATTATCAGGACTGGAAATATGGAGAGGACTGCTGTTGAACTGGCTCAGGATGTACTAAGTTTTCATGGAGGTCTGTCAGGACTGCAGGATCTCAGCTGTGAGGAACTGCAAAAAATTAATGGGATTGGAACTGCTAAGGCAGCTCAGATTAAGGCGGTTACCGAATTAAGCCGCAGGATTTCTGCTCTTAAAAACAAAAAAAGAGATCTGGTAAGCAATCCTATTCAGGCAGCAGAGCTTTTAGCCGGAGAAATGAGATTTTTAAAACAGGAAGTTTTGCGTATCATCTTACTTGATGTGAAAAATAAGGTGATTGCTGTTCCCGAGATTTCGCGCGGAGGCTTATCAAGTTCAATTGTACACCCGAGAGAAGTTTTTAAGGAAGCAATCAGGCGCAGCAGTGCAGCAATGATTTTAGTCCATAATCACCCCAGTGGTGATCCGACTCCCAGTACTGACGATTTAAGTATTACCAAAAAGCTTGTTAAAACTGGCAAAATAATTGGTATAGAAGTAATGGATCATATTATTATTGCCGGTGATAAATATTTAAGTTTTAAAGAAAAAGATTTGTTTTAAATTTTTATAAAAGTTTTATCTAACTTGAAAGGGGTTTTAAGTAAATGGTTTTTAAATTTTTAAGTGCGCCATTCTCAAGGGATATGGGTGTTGACCTTGGGACAGCAAATACATTAGTTTATATTAAAGGTAAGGGCATTCTGATTAGAGAACCTTCAGTTGTTGCCTTAAAAAAAGATAAGCAGGAAGTTCTTGCTGTCGGAGATGAAGCAAAGAGGATGATTGGTAGAACACCAGGCAACATTATTGCGGTAAGGCCCATGAAAGACGGGGTGATTGCTGACTTTGATGTTACAGAATCTATGCTTCGTTATTTTATAACTAAAGCTCATAAAAGAAGTAGGATGGTTAGACCAAGAATAATTATCTGTGTTCCTTCGGGAGTAACAGAAGTTGAAAAAAGAGCTGTTATTGATGCAGCAGTTCATGCAGGTGCCAGAGAGGCTTATTTAATTGAAGAGCCGATGGCAGCAGCAATTGGTGCCGGTCTGCCTGTACATGAACCGACTGGAAATATGATAGTTGATATTGGTGGAGGTACCACTGAAGTAGCAGTCATCTCACTTGGAGGTATTGTAACCAGTCGCTCAATTAGAATTGGTGGTGATGATATGGATGCCGCCATTGTTCAGTATGTCAAAAGAAAGTATAATTTGATGATTGGAGAAAGAACTGCTGAAGAAATTAAAATAGATATCGGTGCTGCTTTTAGTGATGATCCAGACGGTATTAAAGAAATTAGAGGACGTGATTTAGTTAGTGGACTTCCTAAAACTATAGAAATCAATGGAGCAGAAATTCAAAAAGCTTTAGAAGAGCCTGTGGTTAATATTATTGATGCCGTCAAGATGACCCTGGAGAAAACACCACCCGAATTAGCCTCAGATGTAATGGATAGAGGAATAATTTTAACAGGTGGAGGAGCTTTACTACAGGGACTTGATAAATTACTGATTGACGAGACCCAGATGCCGGTTCATATTGCCGATGAACCACTAGATTGTGTTGCTAAAGGTACCGGTATTGCTCTAGAAGAAATTGACTCCTTAAAAAAGATCTTAATTACACCCAAAAAACTATCATAGGGGGTGTACCTGTTGTTTGAATTTAACAGGAATACACTAATCGCAGCAGCCATAGTTCTCTTATTAGTCCTGATTATTGGTTTTATTTATTTTATTGATATTAATATACCTTTTGTCAATTGGTTGAGTGATCTTATTTATAATACTATTACGCCAATTTTAAATATTATCCAGCATCTGGTTGAAAATATCAAGAATTTCTTTACTACACTTTTTTCGATTGACGACATTAATCAGGAAATTGAAGATTTGCGTCAGGAAAATAGTGTTCTGGAAAGACAGATACTTTTTTTAGAAAATATTAACCGGGAAAATAAGCGGCTGAGAGAACTGCTTAATTTCAAAGAAAAGGTTGATTATCAGATGCTTGGGGCTGAAGTAATTGCCAATTCTCCTTCCATCTGGGAAAAAGTAATTACAATTAATCGCGGCAGCCAGAATGGATTAGCAGAACGAATGCCTGTGATTACTTACCAGGGATATTTAGTTGGTAGAATTGAGAGTCTAGGTCGGAATTCAGCTCAGGTAAGATTAATTATCGACCAGGATTTTGTAGTTGGTGGAATTATTGCCAGAACAGAGTCCAGAGAAATTGGTCTGGTTCGAGGTAGTGGTAGAGATGATCAGGCTAATATAATGGATAATATTGCCTGGGATGCTGATATTAAGACTGGTGATGTTGTTTTAACATCTGGTTTATCAAATAATTTCCCCGCTGGTTTAAAAATTGGAGAAGTGGTAGAAGTTGAAACTGATAATTATGGGCTTTCTCAAAAAGCAGCAGTTAACTTATTTATAAATAATATTACTCTAGAAGAAGTTATGGTTATTAAAAATTTCGAGCCTGAAGTTGATGAGGAATTGAATGAAGAAAATATGACTGAAATTAATACAAATGAGGAAAGTGAAGAGGATGATAGTAATCCAGAAAGTGAAGATAATTAAGAGTATAATATTAATAACGGAGAGTTTAAATTGAAAAAACATCTATTAAATATCTCAATATTAATCTTACTTTTAATCTGTCAGCTCTCAATAGCAATTGTTTTTCCATCTCTAAAATTAATTCCTGATTTTATCCTGATTTATATAGTTATCAGAGCTATAATTTTTGGTGCTAAAGATGCGATGATTTATGGAGCTATTGGTGGTCTGCTTCAGGATGTTTTTTTAGCTCCTTTTATCGGACTTTTTACCCCTGTCAAAACAGCAGTTGCTTTTTTAGCAGCTTTATTATCAGGGCGTTTTTTTCCGGAAAATTTATTAATCCCGCCTCTCGGTGTTTTTATGGCAACAGTGGTTCATGAATTATTATATTTATTGTTAAAAGAAAATTATCTTTTTACAGCAAACTATTTTGTTTTGATCAAGGAAATAATTCTTCCACTGGCAGCACTTAATGCTCTCATCACCTTTTTTGTTTATTTAGTTTATTTTCTCTGGGGAAGGTGGGATCTAAGTGGACAGACATAAAATCTTGAGAATAGTTATTCTTTTAATCTTCATTATTTTACTGTCTAGAGCCGCTTATTTACAGGTTATTGAGGGAGATTATTATTATGAACTTTCAGAAGGAAATAGGATTTCTGTAAGACCAATTAATGCTCCCAGAGGTAGAATTTATGATAGACGGGGAGAAATTATTGTCTCAAATCGACTTACTTATAATTTATATTTGATGCAGAATGAGATTCCACCTGAGACCACAACTGAAGAAATTTTAACTGAACTTTCAAATTTAAGTAATTTATCAGAATCTAGACTCCTTTCTAATTATCATACTGCAGAAGTTGATACTGCTGTAGATCCAATTCTTTTAGCCAGACATTTGAGTAAAGAAGATATGGTTATAATTGCTGAAAACAGAGATCTCCTACCGGGTCTGGTGGTTAAAGAATCTTCTTTGAGAGACTATATTTATCCAGATCAACTGGTTCATACTACCGGTTATATTGGTGAAATTAATGAAGAAGAATTAATTTCTTTTAATGAAGAGGGTTATAATTATCGCGGTGGTGATTTTGTTGGTAAAAGTGGACTGGAAAAAGAATATGAGTTTTATTTAAATGGAAAACGGGGAGCTGAACAGGTTGAAGTAAATAGCAGAGGAGAAAAAATCAAAACAATTGGGATTAAAAATCCTGAAGCTGGTAATGATTTGATCTTAAATATTGACTTCTCAATGCAGTCAGCTGTAGAAAAGTTACTGCAAGAAAATTATCAAGAGCTGCGAAATCTGGCAGCTGAAGATGAAGATAGATCAGTGCCCACAGGCATTTCTGCTGTAGTTATGGATATAGATAGTGGAGCTATTATCAGCAGTACTAGCCTGCCTGATTATAATTTAAATCTATTTGCCAGAGGTATCAGCAATAGTGATTATCAGGAATTAATCAATGATCCCTTAAGACCGATGATTGATCGCAATACTATGACTGCTGTACCACCTGGTTCAATTTTTAAGCTGGTTACCGGTGCTGCGGCTATGGAAGAACTTGGAGTAAGAGCAAATACCAGTTTTTATGACTCAAATGGTACCTTCTATATACCTAACTGGTCAAGACCTTTTCGCAACTGGAATCCAGTTGGAGAAGGAGAACTTGATTTTGTTAAGGCAATTGCGAGATCTAATAATATTGTTTTTTATGAACTTGGTTATGAATTATACAAAGATTATAATGGTGAAAAGTTGGCAGGATATGCCCGTAAATTTGGCTTAGGAAGCAGAACAGGTATTGATTTACCATCAGAAAAAGAAGGGCTGGTTCCTGATGATAGTTGGAAAAGAAGTCAATTAAATCAGGGCTGGTATCCCGGTGATTCAGTCAATCTATCAATAGGACAGGGAAGTTTATTGACTACGCCAGTTCAGATTGTATCCTTAATTTCTGCTGTAGCTGCTGAAGGTGTAGCCTATAAACCTCAGATTGTAAAAGAAATAAAAAATTCTGAGGGAGAAATTGTTAAAAGTTTTGAACCTGAGATTAATATTGATCTCCGGGATGAGATTGGGGCTAGAGTTTTTGAAGCGTTAAAACAGGGGATGTATGATGTTGTAAATAAAAGTTATGGTACTGCTTCCAGACACTTTAATGATTTTCCTCTGGCAGCAGCCGGTAAAACTGGGACTGCCCAGACTGGAGGTGCCAACCATGCCTGGTTTGGAGGTTTTGCTCCTTATGACAATCCCCAAATTGCGGTGGTAGTTTTTATAGAAAATGGAGGCTCCAGCGCTTATTCAGTACCAATAGCAAGAGAAATTATGGAATATTATTTTGGCTTTAAAAATCGAAAAAATTATCATGATAAAGTATATTATTATAATAGAGAAAGTTATCAAGAAAATAATTAAATTATTTCAGCACTAGAGACTTAAATTTTAATGATAACTCTAGTGTTTTAATGAAGATAAGCAGGATTTTCAATTTTATTAAAGAATATATTAAAAAGTGTAGTAAATGAGGAGAGATCTTATGGCTTCTGTATTTTCATTCCAGGCAGTTTCAGATGGGATAGTAATGAATTTCCGTGATGGCAGCACTTTTGGCAGTATTAAAAAAGCTGTCAGTCTCCATGCTGCTGAAGCTTCTGATTTTTTTACAGGTGTTAATCTGTATTTAAATTTAAGTGGGCTGGAACTGGCCTACGAACAGCTGGAAGAATTGATGGAGATAGTAAAAAATTATAATCAGGTAAATAAAGTATATTTTACAGCCCGGAAAATAAAAAAAGAAGAAAAAAGCGAAGAAACTTACTCAGATGCAGTGATTATCAATAGAACTTTGAGATCAGGTCAGAGGGTTAAACATCAGGCCAATATTGTAATTGTTGGAGATGTAAATCCAGGGGCTGAAGTTATAGCTGGTGGAGATATTATTGTTTTTGGTAGATTAAGAGGTGTTGTCCATGCAGGTGCAGGTGGGAGTAAAGATTCTCAGGTGGCAGCTTTAAAGTTAGATCCGACTCAGCTGCGAATCGCATCTTTAATTGCGAGATCACCTGATGACAGTGATAGTTCGAAATTACAGGCAGAAAGAGCATATATAGAAGATGATCAGATTGTGGTAGAGAAAATTTAGTATAAATCCAGGGGGGATGAAATTTGGCAGGCAAAACGATTGTTATTACTTCAGGTAAAGGTGGAGTGGGTAAAACTACTTCTTCAGCAAATATTGGTACTGCACTGGCAATGCAGGGTAATAAAGTATGTTTAATTGATGCTGATATAGGCCTGAGAAATTTGGATGTTGTGATGGGATTAGAAAATAGAATAGTTTATGATATTGTTGATGTTGTAGAGAATAATTGTCGCTTAGAGCAGGCAATGATTAGAGATAAGCGTTATGATGGCTTATATCTCTTACCAGCAGCTCAAACTCGAGATAAAACTTCTGTCACTCCTTTTCAGATGAAAGAGCTGATTGAGAAGTTAAAAGAAGATATGGATTATATTGTTGTTGATTCACCAGCTGGAATTGAGCAGGGTTTTAAAAATGCAATTGCTGGAGCAGATAGAGCGATCATTGTTACTACTCCAGAAATATCCGCTGTTCGAGATGCCGATAGAATTATTGGTTTATTAGAAGCGGAAGGACTGCGTGATCCAGAGGTAATTATTAACAGGATTAGAGCAGATATGGTTGAACGTGGAGATATGATGGGTATTGAAGATATGATAGAAATTCTTGCCATTGATCTAATTGGTATTGTACCAGAAGATGAGGGTATTGTAGTTTCTACTAACAGAGGTGAACCTATTGCCTTAAACGATAATGCTAAGGCAGGACAGGCATATCGTAATATTGCCCGCAGAATTATGGGTGAAGACCTTCCAATGATGAAATTGGAAAAAGATAGTTTTATAAGCAGATTCAAAAAATTAGTTGGTTTATCTTAATATAAAGGGGGGAGTAAAATCGATATATTAAAATGGCTCGGTTTGAAAAGTGATGATAAAAAAAGTAAGAGTGTGGCAAAAGAAAGATTGCAATTTGTACTTGTTCAGGATAGAGTAAAATTAACTCCGGATGAGATGGATGCCATGAGGGATGAATTAATAGAGGTATTAAGTAAATATATAGATGTCGATTCTCAAAAAATTGAAATGGACGTCAGGCGAGAAGATGATATGACGGCCTTAGTTGCAAATTTTCCCCTCAAGGGTTCAAAATAGAGGGGTTGCATCATTATGAACTGGAATAAAAAATTCCTGCGTTATTTAAATTTTAATGTACCACTTGCTGTAATACTGCTAATCATTATTGGTTTTATCAGCATTAGTTCTGCTGTAGAAATTAATCAGGTTGACAGTGGTGCTTTGCGATTCCTACAAAAACAGGCAGTCTCGGTTGTGCTGGGACTGCTAGTAGTTTTTATTCTGCAGGCTTTTGATTACAAAATTTTTAAAGAATATGCAGCTGTCATTTATGCTGTAATGCTGATTATGTTAACTGCAACAATATTTTTTGGTCGAGGTGTTTCCGGAGGAGCTCACTGGATTAGTATTGGTGCTTTTAATCTTCAGACTTCAGAATTATCAAAAATTATGTTGATTTTAGTCTTAGCAGCGGTGATTGATAATAACTCTGATGATATGGGTTATTTGAAGGGAATGTTTCTACCTTCGATTATAGCCTTTATTCCTTTTGTTCTGGTAATTTTACAGAATGATTTAGGAACCGCTCTGGTTTTATTCTTTATCTATCTGGTAATGCTTTTTGCAGGTGGTGGAAATTTCAAATATATGGCAGCAGTGTTTGGAGGCGGGTTTTTATTAATTGTTTCAGTTATAACCGCCCATGTTACCCTGGAGACCCCACTTCCTTTTTTAAAGGAATATCAGCTAAATAGATTAATTGTATTTATTAATCCAAATATTGATCCTCACGGCAGTGGTTATAACATTATTCAATCAATAATTGCACTTGGTTCAGGTAGAACATTTGGTAAAGGTCTTTTTGCCGGCACTCAAAATCAGCTCAACTTTTTACCGGAAAAACATACTGATTTTATATTTTCGGTAATTGGAGAAGAATTTGGCTTTGTTGGTTCGGCGTTAGTAATTTTGTTATTTTTATATTTGCTCTGGCAGTTTTTAAATATTGCAGAAAATGCCAGAGACCGTTATGGTTATCTAATTGTGATAGGTGTAATGGCGATGTTTTTGTTTCATGTCCTGGAAAATATCGGGATGACAATGGGAATTATGCCGATTACCGGTATTCCACTTCCCTTTATCAGTTATGGAGGTACATTTATGCTGACCTCACTGACTGCAGTTGCAATAGTAATTAATGTAAACTTACGGAAAAATAAATTGATGTTTTAAACTTTGAGGTGGTTTTTTGCAATTTAAGAAAAAAATTATAGAAAATTTATATAAAATATCCAGTCCAGAAAGATATACTGGCAATGAATGGAATTCTATTGATAAAGAATGGAATCCAGAAAGGTTGAAAGTAGCCCTGGCTTTTCCAGATGTTTATGAGATTGGAATGTCTCATCTGGGTCTTAAAATTTTATATCATTTAATTAACAGAGAAGAAAACATGCTGGCAGAAAGAGTTTATGCTCCCTGGCAGGATATGGAAGATTTAATGAAAGAAGAAGAGATTCCTCTATATACACTGGAATCTTACCATGAAATTAAAGATTTTGATATTTTAGGTTTTACCTTACAGTACGAAATGAGTTATACTAATATTTTAAATATGCTTGATTTAAGCGGTCTTGCCCTTTATGCTTCCGAAAGAAAGGAAGAGGATCCGCTGATTATTGCCGGGGGATCAACAGTGTTTAATTCTGAGCCAATTGCAGATTTTATTGATTTATTTTTTGTTGGAGAAGCAGAATCTTTAATTATAGAGCTCTTAAATAAATATAAAAGCTTAAAAGCTCAAGCTTTGACTAAAAGTGAGATTTTAAAGAAATTAAATAAAATGCCTGGAATTTATGTTCCTTCATTATACAGCGAGGAGTATGGAGATAATGGTGAGATTTTAGCATTAAATTCGGCTGAGGGAGAAAAAGAAAAAGTAAAAAAACAGGTTGTTAAAAATTTAGATCTGGCTTTTTATCCAACTGATTTTATTGTTCCCTACCGGGATACAGTTCACGAGCGAGTTGTCTTAGAGATTTCTCGAGGCTGTACCAGAAGCTGTAGATTTTGTGCAGCTGGAATGGCCTATCGACCCGTTAGAGAAAGAAGTGTTGAGCGCCTGCTGGACCTGGCTGAAAAAGCATTGAAGTCAACAGGTTATGATGAGATTTCTCTGACTTCTCTGAGCACAGTCGATTATACTGATTCCAAAAATCTTGTTCAGAAGATGACTGAGAGATTCAGTGATCGGATGATTAGTATTTCTTTATCTTCACTGCGGGTTGATAAATTTTCGGTAGAACTGGCAGAAGAAGTTAACAAAGTTCGAAAAACCGGTTTAACTTTTGCTCCAGAAGCAGGAACACAGAGGTTAAGAGATGTAATTAATAAAAATATCACAGAAGAAGATATTTACAGTGCCGCTCGTTCTGCCTTTGAAAACGGCTGGTCTAAAATTAAACTATATTTTATGATTGGACTGCCAACTGAGACAATGGAGGATGTTAGAGGAATTGCAGAACTGGCTCAAAAAATCAGAGATCTTGGTCAGGAAGTTCGCCGGAACACCAAGCAGAGGATGCGCCGAATTGAAGTTTCGGTCAGTGTGTCAACCTTTGTTCCCAAAGTTTTTACCCCATTTCAGTGGCATCAGATGGATGATATTGAGACAATAATTAAAAAACATGATTATTTAAGAGATAATATTAAAGGGAGAAGCTTTTCTTTTAGCTGGAATGATCCAGAACTTTCTCGATTGGAAGGTGTGCTTGCCAGAGGAGACAGGCGTTTAGCAGATGTTATTGTATCTGCCTGGGAAAAGGGCAGCCGCTTTGAAGGCTGGCATGAATGTTTTGAGCCCAGGATCTGGGGAGAAGCTTTTAGAGAAAATAATATTCAACCGGAAGAATATTTAAGAGAAAGAGCAGCAGAAGAAATATTCTCCTGGGAAAAGCTTGATATTGGTATTCCTAAATCGTTTTTATTGAAGGAATATAAAAATGCACAGCAGGAAGTCTTAATTGATGACTGCAGAACTGCTGACTGTCATGGTTGTGCAGTTTGTGGTAATTTTGAAGTTGATTTAGAGTTAGTAGGTGGTAGAACAGATGAATTATAGAATTAAGTTTGCCAAATTAGAAGATTTGATGTATATTTCACATCTGGAAGTTATTAAAACTTTAAGGAGAATAATCAGAAGGGCAGAGCTGCCGGCGGCTTTTTCTCAGGGATATAATCCGAGAATCAATCTTGCGATTGGACCACCACTTGCTGTTGGTTTAATCAGTCAGGGGGAGTATTTCGATCTGGAATTAGAGGTTGATCTGGAGCCAGAACAACTGCTCTCCGACTTAAATTCTGCCTCACCTGAAGACTTAAAATTTTTAAAGGCAGTAAGAATTCCAGCTGATGTTAGATCACTTTCATCTTTAGTTGATACTGCTATTTATACTATTAATTTTGATTATACAGAACCTAAAACACTAGAAGAGGAAAAACAAATGTTAGAGGAATTTATGAATCAGGAAGAAATTATGATTATTAGACACCGCAGGAAGAAATCAGATCGTAAAATAGATTTAAAAGAAAGAATATTTTCTGCAAATATTAAAGCAGAAAATAAATGGGAGTTTGCAGTTGTTACCGGTAGTAGAGGAAATGTAAGACCGGAGGAGCTCAACAGAGCTCTAAGAGAAAAACATCCAGAAATAAAAGAGTTTTCACCTCTACAGGTTGTAAGAGAGGGAGTTTTTGTTAAAGATGAAGAAAATTTTAAGCCTCCCTATACAGAAAAATTCATCGGGAGTTGAGATAGATGAGCAGACAAATAATTATTAATTCGGAATATAGAGAAAGAAGAGCAGCATTATTAAATAATAATTCTCTGGAAGACTTGTTTTTTGAAAGAGATACCTATCATAAGATTGCAGGTAATGTTTATCGAGGAAGAGTGCAGGATGTACTGCCTGGAATGCAGGCAGCTTTTGTTGATATTGGAATTGCCCGCAATGCTTTTATTCACTTAAATGATTTATATCCAATTTTAAGTAATGAGCAGAAAAAGAAGTTAAGCAAAAAAGAATTGAATGTTAAACATGTATTACAGCCGGGACAGTGGTTGATGGTTCAGGTTGTTAAAGAACCAATGGGGACTAAAGGAGCTAAGGTTACCTGTAAAATTTCGATTCCAGGTAGATTTTTTGTGTATATCCCTTCTGATAATAAAATTGGGATTTCACGCAGAATCAATGATGATGGAGAGCGAGGACGCTTAAAGTCAATAGCACAGGATTTAAAGGATGGCAAAGAAGGTCTAATTATTAGAACTAATGCCCGTGATGAAAGCTATACCAAGCTGCAGAATGATTACAATTTTTTATCAGGAACCTGGAAAAGAATCAGGAATGACTTTTTTCAAAAAAATGATATAGATATTTTGTATCAGGAAGAAGATTTACTCAAAAATTTAATTAGAGATTATTTAGATGAAAATATTGATCGAGTAGTTGTAGATGATAAAAAAGATTATCAGCGTTTAATTGATTTGACCTCAGTTTTTGCACCGGATCTAAAGAATAGAATTGCACTTTATCAGCGCAATATTCCTATTCTTGCTGCATATAATATAGAAAAAGAGATAGAAAGTTTGCTGCAGCGTAAAGTCTGGCTTAAATCAGGAGGATATCTGGTCATTGATCAGACAGAAGCTCTGGTATCTATTGATGTCAACACAGGTAAATTTACGGGTAAAAAGAACCTGCAGGATACCATTGTTAAAACCAATAAGGAGGCTGTGGCTGAGATTGCCCGCCAGATTAAATTAAGAGATATTGGTGGGATTATTATAATTGACTTTATTGATATGAACAATCATTCTGATCAGCAGTCAGTGACTGATCTGCTGGCAAATGAACTCGATAAAGACAGAACTAAGACTTCTATTTTAGGTTTTACTCAGCTGGGACTGCTGGAGATGACCCGTAAAAAAGTAAGAGAGGGTTTTGGTTCTCTAATGCAGAAAGATTGTCCGGTTTGTGGAGGAACCGGCAAGGTTTTATCAGAGTCTACAGTAGCCATGAAGGTAATTCGAAAAATTGATGAGATTACCAGCAGAAAGAAATATCCTGCTGTTTCTTTAGAACTACATCCAGAAGTAGCAGCAGTTTTAATTGGAGCTGGTGGCGAAAAACTGCAGGAACTGGAAGATAAATTCGAGATTGATATTTTTATCAGCGGTAATGCAGAACTGAAGTATGAGGATATGATTATCGAAAAAGGGAGTAAAGAAGATCTGCAGCCAGAGGTTCTAGATTTAGATGCAGGTGATCGAATTACTGTTAAAATTGAAGATCAGCATGCCAGCAATCAAAATGCGGGTATAGCCCGGATAGATGGCTATATAATTATAGTTAACGGTGCCGGGAATATGGTTGATAATGAAGTCGAGATTATAATTGATGATATGCACCGAACTTACGCTAGAGCTCATCTGGCATAATGATCATAAAAATTTAAAATCTTTTTTAAATTAGTGAAAATACAATTTACGGATAAATGCTTTGATTAATTACTGATTCATTTTGTTCATTCCCTTGACTATAGGGCTCATTTATGCTAGAATTTATATCTGGAGTTATTTATCCAGCCTTCATTTTGAAGGTGCCAAAACCGCACGGTACAGGCTGACAAATCTCTTGCAATAAAGGGTGCCTTATCCGGCGAGCCTGAGGTAAGGGGGGTGTAACATATAATGTACGCTATTATTAAAACTGGCGGTAAACAATACCGCGTTGAAGAAGGTCAAATAATAAAAATTGAAAAGCTTTCTGCTGAGGAAGGCGAAAATGTAGAATTTGATCAGGTTCTAGCTTTTTCTGATGACAATGGTTTAAAAGCAGGTTCTCCAATGATTGAGGGAGCTTCTGTAAAGGGAAAGGTAATCGATCAAGGTAAGAATAAAAAGATTGTCGTTTTCAAATATAAGCCAAAGATCAGATATCGCAAGAAAACCGGTCATAGACAGCCTTACACTAGAGTTTTAATCGAAGACATTAATGCTTAATTTTATAAATTATAGAAATTAGCAGGATATTAGTTGATTAAGGCTAATATTTAACTTATAAATATTTAAAAATTTATTTTCTAAGGGGGTGGAGTTAAATGTCCCAGAAGAAGGGTGTTGGTAGTTCCCGGAATGGTCGTGATAGTGAATCGAAACGACTTGGTGTTAAGGAATTTGACGGCGAATTTGTATCAGCTGGTAGTATTTTAGTGCGTCAGAGAGGTACTAAATTTAAGCCAGGTTTAAATGTCGGCCGTGGTAGTGATGATACTTTATTCTCCAAGGTTGACGGTTTTGTTAAATTTGAAAGAAAAGGTAAAAAGAATCGTCAAATCAGTGTGTATACAGAAGATCAGGTAGCAGCTATTGCTAACTAATATTATTGTATAATATCCCTCAGTGCTTTAGGTGCTGAGGGTTTTTTAATATCAGAAATTATTTTATAATATTTTTCTTTAATTAAGAATATATATCATTATTTAAATTGAATTTGTAATGAAAAATTTTGAAGCGGGGGTGAAAAATATGTTTATAGATGAAGTCGAATTTAAAGTTAAAGCCGGAGATGGTGGTAATGGAGTTGTCAGCTTCCGCCGCGAAAAATATATTGATCAGGGAGGACCTGATGGTGGAGATGGTGGAGATGGTGGCAGCATTATCCTCAGGGTAGATGAAGGAATGAATACTCTGGCTGATTACCGCTATAACAATATATATAAAGCTGAGCGGGGAGAGAACGGCCAGGGAAAAAAGATGCATGGTAAAAATGGTGAAGATCTTTATCTTGAGGTTCCACCGGGAACAATGGTTTATGATTCAGATACAGATCAGTTTCTTGCCGATTTAAAAGAGGCAGGAGATGAGTATGTAATTGCCGAAGGTGGTAAAGGTGGGAAAGGAAATGCTAGATTTAAAAAATCAACTCGTAAGGCTCCACGTTTTTCGGAAAATGGAGCTAAAGGTGAGCTGAGAAAAGTTAGACTGGAATTAAAAGTTCTGGCAGATGTCGGCCTGGTTGGTTATCCAAATGTAGGGAAATCAACCCTGATTTCTCAGGTTTCACATGCCAAACCTAAAATTGATTCTTATCATTTTACGACTTTGCATCCTAATTTAGGTGTAGTACAATTTGGAGAATATCAATCCTTTGTTATGGCTGATATTCCTGGTATAATAGAAGGGGCACACCAGGGTACAGGCCTGGGTGATGAATTTTTAAAACATCTGGAGCGAACAAGACTGTTAGTTCATGTAATTGATGTTTCGGGAATTGAGGGTAGAGACCCGCTAGAAGATTTCGAAACTATCAATAATGAATTAAATAAATATAATGATTATCTGGCTTCTTTAGAACAGGTTGTTGCTTTAAATAAAATTGATCTGGAAGAAGGAAGACAGAATATAGAAACAGTGAAGTCTGAATTAAATGATCGAGGTTACAGTGTGTTTCCGATTTCAGCAGTAACTGGTGAGGGCTGTAAGCCATTGATTTATCATCTAGGAGAACGGCTGGAAGAACTGCCGGATAGAGAAATAGAAAAAGAAGAAGAGGTAGTAATCACACCTGATTTTGTAGATGAATTATATATCGATAAGCTGAATAAAAACAAATACGAAATAAAGGGTACTCTGCTGGATTCTTATCTGGAGAAAACTGACTTTAATAATGATGCAGCTGTCCAGAGATTGATGCGGGTTTTAAAACACTACGGCTTAAATAAAATGATGGAAAAAGAAGGAGTTAAAGAAGGTGACACGGTAGTTATTGGTCCTTTAGAATTTGATTATGTTGAATAAATTATAATTTAGAGAGAATAATATATTGAAATTTATAATAAATTATTTTTTTGAGGAAAGAAGGTGATATAATGTTAACAGGAAAAAATAGAAGCTATCTCAGAGGAGAAGCAAATTCTCTGAATCCGGTTGTTCACGTTGGAAAAGATGGAATCACTGAATCTGTAATTGAGCAGTTAGATGCAGCTCTGGAAGATCACGAGCTTTTAAAAGTGAGAATTTTAGAAAGTACAGGTAGAGAAACTCGTTCAGCAGCTGAGGAACTTGCTACAGCAACTGGTGCAGATGTTGTCCAGGTTATCGGTGGAATTGCAGTTTTGTTTCGTCAGCGGGATGAGGATTCAGATTTTAAACTTTAAATAACAATTAAACCCGGGGGAGAGTTTCACAGGGAGGAATTTTTATGTCAAAAGTAAAAATAATAACAGATAGCTGTTCTGATTTACCGGCCGAGATTGTGGACAATTATGATATTGAATTTTTAAATATTGAAGTAAATATCAATGGTAGAGTTTATTATGATCGAGCTGATCTGCAGCCTGCAGACTTTTATCATCTAATTAGTCAGGAGCAGGAAGTTCCGAGAACATCAAGAATTACTCCATCGAAATTTAAAGAAGTATATCAAAAATCTCTGGCAGAATATGATCAGATTCTGGTAATTGCCTTTTCTTCAAAATTGAGCGGAATCCTGGATTCAGCAGTAATTGCAAAAAGAGAACTGGATAGTGATCAAATAAAAATAATTGATTCCAAAGCTGCATCTGTTGGTCAGGGATTATTGGTCTATCAGGCGGCAAAGATGCTGCAGGCTGGAAATCCAATTGAGGATGTTGTGGTAAAGGTGATGGAGGATGCTTCCAGACTGGAACATATTTTTGCAGTTGGTGATCTAGAGATGCTAAAACGTGGAGGCCGTATTTCTAAAACTAAAGCAGTGATGGCTAATGTCTTAAACATCAAACCTATTCTTCATATTCAGGATGGAGAAATTCTGCCCCATGATAGAGTAAGGGGTAAAAAAAGAATGATTTCCTATCTCTTAAATGAGATAGAAAAAAAGGCAGATCAGCCAAAAAAACAGATAATAGCTCTAACTCATTCTCAGAACGAAAAATTCGCCCTGAAATTGAAAGCTGAAATTGAATCGAAGTTTAGGCCTCAGGAAGTTTTTATCAGTGAAATTGGAGCTGCAGTTGGTTCTCATGCAGGGCCAGGAACTCTGGCTGTAGTTTTTAAAAATAGCAAAAAAATTGCTAAACCGGAATTATATTAATCTAATTCTTTAGTTTAATCAGATTAGCTTAAATTATTAAATTATAAAGATAAAGAAATGTGTGATTTAAAAATGGCTATTTTAAATATTAATAATCTCAAAAAAGAATATGGAATTGAGACCATTCTCAAAGATTTTTCTTTAAATGTAAATCAGGGAGAAGCAGTTGCTTTAATCGGACCGAATGGCTCAGGTAAAACAACAATCTTCAGGATTATCACCGGTCAGGAACATTTCTCTGAAGGTACAGTTTCAGTTAGAAACGATATTGAGGTAGGGTATTTAGATCAGTTACCTGATTTCAAATCTGAGCTAACAATCTACCAGGAATTAGAAAAAGTATTTGAAAATGTTAAAAAGCAGATTAAAGAGATGCAGCGTCTGGAACAAAAAATTGCCCATCATGGAGAACGAGCTGAGGATTCTAAAGCTCATTCGGATGATCTGCAGAAGACTATGCGCGAATATAGTGCTCTCCAGCAAAAATTTGAAAAAGGGGTAGGTTATGAATATCAGAGTAAGATTCGCCAGGTAGCTGCCGGCATGGGTTTTGACGAGACAGAAATAAACGAAAAAACTTTAGACCAGTTAAGTGGTGGCGAAAAAACAAGAGTTGGTCTTTCTAAACTGCTTTTAATGGAGCCGGATTTACTTCTTTTAGATGAACCTACAAATCATCTTGATTTAAAATCTGTAGAATGGTTGGAAAATTATCTTAATTCATATCAGGGAAGTCTTTTAATTATCTCCCATGATAGATATTTTCTGGATAATACAATTGAAAGAATTGTAGAAATCAAAAATGGAAAAAATGAAGATTACAGCGGTAATTACAACTACTATCAGAAGGAACGTAAAAGGCGTTACCAGCAGCGGCTGCGTGAATATAAAAATCAACAGAAAAAAATTAAAGAACTGGAAGATGCAATAGAACAGCTGTATATCTGGGGCCGTTCCCGGGATAGTGAAAAAATGTTTAAAAGAGCAAAAGCAATGGAGAAAAGATTAGAAAGAATTGACCGCATTGAAAAACCTCAGCTTAAAGGCAGAAAGATGAAGTTAGAACTTGATACTGATATCAGGGGTGGAAATGATGTTCTGTTTGTAGAGAGCTTAAGTAAAAGTTTTGAAGACTTAAAGCTTTTTGAAGATGTTAATTTTGAACTGCACCGGAGCGACAAAGCGGCCATTATTGGTGATAACGGGACTGGTAAATCTACAATTTTAAGAATTATTATGGGGGAAATAAGTTCTGATCAGGGTAGAGTTAAAATTGGCACTAATATTTATCCTGCATATTACCGTCAGGAATTTGAAGGTTTTAATCCCGGAGATGATCTGATAACTGCTCTCCAGCGAGAAACTGCTGTTACTAATTCGAAGGCAAGAGATATGCTGGCCTCATTTTTATTTACCGGAGAAGATGTATTTAAAAAAGTAAAACAGTTAAGTGGGGGAGAAAAAAGCAGGTTAAGGCTGCTGCAGCTGATGAGTGGTAATTATAATCTTTTAATTCTTGATGAACCCACAAACCATCTGGATCTGCCATCACGTGAGGTTCTGGAGGAAGCACTGCAGGAATATCAGGGCACAGTCTTAATTGTATCTCATGATCGTTATTTTCTGGATAAAGTTGTGGACATTATCTATGAATTAGAAGATCAAAAACTGCAGAAATATTATGGTGATTACAGTTATTATAAGGAAAAAAAGAAAAAAGAAATCTCAGCTCAGTTAGAAAAAGAAAAGCAGGAAGAAAAAAGTGAAGGTAAACTCGATTATGAGGCTCAAAAAGAGGCCCGGAGTCGGGAAATGAGAAGACAGAAAAGGCTGGAAGAAATTGAGGCTGAAATAGAAAAATTAGAAAGTGAATTATCAGATTTAGAAGCAGCAATGACTTCCGAAAAGAATATAGATAAGTTTGAACTTCTACAGGAATTAAAGGCTGAATATGAATCTAAAAATAATAGATTGGAAGATTTATATCAGGAATGGGAAGAAATAGTTTAAGAGTATTGTGTAGGAATTGGCCCGGACTTTAAATATGTGAGGTAAAAACCATGGATGATATTATTGAAAGATTAGAAATGAAGTCAAAAGAGATTAAAATTCCTGAAAAAACTACTAAACAGTGGCAGAAACTTCTGGAACTGTTGGTAGAAAAAGCGGGCGCCAAAGATGCCCTGGTGACAGAATATGATAAGCCTTTTTTGAAAATAATTAAAGTTAGTGAAAATGGAAAAAAGACTTTTTCTGAGTGTGATAAGCTAATATTATCAGGTCACTACTGTCAGGCTGTTGTTGAAGATCAAAAAAAATTAGAAATAAATAATGCTGCTGAAAATCAAATATGGAAAGATGCTGCAGAACTAAAATTGGGACTTAAGTCATATTTGGGTTATCCAGTTTTCTGGCCTACTGGCGAAATTTTCGGGTCAATCTGTATTCACGATAATCAAAAGCGAGAATTTGGATCAGCGGTAAAAAAACAGATGCAGTTTACTAAAGATATTATAGAAGATAATCTTGAAATTTTTTATCAGAATCATTTAAATAATAATTTAAGAAAGTATTATTCGAAATTAATTGATATTTTACCTGTAGGAGTAATGATAGAAGACAGGCAGGGAAAGATTTTAAAAGTCAATAAAGCTATGGAAGAAATCACAGGTTATTCCAGAGAAAAACTTTTAAAAAATACAGTCTTTGAGACAGTAGTTCCCGAAGATTATCAGGAAACTGCAAGGGAGAATATTAAAAGAATTTTAAATGGTGAAGTGATGATTCATGAGCTGCCATCTTCAAACAGCAGTGGCGAGGAAAGATTTATCCGGCTTCAGGAAAGAAAAATAACTCTTCCCAATAATGAAGCCGGAATTGTTTCAATTCAGAGTGATGTAACTGATAAAATTAAAAGTGAAGAGAAAATTAAGTATGCCAGTTATCATGATAGTTTAACTGATCTTTATAATCGCTCTTATTTAGAAAAGAAAATTCAAAACTTAAATCAGGAACTTAAACGCCCGGTTGCATTGATCATGGCAGATCTAAATGGACTCAAACTGGTAAATGATACCTATGGCCATAATGAAGGAGATAAGCTTTTACAGAAAATGGCCGGAATTTTAAAAGAGAGCTGTCGGGATAATGATTTGATTGCACGCTGGGGTGGTGATGAGTTTGTTATTTTATTGCCGGAAACAGATAGTGGAGCTGTAAAAAAGGTAGTTAAAAGAATTAATAAAAAGATTTCCAATACATTTTTAGAATTTGAAGATGGTGGTAAATTGCCGCTCTCTGCAGCCCTGGGATATGGGGTCAAAAACCACTATTTTGAAGATTTTTTTGATATCCTGGATGAAGCAGAATCTCAGATGTATAAAAATAAGCTAACTGAAAGTAGAAGTATTAAAAGTAATATCTTAAACACACTTTTGAAAACTCTCAGTGAAAAAAGTCAGGAAACTTCAAGTCATTCAAATCGAATGGCAGATCTGGCCGTGAAGCTGGCAGAGAAGATTGGGCTAAGTCAGAATGAAATTAATCAATTAACATTGATTGCCAAGCTGCATGATATTGGTAAAACTGTAATTCCCGAAAAGGTCTTAAATAAAAAAGGAAGCTTAACAGAGACAGAATGGAAAGAAATTAAGACTCATCCGGCGGTTGGTCACAGAATTTTAAATGCTACCGAGGAGTTTTCTCATATTTCTGAAGACGTTTTATCCCATCATGAAAGATGGGATGGCGGTGGTTATCCGAGAGGATTAAAAGAAGAGGAGATACCTCTGCTCTCAAGAATAATTGCAATAGTTGACGCCTATGATGTAATGACAACAGATCAAATATACAAGGAAGCAATATCCAGCAAAGAAGCCTTAAAAGAAATTAAAAAAAATGCAGGAAGTCAGTTTGATCCAGAACTGGCAGATATATTTGTAGATTTAATGTCAGATTAATTATCTAGCTGAATATTTAGCAGGTACTAACTTTAAAAAATTAATTTAATTTTAGATCATATCAATTAATCAAACTAAATAAAGAACTGAGAATAAATTAGAAAAAGAAAAAACCCTGCCGAGAGAAGGAAAATCAACCAGGCAGGGTTTTCTTATATTATAATATTATTATGTGATAGTTTAATAATATTATCAGATTTAATTAAAGAGCTGCAGTTCCTTCTTCACCGGTTCTAATTCTAACTGCATTTTCTACATCAGAAATAAATATTTTTCCATCTCCGACCTCACCAGTTTGAACTGCTTCTTTAATTGCTTCAACAATCTTATCAACCTCAGTATATTCGACAATTATTTCTACCTTGATTTTTTTGCGAAGTCTAATTCTATAAGTTACACCTCTATAGGTTTCGGAATGACCTTTTTGAGAACCATAACCTTTAATTTCGGTAATATTTAAACCACTAATTCCAATTGATTCGAGTTTATCTATTAAATTATCAGCTTTATTCGGTCTGATAATAGCTTCTATTTTTTTCATTTTATCTCAACACCTCTGTTTTGGATTTTGGAATTAAATTTACTTTTCAGCCTTCACATTTATCATGAAATCTGGATAGGAATCAGCACCATGTTCTGAGTAATCAAGACCTTCAATCTCATCTTCTTCGGAGACTCTGAGGCCGATAACTGCATCGATTACCTTAAACAGGGCAAATCCAAGTCCAAAGGCCCAGATGAAAACAGTTACTACACCAATAATCTGAGTAATTAATAAACTAACTCCGCCTCCAAAAAGAAGGCCGCCTTCTGTTGCAAAAAATCCAACTGCAATGGTACCAAAGGCTCCACAAACACCGTGCACAGAAACAGCACCCACAGGATCGTCAATCTGCAGTTTATCAAAAAATTCAACCGCATAGATAACTATAATCCCTGCAATACCTCCAATTATAACAGCTGATAAGTTTCCAACTGCTGCTGTACCAGCAGTAATACCTACCAGACCGGCTAAAGCACCGTTTAAAGTCATACTTACATCTGCCTTACCATATTTAATCCAGCTGACTATCATAGCCATTACTGCACCTGCAGCTGCCGCCAGGTTGGTTGTTACAGCAATTGAAGCTATGGATAAATCAGTACCAGCTACTGTAGAACCGGGGTTAAATCCAAACCAGCCAAACCAGAGAATAAAAACACCAAGTGCTGCCATTAAAAGGTTGTGTCCGGGCAGTGCATTGGCACTTCCATCTTCATTATATTTACCAATTCGGGGTCCTAAAACAATGGCACCGGCTAGAGCAGCCCAGCCGCCAACAGAGTGAACAACAGTAGAACCGGCGAAATCGACAATACCCATTTCGGCTAACCAGCCACCACCCCAGATCCAGTGTCCAACAACAGGATATATAAATGCAGTAATTACGACACTGTAGGCTAAGTAACCGGAAAAATTAGTTCTTTCGGCCATGGCTCCAGAAACAATTGTTGCTGCTGTTGCTGCAAAAACTGTCTGGAAGATAAAAAAGGCTGCTATCGGAATATCAAGTCCTAAATTGGCAAATGAATCCTGCAGAAAATAACCGGTTGAACCAATAAAGCTGTTGCCACTGCCAAACATAAAGGCAAATCCAACAGCCCAGAAGACTAAAGAACCGGAGGCAAAATCCATCATGTTTTTCATGATGATATTACCCGCATTTTTGGCTCTGGTAAAACCGGCCTCAACCATAGCAAAACCAGCCTGCATAAAAAAGACCAGAAAAGCTGCAATTAAAGTCCAGATGGTGTCAATAGCGACTGCATTGGCTGCTGCCTGTCCATCCTGGGCCAGAGCCAGACCGCTAAATAACCCCACCAGCGTTAATGTCATTAAAATTGTTTGCATAAACTTGCTTCTCGTTACTCTACTACTCATAATAATTTCCTCCTTGTGTTAGGTAAGTGTTAACTATGAGTAAATTATATATAGAGCTTACATAAAAAGCAAGGCTTTAACAGTTTATATAACCGTATACAGTAATTCAATAGGAAGTAAAAAGTATATTAAAAGCATTAGCCTCCCAGGATTAAACTGGGAGGCTTCAAATTATAGGGGAGTTAATGCTTCTAGCTTCTCAATTCTTAGAAGAAGTTTTTTCTCCAATGATTAATTAATATTTTATTTTTAAAAATACTAACTTTTTAATATCTAATTTAAATTATTAAATTAGAGTAAATGCTATTAAAAGGTTGTTAGATATTTATCTAATTCCCATTGACTAACCTGAGTCCTGTAATCATCCCATTCTACTTTTTTAGCTGCAACAAAGTGTTCTAAAACATGTTCACCTAAAACATCTGTGATGACTTCGTCCTCTAAAAGCAATTTAACGGCGTCATTGATATTAGCAGGTAGACTTTCAATATCAAGTTCTGCTTTTCTATCAGCTGACATTTCATAAATATTTTCTAATACTTCTGCAGGTGGTTCGATTTCATTTTTAATTCCATCCAGACCTGCCTTGAGCATTACTGCAATTGCCAGATACGGGTTAGCGGTTGGATCAGGATTTCTTAATTCCAATCTTGTACCGGCACCACGGGCAGCTGGAATTCTAATTAAGGCACTTCTGTTGGCACTTGACCAGGCTAAATAAACAGGAGCTTCATAACCGGGTACCAGTCGTTTATAGGAATTAACAGAAGGGTTAGTAATTGCTGTAATTGCCTGTGCATGTTTTAGTAAGCCGCCGATATAGTGATAAGCAGTTTTACTTAAACCAAGGCGATCATTTTCATCATAAAATGCATTTTCTCCATCTTTATATAGTGACTGGTGGACATGCATTCCAGAACCGTTTTCACCAAAAATTGGTTTAGGCATAAATGTTGCATGCAGCCCATGTTCGTGAGCAATTGATTTGGTCACAAATTTAAAAGTAGCTATATTATCAGCTGTTTTTAAAGCTGGGGCATATTTAAAGTCAATTTCATGTTGTCCTGGAGCTACCTCGTGGTGGGAAGCTTCTACTTCAAAATCCATTTCTTCTAAGGCCAGAACAATACTCCGGCGAGCGTTAATTCCTTTATCAATTGGACCTAAATCAAAATAGCCACCTTCATCATGAGTTTTAGTTGTAGCATCACCATTTTCATCTAACTGAAAAAGGAAAAATTCGGGTTCAGGACCAACATTCATATCATAACCCATTTCTTCAGCCTCTTTTAAAGCTTCTTTTAATACATTACGGGGCCCACCAGAGAAAGGAGTTCCATCAGGCATATAAACATCACAGATCAAGCGGGCAACTGCTCCACCTTCTTCTGGACGCCAGGGAAAAATAGTAAATGTATCATAATCGGGTCTTAAATACATATCTGATTCCTGAATCCTGGTAAAACCATCAATTGAAGATCCATCAAACATAATCTTGTTATCCAGGGCATCTTCCAGCTGTTTGGCTGTAATTGCAACATTTTTAACTATTCCCAGAATATCAGTGAACTGCATTCTGATAAACTTAACATTCTTTTCTTCGGCCATCTTCAAAATATCTGCTTTGCTGTACTTTGACATCATAAATCACTCTCCTAATAATTTTTCATTTTCAAGTTCTGATTTCAGTATAGTGTCTTTTCTGAGTTTCGTCAATAGAGCTTTATATTACAAAATAAAGCCTATGGGCCCTGTTATTTCAATGATTAGTTATATAATTAAATAAAAATAGTGTATTTTAAATACCTGTATACAGATATAATAGACTATTAATCTGTTTTTTTGTAATATAATAATTAATAATAGGGTGATAAATTTTAAAAAATAGAGCTTCTATTTGACACTCTGGAGATAGATGGCATATAATTGCCTTAAATTGAACTCAGTCAATAATTTTTTAGGAGTGATAAATTATGAAAATAAAAATAGCTCAATTAAATCCAATAATTGGTGATATTGAAGGGAACTTAAATAAGCTGCAGCAGACTGTTTCTAAGTTGGAAAATGGGACAGATTTAGTAATTTTTTCTGAACTGTTTTTAACAGGATATCCTCCTCGTGATTTGCTGGTGAAACCCTGGTTTATTAAAAAAATTAAATCAGCGCTGGCAGAGATTAAAAAGATGTCCCGGAAAGTAGAGGCTGGAATTTTGCTGGGGACACCAATGCCTACTACTAAAAAATATGGTAGAGGTTTATATAATTCTGCAGTTTTAATTTATCAGGGGGAGATCATTTATTGTCAAAACAAATCACTTTTACCGACCTATGATGTTTTTGATGAAGCGCGTTATTTTGACTCTGCCGAAAAAATTGGGATTGTTAATTTTAAAGGGAAAACCCTGGGTATTTCAATTTGTGAGGATATGTGGAATGTAGAAGAACGCTGGCAGCAGAACAGATATGCTCGTAATCCAATTGAGGAACTGGCAGCAATGGAAGCTGAGGTTTTAATCAATATTTCTGCCTCCCCATTTAGTATTGGCAAAGATAAAACAAGATACAAGATAATAAAAAATCATGTTCAAAATTATAATTTACCTTTTATAATGGTCAATCAGGTTGGTAGTAATGATGAGTTAATTTTTGACGGCAGCAGTCTGGTAGTTGACAAGGCTGGAGAAATAATTGCGGAGTTAGCTTCTTTTTCTGAAGATATTAAGACTGTGGACTTAAAAAAAGAAAGCAGTAAAGAATATAAGTTCCTGCCAGAAATTAAGGGACTTTATCAGGCTCTGGTGCTTGGAATTAGAGATTACCTTGATAAATGCGGATTTAAAAAGGCAGTAATTGGTCTTTCTGGAGGAATTGACTCTTCAGTTAGCTGCTGTCTGGCAAAAGAAGCTCTGGGGAAAGAGAATGTACTGGCTGTTACTATGCCCGGTCCATATTCTTCTGCTGGCAGTGTTGAAGATTCAAAAGAATTAGCTAAGAATCTGGGGATTGAATTAAAAGAAATATCTATTTCCAAGATTAATAATTCATATCTGAGTGTGTTAAAAGATGACTTTCAGGGTACAGAAGCTGGAGTCGCAGAAGAAAATATTCAGGCCAGGATTAGAGGCGATATCCTGATGGCTTTTTCTAACAAATTTGGACATCTTGTTCTCAGTCCTGGAAACAAAAGTGAGCTGGCAGTTGGTTACTGTACTTTATATGGAGATATGAGTGGTGGTTTAAGCATTATTTCTGATGTTCCTAAAACAATGGTTTATCAGCTGGCAGAATATATCAACAGCAGAGGAGAAATAATACCTGCCAGTATTATCAATAAAGCTCCTTCAGCAGAACTGCGGCCTGAACAAAAAGATGAAGATAGTCTGCCTCCATACGAAATTTTAGATCAAATACTTTATTATTATATTGAAGAAGGTTACTCTGCTTCCGAAATAATAGAATCAGGTTTTGATTCGCAAACAGTAAAAGAAGTTATTCGACTGGTGGATGGAAATGAGTATAAAAGACGTCAGGCAGCCCCCGGTCTTAAAGTTACTTCTAAAGCATTTGGGATGGGGAGAAGAATGCCAATTGCTGCAAAATTCAACTCTGACTGAATTCATAAAAGCTAATTTTACTGCTGGTAATTTAGTCTTTTAAGAGTTTGGCTTAAAATGATCAGCTGGATTGTGTTATATTGCTAGATTCTTGACAATTTTCAAAAAATAATATATAATATAAAAAATAAATAAAATAAAAGTTATGAGAGGGAGTAAGATATTTTTAATCGATTACAGAGAATCGGATCAGCTGAGAACCGAGATCTAAAAAATATTTTTGTAGCCCTTAAACTGCGGTTCTGAATTAAAATAGGTACTGCCGGCATAATAATTTAAAATGCATCCGTTATCAAGTGCAATGGTATTGATTTTTTAAAGAAATCAGTACTTTAAGAGGCTGTTTAAACAGCAAGTTGGGTGGTACCGCGTGAGAGAACTCTCGTCCTGATTAATAGTTTAGCTATTAGTTAAGATGAGAGTTTTTTTCTTTTTAAAGGCTAAACTTTATTGATGATTTTTAAGTAAGTGTCTACATTTATTTCATTTAAAAGGAGTGAGTAGGATGAGTAGGAATCAAAATAATGAAATAACAGGAGCTAAAATTTTTGTTAAATCACTGGAAGCAGAAGGTGTTGATACAGTATTTGGATATATAGGAGCTAAAGTTATTGATATTTATGATGAACTTTATGATTCGAAAATTAGACATATTATGCCCCATCATGAGCAGGGTGGAGTTCATGCTGCTGATGGTTATGCTCGTTCCAGTGGAAAGACCGGGGTTTGTATTGCAACTTCAGGACCGGGAGCAGCAAATATGGTAACTGCTCTGGCCACGGCAAGTATGGATTCAGTTCCCCTTGTTGCTTTTACCGGTCAGGTTCCAAATACTATGATTGGAACAGATGGTTTTCAGGAGGCTGATATAAAAGGAATTACAATGCCTATAACTAAAAACAATTATATTGTTAATGATATTGAAGATCTCTCCCGGATAATTAAAGAAGCGTTTCATATTGCTTCTACTGGGCGACCAGGACCGGTACTTGTTGATATTCCTTCAAATATTCTAAAGGATAAAGCTGAATTTTACTATCCGGAGCAGGTAGATCTACCTGGCTATAGTCCTACCTATCAGGCTAATAAACTGCAGCTAAAAAGGGCAGCTGAATTAATTAATCAGGCTAATAAACCGGTAATTTATGCAGGGGGAGGCACCATAATTTCGGGTGCAGATCAGGAAATTTATGAGCTGGCTCAGAAAGCAGAGATTCCTGTAACTACCACCTTAAATGGAATTGGTATTTTTGATGAAAATAACTATCTTTCCCTGGGGATGCTGGGGATGCACGGGACTACAGAGGCCAATCTGGCAATCACAAATTCTGATTTGATAATTGCTCTGGGAGCCCGTTTTGATGACAGAGTGACCGGAAAAATTGAGGAATTTGCAGTTGAAGCTGAGGTAATTCATATTGATATAGATCCGGCAGAGATTGGAAAAATTGTAGAGACTAAAGTCCCAATTACCGCCGATGTTAAACTAGCTTTAAAAGAACTGCTGCCAAAAATAAAAGAAGTTAAACGTCCGGCCTGGATTAAAAAGATCAAAGAATGGAAAAATATTGATCAATCGGCTGATCCCGAAAAGGCAGATAAATTACTGCCGTCCGAGATTATTGAAAATCTATATGAACTAACTGCAGGAAAAGCGATAATTACAGCTGGAGTAGGACAGCATCAGATGTGGGCAGCTCAATATTATAAGTATTCAAAACCGAGAACATTTATTAGCTCCGGTGGTCTGGGGACGATGGGTTATGGATTTCCTGCTGCGATTGGTGCTAAACTGGCAAATCCTGATCGAGATGTCTTTGCCCTGGTTGGTGATGGTAGTTTTCAGATGAATATTCAGGAACTTGCAACTGCAGCAAAAAATCATATTTCAGTTAAAATAATACTTTTTAATAATCAATATCTGGGAATGGTGCGCCAGTGGCAGGAATTATTTTATGATAAGCGATATTCTGCTACCTGCCTCCGCCGTCAGAGTGACTGCCCTCCCCATTGTTCAGCTCCAAATGATGATTGTCCGGAGATGATTCCTGATTTTATTCAGGTTGCAAAAGGTTATGGGATTAAGGGAGAGACAGTAACAGAGCGCAGCGAGATTAAAACTGCTCTCAAGAATGCAATTCAGGCAGAGGGAAGTTATCTGCTCAATTTTATGATTGAGGAAGAAGAAAATGTATTTCCTATGGTTTCGGCAGGTGGCAGTCTGGAAGAAATGATTTTGAGAAAAGATAATAAAAAATAAACTGGGAGGTAAAATTAAATGCCGGATATGCTGGTTAAATTATATGATTTACCTGATTGGCAGCAAAAAGAAAGTGAATTAGAGGAAAAAGGAATTAAAATTAAACGAGCGATTCCTCCAGAAAAAGCAAGAGTTTTAGACTGGATTGAAAAGCATTTTGAAAGAGCCTGGAGTTCTGAGGCAGATGTTGCTTTTGCAAAATCTCCTTTAACTATCTTTATTGCTTATCAGGAAGATAAAATTTTAGGTTTTGCCTGTTATGATACAACTGCTAAAGGTTTTTTTGGTCCAACTGGAGTCTGTAAAGAAGCCAGGGGTAATGGTCTTGGTACGGTTTTATTACTCAGATCATTGGCAGCTCTAAGAGAAAGTGGTTATGCCTATGCTTTTATTGGTGGAGCTGGCCCTGTCGAGTATTATAAAAAAGTTTGTAAGGCTCAGGTGATTGAAGATAGTGAAGATAGTATCTATCAGGATATGTTAACCTAAACCAGCTGTTTTAAACTTCTAAATCCTTTATCACAAAAACTTCAAAAAATAATTCTCTTATAATATTGCATCACTGCTAAAAAAAGCATAATATTAAAGTAGAGAATAAAAGATGATTTTGCTGGAGGATGATGAAGTTGAAATATTTTAGTGATTTAAGCAAAAAGGAAAAATCAATATTTTTCTTGCTGCTTTTAGGATTTTTGTTAAAATACAATTACTTTTACTGGTATATATTTCAAACTATTTCAATATATACATTATTAATTAAAAATATAGTGGTTATTTTAATTTTTCTGCTCAGTTTAAACTTGTTATTGAAAAGCAAAAAAAAATTATATCAAGTTTTTTTCTTCTACTTAATATTTACAACATTCTTTTTTGCTAATTACTGGTATAATAGGTATTTTGGTAATTATTTAAGTATTGCAGATATGACAATGGGCCAGGGGATACGACCATTTAAAGTTTTATTTAGACAGCTTATTGGCTGGATTGATCTGCTTTTTATTTTTGAATTGCCAGTTTTAGTTTATTTGATATTTTTTAACGGTGATTTTAGTAAAGAAACAAAGTCTATTTCTAATAATCGGAATTACAGAAAAAAAGTTTTAATTATACTGCTTTTGATAATTGTACTGTTGGGAGCACATATTTATCATATAAGTAATCTTTATGCAGTTAATGGTTTTCTTAAATTATACGAGCACAGCACTCCTGCTTTTGTAAGTGTTTATGGGATAATACCACTTTATATAGCCGAATTTATTAGTATGCAGACCAAAGAACCAGAAAACATTAAACAGGCCAGTGAAGAAGAAATTGTTGGAGAAGAAGAGTTGAGTCAGGAATATGAGATAGAAAATATAAAAAATATTATTGTGATTCAGCTGGAATCATTTGATGAAAAAATAATCGATTTTCAGCATAATGGTCAGCCGGTTACTCCATTCTTAAACAAAATAAAACAACATTCGCTTTATTTTGATAATATATATGCCCAGCATGTTAACGGTAGTTTTGATGCTGAATTTTCATTTTTAACTTCTTTATATCCTATAAATAAAAATTATGTATTTAAAACAAATGACATGACAGAGTTTAATTCTTTAGTAAAAGTATTAAAGAAGAGAGATTATCAAATTCTGGCTTTTCACGGAAATGATGGCGACTTCTTTTATAGAAATAAAGGGTATTCAGAAATGGGATTTGATCACTTTTATTCCAGAGAAGATTTTAGTATAGAAAATGCTGAGATTGGTAAAGAAAGCTATCTGGGTATCAATGATTATGATTTTTTTGATCAGTCATTTCAATATTTGGAGCAGAGTGAAGAACCATTTTTTGCTTTTTATATTACAGTGACCAGCCATACTCCTTTTGATTTTTATCCAGAAGAATATGGACAGGAAGAATTTTCTGATTTAAATCCGACAATTGTAAAAGATTATTTAAATTCTGTTTACTTTACAGATCAGTCTCTAAAAAACTTTTTTGCTGGTCTAAAAGAAAGAGGATTATATGAGGATACCCTCTTTGTATTTTATGCAGATCATAGTTCTGATATAAAAAAAGAAAGTTATAACTCTGGTAATAACTTTTATATGAAAGGCAATACAAATACAAAAGAGCCTGAAAATATTACTATGATGCTTTTTCATCCGGAACTTGAAGCAGAGACTATTCACAAAACTGGAACTCATGCTGATATTGCAACAACAATCCTGGATATAATGGGAGACAGGGAAAAACCGGAAGGTTTTTTAGGAGTATCACTCTTAAAAGAAACAGAAAATCCGGTTCTCTTTTTGCATGAGATACCTCAAATTCTTTATCATAATAATTTGTTTTTGCGAATGCCTAAAGGGCCAGAAAAAGAAAGTGAATTTAGGCGGGTTGCTTTAAAAAATGAAAATACGGAAGAAGTTTCTTTACCAGAGACAGAAAAAGAAAGAATGCTTAATGTAATTAACTATATGCAGGAGATTATGAAAAAGAATATTTCTGAAGAAGAAAATTAATGAAAAGGGAGGCCACAGGATGAAAAAATTTTTGAAAAAAGCCTCAATCTACATTTTAATAATGGTTTTAGCTGCAGCAATAATTTTTAGTCTGAATTATTATTATGGGCAGAGAATATCTGAGGATATTGAGGCTGAAATTGCTGAAATGGCAGAAAATAATAATTATCAGCTTCGTTTTGTTGAGGTTGAAACAAATCCTTTATTACAGGAAATGAGTCTGCAAAATTTAAATTTAGTCAGAGCTGATAGTTTTAACCTAATAGTTAATCTGGCAGAAATAAATCTTAGCTGGCAGCAAATTTTAAATTATATTCGTCAGCAGAACTTTCAGCTGGATAAGAACTTTGTCAGTACAGTAGAACAGATAAATTATTCTAATTTACAGGACAATTATCAGCTGAATTTAACTGATACCGAAATTAATTATCAGGGAAATCTTCCTGGAGAAGTTCTTTCAGAGATAAACTCAGTTGATGACTTACATCTTTTACTGGAAGATAATCATAATTTAGTTTTAAAGGCTGCTGAAGTAAAATATGATTTTCCTTATTATCGAAGTTATGGTTTGAATAATAAAAATTGGAATCGATTATCTACTTTCAATAATTTTATTATGAGAGCAAATTATAATCAGAAAAACCAACAATTAAATATTGAAGAATTTAATTTAAGTGGTGATCTTTTAAAGGTTATTTTTAATTTAGAATCAGGTTTAAATTATAATCAGCAAAATGAAAAAATATCATTTACCCAGCTGCAGGGAGATTATGATTTTCTTTTGGCTGCTGAGGAGCTTGAGTTTGAAGCTAATTCTTATTTTCAAAAACTCAACTTTAATCAGTTTGACTTCAAGGGTAGTCTTGATTTAGTAAGAAAAGAGGAGGCTTTTCAGGCCAACCAGCTTGATTTTAATTTAAATCTCAGCAGTTTTGAGCTTTTACTGGCAGAAACTTTAAGCCAGCAGTTAAATCAAAATACTTTTGGTATTCTGGCGGCAGATAGTAACTTTGAGCTATCAATTGATAATTTTAGTTATCAGCAGGATTACAGTTATCCCAGTGGTAACAGTCAGTCAAGTCTTGATTCTTCTTTAGTTAGAGCTGAACTTGAAGCAGAATATAATTATAGTGAGGAAATACCATATATCAGTACTGGTACTTTAAGATATCAGCCCCAGACCGCTACTGCAGAACAATTTAATTCATTTTTGCAGCTTGTTTTAAATCAAAGATTAAGACAGGATGAGCAGGGATATTACGAACTTGAATTCTGGGGAGACATTGATGATTTGAATTTTGAATAAATCAGATTTTATTTGAAAATAGAGGAAGCTTAAAGCTTAAAGATTAATTTTGATAAAAATAACTTTACAAGTTTGATTTAAGATGCTAAAATATAAATAGAAAATTTAATAAAACTAACGAGGATGGGTGCAATTCCCTACCGGTGGTAATAGTCCACAAGTCCATTTTGGATTGATCTGATGAAATGCAGAACCGACAGTAAAGTCTGGAAGGGAGTTAGGTTATATATTTATTAATCTAATTTGTTTTGTTGTTATTTTTTAACTACAAAATAATTTGATTAGTGAGATATATTATAATCTTTAATTATTAAAGTCCTTCCAATTTTGGAGGGACTTTTTCTTTTTCCATATATTTTTAAATAAATTTAAAAGCAAAGATTACTACTAATAATATTCTTAATTAATAAAATTAAAACACTGGGGAGGCAAAAGATGGAGAATTTTACTATGGCTGATCAAAAATTTATGGCAAGAGCTTTGTATCTAGCTCAGCAGGGTGAGGGTAGAACTTCTCCCAATCCAATGGTTGGAGCAGTTGTTGTCAAAGATGGAGAAATTATTGGCGAGGGATATCATCAGCAATATGGGGGACCACATGCAGAAGTATTTGCGCTGGAGGAAGCAGGAAAAGAGGGCCCTGGTGCAGATATCTATATAACTTTAGAACCCTGCAGTCATTATGGTAAAACACCTCCCTGTGCTCAAAAATTAATTGATTCCGGAATTAAACGAGCTGTAGTGGCAATGGTTGATCCTAATCCTGAAGTAGCTGGAAGAGGAATTGAAATGCTTAGAGAAGCTGGGATAAAGGTTGAAATAGGACTTTTTAAAGAAGAAGCACAGGCTTTAAATGAGATATTTCTGAAATATATTGAGAGCGATTATCCTTTTATTTATTTAAAGAAAGCTCAAACTCTTGATGGTTATATTGCCAGCAAAAGTGGTGATTCTAAATGGATTACCAATACTGCAGCCAGACTGGAAGGTCATAAACTTCGTCACCGGGTTGATGCAATCATGGTTGGAATTGGAACTGTTCTGGCTGACGATCCATCTTTAACAGCCAGACTGGAAGAAAAAGAGGGGATTGATCCTCTGCGTATTATTCTGGATCCTTTACTGGAAATTCCGCTGGATGCAAAAATAATAAATCAGGATTCTAAAGCCAATACTCTGATTATTACTTCCATTGATTTTCCTCCTGCAGCTGCAGCAGCTTCTTTGAAGAAAAAAGAAAAGTTATTAAAAAAAGAAAAGGTAGAAATTATGAGTTGTGACAGCGGCAGTGATAATTATTTTGAGATAAATAAAATACTAAAAAAACTACACAATAAGAATATAAGCAGTATATTAATAGAAGGAGGAGCAAAATTAAGTCATACTTTTTTAAAAGAAGATTTAATTGACAAATTTTATTATTTTATTGCGCCTAAAATTTATGGAGGTAGTGATGGAATAGCCTCTTTTTGTGGTAGTGGACCGGAATTAATGTCAGATTCAGTTGACTTAAGAATAATTGAACAGAAAAATCTTGGCGATAATATATTATTAATTGCGGAGCCTGAACGAAATTAATAAGGTCATAATACTTTTTTAGATTTGTTATTTTAACCTGGGGGTGGAAAATTTGTTTACCGGTATAATTCAGGAAAAAGGGAAATTTTTAAGAAAATATAAAGGCAGCAGCAAATATCAGCTGGAAATTCGGGCAGAAAAAGTTTTATCCAGTCTAAAAAAAGGAGACAGCATTGCAGTTAATGGGATCTGTTTGACTGTAGTTGATTTTGGCAGTGATTATTTTAGAGCAGATGTGATGCCGGAGACACTTAAGGCAACCAATTTAGGTGGACTGCATCAGGGTTCAGTTGTAAATTTAGAGCAGTCATTAAGACCTGATGATTTTATAGGTGGTCATTTTGTTACCGGACATGTTGACGACACAGCTGTAGTAAAGACAATTAAAAGTGAAGATAATGCCCGGCTTATTGAGCTGGAAGTAGATCAGGAAACAGAAAAATTTATTGTGTATAAGGGTTCTATTGCTTTAAATGGAGTCAGCTTGACTGTAATGGGGATTGATAATAATATTTTAAAAGTATCACTGATTCCAGAAAGTTGGTCCGAAACAAATTTATCAATGCTGGCTGCAGGTGACAGAGTTAATATCGAAACTGATATGCTTGGTAAATATGTTTATAAAATGCTGGCAAATATTAAGGGGACAAAGCAGTCAAAATCTGAGATGTCAAAAAACTTTTTAGCAGAAAACGGATTTATTTAAAAATTAATTCAAATACAGAAAGCAAAAAAATTAAAATATTATTTTTTATCCGAAAGGAGAATTGAGATGGATAAAATAGAAGCTGCAATAGAAGATATTAAAGCGGGAAAAATGGTAGTGGTAGTTGATGATGAGGATCGGGAAAATGAGGGTGACCTGTTAATGGCTGCCGAAAAAGTGGATCAGGAATCTATAAACTTTATGATTAAAGAAGCAAGAGGTCTGGTCTGTACTCCCCTGGAAGAAGAAGTTATTAAAAATCTTAATTTACCAATGATGGTAGATAAAAACACTGAAACTCATGGGACTGCCTTTACTGTCTCAGTTGATCATCAGAATGTAACAACTGGTATTTCAGCTCAGGAGAGAGCCCTTACTATCCAGAAATTAGTTGATTTAGACTCGAAGGCGGAAGATTTTATGCGTCCCGGTCATGTTTTTCCTCTAGTTGCAAAAAAAGGAGGGGTTTTAAGAAGAGCTGGTCATACTGAGGCAGCAGTTGATTTAGCCAGACTGGCAGGACTAAAACCAGCAGGGGTAATCTGCGAGATTATTAAAGAAGATGGAGAAATGGGGCGCTTACCTTATCTTGAAGAATTTGCCAGCAAACATGATTTAAAACTAATTTCAATTGAAGACTTAATTAAATACAGAAAAGAAAAGGATAAACTGATCAATCTGGCTGCTGAGGCCCAATTACCAACTGAATTTGGTGATTTTAAAATTAAGGTTTATACAACTAAAGTCGATGATAAAGAACATATTGCTATTATAAAAGGTGATATAAAAAATAAAGATGATGTGCTGGTTCGGGTACATTCCCAGTGTATAACTGGTGATATATTTGGCTCTAAACGCTGTGACTGTGGAGAACAGCTGGCAGCAGCTCTCCAGCTAATTGAAGATGCAGGTAAAGGAGTTGTTCTCTACATGCGGCAGGAAGGCCGGGGTATTGGACTTGTCAATAAAATTAAAGCCTATCAACTGCAGGATCAGGGAATGGATACTGTAGAAGCAAATGTCGCTTTAGGGTTTGACCCTGATTTAAGAAATTATGGAATTGGAGCTCAGATACTTTCGGATCTTGGTCTTTCAACTATCCGCCTGCTGACGAATAACCCAACTAAAATTGTTGGCCTTGAAGGTTATGGACTCAAAGTAAGTGAGAGAGTGCCCTTAGAAATTGATCCTAACAAAGAGAATGAATTTTATCTTAAAGTAAAAAAAGATAAAATGGGCCACCTTCTAGATTTATAGCTACCGATTTATAAGTACCAGGTACCGAAAACGATTTCTGGTACCTGGTACAAAAGAAATTAATCACATAAAAAGGAGAATGATAAAAAATGAAAACTATTGAAGGAAAACTAAATGCACAGGGAATAAAGACTGCAATAATTGTTGGACGTTTTAATGAATTTATTTCCGGGAAACTGCTTGAAGGAGCAGTAGATGCCCTAAAAAGGCATGGAATGGATGAAGCTAATATTGATGTAGTCTGGGTGCCGGGAGCATTTGAGATTCCGCTAACTGCAAAAAAGCTGGCAGATAAAGAAGAATATGATGGTATTATAGCGCTGGGAGCAGTAATTAGAGGTGAAACTCCACACTTTGATTATGTTTCAGCAGAGGTTTCAAAAGGAGTTGCTAAAGCGGGTCTGGATACTGAAAAGCCTGTAATTTTTGGAGTGTTGACAACTGATACAATTGAGCAGGCAATTTCCAGAGCCGGAACGAAATCAGGAAATAAAGGTTATGATGCTGCAGTTTCGCTGATTGAAATGGTAAGTCTTTTCAAAGAAATTGGCTAAAATAATTATTTAGTTATGTAGATTATTAATTGAAGTAATAAATCTGATATAATTAACTAAGCGGTAGTTTTTATAGAAGCAAGTTAAGGATATTACTCTGCTGGGGTAATATCCTTTTTTAAATTATCCAAAAAAATTATAAAATCCTCTTGACTTATCAAGAATAATTACTTATAATATTAATAGTAATAATTATCAATTAGATTTTTTATAGTATCAAAAATTAAGAGGAGGAATACATAATGGATTTAAAATTTGATCATGAAGTTGAATTAGGACTTACTGAAGGTACAGAGGTTGAAGATTCAGTCAAGATGAATTTTGAGGGTGAAACAGAGGAAGCAGGACTTTATCTGGCTATGGCTCGTCAGGCACAGAGAGAAGGTTATGCAGAAGTTGCAGAAGTGCTGAAAAGAATTGCCTGGGAAGAAGCAGAGCATGCCTCTCACTTTGCTGAATTAAATGGAATGATTTCTGAGAGTACTAAAGAAAATATCGAAGAAATGCTTAAAGGCGAACAGGGTGCCAATAAAGGTAAAAAAGGTGCTGCAGATAAAGCAGAAGAGTTGGGACTTGAAGCAGCTGCCTCATATTTTAATGAGTCGTCTCGAGATGAAGCCCGTCATGCTCAAATGCTTCAGGGTATTTTAGATAGATACTTTGCCTAAAATATTCAATATTAAACAATTAGATATTTAGATTTTTTAAATCCCTTTAGAAAATAGGTTTTAAGTAAATCCCTTTCTGAGGGGATTTTTTTATTTTAAAAAGTACATTTACCCTAAATGATATTGATTTAAGCTTCAGGATTAGATATACTATAAAGTGAATGATATTACTTTTAAAGGCAGGTTATAAGATGACTAAAAAATCGATGAGTGCTTTTTTGAAAAATGAAATAAAAAATATAAAAATCAGAGATTGTAAAAATAACAAATTATTTAGTTTTTTAATTAGCATTTATCTTCTTTTTGCAATTTCTTTGATACTCAGTAACTCTTTAAAATTATTTACTCTTGGCCCTTCGGCTGATAGTGTGAGGGGAATTCTGGCTCAGTTTCAGATAATTATACTTTTTTATTTGACTTTGAATTTTGGTGTAAAAGGATTCACTGCTGCTCTGATTTTGAATATTTTTTCTTTTTCTTCAATAGCAGCAAATATGATTATTGAAAAAACAATCTTATATCTGCCTGGTGTGATAGCTTATACTACTGTTTTAATTATTATGTATTTTATTTATAATTATCAGCAGGAAATAAATTTAAAGGTTGAAGAACTAACTAAAGAAAAGAAAAAATTAAAATATATGGCTTATTATGATAACTTAACTGAGATTGCTAATAGAGAGATGATAATTGAGAGGCTCGATTATCTTTCTTCAATGTCAGAATCGGAATCAATTAACTACAAACTAATATTTATTGATTTTAAAAATTTCAAAAAAATTAATGAGTCCTGGGGTTATGAGATTGGAGATTTTATATTACAGGAAATAGCTGCCAGATTACATAAGAATATTAATGAAAATGATCTGACGGGGCGGCTTGGTGGTGATGAATTTGCTGTAGTAGTACAGCGAGAGTTATCTCAAAAAGAATTAAAAAGATATATTAGAAAAATTAAAAGAGAGCTGGAAAAACCATATAAATATGAAAATAGAGAAATAATTTTGAGCAGCAATTTTGGGATTTCATCTTTTCCTGAAGATGGTAAAAACAGCAAGGAAATTATTAGAAGTGCAGATATAGCAATGTATAAAGCTAAAAATAGTATGGAAAATGAAATAGAATATTTTGCAAAAAATATGGAAAAGGATGTAGTTGCTGGTGTTCAGATGGAAGATTCTTTGAAAAAGGCAATTCAAAACGAAGAATTCCATCTTTTATTTCAGCCACAGTATAAAACTGATGGAAAAAAATTACGAGGTTTTGAGGCATTAATTAGATGGCATTCACCAGAACTGGGTACAATTAGTCCTGTTCGTTTTATACCTGTCGCTGAGCAGACAGGTTTGATTAAAAAAATTGGGAACTGGGTTATAAAAACAGCTATTTATAAATTTAAAAATATGAAAACTGACTTTAAAGATGAGCCGGTTTTATCGATAAATATTTCTGTTGTGCAGCTGACAGATCCTGATTTTGTTGATCAAGTTAAAGATATAATCACAAAAGAAAGAATAGATGGGTTTAAACTTGAATTTGAAATTACGGAATCTCTCTTTATTTCTGACCAGGAATATGTAATTGATGTTTTATATAAGCTGAAGGAGCTGGGAATCAGTATCGCCATGGATGATTTTGGAACTGGTTATGCTTCCTTAAGTTATTTACAGCACATCCCACTTGATGTTCTAAAAATTGATAAAGCCTTTATTGATCTAATTTCATACAAAGCTGATCATGAAAAAATGATGGTTCCGCCAATAATCGAAATGGCACATCAGTGGGGGATTAAGGTAGTTGCTGAAGGGGTCGAAACTGTAGAACAGCTTCATTATTTAGAAGATCATAACTGTGATTATCTGCAGGGCTTTCTTTTAAATAAACCTTTGAGTGAATTTCAAATAACAAGAGTTTTTTAACTGCAGGGAAAAATAAACTTTTCAGAATTTGTTGTATGAAAAAGATTTAACAATGCAGCAGGTTAAAAATGAAAAAATAAAATGGAGTGATTATAATGTCAAAAATAAAATGGGAAAAACTTCTTAGTGGGACCGATGTTAGAGGTAAGGCAATAGCGACTGAAGGAAAAGAAGCTAATTTGACAGATGAGGCTGCAGTAGGAATTGGATTTTCTTTTGTTAAGTGGCTTGAAGATAGTTTAAATAAAGAAAGTCAGGAAATTGAACTGGCAGTTGGTCATGATTCCAGGTTAAGTGCTGATAGACTTGAAGCTGCACTTGCCAGAGGAATGAAACTTGCCGGTGCCGATGTTTACAGTGCTGGTCTGGCTTCAACTCCAGCAATGTTTATGTCGACAGTCCTGGATGGGCATCAGTATGATGGAGCAATTATGATTACCGCCAGTCACCTCCCATATGATAAAAATGGTTTTAAATTTTTTATCCGCAGTGGTGGACTGGAAAAAGAAAATGTAATAGAAATCTTGAATATTGCAGCTGAGAAAGAAGATCAATTTTTTGAAAAAGAACTGCCAACAATTGACTCTTTAAATAAAATAGATTTAATTTCTGATTATGCAGAACATATAAAAGAAGTAATCCGAGAAAATTTAAGTTCAGATGTTGATCAGAAACAGCCACTGGCTGATTTTAAAATTATAGTTGATGCTGGTAATGGTTCGGGTGGGTTTTTTGTCGAAAAAATTCTGGAGGCTCTGGGTGCAGATACTAAAGGAAGTCAATTTTTAAGACCTGATGGTAATTTCCCCAATCACGCTCCTAATCCTGAAGATAAAGAAGCGATGCATTCGATTCAGAAAGCAGTTTTAGAAAATGAAGCTGATTTAGGAATTATTTTTGATACTGATGTTGATCGGGCAGCAGTGGTCGACAGCAGTGGTCAGGAAATAAATCGCAATAAATTAATTGCTCTGGCTGCAACAATTGTTTTAGAAAATAATCCCGGTGCAACTATTGTTACTGATTCTGTAACTTCGGTTGGGCTCAAGCAGTTTATTGAAGATAAATTAGGTGGAGTTCATCACCGCTTTAAAAGAGGTTATAAAAATGTAATAAATGAGGCTAAAAGACTGGAAACAGAAGGAGTTACTGCACCTCTGGCTATTGAAACTTCAGGTCATGCTGCTTTTAAAGAAAATTATTTTCTAGATGATGGAGCTTATCTGGTGGCCAAAGTTCTGATTAAGATGGCCAATTTAAAGGCAGCAGAAAACCGAAAAATTGGGGAACTAATTGCAGATTTAGAAGAAGCAAATATCAAAGAGGAATATAGGATGACAATCCAGTTGAATGAATTTAAGGAATACGGTCAGCAGATTTTAGCTGACTTAAAGAAATTTATTCAAGAAATTGATGAATGGGAGATTGCCCCTAAAAATTATCAGGGAGTACGGGTAAACTGTGGTGGTAATGACTGGTTTTTATTAAGAATGTCACTCCATGATCCGGTTGTTGTTTTAAATGTGGAATGTGATAAAAAAGAAAGTTTAGCTTTAATTTTAGAAAACATTAAAGATTTTTTAAGCAATTATAATAAACTGAAACTTGAGGCTTTAAATTAATTAGGAGGCTAATAATGAAATACAGATACCTTGGAAATTCTAATTTGAGAGTTTCTGCTGTTGGACTTGGAACCTGGGCTTATGGAAATGATACTTTCGGTCAGGTTGATGATCAGCAGTCAATTAGAGCGATTAGAGCAGCTGTTGATTCAGGAATAAATTTAATTGATACTGCTCCTGCCTATGGTGCCGGCCATGCAGAAGAAGTTGTGGGACAGGCAATAGAAGGAATACGAGATAAAGTTATTCTTGCTACAAAGTGTGGAACCCACAGGGATGGGCCAAAATATATTAGAGACTTAAGTCCTAAAAGAATCCGTAAAGAGTTGGAAGCCTCTCTGCAGAGATTAAATGTTGAGCAGGTTAATCTTTATCAGATTCACTGGCCGGATCCAGACACTCCTTTAGAAAAAAGTGTAGAAGCGCTGCTAAAATTAAAAAAAGAAGGTAAATTCAAATATCTTGGAGTCTGTAACTTTGAAATAGATATGTTGGACAAAATTTCCAGGATGACAGATATAATTTCTTTACAGCCTCAGTATTCTTTACTTAAGAGAGATATTGAAACTGAAATTTCAACTTATTTAATAGATAATAACCTGGGAGCATTGAGTTATGGAACCCTTGGTGGTGGTATTTTAAGTGCTAAATATAAAGAAAGACCTCAGTTTGATGATGAAAAAGATAAACGATCAGGGTTTTATCCATTTTTTAAAAAAGAAAACTGGCCTCAGACCCAGAGCCTGATCAGACTGCTGGAAGAAATTGCTAAAAAGCATAATCAATCACCTGCTCAGACAGCGATTAACTGGTCAATAAACCGTCCTGGAATAACAACGGCGCTGGTTGGGGCTAAAAATGAAAAACAAGCCCGAGAAAATGCTGCAGCAGCAGATTTTGAACTTACTGAAGCAGAGATGCTTGCTTTAACTCAAGAATCAGATAAAGTTATTAAAAATCTAAAAATATAATTATCTTGTTTAAAAATAATATTTGTTCTGTATTGTATTTCAATACTATATAAATGATTTTCTTTTAAAAGCAGTCCTTACGGGCTGTTTTTTTTGAGTTAACCGTCTTTTTAGTATATAATTAATGTATGCTTACAAATTAAATTTAAGCAATTTATTAAGGATGGTAATAATGAAAAAATTTGTTTTTTTATCTAATAGATACTACTTGTTGACTCTATTTTTGGTCATTATAATATTTTTTGTCTTTGTTTCCTACAATTATTACGAGAAAATTGATGAAGAAAATTTTTTTCTAAATAGAAGTTTAAATAGACTTAACTCTGAGGTTGATGTAATTTTAAATACTTATAATATTGCTGCAGATGCTGTATATAATAATGTTTTGAACAGTCCAAAACTAAAAAGAATATTTTATTATGGCTGGGTATTTGAGGATCGTCGTGATAACTACCGCCTGTATTTAAAATCTGAGATTGACTCATTATATCAGGATTTGAAAAAATACTATATTAGGCAGCTGCATTTTCATTTTAAGGATGGTACAAGTTTTTTAAGAATGCAGAACCCAGAAGTCTATGGTGATCAGCTTTTTGAAATTCGAGAAAGTGTGGAATATGTAAATACAGAACAAAAGAAATTTGTAGGTTTTGAAGAAGGTCGGATTATTGACGGTTACCGTTATATTTATCCTCTAAGTTATAATAATCAGCATATTGGTTCGGTGGAATTAAGTTTGTCTTTTCAGGCAGTAACTGAATTATTAAAGAGCAATTTTGGTGGTTCAAAAATCTTTATGATTAAAAATGAACTGATAGAGGAGATAACTTATTCTGAAGAACAGAATAATTATAAAGCTTCTTCTGTTTTTGAAAACTACAGTTATGACCAGGAAATTTATAATAGTTTACTGGAACCGGATAATGAGATCCCCCTGAATATCATTAAAAAAATAAATCGTGAAAACAAAAGGGAACTACTTACTCAAACCGAAGCCGAAAATTCTTTTATAGTTTCCAGTAGAATTGATGGGAATTATTATACAGGCAGCTTTATCAATATCAGGGGTATTAATGGGAACACTAAAGCTTATCTAATTAGCTATCAGCAGGATGAATCTCTTAACTTTATAAACCAAAAGTTTTTTACTACATTTAAAATATCATTTATCTTTTTAGTTCTAACTATTATTTTACTGACCATTATTTTTGCTAACAATAACAAATTGAGATTTCTGGCCCACAATGATCAACTGACTGGGGTAAGCAACCGGCGTGATTTAACCAATATACTGGAAAAAGAATATGAACGCAATCAGAGGTATAATAATACTTTTTCCTTTATAATTTTTGATATTGATCATTTTAAGATTATCAATGATAATTACGGTCATAATACAGGAGATAGAATTTTAAAGGAATTAAGTAATTTAGTAAATACTAATATTCGTAAAAGTGATTATTTTGGCCGCTGGGGTGGAGAAGAATTTGTAGTCATTGCTCCTGAAAATAATCTGAAGTCTGCTGAAAAATTGGCTGAAAAATTAAGAAGAGAGATAGATAAATATAATTTTATTAATGAAAGAAATGTAACTGCCAGTTTCGGAGTGGCAGAAATATCTGCAGATGAAAATATTGATAACTTGATAAAAAGGGCAGATGATGCACTGTATAGAGCTAAGCAGAATGGTAGAAATAGAGTGGAAGTTGATTAAAAAACCTGGGTTCATGAACCCAGGTTTTTAAATGCCCTAATTTAGTCTCAGAAATTATTCTTCTTCAGTTTGAGACTCTGTTTTTTCTTCCCCGGAGGCAGCTTTTTCTTTTTTCTTTTTAACTGACTCAATTTTGTCAATTAGCTCAGGCACTTTGTCTATTAATTTGTCCAGTGAGCCTTTGTTTTTTACAGGCATCATTGTAACTTCCGAACCTCTAATCACTAAAATCGCATCAGGCGAAATTTTGCAGCCGACACCACCACCGCCACCTCCAGCTTTTTCTTCTTCTCCAATGCCACCGCCAAGACCAAAAGAAGCAGTAATAATTGGAATTAATGTAACTTCTCCAGCTTCAATAGGATCTCCAACAACTGTTTCGGTTTTTAAGAAATGATCAAGTTTTTCATACATGGTTTCCAGAACATTTTCAGTACTTTGCATTTGAATCATCCTTTCTTAGAATTTGATTTATAGACCTGCCAGAAAATTTTTAGACTTCTTATTGAAAAAATAAATTTCAAAAAATGAACAATAATTTGTAGCGGTATTATTTTACCACCTGTAGAACCCTCTGCTTCAAACATCACCTCCTGCCAGTTTATTCTTACTTTAAAATCTGGATAATCAAATAATTCTTTTAAAGTATAATAATAAGCCAGAAAAATTCCATTATAATAAGGATCAGCAAAGGAGAAGATAATATCCAATTTTAAATAATCCATTTTTAAAATTTTTAGAAGTTTTACAATGAATTTAAAAATATGCTTTAAATTTTTTTTATTAATCAATCTAAAATCAAAGTTAAAATTAGATTTAGATTGAGTTCTGGATTCTTCCTGCTTTCTTTTTTTGTTTTTAGCAATTTTATTAGTAATTTTTTCTTTAATTACTTTTTTGGATTTATTTTCTATAAATTTTGCCAGATTATTATCCTCTAAATTAAGTTCTTTTTTAAAATTTAAAACTTTTAAAAAAAGCGAACGCCTCTCTGAATCAGCAGAAAAGATAAGCTGCACAAAAAGTAAAGAACAGCTAAAACTTAATTTTAAATGTTTTTTGTATTCGAAATTAAAAGCATAATGGTATGGGAAAACTAATAATAGGATTATAAAGAAAATTACGAAAATTAGAAATAAAAATAAAAACTGCAGCAATTTATTTCCTCCTTTACACATTTATATTATACACAAAAAAACATTATTTGTATAGTGATAATTCTATCCGGAATTTAGTTAACTTTATTTAAATTGAATAAACTTAAAAAGAAATAAGCTATTTAATAGACATCAACAACTACTTTCGATATAATGATTTATAGTTATTAATTAAGAATAAGAGTTATTTGTCATCAGATAGTTATTAATTAGTAAATCAAATTTAAGAATATAATTTAGTGGAGGTAGAGAGTATGGAGTATATTAGTACTAGAGGAAATTATAAAAATGTAAGTTCGGCTGAAGCAATAAGTCTGGGAATGGTGCCCGAAGGTGGATTATTTGTACCTGAAGAGATACCGAAACTAGAATTAACAGAAATTATGGAGATGAAGGATCAAAGTTATCAGGAACTGGCAGTCTGGATCTTTAATAAGTTTTTAAGTGATTTTACTGAAGTAGAGATTGAAGAATCTGTAAAAGCTGCCTATCAGAAAGAAAGTTTTCCCCTGGCAGAAAAAACGCCGCTGGTTAAACTGGATCAAAATACCTATATTCTGGAATTATGGCACGGTCCAACTGCTGCCTTTAAAGATATGGCACTACAGATACTGCCCCAGCTTCTAGTGAGGGCAGTTAAGAAGCTGGAAGTAGAGAAGGAGATTGTGATTTTAGTTGCAACTTCTGGAGATACTGGTAAAGCAGCTCTGGAAGGATTTAAAGATGTAGAAGGAATAAAAATTATAGTATTTTATCCTGAAGACGGAGTCAGCAGAGTCCAGGAAGATCAGATGAAAACCACCGGTGGCAGCAATACAGAAGTTGTATCGTTAGAAGGCAATTTTGATGACTGCCAGACTGCAGTTAAAAACATATTTGCTGATAAAGAATTTAGAGCAAAATTGGAAGCAAATAATTTTCAATTTTCTTCTGCCAATTCTATAAACTGGGGTAGACTTCTGCCTCAGATAGTTTACTATTTTAAAGCATATTTTGAGATTATTAAGGATGGCGGAATTAAGACAGGAGATAAAATTAATATTGCTGTACCAACTGGTAATTTCGGTAATATTCTGGCGGCGTATTATGCCTATCAAATAGGGCTTCCGGTCAACAAATTTATCTGTGCTTCCAATGATAATAAAGTTCTGGCTGACTTTTTAGAAACTGGAATTTATGATATTGAACGCGAATTTAAGAAAACAATCAGTCCTTCAATGGATATTCTAATTTCTTCAAATCTGGAACGTTTTTTGTTTGAAATTACTGATCATAACAGCAGCAAAATTAATGAATGGTATCAAAAACTTAAAACTAAAAATAAATTTGAAGTTGATCAGCAGACCAAAACAAAAATTCAAAATCTTTTTAGTGGTCATTTTAGCACTGAGAAAGAAGCAAGAGAGGTAATTAAATCAACCTTTAATAATTTTAATTACTTACTTGATCCTCATACAGCAGTAGGGGTTGACTCTTTAAATAAGTACCGTCAGCAAAGTAAGGACCAAAAAATAGCAGTTATTGCTTCTACTGCCAATCCCTATAAGTTTAGCCGGGCAGTACTTGAATCATTAAAAGAAGAAAAAATTGAAGAGGATGAATATCGAATTATAGAAGAATTAAATAATCTAACCGCAGCTGAAGTTCACAGAGGTTTAAGGGGCTTAGAAGATATGGAAAGCAGACATCAGCACAGCTGTGATAAAAATACTGTTAAAGAAAAAGTTGCTGAAATTCTAAAACTTTAAAAATTAGGTGAATTTGATGGCTGAAAAAAGACTCTATTTTTTTGATAATGCAAAATTTATATTAATTACTCTAGTTTTAATAGGCCATTTTTTTGAACCATTACTGCAGGAAAATACTCTGGCAGAGGTTTTATATATCTTTATTTACAGTTTTCACATGCCGGCATTTATCTTCATTGCCGGCTATTTTAGTAATGTAAATGTTGAATTTAAATACTACTTAATTAAAAATATCAAAAGGCTGTTAATTCCTTATTTTATTTTTCAATTTCTTTATTTGGCTTTTAATTCACTATTAAATAACTATAGTTTAATTTTGAATTTTAAAAGACCGTTCTGGATTTTATGGTTTTTGCTTTCCTTATTTTTCTGGAGAGTTCTGATTTTTATTATAGAAAAGTTTAAAATTCCTGCAGTTTTCACTTTTTTAGCAGCCGTCGCTGCAGCTTTATTAATCGGCTTTACAGCTGAATTTGGCCGCATTTTTTCGGGATCAAGAACAGTTGTATTTTTCCCTTTTTTTATTCTGGGTTATTATTTCAAAAAATATTCTATAGCTGTTAGATATAAAAATTTAGATAACTATATTAGCCGCAAACTTATGTTTTTTATTTATACAGCAGAACTTATCTTTATTTATTTATTTTTGAATAATCTTAATCTGGAAATCTTATATGGAGCTGTTAGTTATTTTAGACTTGGGTCGGGTCTAAGCCAGGCATTATTAAACAGATTTTTGTTTTTAAATGCTGCTCTAATTAATCTATTTTTGTTTTTTAAAATTATCCCTGCTCAAAGAACATTAATTTCTAGCAGAGGAGCAAGAAGTATTTATCCCTTTTTATTACATGGTTTTATAATAATTATCCTGGATAAATTTGATTTATTTTATTTCTTAAATCCTGGTTTTAGTCTTTTTGTTAACCTGTTTTTGGCCCTGTTTTTTAGCTGGTTTTTATCATCCCAAAAAATTAGGAATATATTTAAATACATATTAGAATTTTAAATTGATCAATTTTAGGAGTGTAATGATGGCAATTTTTATTTCTTATTTACCGCTGTGGAAGGAAGCTTTTATCCTTGCCTGGCCGGTAATGCTTAACCATATATTTGTGACAGCAATGAGAACTACAGATATGATCTTAATGGGCTATTTTGGTCCGGCAGCAGTTACAGCTGTTGGACTGGGAGATGTCTGGGAAAGTATAATTTTAAGAATTGGTCTCGGGTTGGGAAGTGGGAGTATTTCTCTGATTTCCCAGGAAAGCGGTACTAACACAGCTGCAGCAAAGGCTAATAAAGATTTAATTTTATCACAGGTTATTTTTGTTTCTCTGATTATTGGAATACCCTTTATTTTTATAGCTCTTTTCTTTGCTGAGCAGATGATTGCTCTGCTTGGAGCTGCTCCGGAAGTTATAGAATTAGGAGCACAGTATCTGATGATAATTTTTGCAGCTGCTCCTTTTAGAATTATTTCTATAATTGCGGCCCGGGCTCTGCAGGGAAGTGGAGATACCAGGACTCCGATGGTTGTAGAAGTTATTTCCAATATAATTAATATTTTGGTTTCTGTGGGGCTGGCTTTAGGGATTGGTTTTTTACCAGAAATCGGTGTCCCTGGAGTTGGTATTGGAACCTTTACTGCTAAAACTCTCTCAGCGGTCATCTTTATCCTGATATTTTTAAGTTCAAAAAGCGAATTTAACCTAAAAAATCCAATTAAATACTGGGATTTTATCCTGATCAAACAATTATTTAAAGTAAGTGCTCCCAAAATTACCGAAGGGCTTTATCAGAGCTTAATTACCTTCCCTTTTAACTCCATTTTACTTCTTTTTGGAACAGAAGTAGCTGCCGCCTATCATATTGCAAGACGGATTTTTCAGCAGTTAATTGCTCCGATGCATCGCTCATATTATACAGTGACTGCAATTTTGAGCGGTCAAAAGATTGGAGCTGCTAAAGTTGAAGCAAGCAAAAAAACAGTAGAGGCAATGCTTATTTTGACCCTGGTTTCTATTGGTAGTTTTTCGCTTTTAATCTTTCTTACATCTCCTTATTTAGTTAGACTATTTGGAGATAATCCGGAAACACTGCAGATTGCAGTCCGCTTTTTGAAAGCATTAAGTATTGGAGGGCCTTTAATTACAATTTATGGGGTGCTGGCTGGTCACTTAAATGGGGCCGGAAATACTAAATCAGCATTATACGGCAATTTGCTTTCTCAAACTTTATTAAAGCTTGGTTTAAGTTATTTACTGGGGGTTTTCTTTGACCTGGGATTACTTGGTATTTTAATAGCTCTACCGGCTGACTTTTTTGGGAGAGCAATCTGGGTTGGACGTAAATATTTAAGTGATGACTGGATTGCAGAGGCTGATTTGATGATTTCTGAGAGAAGAGATCAGAGAAGTGATACTTGATAATAATAAATTATCATTATAGTGTAATTAATATAAAAAAACAGCAAAATTTTGCAGGTTAAAAAGTTAAGACAGAGAATTATTTAAGTAGAGTCAAACAAAAGGAATTTAATCATGTTTACAGAAGGGAGCCGGGCCAATTAAAAGACAGAAAATATACCAAAAATTAAAATTATATGAGGACAAAACTTTACTTTTAATTTGTGTTATTTTGCTGCTGGTCTTACTAATTGCCTTGATTGTTTATTATACTGGTGGAACCAGATTTAGTTATGCCCATCTAATTTATGTCCCTATTATTTTAGCTGCTTATTTTTATAAAATAAAGGGAGGAGTAATTACTGCTGTTACAGGCGGGCTGTTCCTGGGTCCATTTATGCCTTTAAATACAGATACTATGGTCAGTCAGGGTCTGGAAAATTGGAGCTTCCGTATGAGTATGTTGATTATTATCGGTGCTTTTTCTGGTTATTTATTTTCTCTGCTGGAAAGTCAGCTGGAAAAGGTTAATCAGATTGCCTATTATGATCCAGAAACCGGACTTCCAAATAAAATAAAATTAAAGCAGGCTATGGAAACAGAAATTGCTGCAGAAAATGATTTTTATTTAATTATCTTAAGCATTAATAATTTTATTGATATTTATAAAGTTATCGGTTTCATGAATTTTAGCAATTATATTAAAGAACTGCTGCAGTATATTAAAAATTTTAAGAATCTCAAAAATAAAATCTATTATATTAATGAAAATAAATACGGGATAATTTTAAAAAAAGAAGAAAACGAAGAACTGTTAATTTATCTCAATAAATTTGTTGAGTACATGGACCATGCGGTTAAATTTAATCATCTTTCTATATTTAATGATATTAGCCTCGGGATTAGTAATTATCCAGAACAGAGCCAGATAGCAGATGAACTGCTGGATCAAGCATTTGTTGCCTTAAAAAAAGCAAATAGTAAAAAACTTCAGTTCTGGCAGTATCAGCAGGAAGATAGCAATTTTAAAGATAATAATATCCAGATCCTGGCCGATATAAATCAATCAATTATTAATAATGATTTTGAAATATATTATCAGCCTAAAATTAATCTGCTTAACAACAATGTGGAAACCTTAGAGGCTCTAATCAGGTGGAATCATCCACAAAAAGGTTTTATGTCACCGGGAAAATTCATTCCAATTGTAGAACAGAGCAGTTTGATAGAACCGCTGACAGAATGGGTGATTAAGCAGGTTTTAAGTGATATTGACCAATTTAATCAAAATAAGGAAAAGGAAAATTATTCGATTGCAATCAACATTTCTGCTCGTAATCTGCAGCATCCGAATTTTGCTGAGAGCTTAATCAAAAATTTAGAGTTATTTAAGATAAATCCGGAACGTTTGAGCCTTGAGATTACAGAGACTGATCTTATTTTGGAAATTAAGGAAAACATAAAAAAATTGCAGCGGCTAAAACAAAAAGGAATTAAAATATATCTTGATGACTTTGGTAAAGGCTATTCATCCTTAAAATATTTAAAAGAGCTGCCTGTAGATTATCTCAAAATTGATCGTTACTTTATTAAAAATATTGGGGAGGAAAAAGCAACAGAAAATATTATCAACTCAATTATAAATATGGCTCATGCGCTTGACTTAAAGGTAGTTGCAGAGGGAGTTGAGACTAAAGAACAGCTTGATTTCTTAACTGGACTTAATTGCGATTATGCTCAGGGCTACTATTTTGCCAGACCGGATACTAAAGAAAATATTATTAAGTGGCTGGCTGAAGAAGAAAAGTATAATTTTAACTAAGAGTAATCTATTATATAAGATAAATAATAGTGTAGATTATTATAATTAAAGTTTCAAAAAATATTGAAAGGGGTATTTCGCTAAATGAATTTTAGAAAAGCTGAAACTAGGGATATTCCAGAAATTATAAAAATTATTACTGCTGCCCAGAACTATTTAAGTAAACAGGGAATTGATCAGTGGCAGAATAATTATCCCAATCAAGAAACGATAAAAGAAGATATTAAGCAGGGCAATTCATATTTAATCCAGCAGGGAAATAAAATTGTTGCCACAGCCGCGATTATTTTTGCTAAAGATCCAACCTATGATTATATTGAGAATGGAGATTGGATTACTGAGGGAAAGTATGGAGTTATTCACCGGGCCGCAGTTGCAGCAGAATATAAGGGTCAGGCTATCATGGCTGAGATCTTTAAAAAAACATATAAACTGGCCAGGAGAGAAAATGCAGAGAGTATTCGCATTGACACTCATCCTGATAATTTTGCCATGCACCGGGCCATAGAAAAAGAGAGTTTTAAATACTGCGGAATTATTTACACCAGTGATGGCAGTAAGCGGCTGGCCTATGAAAAAGTAATTTCTAACACTTAAGAAAGGAGTAATAGATGAAAGATCTGAAATATTTAAAACTACTATCAGAACAGTTTCCAAATATTCCTGCTGTAAGTACAGAAATTATAAACTTGAAAGCTATTTTGAACTTACCGAAGAGTACAGAACACTTTTTAACTGATTTACATGGAGAAGCCGAAGCATTTAAATATATGCTTAAAACTGCTTCAGGAGTGATTGAGTATAAGATTGATCAAATATTTGAAGATAAGTTAACTGACACTGAAAAAAGAGAACTGGCAACTTTAATTTTTTATCCAAAAACAAAAATGAAAGAATTGGAAGAAAGAGGAGGAATCCCTCCGGAATGGTACAAAGAAGCACTTGATTATATGGTGCAGATTTCTCAGGAAGTATCTTCAATTTACACCAGATCCAAAGTGAGAAAAGCACTTCCGGAAAAATTTGCTTATATTATCGAAGAACTGCTGCATATTAAAGAAGGTGATCCCAATAAAAAGGACTACAAAGCAAAAATTTTAACAACAATTATTGAGGTCGGTCAGGCAAGAGAGTTTATTATTGCGCTGTCAGAGCTGATTCAGACTTTTGCTGTTGATAAACTACATATTATAGGGGACATCTTTGATCGTGGTCCGACTCCGGATGTAATTATGGATTTTTTAAAGGAGCATCATAATGTTGATGTCCAGTGGGGCAATCACGATATTTTGTGGATGGGAGCATCTTTAGGACAGCAGGCGTTGATTGCCACTGCTTTAAGAGTTGCTCTTCGCTATGGGAATCTAGAATTTTTAGAAGAAGGTTATGGAATTAATATGCGGCCTCTGGCCAGATTTGCAATGAATCATTATCAAAATTTGGAGGAAGAAATATATCAGCCTCGCTTGATCAACAGAGAATTAGATGAAAATGAAATTAAGATTATGTCCCAGATGCATAAAGCTATTGCGGTCATTCAATTTAAATTGGAGGGGCAGTTGATTAAAAAGAGGCCTGAATTTGAAATGAATGAGGCCCTTTATTTAGAAAAAATTGACTATGAAAAGGGAGTTTTAAATTTAGGAGAAAAAAAGTATCAGCTGACAGATAAAAATTTACCTACAATTTCTCCCGAAGACCCTTATAGCTTGAGTGAATGGGAAGAAGAGGTAATTAAACAGCTGAGTTATTCTTTTAAAAATAATGATAAATTACAGGAAGATGTTAGATTTTTATACAACAACGGCAGCATGTATAAAAAGTATAATGGTAATCTTTTATTTCACGGCTGTGTACCAATGGCTGAAAATGGAGATTTTTCTGAGGTTGAAGTTGATGGAGAAAAATACAGCGGCAAAAAACTGATGGACTTTTTTGATGATATTATTCGCCGCAGTTATTCTAATCAGGAAGCGGAGGCTGAGTTTAAAGACTGGCTCTGGTATCTCTGGCGGGGAGAATTATCACCACTTTTTGGAAAGGATAGAATGACTACCTTTTTGCGATATTTTACTGATGAGGAAGAGGATAAACTCTACCAAGAAAATATGAATCCCTATTATCAAGCCAGAGAAAATGAGTATATCTGCAAAAAAATTCTGGTTGAATTCGGACTTGATCCAGAAACAGGTCATATTATTAATGGTCATACACCTGTAGCTGAAAAAAAGGGAGAGAGTCCAGTTAAAGGTAATGGTAGACTGCTGGTTATTGATGGGGGTATTTCTGCCGCCTATCATGAAAAAACGGGAATAGCAGGCTATACTCTGACTTACAGCAATACAAAGATGCGATTAATCTCACATGAACCGTTTATCAGCAAAAAAAATGCCCTGCATAAAGACAGCAGGGACACAATTTCGGCTACCGAAGTATTGAAATTTAAGCAGCCCCAAAAAATAGCTGATACTGATATTGGTAAAAAATTAAGTGAAGATGTGGAATATTTAATGCAGCTGCTTGAGGCGTATAAAGATGGTATTATTAGAGAAAAGTATAATTAATTTAACTGTTGATAGACTTCTTCAGCTAAATAAGAACTTCTAACATGAGGACCGGAGGAGACCGCTTTAAAACCGCGGGCCAGAGCTTTTTCTTTTAGCTCGGCAAACTTCTCCGGTTTGATATATTCTGCCACTTCAATATTTTCATTTGATGGCTGGAGGTACTGACCCATAGTTAAAATTTCTACTCCGGCTGTCAATAAATCATCCCAGAGTTGAATTAGTTCTGTTTCACTTTCTCCCAAACCGAGCATTACTCCTGATTTAACTAAAATATTTTTGTCTGCCTCTGCAACCTTCTTTAAAACTCTCAGTGACTGCTGATAATCAGCCTGAGGTCGAACCTGATCATAAAGAGAAGCTACAGTCTCAATGTTATGATTAAATATTTCCGGTTTGGCCTTAATAATCTTATCGACTGCCGGCTGGTATTCATTAAAGTCAGGAGTTAAAACTTCGATTGAAACTTCAGGTGTTCTTTTTCTGATGGCTTTGATCACGCTTACAAACTGTTCCGCTCCTCCATCTTTTAGATCATCCCGGGTCACAGATGTAATAACTGCATGTTTTAATTTCAGTTTTTCCACTGCTTCTGCAACTCTTTCGGCTTCAGCTGGATCTATCTTTTCTGGTTTATGCTGATGGGATACCGAACAGAACCGGCAGCTGCGGGTACAGTATTGCCCCAGAATCATAAAGGTGGCAGTTTTTTTGCTGTAGCATTCCCCGATATTGGGACAGCGGGCGTTTTTACAGACAGTATTTACTTCTAAATCTTTAAGCATATTTCTGGTAGCCAGCATACCTTTCTGCAGTGGATCCTTCTGGCGCAGCCAGGCTGGCAGTCTTTTGCGAGAATTATTATTTTTATTAGTCATTCTAAAACTCCTTTTTTCTATAATTATGTATAAAAATATATTTTTAATATTTATCGTTTAAAATTCCAGTCTTGAGTTTGATATTTTTCTAAAACCAGTTTTTGAGCAAGTTTTATCTCTGCCGCTGTTAATTTGCCTTCTGTTAATTCTATTCCCAGAGACTGAGACAGGCCGGCAGCTATAGCATTTTCTAATTCAGAATGCGAAAAATTATAACCTGCTTTTCTAAGAGATGTTGATTTTAAAGTAAAAATTCTGCTCGCTTTTTTTCGCTGCTGTTCAGAACTGTAATTTAGAAGTTTAAAAATTTTTTCTGCATTGATTGCAAGCGGCAGAGACCCGTGCTGCAGGATTGTACCATCTTTTCTCCGCTGAGCACTGCCGATAAGTTTTTTGTTATTTAAAATCACTTCATACCAGGAAGGTGCATCAAAACAAGCAGCTGAATGGCCAACAGGTGCTTTTTTACCTCGCTCCACAGCTTTTAGTTCAGCCGGGATACCCAGCAGCTGCTGCAGTCCTCTGACCAGACCACTGCTGATCTGCTGATAACTTTTTTCTATAGAATCAGCCAGCAGATTAAAATCTTCTCTAATAATTAAACTGTAGGTTAATTCCTGATCATGGAGAATGGCTCTTCCCCCAGTTAAACGCCGGACAAGATCAATTTCTTCTTCCTGACACTTTGGATAATTTATTTCTTCTTTAGCCTTTTGAAAATAGCCGAGAGAAAGAGCTGCTGGTTTCCAGCTGTAAAAGCGCAGAGTAGGTGGAACCTTATTTTTACTGTGTAAAATCATTATAGCTTCATCAACTGCCATATTATAAAAAGCATTACTGCTCCTATTTGTAAGCAAACGCCATGTCTCCAAACTAATTACCTCCTCCTATAAAAATATCACTATAAATAATATTCTATTTAAATTATACAGGTCCTTTATTTTTAATCTACATCTACCGGGATCTGTCGGTCTATATTTAAATTTGTTTAATTTTATTAAGCAAAAATACAGCAAATAATTAAATCAAAAGCCCCTCTTTTGACCATTCCAGGGCGGTTTTTTGTCATTTTTAAATTCTTCAACTCCTGGCCCTCCCAGCTTATTTAAACGCCAGATTCCATAAATATAACTGATCACCAATACTACTATGATAACAGGCCAGCTCAGAATAATATTTACCAAGGCTAAATTTAAAACAGCCTGATTGTAAAATAAGTTGAGCTGAATAATAAGCCGCAGAGCAAAGTAAAAAGCCCAGAAAATTGTAACCTCCCGGTAAGCAGGTTTAATATCATCCCGCCAGAACCATTTTAAGGGCCAGCCGTGGCTTAAATGACTGGCCCAGGCTGCCAGAGGTTTACCGATCAGCAGAGAAATGACTGCAGCCAGCAGCAAAAAAGCAGAAGAGCTCAGGGCCGGAATAAAATAATTACTGGCATTTTCGCTTAAATAAGCAAGTGAGGAAGCAAAAATTACCCCAGCCAGGCCTCCGAGAGCATATTTCCAATTTTCTTTTTTGATCACCCGTCTGCCAAAGTTAAATATGGCTGCTGTCACAGCCAGAATAACTGCCGGAACAAGTTCAAAAAGAGAATTGCTGACAGCATAGATTAGAGGTGGCAGCAGAGCATCAAAGGTTTTATTTAAAAATATTGACTGTAATTCTTCTAGAATTTCTTTTTTACTTACACCCATTTTTATTGCTCCTTATTAATAATTTTAATTTCTAATCTTCAACTATAAGATTATTATATATAATTATTGCTATTCTGGCAAAAATTAGAGAATTTTTAGAGGATTTTGCAGTTTAATCTTGAATGATTATATTAATAAAGGTATATCACTATAATGATTTTGAAGGATGATCTTATGGATTTAAAAATTGAAGAACAACCCAATAAAAAATTAATGCTTACAATTCATCTTTACTATTTAATCCTGCTTTTAATTCTAATTGCAAAATTTATATTTGGAGAAGTTGAAAGCCTGGATGACTATATTTTTGGTTTATTTTATTTAGTTATTTTATTTTTTATTATGGAAATGATGCTTAAAATTACATTTGATAAAAAACCTCTTTTTATCTGGATGGGTCAGACATTCTTCTATACGATATTTTTGTTTTTAGAATACCACATTATTGTCAAAATTTTTATACTTTATCAGGTTCTTGCTGGAGCATTTTCCAGTGCTCAGCAGATTATGAACTTCAAAAAGCAGAATGAAAAAGTTAAATTTTTAAGTTTTCATGATGAGATGACGGGTTTATATAACAGAAGATATTTTGAAAATAAACTGGAAGAATTAAATAACCCCAGCCGTTATAATCTTTCTGTGATTATTGCTGATATTAATAATTTGAAAATAATTAATGATAATTACGGCCATAAAAAAGGGGATCAATATATAAAAGAAACTGCAGATTTGCTGAAGTCAGTCACCCGCGAAAAAGATATAATTTCCAGGATTGGTGGAGATGAATTTGCAATAATTTTACCAGACACCAATAAAAAAGAATGTTCTCAGATTATTAAAAGAATAAAGAGAAAGGCAAAAAAACATCCGGAAAAATATTTTAGCATTGCCTTTGGTTATATCTATAACAGCCAGAATTATAAAACTCTAGAAGCCATGATTAATGCAGCCGATCGAAAAATGTATCATAATAAGAAAAAAATTAAACAAAATTTAAATTTTAATTTCAAACGGAAAAACAGCTGGAATAATTAGCTGTTGGAGGATGTGATTATAATCAAAAAAATTAAATTTAGAATTTATTCTTACTTAAATGATTTTATTAAAATTGAGTCACAAAAAAATCTAAAATTAATAGATGAACGCTATTATATACACCATTATCGGGGCAGGCAGACAATTAAAGATAGAATTGAAAGTATCGGTGTCCCCCATCCGGAAGTGGCTCTGATTTTGAATAATTCTAGAGCAGTTGACTTTTCATATCTGGTTCAGTCCGGTGATTTTTTTTCAATCTATCCTCATCTTTATACTTTTAAACTGCCAGAAGAAGTAAAATTATTAAATGAATATTCAGAAAAACCAAAATTTATTTTAGATGTTCACCTGGGGCGGCTGGCTCGCTATCTTCGTCGTTTTGGTTTTGACACAGCCTACAGAAATGATTATCAAGATCGGGAAATTGTTGATCAGGCAGTCAGCGAAAAAAGAATTATTTTAAGCAGAGATCGAGGGCTATTGATGCGGAAACGAGTAAAGTGGGCTAAATTCATCTGGAGTGATGACCCAAAAAAACAGTTAAAAGAAGTTTTTGACCGCTTTCAGCTTGCTCAATATTATCAGGGCCAAGAAAGCCGCTGTGTTAACTGCAACACTAAATTAGTGGATATTGATAAAGAAAAAATTATAGAGAGACTGGAGCCTAAAACAAAAAAATATTTTGATGATTTTAAATACTGTCCCCGGTGTGACAAAATATACTGGTGTGGTTCTCACTATGAGAAGACCGAAAAAATGCTAACTAAATTAAAACAGCAGAAATCGAATACTCAGTAAAATTAAAGGTATTAGTAGATTTATGATATAATAAATTTAAAAGTATTGAATAGGAGGTGGCTAAAATGGCTGAATATGTAATTGGTGATATTCATGGAGAAATAGATGAACTGGAGAAAATTATGGAAAAAATTAATTATGATTCTGCCCAGGATAAATTGATTTTCGTAGGGGATTATGTAGACCGAGGTGCTGATTCCTATCAGGTTTATAAATATATCAAAAAACTGGATAACGGGAAAAATATTTTTTTAAGAGGTAATCACGAGGAAATGATGATTGATGCTGTTTTAAATAACAATAACATTGACCTCTGGTATCATAATGGAGGTCAAAAAACAGAGTCTGGTTTTCCAGATCGTTCTGAACTAAAAAAAGCTGCTCAATATTTTGATTCACTACCATATTATCACGCCACTGAAGACTATATTTTTGTTCATGCTGGAATTAATCCCTCAAAAAGTCTGGAAGAACAGACAAAACACGATCTCGTCTGGATCAGACAGCCATTTTTGGGAGCGAAAAGTGAGGACTTTAAAGAAAATAGAACTGTAGTTGCCGGTCATACTCCAGTTGCTGAAGTAAGATTTGGAAACAATAAAATTCTGGTAGATACTGGAGCCGGTAAAGGTGGAATTTTAAGCGCAGTCAATTTAAAAACTAAAGAAGTTTACAGTACAAGTGATCAGAATCCAATTGCCTCACTCTTATTTTAAGGTGATTGAAGGTGGTTAAAAAGGAAAAGATAAATAATAATAAATCTAAAAATTTAAAATAAATTGAAATCAAATAAGAGTTTAACTAAAAGCGCTGCTCCAGCTTCAGGAACAGCGCTTAATTTCTTATTAGATCAAATTATTATCTTATCTCCTGTTATAAACTATTTCGATTTATTCACTTTTAAAAATGAAGCTGCCGCTGAATGCATAAATAACTGCAATAATTGGAGCCAGAAATGATAAAAATGTATAGGGGATATAACCAAAACCAATATCCATTACATTTTGAATATAAACCGAAACAACACCCCAGGGTAGAATTGAACAGCCGAGGGTAGAAGCGGTTTCTAATGATCTAGAAAGTACACTGGTTTTAATTTTCATTTTCTGATAAGCAGGAGCCAGGGTCCGGCCAGGAATAACAATTGAGACAAACATTTCTCCGGTTGCTAAAAGCATAATATAGGCTGAGCTTAAAGAAATTAAGATTAAATCTCTGGGCTTTTTTATAAAAGCAAGCATCGAATCTAAAATAACTTCTAAAATTCTTGCTTTTTCTAAAATTCCTCCCATTGCAGTACCAGCCATAATAATGGCAACTGTACTCATCATATTATTGATTCCGCCCTGAGTTAAAAGGCTATCTAAGAGTTCCAGTCCGGTATCAGCCTGATAACCATTAGCTGCTGCATTTAAGATTTCAGCAAAAGAGGCTCCCTGAGTTAAGACTGCAAAAATGGACGCAGTGATAAAGCTAAGCGAAAGAGACGCAATTGCCGGTACCTTAAATAATGAGAGCAGCAGCATCAGAATCGGTGGGACCAGAGTCCAGGAAGTTATATTAAAGTTCTGCTCTAAATTACTCAAAATTTGATTAACATTAGCCAGATCTACACCACTTTCTAAATAAAAGGAGCCGATGACTGTATATAAAAGCAGGCTGATTAAAGCAGCCGGCAGAGATATGTAGAGCATTGATTTAATATGCTCAAAAAGATCGGTACTGCTCATTGCAGCAGTTAAATTAGTCGAATCTGACATCGGCGAAATTTTATCGCCGAGCATCGCTCCCGAAACTATTGCCCCAACAGTAATCGCCTTTGGTACACCCAGTCCTTCTGCCACACCCAGGAGAACAATTCCCATGGTGGCAATTGTTCCAAAAGAACTTCCAATTAAAATTGAAGTAACTGCAGCCAGTAAAAAAGCAGCTGGTAAAAATATACTGGGACTTAAAAGTTCAAGACCATAATAAACCATAGTCTGGATAGTTCCTGATAATATCCAGCTTCCAATCACCATTCCAATAATAATTAGAATTAAAGAGGCTCCGAGAGCATTTTTAATTCCATTGATCATTCCGCTCTCAATTTCTTTCCAGCTTAATCCCAGATAGAGGGCAAATAAAGCAGCAGTCATTGCTCCCAGGACCAGAGCAGTTTCGAGGACTAAGGCAGTTCGAATAGAAAATAAGATAACTACAATAACTGTTATTAGAGTAATAACAGCAATCCTTGAATCAGGTTTTTGAATATCTTTTTTAGTCATTTTTTATCAAATCCTTATATTTATATTTATGTTCGATAAATTTTACACACCAGTTATATGATAACTATTTTGAGACTTAAAATCAAATTTATCTGGGTAATCTATTTACTATCTTTTATTAGTAATTAATATTATTATATATTTAGTAAGGACTTTTGAATATTAAGTGTTTAAAATAAGTGGGAGGTAGATAAGATGGATTATATTTTGATAGCCCTGATTGTAATATTTGCTATTTTCAGCTCTGGCAGCAGTGCTCTGGCAGCAGATATCTTACTGGATCAGGAATTAGAAAAAATAGATAGTGAGACGGCTACATTTGCACTCGGGTGTTTTTGGGGGCCGGATGCATCTTTCGGCGCTCTGGAAGGGGTTATCAGGACCCGTGTTGGTTATGCAGGTGGAACAACCGAAAGACCGACCTATCAGATGATAGGAGATCACACTGAAACAATAGAGATCGATTATAATCCGGAAGTAATTTCTTATAGAGAGCTGGTAAAAATCTTTTTTGAGATCCATGATCCCTATTCACCAGCCTATTCCAAACAGTATGCTTCTTTGATTCTTTATCAAAACAAGAAGCAGCAGGAAACCGCTTTAGAAGTCAGCCAGGAACTGGAGGTTGAAAGTGGGAGAGAAATTCAGACTGTGATCAAAGAACTGGAGCATTTCTATCTGGCTGAAGACTATCACCAGAAATATAGACTTCAGCAGCAGCGAGATTTTAAGAATCATTATTTAGATCAAATGTCGATGAAGGAATTTATTAATTCCCCGGCTGTAACCAAAGCAAATGGTTATCTTGCAGGCAGTGGTGAACGGGATAATATTATAAAAAATATAGGGAAATTAGGACTGACAACCGAACTCCAGGAAAAATTACTGAAGTTAAATAATATTGATCCGGAAGAATGTGTAACTTTCTGTAAGACTGAGGATGCTGACAATGTTCAGATCAATGAAGAGACTATTGATGCAGAATTACGAGAGAAATTAACTGATCTGCAGTATAAGGTGACTCAGCTGGATGCTACAGAACCTGCTTTTAATAATAAGTACTGGGATAACAAAGAAGCGGGCATTTATGTGGATGTTGTTTCAGGAGAACCACTTTTTTCTTCAAAAGATAAATTTGAGTCTGGCTCAGGTTGGCCAAGCTTTACCAGGCCCCTTGTCGAAGAAAATATTGTAAAAGTTGAAGACAAAACGCTCTGGATGACCAGAATAGAGGTCAGAAGTAAAGAAGCAGATTCTCATTTAGGCCATGTATTTGAGGATGGTCCTGAACCAACAGGATTACGCTACTGTATTAACTCAGCTGCACTCAGGTTTATTCCAGCTGAAGATCTGGCAGAAGAGGGTTACGAAGAATTTGAAGATCAATTCTAAATTACAGCTGCCGGGAATTGTCTGGTTGATGTAGAAGTATGTCTAAACCCTATTAGAATCAATATAATATGCCTTAAGACGAAAAAAACTGACAGGTATTGTTTACCTGTCAGTTTTTTTTATAGATAATAATTTGATTTTAATTATATGCTATTCCGCAATCTTAAAAGTAGGAATATGATCTTTTTCTTGAGCAGCATCGATCAGTTCTTTAACACGTTTTACATCTCCCTCTTCAAATTTAGAGAGGTCATCATTATTATTAATTGATTCATAAATTTTATCGAAGTCCTGATAGCTGATTCCAAATTCTTTTTCATCACGATCACTTTCATCTCCACGGCAGCCGCCAGTTGGAGGTCGATTGATGATTTCTTCTGGAATCCCCAGAACCTCTGCCAGTTCCCAGACCTGAGTTTTATTTAAGTCTCCAATTGGTCTCATATCTGTTGCACCATCACCATGCAGGGTATAATATCCGGTCAAAATTTCACTTTTGTTGCTGGTTCCCATTACCACATAATTCTTTTTCTCCGCAATGTAGTAGAGAGTCATCATTCTAAGTCTAGTTTGAATATTTTGTTCTGCCGGATTTGGGGTAGGAATCTTAGTTTGAGGCCAGTGTTCCTGTTCATTTCCTTCAATATCTATACTCTGCAGTCTTTTTTCCAGAGGTTCATTAATTTCTTTCATATTTACTTTTAGAGTTTCAATATCGAATTTATCCGCAAGCATTTCGGAATATTCTACATCTTTAGTTACTGTTCCATTTGCAGGCAGCATAACTCCCAGTACATTGTCACCAAAAGCTTTTTTAGACAGAGCTCCAACGACAGAGGAGTCAATGCCTCCGCTTAATCCAACAACAGCACCATCTGCATTTCTTTTTTCAACTTCTTTCTGCATCCAATCCTGAATTTCCTTAGTTAAATTCTCATCAATCATTCTAGATTATTACCTCCTAAAAAAGAATTAATTTTAATCTTTCTTTCTCAATTCCAACATGGATTATAGGAAAGAATAGAAGCAGTGTCAAGATATAGAGATTCAATTATTGACTTTAAAGGTATTTAAAACTATTTAAAAGCTTCATACTCCAATGTACTTCTTTTAACTTGCTTAAACTCATTAATTGAATCAAAAAATATATTTTTTATCTTAATAATTTTTTGAAAATTTAATTGCCTTAATTCTCTTTTAATTAAGGCTTAAAAAAAGGAAAATAGCAAGAGTTAAAGAATTAAACAAATAGAAATAGATATTTTTTCAGGATCCAAATTTGGAGAGGAGAGGACAAAACTAAAATAACTAAGAAAGATAAGCAAAAAAAGGGGGGCTTTTAATGAGATTACAGATAAGTGATCTGCAATTAGAATTGACTCAGGGAGATATAGCAGCTCAAAAGGATATCGAGGCTGTGGTTAATGCCGCAAACGCTGAGTTAAAAATTGGTGGTGGAGTTGCAGGTGCTATCCATAGAAAAGCTGGCTCAGAGCTGGAAAAAGCCTGCAGACCGCTGGCCCCAATTGAGCCTGGTGAGGCAGTAATTACTGAGGCTTTTAATCTGCCCAATCAATATGTTATTCACACTTTAGGTCCAGTTTATGGAAGGGATAAACCGGAAGCTGCACTCCTGGAAAAATGTTATCAAAACTCATTAAAATTAGCTGAAGAATATCAAATTAAAAGTATCGCTTTTCCTGCTATTTCCACCGGAGCTTTTGGATATCCAATTGAGAAAGCTGCAGCAGTTAGTCTTGAAACAATAAAAATTACAGCGGAAGAATTAGAGAATATTAAAATTATAAGATTTGTCTTATACAGCAGCAGTGATTTCAGAGTATATAAAGAGCAAGCACAAAAGATTTTCATTGATTAAAAACAAACAAATTCCAACTAAGATTGATTGCAGCTGCCAGCATTTAGATTTACTGATGAGAAAGGGGAGGGAGATATGCTGAATATAAATATACCAGGATGTAAAAATTTTAATGTAGAAAAAATAGTTTTTGATCTCAATGGAACTATTGCCTGTGACGGCGAATTGATTGAGGGGGTAAAAGAGGGGATTAACAGCCTGGCAGAGGATTTTGAAATATATATTTTAACTGCTGATACATTTGGGACTGCAGAGCAGCTGCTGCAAGAATTAAAGGCAGAGCTGGTAGTTGTTAATGACTGTGACTGCAGTAAGTTTAAAGCTGATTTTGTAGAAAAATTAGGCCGCAAAAAAGTAATTGCTGTAGGAAATGGAAATAATGATGCGCAGATGCTGAAAAATGCAGAACTCGGGATTGCAGTGATTGGTCCAGAAGGTACGGCAAAAAGGGCTCTTTTAGGGGCTGAATTAATCAGTAGAGATATTAATGATGTGATAGAAATTATCTCTAATCCTGACCGACTAAAGGCGACATTAAGAAAGTGAATTTAGCTATTCTGAAGCAAATTTAAAGGAGGTGCATTGTGTCAGAACTAATTGATTTAAGTTATGAGATTTATCAGGGTATGCCGATTTACCCCGGGGATCGGGAAGTTGAATTAATAAATAATAAAAAAATAATGCGGGATGGTTACTGTAATCACAATTTAAAAATGGGAATGCATACAGGAACTCATCTAGATTTACCTGCCCATATGCTGGAAGATGTAAGGAATGCCGCTGACATTTCCCTTAACAACCTTTCCGGACAGACGAAATTGATCTATGCAGCCGGACAAAAAATTATAAAAGTTAAGCCTGACTATCAGAAATTAATAGAGAAAAATGATATAGTAATTATTTATACAGGTTTTGCAGAGGAGTATGGAAATCAGAAGTATTATAGACAGCATCCTGTTATTTCGGAAGAACTGGCAGATTTATTGATAGCTAAAGAAGTTAAACTCCTGGGATTTGATATGCCATCACCAGATTACAGCCCCTTTAAAATTCATCAAAAATTATTTGAAAATGATATTTTTATTTTAGAAAATCTCTGTAATTTAGAAAAACTGCTGGGTTTAGAATCATTTAAACTTTTTGTATTTCCACTTAAGGTCAGAGCAGAAGCAGCTCCCTGCCGGGTGGCAGCCGAAATTTAAATTATTTTTTACAAAAAAGACAGGTAAACGGTAGCTGCAAATTGATTTGACACTTTAAAATGAATCTGCTAAACTATAAATGTAGTTTAAAAATTTGAATAGATGGATTATATGACTGGCGGATAAATATGGAGCTAACCATAGGGGAATATAATCTTTAATAAATCGCCCGCCTGGATATAGAGTTAAATCTTTATCTGGGGGGCGATTTTTTTGTTTAGCTGCATATTTTAGTCTTAAATGGAGTAAATGTAATCTAATTTACAATAAAGCGGTAATTTCAAAACATAGTAAAACACTCAAGATTTGACGATGGTAATAATTTCTGCTAAAATAAATATGAAATTCCGTTTAAAAGATTAAATATAATTTACATTATAGACTGTTACAATAATCAAATATTCAAGAGGAAAATTATAAAAATCTTTTAAGCAGCCAATAAGATTATAAGACTAAAAGAGGAGGATTTTTGATGGAATTTGATACTTTAGAATTAAAGGGTCAAAGATGGGAAGAAGAAATTGATGTCAGAAATTTTGTGCAGCAGAATTATACACCTTATACAGGTGGAGCTGACTTTTTAGAAGGTCCGACTGTAAGGACAGAGGACCTCTGGCGGCAGACTTCCGATTTATTGAAAAAAGAAAGAGAAAATGATGGTGTGCTTGCTATTGATACCGAAACTGTTGCAGATATCAACGCTTATGATGCCGGTTATATAGACCGGGATAAAGAAATAATAGTTGGTCTGCAGACTGATCAACCTTTAAAAAGAACATTAAATACCTATGGTGGGATTAGGATGGCCCGTCAGGCAGCAGAAGCTTACGGCGAAAAAGTCGATCCCGAAATAGATGAGATATTTACTAAATATAGAAAAACACATAATGATGGAGTTTATGATGCCTACACTCCAGAAATTAGAGAGATTAGACGCTCTGGTGTAATTACCGGTTTACCTGATGCTTATGGTAGGGGAAGAATTATTGGTGATTACAGAAGAGTAGCACTTTACGGTGTAGATAGATTGATTAAAGCAAAAAAAGAAGATAAATCTAATTTGAAAAGTCCGATGACTGAGGAAACAATTCGACTGCGGGAAGAGGTAAGTGAACAGATTAGAGCGCTCAAAAAGTTAAAGGGACTCGGAGAAACTTACGGCTGTGATCTTTCTCGTCCAGCTAATAATGCAGAAGAGGCTGTTCAGTGGACCTATCTTGCTTATCTGGCTGCGATTCAGGAAAATAACGGGGCAGCAATGTCTTTTGGTCGGGTAGCAGAGTTCTTTGATATTTATTTTGAAAGAGATATAGAAGCAGGATTACTGACAGAAAAAGAGGCACAGGAAATCATCGATGATTTTGTAATTAAATTGAGGCTGGCCAGACAGCTGAGAACTCCAGAATATAATGAGCTCTTCAGTGGTGATCCACTCTGGGTAACAATTGTGCTTGGGGGAATTGGAATCGATACCAGACCCCTGGTAACTAAGACCAGCTACAGAATTTTAAACACTTTATATAATCTAGGTCCGGCTCCAGAACCAAACCTGACTATACTCTGGTCTGAAAAACTGCCGGAAAGATTTAAATATTACTGCACAAAAGTTTCAAAAGATACAAGCTCTCTGCAGTATGAAAATGATGATTTGATGCGCCTTAACTTTTCTGACGATTACGGAATTGCCTGCTGTGTATCAGCAATGACACCAGGTAAGGATATCCAGTATTTTGGTGCCAGATGTAATCTGCCTAAAACACTTCTTTATTCTTTAAATGGTGGTAAAGATGAGAAAACAGGTGCTCAGGTTGGACCTGAATTTAAACCCTATGAAGGTGATGTTTTAGAATACGATAAGGTCATGGATAATTTTGACCGCTTTCTTGACTGGTTGAGCGAAAAATATGTAGATGCTCTAAATATTATTCATTATATGCACGATAAATATGCCTATGAGGCAGTACAGATGGCACTCCATGATACAGAAGTTCAGCGAATAATGGGTTTTGGAGTGGCAGGACTTTCAATTATTGCCGACTCCCTGAGTGCTATTAAATATGCAGAGGTTAAGCCGATCAGAGATGAAGATGGGATGATTATTGATTTTGAAATCAATGGTGATTATCCTAAATACGGTAATGATGATGATCGTGTTGATCAGCTGGCTGTAGAGGTAGTTAAACTATTTATTAATAAACTTAAACAGCATCAGCTTTATAGAGACGCAGTTCACTCTATGTCGGTGCTAACTATTACCTCAAATGTAGTCTATGGTAAGAAAACTGGAGCTACTCCAGATGGTCGCGAAGCTGGAGAAGCCTTTGCTCCTGGAGCTAATCCAATGCACGGCAGAGATACCTCAGGTGCTTTAGCATCACTTAATTCGGTTGCAAAGATACCATACGAATACTGCCAGGATGGAATTTCTAATACATTTTCTATTGTGCCAGAAGCACTGGGTAAAACAGAAACTGCCCAGCAGAACAATTTAACCTCAATTCTGGACGGTTATTTTGATCAGGGTGCACATCACTTAAATGTCAATGTCTTACGAAGAGAAACTCTGCTTGATGCAGTTGAGCATCCCGAAGAATATCCTCAGCTGACAATTAGAGTTTCCGGTTATGCTGTTAACTTTATTAAATTAACACCAGAACAGCAGCAGGAAGTAATAGCAAGAACTTTCCATAAAAGTATTTAAATGGTTGGTACCGGGTACTTGTAAATTATTTCCAAGCACTCGGTACCCTCTCATCTAAGGAGGTCATTATGGCTGAAGGATATATTCATTCTACCGAAAGTATGGGCACTGTTGATGGCCCCGGGATTCGCTTTGTTGTTTTCACTCAGGGCTGTCCTCTGCGCTGTCAGTACTGTCATAACCCTGACACCTGGAAATTAAAAGAGGGTAAAAAGGTAACAACTGAATCATTAATGAAAAAAATAAAAAAAATAAAACCATATATTGAACGTTCCGGTGGAGGAATTACAATTTCCGGGGGAGAACCAACAATGCAGCTTGATTTTACTCTGGATTTACTCAAAAAAGCAAAAGCAGAAGGACTGCACACTGCAGTTGATACATCTGGATTTGTAGAGTCGGCTAAATTCAAAAAACTGCTTCCATATCTGGACCTGGTGCTGCTGGATATTAAAACAATGGATGATCTGGTCCACAGAGATTTAACCGGAGTCAGCAACCAGAAAACTCTAAATCTGGTGGAGCTGCTGGAAAAAGAAAAACAGCCTTACTGGGTAAGACAGGTTATTGTTCCGGGAATTACTGATGATCTGGAAAAGATGAAGGAGTTTGCAAAATATCTACAGCGGAAAAAATATTTAGAAAAAATTGAACTGCTGCCCTACCACGAACTTGGAAAACATAAATGGGAAAATTTAGGGCTTGAATATAAGCTGGCTGCTGTTGAGCCGCCTTCTGAGAAAAAAATGGCAGAACTTAATGCAGTTTTTAAAAATTACAAAATTAATATAGCTTGACTTGTTCTAATTACAGGATTTTTAAATTTAATCAGCTGTCATAATAACCCTAATTGAGACTATTCTCGATTGGGGTTTTGCTGTTTTTATTTAGGAATCTATGTTATAATTATTTAACACTAATGAGAATTATTATAAAAACAAACTCAAATAAAGTAGGAGATAAAGAAAATGCTGATTTTACAGGCGTTTTATTGGAATTGTCTGGATGACTGGTGGGAAGAAATAGCATCTATTGTTGAGGATATAGCAGTTAAAGGTTTTGACACAGTCTGGCTGCCACCTCCTTCCAGAGGGATGAATGGTAAAAACTCAATGGGCTATGATCTTAAAGAACACTATAATCTGGATTCTAAATTTGGGAATAAGAATACTTTAAAAGAGTTAATCAATAAATTACATGAAAATAAAATTGAAGTGATGGCAGACCTGGTCCTGGGACATATGCTGGGTGGGGATAAAGAATGGAATCCGCATTTTAAAGAAATAACTTACACTAGATTTGAAGAAAAAACATTTCCTAAAAATCACAAGAATTTTTGTCATGAATGTGGGGACTGCAGCTGCCGCAGCAGTTTTGGCGAAACTATCTGTTATTATTCTGAGGACGGCTACATGAAAAATCAATTGATTAACTGGGCTAAATGGCTCAAAAATGAAATTGGATTTGATAGCTTTCGCCTTGACAATCTGAAAGATATGCGCTGGGATTTTACTAAAAAATTTGCAGATGAATTTAGAGATAGCACCTTTATGGTTGGAGAATATTGGGAAGGTGATGATCGGATTTTAAAGGAATTTATCGGCTACAGTAATTTAAATTTATTCAATTTCCCTCTTTATTACAGTATTAAAGAAATGTGCATGGACCCTCTGTTTCCTATTCGCAGTTTAGAAGCTGTTTCCAGTAAGAATAAGGTTAATTTTCTTTCCAATCATGATCTGGAAAGAGACGAAAGAGATTTTAATCGAGATGCAATTATCACAAATAAAGAACTGGGCTATGCCTATATTCTTTTTCAGGATAATCCGGCCGTTATTTACTGGAATGATTATTTTAAATATGGGCTAAAAGAAAAACTTGATCAATTGATTAATTTAAGAAAAAATTCTAACCAGCAGCCATTAGAAATTATTGATTTAACCGATGACATTTATCATGCCAGACGCGGCCGCTACCATTTAATTATTAATAATGCTGTTAATGATTATCATTTTTCGGGATTAACTGTATCAGGCCGAGATTACGAGATTTTTATAAAGGATTAAAATTTATCTAGTTAAGATCTTTGTGAATTAATAAAAATTTGACCAATCAATTAGATAAGCAGGAAGGATTTTTTATGCTTGCAGATATTGAAAATATTTTAGAAAAATATTATGGCTTTAGTTCTTTTAGAAAAGGACAAAAAGAACTTATAGAAAGTATTTTACAGGGTAAGGATACGGTTGCAGTGATGCCGACTGGATCGGGAAAATCCCTCTGCTATCAGATACCCGCTCTGATATTTGAGGGAGTGACATTAGTTATTTCTCCTCTGATTTCACTGATGAAGGACCAGGTAGATGCTCTAAAGGAAATGGGCATTAAAGCTACCTATATCAACAGTTCTATCGGTAACCAGGAATTGCGGGAGAGACTTGCCAGGACAGCCTCCGGTGAGTATAAGCTGCTTTATATTGCTCCGGAAAGATTAAACTCCTCTCGTTTTCTTAATCTTTTACAGCAGCTTAAGATTGCAATGATTGCAGTTGATGAAGCCCACTGTGTATCTCAGTGGGGACATGATTTTAGACCCAGTTATTTAAATATCTCCCGGATTGTAGAGCAATTGAATCCCAGACCTATTGTGACAGCTTTTACTGCTACAGCAACTCCCGCAGTGAAAAATGATATCAGTACTCAGCTTAAAATGAAAACTCCTAAAATTTATTCTACCGGTTTTGACAGGCCAAATCTGAGCTTCAAACTGAGGAAAGGGATAGATAAAGATCAGTTTTTAAAAGATTATCTTAAAGTTAATTCAGAACAGCCGGGGATAATTTATGCTGCAACCAGAAAAGAGGTCAATAGAATTTATGAGCTGCTTTCGGATTTAAATTATGAGGCCGGTCGTTATCATGCAGGTCTCTCAGAGAAAGAGCGGACAGCTGCTCAGGAAGATTTTATTTATGATAAGATTAAGATTGTAGTGGCTACCAATGCCTTTGGGATGGGGATTGATAAATCCAATGTACGTTTTGTTATTCATTATAATATGCCCAAAAATATGGAATCATATTATCAGGAAGCAGGACGTGCCGGTAGAGATGGGGAGCCTGCAGATTGTATTCTGCTTTATTCCCCTGGAGATAAACATATTCAGAAATTTTTAATTGAGCAGGTAGAGTCCTCTTCTGAGCGGAAAGAAGAACATCTTAATAAATTACAGCAGCTGGTGGATTACTGTCACACCAGTAAATGTCTGCGCTCATATATTTTAAACTATTTTGGAGACAGTGAAGTTTCGCAGAACTGTGATAACTGCAGTAATTGTAATGATGACCGGGAGTTAAAGGACATTACAGTAGAAGCCCAAAAAATATTATCCTGTGTTTACAGGCTTGATCAGCGCTGGGGAATTACTGTTACTGCAAAAGTTCTGGCTGGATCTAAAAGTCAGAAGATTTTAGAATCCAATTTTGATTCGCTTTCTACCTATAACATTATGTCTGATTATACGATTAAAGAAATTAAGAATTTAATTAATTTGCTGATTGCTGATGACTATTTAAGTCAATCAGGTGCTAAATATCCACTATTAAAATTGAATAAAAAGTCCTATCAAATTATGAATGGTGAACTTAATGTTGAAAAAAGGATGGAAAAAGAACAGCAGAAAGTTAGTGAGGACAGCAAACTTTTTATTATTTTAAAAGAATTAAGAAAAGAAATTTCGCAAAAAGAAGGTGTTCCACCCTATATTATTTTTCATGACAGCACTTTAAAAGATATGTGCAGGATTCTGCCTCAGAGTAGAGCAGAAATGCTAAAGGTAAGTGGAGTTGGAGAAGTAAAATTTTCTCGCTATGGACAGGAATTTTTAGATAAAATATTAGAAAATATTAACTCATAAAGGATGATAATATGACTGATAAAACTAAGAAAAATTTTATTTATTTTGGTATAGGTCTGGTTCTTGTGTTTATAATCAGATATTTCGATCTAAACTTTATTCCCGCAATGATCCTGGCTCTAATTGTCAGCGGTATTGCCGGATATATTTTAAATAAAAAATCTCAGCAGTAATGGAGTTTAAATTAATATAAATTCTAATATTTGAGTTAAGGCTTGATTGAAAAATTTGCAATCTTAAATGAGGTGATATTTTGAATTTAGATAAATTACTGGCACAGGGAACGGTCCCTGATTTTTTGTTGAGAAAAGGGATCAGGCGGCAGATAAATAAAAGAATAAAAAAGCAGAAGCGTTTATCAATTGAAGGAAGATTTGAATATCTCAGCAAATTTATTGAAAATCTGAAAAAACAGCCAATTGCTGTTGAAACAGAAGCTGCAAATGAACAGCATTATGAGCTGCCACCTCAATTTTTCGAAAAAATTTTAGGGAGGAATTTAAAATATAGCTGTTGCTTCTGGTCAGATGACTTTAATTATAAAAAGTTAAAAAAGCAGGGCGATCTGCAGCAGAGGTTGGATCAGGCAGAAGCTGAGATGCTGGAATTAACTGCCCATAGAGCTGAAATAGAAAATGGGCAAAATATTTTAGACCTTGGATCTGGCTGGGGATCACTTTCTTTTTATCTGGCGAAAAAGTTCCCGGATTCCAGAATAATTTCAATTTCTAATTCCAGCTTACAGATTGAGTATATTAATCAGCTGGCAGCTCAGAATAAGATTGAGAATCTGAGAGCGGTTAAAGCAGATATCAGTGATTTCAAAACGGAGGCAAAATTTGAAAGGATAGTTTCTGTAGAAATGTTTGAACATCTGCGGAATTATCAGAAATTGATGCAGAAATTGAGCAGTTTTTTAAGTGCAGAAGGAAAATTATTTGTGCATATTTTTTCTCATCAGTATTATCCTTTTACATATCAGGATAATCAGGATACAGACTGGATGGCCCGGTATTTTTTCAGTGGGGGTACAATGCCCAGTCAAGATCTACTCCATTATTTTAGTGGTAATTTAAATCTGCAGCAGCAGTGGGCTATTTCCGGGAGTCATTATCAGAAGACCCTGGAGGTCTGGCTGAAAATTATGGATCAGAAAAAAGAAGAAATTTATCCAATTTTAGAATCTAATTATGGAGTTGGTCAAGCAGAGAAGTGGTGGAATTACTGGCGTGTGTTTTTTATTTCTTCAGCAGAATTTTTTGGCTTTGATGCTGGTAATGAGTGGTTTATCAGCCACTATCTCTTTCAAAAATAATAGCGTAGTGTTAAATTATAAAGTGTACCCATACAAAATACCCTGTATGGGTTTCTTTTTTATTTATTGTTTTCTGGATTATGCTGCTGATTTTCTGGAAATTCAACTCTGGTTCTGGGCAGGCTCTGGGGATAATTTTCCTGGATAAATTTGATCAGCTTTTCTCTTAAATAAACTCTTAATTCCCAGGCTGTTGGTGAATCATCTGCGCTGACTAAAATTCTGAGTTCCATTGATTTTTCACTGGCATCTGTGACTTGAACTACTTTTACTTTGCCATCCCAGAGTTTATTATCTTCTAAGAGTCGATCCAGTTCTTCTCTGACTGCATCAACTGAAATTGTATAATCTGTATATAAAAAGACCGTTCCCAGAATAAAGGAAGACTTTCGGGTCCAGTTCTGAAAAATATTATCAATAAAATAAGTTGTAGGCACTACTAATCTTCTGCGGTCCCAGACCTTAACTACTACATAAGTTAAATTTATTTCTTCGATCCAACCCCATTCTCCATTAACGATTACAACATCCTGGACTCTAATTGGCTGAGCAATTGCAAGCTGAATCCCGGCAATAATGGAAGCTATAATTTTTTGAGCGGAAAAACCGATTATAATACTGGCAACTCCAGCAGAGGCAAAAAGACTGATTCCAACCTGCCTGATCGAATCAAAAGTCATTAAGGCTGCTGAAACTGCAATAAAAATAATTAAAACTTTAATTACCCGCTCCAGAATCCTGTATTGAGTATGTATTTTTCTGGCGCGTAAATTATTGCTGGCATCAATTTTATGAGTGTCGTCAAGATAAAGTCTGATCAGGTGCATTAGCCGCATCAGAAACCAGCTGCTTAAAAAGATAATTGTGATTCTGAAAAAATGATTTAAAAAATTTAAAATTTCATTTCTCTGTTCAAGATAATAAAAAGGAATTAAAAGTGCTATATTTAGAAACAAATAAAATAAAGGTATTTTAAGTTTGCTTCTGATCTGTTGATATCGTTTTTGACTTAAATCTTTTAAAATAAACCTGGTTGAATAGAGCAGAACAAAATAAATGGTGGTAAATGCAGCCAGAGAAATTAAAAAGTTAATATACATTAGTTTATCACCTCTTTCAATTACTATTATTATAAATCCTGGAGATAAGAAATTCAAATTATAGTATTTAAATAATAATGAGCAACAAAAGTGATGATTTTTTAAATTTTTTATTATAGAATAGGTTTTTTGATTAAAGTTTTGATTAAAGTTTTGATTAAATTTTGTTATAATATTATTTGAAGAAAAAATAATCATATTGAGCAGTGAATTAATTAATAATAATTTATAAGTTAATAAACGAGTGTAAAAATATGGATATTACCTGTGATCAAAGCTGTGATATGATGTTGATTATCTTAAGAGTTTAAAACTTTATATAAGAAATGATGAATATTAAATGAACTTCTTTTAAATATATATCAGATAATATCTCAAAGCATATTCAAAGGGTCTCAAAATTTGATTTAAGCAAGCCTCTATGGTATACTTTAATTGTAATGAAAGGAGAGATTTAGATGAAAGTTTATACAACAGATGAGGTAGCCAGTATGCTAAAGATCTCCCGAAATACTGTTTTAAATTTGATTAACAAAAAAGAATTAAAAGCAAAAAAGGTTGCCAGAAAATGGAGGGTTACCGAAGGACATCTGCAGGATTTTTTTAGAGACCAAAAAAGTTAGTTAAAGAGGTTTTTAGACTTTGTGTTAAGAGCACAGAAAGGGTTTGATTATTATGATATCCTTAAGCAATGCTAGAAATCTGGTGGAAAAAGTTAGAGGCGAAGAGATGCCCTTAATTTACACTAATTTAACCCTGCATGATTGGGTTAGAGAAGGCGTTATTTCTCAGATGGAAATTAACGATGGAAAGGCTTTATACCCTGATATTGTCACCACAGAAATTTTAACTGCCTTAAAACTTAAAGAAAAGTACAGTCTTTCCGAAATAGTTGAAGCCAGAGAATGTCTGGAACTGGATGGTGGTAATCCTGGTCAGATCTCAAAGGATGAGTTGATAAGGTTCGTAAACTGCAGCAAACTATTTAATGATAAAAAATTGGCAACTAAACTTTCATTAAAACATATAGATAGCTTAGAGACTATACAGAAACTAATAGATGATCTGCTTAAAGAAAAAAAGCATTTAGAAGTCGTAGAAGATTATTTAAAAGAATTTTTAAAGGCAGAAAAAGAATTAGAAAAAGTTAAAAAAAGAAAAGAAATGAAATATGTATCTTAACAAATTTACGGCCGATAGCAATATTGGTCTTTTTTTTTGCAATAATATAATAGATAATTAAAGGAAGAATTTAATATTTAAAGAATAATATTTATATACACTACTATGCCCTTAAAATCACTGTTAGAGAAAGGAGAAAATATGAAAAACATAGTTACTTTTACTTTGAATCCAACTATTGATAAAAATTCGAGTGTTGACCATGTTAAAGCAGAAGATAAACTGTACTGTGATAAACCTGTTTTTGAACCAGGTGGAGGAGGAATTAATGTTTCCAGAGCCATTAAAAAACTCGGAGGAAGTTCCTTATTGCTCTATACTTCTGGTGGTTTTACTGGCAAAAAATTGGATAAACTGCTGGGAGAAGAAGAACTTAATAAAAAAGCGATAGAAATTGAAGCAGAAACCAGAGAAAATCTAATAATTACTGAAAAAACATCCAGTCTCCAGTATAGATTTGGGATGCCCGGTCCTGAGATTAATGAGCAGGAATATAAAAAAATATTTGAAGTATTAGCTGAATTAGAACCTTTTCCTGACTATCTGGTTATTAGCGGCAGTATTCCAGAAGGGGTAAGTAATAATATTTATGCAGAAATGGCGCAGCTTGCTAAAAAGAAAAATTCGAAAGTGATTGTTGATGTTTCAGGACCACCACTAAAATCAGTGATCAAAGAGGGTGTCTTTTTAATTAAACCAAATCTGGGAGAGTTTCAGGATTTTATTGGAAGAGAATTAAAAAATGAAGAGGAAATAAAAGAGGAAGCTCTAAAACTGGTTGAGAATAAGTCATGCCAGGCGATTGTGATTTCAATTGGTGCCGGTGGAGCTCTGCTGGTTACAGATCAGAAAGCAGAATTTATGCGGCCGCCGACTGTGCCCATTAAAAGCAAGGTAGGAGCTGGAGACAGCATGGTAGCAGGATTAGTATTGAGTCTTGCCAGAGGTGATAGTTTAAAAAATTCTTTCCACTATGGGCTGGCAGCAGGTTCTGCAGCAGTAATGACTCCAGGAACTGAATTATGTACTAAAGAAGATACAGATAGATTATTTAAAAAGATGGCGAAAAACAGATTATAAGTAATACGGTAAGATGTCAAGGGTAAAATAAGAAATAATTTAATTTATTTGACTCAAAAAAGTTAAATTAAGCATAGACCTATCCGCCTAGCCTGAATAGTAATTTTTACCAATTCAGCCCATGACTAAATAATAGTTTTGATAGAAAATAAAGTAAACAGACTAATTTGCAATAATTATCTACCTCCGTGGTTGATATATTTCGCCTTTGCTTAGCAGAGCAAAAACGAGACGTACAAATTTACGTGCTGTAAGCACGAGGGCTCTTTTGTGCTTGTGCTTTGGAACTTCATTATACTTTTTGTAGTAGTAGCTTTTGTACCTATCATTGTGTACTCTCAATGAATTAGAAGCTTCTACCAGGTAATATCTAAGATATTTATTACCCTTTTTAGTTAGATGAGTTTCCTCAGCAGTAAAAGAGCCAGATTGATGCTCGGTCCATGTAAGACCGGCATATGAGGCGAGATTAGTTTCTTTATCAAAACGATTAATGTCACCGATTTCAGAGATTATCCCGGCTGCATAAACTGGTCCAATTCCATCTACTGTAGTCAGGGTTTGAGGTATTGCTTTAAGCTGTCTGGTAAGGACTTTGTTAAGTTTTTTATTCTGTCTTTGAAAAAATCTAATATTATCAAATGTCATGGAAAGTGTTTGAGTGATTGCCTGATCTAAGTCGGGTTTTAAACGATATGAATTACGAGCAGCTTTTTTGAGTGCAGTGAGTATTTTTTCGATTGGGGTAGAACCACCTAACCTGTTATTGCTGTTTTCATAAAGAAATTCAGCTAGTTTCTGGACCTCAGTATTAACAATTTCCTTAAGAGTATAGTTTTCTAGCAAAGCCATAGAAGCCTTTGTAAATGTACCAAAGGGCGATTTTTGACTGAAGTCTGAAAACTTAAGGAAGACTAGATTTAAGGCCCTTGCCTTTTCAGCTTTAACATGCTGAGCCAGGTTGAATTTGTAGCGTGTAATCTGTCTTAAAGGTCTGTAAAGAGCTTCGGGAGAAGATGAATTTTTAACTCTACCAAAGCGTATTCTATCAGCAATTACCCAGGCATCAACATTATCATTTTTAGGCAGATCAGTATATGATTTTTTAAAATTACTAATCACTTTAGGGTTGACTGTATAAATTTGAAGATTGAAATTGGATTTTAACTGTTCATGGTTTTTAATGAGTCGGTAACAGTGTTCCCAGAAGACATTAGTAGCTTCCATGCCAATTTTAATAATATCTGGTTGGAGCAGGTTGGCATTATCAGCAATTAGATTAATCAGTTTTAAACAACCTGGTCTGTTGTTTTCAACTGAATAGGAGTGGAAAACATCTTCACCCTGATCATCCATTGCACAGGCTACAAGAGAATCTTTGGCAACATCAATACCGACAAACATTTTATTAATATGAATCACCTCCTTTGGTTTGGGAGTCTAAAAAAGATAACCAGATTTAGTCCCTGAAAAACTGAGAGCTCGACAGCCTCGCCATTAGTGTTCACCAGTAAGTTTTGAGTACAGAGGCAGCTGCCTGCTAAAGCAGCAGAAAACAGATGGGACACAACATACGTGTTAGGAGTTCATATCAGCTTCAGGGGATCAAACTTAGCCAGTAGTCATGCAAAAACATGCTACAAGGAGGATCTAAATCTACCCTGGATATCTTTTAATATCATTATATCAGGGACTAAATCTAAATTTAATAAAAACAATTAAATTTTAATTAAATTAGTGATAAATATTCAATATCACTAAGTATATTATACGAGGCAGCTGCCTGCTAAAGCAGCAGAAAACAGATGGGACACAACATACGTGTTAGGAGTTCATATCAGCTTCAGGGGATCAAACTTAGCCAGTAGTCATGCAAAAACATGCTACAAGGAGGATCTAAATCTACCCTGGATATCTTTTAATATCATTATATCAGGGACTAAATCTAAATTTAATAAAAACAATTAAATTTTAATTAAATTAGTGATAAATATTCAATATCACTAAGTATATTATACGAGGAGGGAAAAAATGAAAGCAAAAAAAGTTTCAGCGGTTTTAAAGGCGGAAGGCTCAGGGGCAGAGGTAAAAAGACTTTTTCCAAATAGAAATCACAATGGGTTTCATGATCCTTTTGTTTTACTTGATGAATTTTTTGTCGAACCTCCAAACGAATTCGCTCCTCACGAACACCGCGGTTTTGAAGCAATAACCTATATGCTTGAAGGTCATTTCACGCATGAGGATAATCTGAATAATAAGGCAACAGTTGGTCCAGGTGGGATTCAGGCTTTTAATGCCGGTAAAGGAATTACTCATTCTGAAAAACCTGGTGAGGAAGGATTGAGCAGAGGCATTCAGCTCTGGATAAATCTTCCTGAAGACAGCAAGAAGTCAGATCCCAGTTATCAGTTTATTAAAGCAGATAAGATCCGGGAAGAAGAAACTGATGATCTGATTATTAGAGAAATTGCAGGAGATAATTCCGATTTAAAATTAAATACCAAAATCAAATATTTGGATCTCAAAGTAAAAAAAGACACAGCTTTTCAGCGTAATCTGAATTCTGGTGAGGTTGCAGTACTTTATCTGATAAAAGGCAAGATAGAAGGAGAATATAATTTAGAATCAGGAGAGGGACTGCTTGTAGAAGCAGGAGAAGAAATTTCGCTGTCTCTAAAAAAAGACAGTCGACTAATTTTCTTAAGAGCTAAAGCCCATAATCAAGAGATTAAACTTAAAGGTTCTTTTGTAGAATAAGAAATAACAGAGCTTAAAAAATAATGATCTATTGTTTGATCTAGGTAATCAATGTTTGATTTTAAATATAGAACAGCCTCTCTCAGGGGCTGTTTTTTTTATGCTTCTTTAAAGTTAAGTCCTAAATATGAAAAATTAAGTTTTAAAAATTGCTCAATATGTTATATACTCAATTAGCATTTGCTAAAAATTCTAAAAATAGAGTTTAAATAGGTGTTTGCAAAATAGGCAAAGAAAATAGTAAAAAACTGTAAATAAGTAGATTGGATTCAATTTTAAGAATTTAAAAATTGAATGAGAAAATG
>NZ_QLME01000006.1 GCF_003259895.1 Halanaerobium saccharolyticum | reverse complement strand
AATGAAGTTTAAATACACATTTGAAAGATAAATCCCTACTAAAGAAATATTAATTAACTTCTATAGTAGGGTGGCCGTCAGGCCATTTTGTTCTTGGTACCGGGTACTTGTAAATTTATGTAAAAAAGGGAGTGAGTAGATGAGTAATTTAGAATATGGTTATTTAGGACCACCAGGAACATTTAGTGAGCAGGCAATCTCTAACTACTGTGCCAGCTATGGCGGCAGTACAACTGCCTGTGGGTCAATCAGGGATATTGTTGAGGCGATAGTAACTGATAAGGTTGATCTGGGACTGCTGCCGCTGGAGAATTCACTGGAGGGCTCGGTAAATTTAAGTCTTGATCTTTTATATCAGCACCCAGAACTTAAGCTTTACCGGGAGATAGTACTTCCAATCGAGCAGTATTTGCTGGTTCAGCCAGGAGTCAGCAAAGAAGAAGTTAAGGAGATTTACAGCCATCCTCAGGCAATTGCCCAGTCGGGTGATTATCTGGCAGAAGAATTTAAGGCGGCAAAAATTATTTATACAGACAGCACTGCCGCTGCTGCCAAAAAAGCACTTGAGTCAGCAGACAGGGCAGCTGTCGGTTCAATTAGATTAGCTGAGATTTATGAGCTTGAAATTCTGGCTGAAAATCTGCAGGGAGATCTGCCAAACGCGACCCGTTTTGTTCTGGCAGCTAAAAAGGATAAGAACTTTGGCAGCAATAACCATCTGGGAGAGGCAGCAGATAGTGATTTTAAAACTTCCATAATCTGTGCACCTGAGGTCAATGAAGCTGGAGTTCTCTACAGAATGCTGGGGAAATTTGCAGAAGAAAATATTGATCTAACCAGAATTGAATCTCGCCCCAGCCGTCAGCGCCTGGGAGAATATATCTTCTATATTGACCTGAAAGGCTGCAGCAGTGATCAGGATCTAAGTTCAGCTCTGGCAGAAGTAAAAAAAATAACATCATATTTTAGACTTTTAGGTTCCTATCCGAAGACAGTGATCGATTAATATCTGGATCTTGAAAATTTAATATTCGGGCGAAAAAGCGGAAATTTTATTTGACAGAAGTAAAATTGCCTGCTATAATACTCATTAACTAAATAAACTCACTTAAAAACTTTGAAAGAGGACCCAGTAAGCCGTTGGCTGAAATACACCTCTTGAGTTGCCAGCTGAAAGTAAAACCAGTAAGCTTAAAGGCCGTCAGCCGTCGTTACCCGGTGCGGAAGTGTTAGCTTCCAGTAGAGATAATCTGTATTTAATGAGATTAAAACAGGTGGTACCGCGATATCAATCGCCCTGACTAAGGGGCGATTTTTTGCATTTTTAGAGGTTTTTAAACAGTTATTTAAGAATTTGAAATTGAGACATATTTAATTGAAGTAATTACCAAAAATTGGTTTTGTAAACGGTAGTAACACATTAAAAGAGGAGTGAGTAGAAATGATAGCAGTATTAAAAAGAAGTGCAAGTCAGGAAGATAAGGACCAGGTAATTGAGGTTATTCGAGGAGAAAATTTTGAGGTACATCCAATCCAGGGAGTAGAGAAGACAGTAGTAGGTGTTCTGGGTGATCCGGCGCGGAAGTCAAATTTGAAGGAAAAACTGGAGACGATGGGAGCTGTAGAAAAGGTTGTTCTGATCTCAGATCCCTATAAACTGACCAGCTGGAATTTCAAGCAGCAAAAAACCGTTGTTGATTTAGGTGATGGAGTCAAAGTGGGTGGAGATGAACTGACAGTTATGGCCGGCCCCTGTTCGGTAGAAAGCAGAGAGCAGATTGTAGAAACAGCTAAAATTGTTAAGGCTGGAGGAGCAAAAATTCTGCGTGGTGGGGCCTTTAAGCCGAGAACTTCCCCCTATTCTTTTCAGGGCCTGGGAGAAGAAGGGCTGAAGCTAATGGCTGAGGCCAGAGAAGAAACCGGACTCAAAATTATAACTGAACTAATGGACATTGAGCACATAGATGTGGTCTGTAAGTATACAGATATTATTCAGATTGGAGCCCGGAATATGAAAAACTATTCGCTCTTAAAAGCGATTGGAAAACTGGATAAACCGGTAATGCTCAAACGCGGGATGGCAGCAACAATTAAGGAATGGCTGCTTTCTGCAGAATATATAATGAATAACGGAAACCACAATGTAATCTTATGTGAAAGAGGAGTCAGGACTTTTGGTGAAGAAACCAGAAATACAATGGACTTAAGTTCAATTCCCCTGGTTCAACAGTTGAGTCACCTGCCTGTAATTGCAGATCCAAGCCACGGTACAGGCCGCTGGGAGTTAGTGACTCCGGTTGCCAGAGCGGCTGTCGCTGTGGGAGCTGATGGAATTATGGTTGAGGTTCATCCTGATCCCCAGAATGCGCTCTCTGATGGACCCCAGTCACTGAAGCCTAAAAACTTCAATCTGATGATGGATGAGATTAAAGCTATTTCCAATTCTCTGCAGAGTTTTGAATCTAAAGAAAGAAAAATAGCTTATGCCTAATTTTGAAAAAATAGCTGTTGTCGGGGTTGGCCTGATCGGGGCCTCCCTGGCAGCTGCTTTAAAAAAAGCTGAGCCAGATCTTAAAATAACAGCGGTTGACAGAAGTACAGAGACTATCCAAAAAGCAGAGAAACTGGGAATCATCGATCAGGGATTTACCGAGATTAAGGATAATTTAAAAGATCAGGATTTGATTTTTATTGCAGTGCCGGTGGCGGCAATTTCGACTGTGATTAGAGAGATCAAAGAGGGCAGTGACAGTCAGCAGCTGCTGGTCGATGCAGGCAGCACCAAAAAGGAAATTATGCTGCAGGCAGCCGAGATTTTAGAAGGCAGCTCCAAAATTTTTATCGGCGGTCATCCGATGGCTGGTTCTCACAAATCGGGAATTGACTGGCATGATCCGGATCTTTTTCGGGATGCCCCATTTATTTTAACTCCCTGGCTGGACGGGGAGCAGCAAGAGCAAAAAAACGAATTGCTGCAGCAGCTTAAAGTTTTAATTGGAAAAATTGGAGCCAATGTTCATCTTATTTCGGCAGCAGAACATGACCGCTGTACAGCTTATTTAAGTCATCTGCCCCATTTATTGTCTTCAGTTCTGGTTAATTTGAGTCAGAAGCAGGAGTTTAACGGTGAGTTTTTTGAACTTTCAGGAAGTGGTTATCAGGATATGACCAGGATCGCAGGTAGCTCTGCTGAACTCTGGCAGGATATTATTTTATCAAACAGAAAAAACCTGGCAGAATTAATTGAAAAATACATATCAGAATTAAAAGAACTGCAGCAGGATATAGAAAATAATGATCAAAATAAAATTTATGATTTTCTGGCCCGGGCGGCAGAAATCAAAAATCAAAGTAGAGAGAAATGAGGAGGAAATAATGGTATATCAAGTTGAGCCAGCAAAGAAAATTGAGGGTGAAATAACAGTTCCGGGAGATAAGTCGATATCTCACCGCTCATTGATTTTATCTTCGATTGCAGAGGGAGAAAGTAGAATAGAAGGTCTTCTGGAGGCAGAAGATTGTTTGAGCACAATGGGAATAATGCGTGATTTGGGAATAAAAATAGAAAAAGAGGACCCGGGTAAATACATTGTTCAGGGTAAAGGACTTGATGGGCTGGAAGAAGCTGATGATGTTCTGGACTGCGGCAACTCTGGTACTTCAATGCGGCTTTTAACCGGACTTTTAGCCGCTCAGGATTTTTATTCAGTTTTAACAGGTGATCATTCACTGCGCAAAAGACCAATGCAGCGCATAATTGGACCACTTTCTAGAATGGGAGCTCAGATCTGGTCCCGCCGGGACGGGCTCGCCCCTTTAAGTATTAAAGGTCAGCAGCTGGAGGCTATGGAATATAAGCTGCCTGTTGCCAGTGCCCAGCTAAAATCTTCAATTCTGCTGGCAGCTTTAAAGACCAGATCCGAAACAGTAATTATTGAGCCGGCGGTCTCCCGGGATCACACAGAACGAATGCTGCAGGGTGCCGGTCTGGACCTGGAAATTCTGGAAGACCGAATTATTCTAAAAGCAGCAGCGGAGAGAAAATTAGATCCCTTCCAGATTAAGGTTCCTGGAGATATTTCTTCAGCCTCCTTTTTTATTGCGGCCGGGCTGTTGGCTGAGCAGGGAGAGCTTTTGATTAAGAATGTAGGAATTAATCAGACCCGGAGTGGATTTCTGGAAGTAGTAGAGGCCATGAACGGGAAAATTGAACTTCGAAATAAACGAGATCAGGGTGGAGAACCAACTGCAGACATTCTGGTTAAGCCCTCGAAATTGCAGGGAACAGAGGTCAGCGGCGGAATTATCCCGAGGTTGATTGATGAGATCCCTATTATTTCAGTGCTGGCTGTTTTTGCCGATGGTAAAACAGTAATCAAAGATGCAGAAGAGCTTAGAGTTAAGGAAACTGATAGAATTATGGCTGTTGTCAAGGAATTTAAAAAGCTGGGAATAGAAATTATTGAAAATGAAGACGGTATGGAAATAAGTGGTCCCCAGACAGTTAAAGGTGGGATTGAGGTTGAGAGTTATCACGACCACCGGATTGCAATGTCACTGGCAGTTCTTGCCTTAAATACTGAAAACGGAATTACCATTAAGGGCAGTGAGATTATTGCCACTTCTTTTCCTAATTTTAAAGAATTATTAGCAGAGGTGATTAGATGAAAAAGATAATTGAAGGAATTTCAGCTGGAATCAAAGAGATGAAGCGTTATCAGGCAGGTAAAAGTATCGAAGAAGTTAAGGAAGAATATGGACTGGAAAAAGTGGTTAAACTGGCTTCCAATGAAAATTCGCTGGGACCTGCGATTCAGGTCATTGATACCATTCAGTCCGAAGCGAAAAATGTTAACTTATATCCGGATTCCGAAACCAGAGAACTCAAAAAAGCTCTGGCCGAAAAATATGAGCTTAAAGAAGGAAGGGTATTTCTCGGTAATGGCTCTGACGAAATACTTGATCTTTTAATGACCTTAATTTTAAATCCGGGAGATGAAGTTATTCAGGGAGATCCAGCTTTTATAAAATATGAGCTGGCAGTAAAGTCCAGAGGTGGTCAGAGTGTTAAGGTTCCTCTTGACGAAAATCACAGGCATGATCTGGAGGCAATGGAGGCAGCAATTACAGACAAAACAAAGGCTATTTTTATCTGCAATCCCAATAATCCGACCGGAACCATGCTTAAAAAAGAAGAGATTGAAAGCTTTCTGGAAAGAGTCTCCGATGAGATTTTAGTGATAGTTGATCAGGCCTACCAGGAGTATATCACAGCCGAAGAACCTTTTGACGGAGTTAAACTGCTGGCTGAATACCCGAATTTGATGCTGATGCGTACTTTCTCAAAGGCTTATGGAATGGCAGGAATGAGAGTTGGTTATGCCCTTGCTGATCCAGAACTGGTAGATTATTTAAATAGAATTAGGGGTCCTTTTAATATTAACTGTCTGGCCCAGAAAGCAGCAGTTACTGCCCTGGAATCAGAGTCCCATCTGGAAATCTGTCAAAACTTAAATCAAAAGGAAAAGAATTTTCTCTATCAGCAGTTTGAGGAACTGGGTCTTGATTATATAGAAACTGAGGCCAATTTTATGATGGTTGACCTCCAGATGCCGGCTGCAGAAGTTTTTGAGAAAATGCAGCAGCGGGGAGTAATTATCAGACCAGGCAATCAATTTGGAATGGACAGCTGGATTAGAGTAACTGTGGGAACCAGAGCCGATAATGAATTTTTTATCAGGAACCTGAAGAAAATATTATAAAAAATTAAAAGCAGAGAGGAATGAGTAGTATGATAGCAGTATTGAAGCGTGGATCAACTAAAGCAGATGAACAGAAAGTAATTGAGCTAATAGAAGCGGAAGGCTTTTCCGCTCATCCGGATACAGGAGCCGAGACTACAATTGTTGGAGTAGTAGGAGTTGCACCGGATAAAAAGGTTAACTTAAAGGAAAAACTGCAGGTGATGAGTGCAGTAGAAAAGGTAGTTGTGATTTCTGATCCCTATAAATTAACCAGCTGGAATTTCAAACAGGATAAAACTGTGGTTGATTTAGGTGATGGAGTTAAAGTCGGTGGAGATGAGCTGACAGTGATGGCCGGTCCCTGTTCTGTAGAAAATGAAGAACAGATGCTGGAGACAGCAAGAGTTGTCAAAGACGCCGGTGCCAAAATTCTGCGCGGTGGTGCCTTTAAGCCGAGAACTTCCCCCTATTCTTTCCAGGGGCTGGGTGAAGAAGGACTCAAACTTTTAGCTAAGGCCAGAGAAGAAACTGGGCTCAAGATTATTACTGAACTAATGGATATTGAACATATAGATGTTGTCTGTGAGTATACAGATATTATTCAGATTGGAGCCCGTAATATGCAGAATTATGCCCTGCTAAAAGCGATCGGTAAACTGGATAAGCCGGTGATGCTGAAAAGAGGAATGTCAGCTACTATTAAGGAATGGCTTTTATCTGCAGAATATGTGATGAATGAGGGTAATCATAATGTAATTTTATGTGAAAGAGGTGTCCGGACCTTTGGTGAGGAAACCAGAAATACAATGGATTTAAGTTCGATTCCTTTAGCCCAGCAGTTAAGTCACCTGCCTGTAATTGCTGATCCAAGTCATGGTACAGGCCGCTGGGAGCTTGTAATTCCGGTTGCCAGAGCAGCTGCGGCAGTGGGAGCAGATGGAATTATGGTTGAAGTCCATCCGCATCCGGAAAATGCTCTTTCTGATGGTCCTCAGTCTTTAAAACCTGATAACTTTAGACTGCTGATGGATGAAGTAAATGCAATTATGACCTCTTTGAGCTCATTTAAATCCAGAGAAAAGAAAATCGCCTATAAATAAATTCAAAAAAGCTCAGGCGGTAATCTGGAAATAACAGCTCAGATTAGAGCAGGAGTCAGATTGAAGGATTAAGGAGGAAAATAAATGTTTGAATATTTAACAGCCGGGGAATCACACGGTCCCAGGCTGACAGCAATAATTAAAAATCTTCCGGCTGGACTTAAGCTCGAGGTTGAAAAAATAAATGAACAGTTATTCAGGAGACAGCAGGGTTATGGCCGCGGGGGCCGCATGAAAATAGAAAGTGATCAGGTAATTATCAATTCAGGCCTGCGCCATAAAGAAACCCTGGGTACACCTTTAAGCATGACTATCGAAAATAAAGACTGGCAGAACTGGGTTGAGGTGATGGCACCGGATCAAGAACGAGGGGAAGAGGTTGAGGCTCTGACCAATCCCCGGCCCGGACATGCTGACTTGGCGGGAGCTTTAAAGTATAATCACCGTGATCTGCGCAATGTGCTGGAACGAGCAAGTGCCCGCGAAACTGCCGCCCGGACAGCAGTGGGAGCAGTGGCCAGACAATTTTTAGCAGAATTTGAGATTGATGTCTACAGCCATGTGGTCCAGATTGGAAATCTAAAAAGTGAAAGCTGGACTGATTTAAAAGCAAAGGATCCGGCTCGATTTGAGAATAAAGAAGCTGTCAAAGAATATTTTTCTAAACTGGATGAGACAGCTCTGCGCTGTGGTGACAGCAGTAAAACTGAAGCCATGAAGAATTTAATTGATTCCTGGCGGGCCAATGGAGATTCGGTAGGTGGAGTTTTCGAGATTGTTGTCACCGGCTTACCTGTGGGTCTGGGCAGCCATGTTCACTGGGATTTAAAACTGGAAAGCAAACTGGCAGCTCAGCTGATGGGGATTCAGGCAATTAAAGGTGTAGAAATTGGAGCTGGTTTTAAGGGAGCCGGACTTCCCGGTTCTAAAGCTCATGACGAGATTTACTATAATCTTGACCGCGGTTTTCACCGCAGTTCCAATCAGGCCGGTGGGATAGAAGGTGGAATGACAAATGGAGAAGAATTGATTATCCGGCTGGCTATGAAGCCGATTCCGACCCTGGCTCAGGCACTGCATTCTGCTGATCTAATTTCAAAAAAAGAAACTACAGCTGCCAAAGAGCGCTCGGATGTCTGTGCTGTTCCGGCGGCGAGTATAGTTGGAGAAGCAGTTACAGCTTCAGTGCTGGCCCGGAGTACTGCTCAGAAATTTGGGGGAGACAGCATGACCGAAATCAAGCGCAATTATGACGGCTATTTAGAACAGTTAAGAAAGTTTTAATCTAATTTATATATTTCTTTAAACTTTTTCTCACATTTTTAACACATTCCTGACCTATACTATTAATTGAGAAATGAGAAATGATCAAATAATAGTTAAAGTCAATTTTAAAAACTTAATTCTCAAAGGAGTGTTTTGGAAATGAAGAAAATTCTCGTTTCAATTTTATTAATTACTGTTTTGATGGTTCCGACGACAATTATGGCTCAGGATATGGAATTAGATGGGGAGCAGCCGGCTGACGCCTCCCTGGAAGAAAATATTAACAGCAATTCTACCGTGGCGGTTGTTAATGGTGAGGAAATCACCCAGGAAGAACTCAGTCAGCAGGCAAATGTCAACCAACTATTACAGCAGTTAAGTCAGGTTGATCAGCAGCTGGTCCAAATTTTAGCTAATTCTGAGGCTGGTAGTAATGTTTTAGAAGCATATCAAAAAGAACAGCTTGATTCTATTATAGATAATGTACTGCTGGCACAGCAGGCAGAAGAAGAAGGAATCAGCCTCTCTCAGCAGGAAAAAGAAGAAATTTATGAAGAACAAAAATCTGCGATTTTAGAGCAAAATCAGATGTCTGAAGAGCAGTTTCTTTCTGCTCTAGAGCAGCAGGGATTTGAAAGTGAGGAAGCTTATAAGGATCAATTTTTAAATAATCCTCAGCTGAAAACAAATAAGTTAATTGAAGAAGAAGTTGCCTCAGATATTGAAGTGACCGAAGAAGAACTGCAGTCCGCCTATGAAGAAAATAAAGATGCTTTTGCTCAGGGAGAAGGAGATACTTCCTTTGAGGAAGTAAGACCCCAGTTAGAGCAGATGCTCAGACGCCAGAAGCGGCAGCAGAAGATCAACCAATATCTGAGCAGTTTAAGAGAAGATGCAGAAATTGAAAAGAATATTTAATCCTCCTGATAGATAAATTTGTTAACGGGCCCCAATTTATGGGGCCCAAATAGTTTATGAAAAAACTTTATAAGAATTTAATCTTTCTCTCACATTTTTATCACATTTCTAACCTATACTTTTATTTAGATAATTAAAAAGATCTAGCCTAACTAAATATTTTAATAGTTAAGTTAATAGTAATTTAAGGGGAGTGCTTATATTTAATGAAGAAAATTTTTGTTTCACTTTTATTGATAACTGTTCTGATGGTTCCGACAGCTGCTCTGGCTCAAGATATGGAGATGAATGGTGATCAGCCTGCCGATTCAGCCTTAAGTCAAAATACTCAGGCCAATCAGGTTGTAGCTACTGTTAACGGAGAAGAGATTACTTCTCAGCAGCTGGCACAGCAGGCAAATGTTAATCAAATCCTGCAGCAGGTCAGTCAGGTTGATCAGCAGCTGGCCCAGCTTTTAGCAAGTTCTGAAGCCGGAAACACAGTGCTTGAGGAACTGCAGAAGGCTAAATTGGATAATCTGATAGATAATGTTTTATTAAGACAGGCAGCAGAAGAATCAGATATAACTTTAAGCCAGGCAGAGAAAGACGAAATTTATCAGCAGCAGAAACAATCTATTTTACAGCAGAATCAGATGAACGAAGAACAGTTCCAATCAATTCTGGAGCAGCAGGGTTATGAGAACGAAGCTGCATATAAAGAAGAATTCTCTAACAATCCACAGATTAAAATTAATAAATTAATAGAAGAAGAAGTAGTTGCAAATATTGAAATTAGCGAAGAAGAACTGCAGCAGGCTTATGACGAAAACGAAGAAGCTTTTGCTCAGAGTGGTCAGGAAGACACATCTTTTGAATCATTAAAGCCGCAGTTGGAACAGATGCTCAGACAGCAGAAACAGAATCAGGCAATTCAAGAGTATTTAGAACAATTAAGAGAAGATGCAGAGATTGAGAAGAATATTTAATAAACCTTCCTTATATAAAGATTATATACACCGAGTCCTGCCTTAAAAAGCAGGGCTTTTTTCTTTATGTTATAATAAAATTAAAAGCAGCGAATTTATTTCTGTAGTTTTGAACTCTGTCAATTACTGATAGCTAAAGTTGAAAATTAAATTTTAAGGATGTGAAAAAATGAGTGAGAAAACAGTGTTGATTATCGATGATGACCCCCATATCAGGGAAATTTTAGAAGATTATCTTAAATTTGAAGGTTTCAGTGTTCTGGCAGCTGAAGATACGGAAAAAGGATATCAGCTTTTAAGTTCTCATGCAGCTGATATTTTAATTCTGGATATTATGCTGCCAGATGAAGATGGCTGGGAATTCTGTCAGCGGATCAGACCGGAGTTTAAGCTGCCGATTATTTTTCTCAGTGCCAAAGATGAGTCTACAGACAAGATTACCGGTCTGGAATTAGGAGCTGATGATTATATCAGCAAACCATTTAGCCCCCGGGAAGTTGTTGCCCGGATTAAGGCTGTGCTGCGGCGCTATCAGCAGGGAGAAGAAAGTTCTGCCCGGCTTGAATTTGGAGATTTAGTCATCAACAAAGAAGAACACTATATCAAGTATAAAGGAGAAGCAATTGAGCTTACTCCCAAGGAATTTTCCTTACTCTGGCATCTGGCCCAGAATCCAAAAAAAGTTTTCCGCAGGGAAAATCTCTTAAAAGCTGTCTGGGGTTATGACTATTTTGGAGATGTCCGGACTGTGGATACTCATATTAAATCTCTGCGTCAAAAGTTGGGAGAAGCAGCAGCGGCCGTCGAGACAGTCTGGGGGGTAGGTTACAAATTTGAAGCTAAAAAACTGGAAGACTAACAGCCTGTTTAGTAAATTATTTTTTAGATTCTTAATTCTTTCCTTAATAATTATCATCATTTTTGGTCTGATAATAATTTATTATATAGAAGATTTTCTCTATAACCGCCGTGAAAACGAAGTGCTTTATAATCTAAATCAGCTAAAAAATGATCTAAACCAACCCTTGCTGGAGGAAGATGTAATTGAGATTAATGAAATTTTAAGTCTGACTGCCCGCCAGAATCGAGGCCAGATCTGGCTGACAGATCAGGAAGGTAATATTATCTATAGTTATCCCAGCCGGACTGAGGAGCGGGTAGGTTTTGAAGGCTATCAGCAGATTTTTGATAATAAACTGCTTTCCAGTCGGGTTGAATCAGATCAATTTGAGCGGCCGATGCTTTTAAATGCAGCTTCGATGGAAGTTGAAGGAACTAAGTATGGACTTTTATTTTTCACATCTGTTCAGGGAATTAATTCAACCGTCTCCCAGATTCAGAAAATCATGTTTTATTTAACTCTCTTTTCTGCTCTGCCGGCGCTGCTGCTTGCCTATTTATGGGCCAGAACAATTTCCAATCCTCTAAAAAATATCAGCAAAACAGCAGAAGAGATCAGCCGCGGCAATTTTATTGAGCTCAAAAATGATCATCAGACAGAAGAATTAAAAAATTTAGCTGAGAGCATCAATGAAATGTCAAAAACTCTGGCTCAAAATATGAACAATTTAAAAGAAGAAAAAAACAAGTTAAACTACATTCTCTCCGGGATGGAAGAAGGAGTCTTAGCTTTAAATCCAGATCAGGAAATCATCCTGCTAAACCAGTCTTTTGCAGATGTTTTTATTTCTGAGACAGCTAAACCAGCTGATCCAGCTCAGAGTCTGGAAACTTTAATCAATAACCAGCAGGTAATAACACTAATTGAAGAAAGCATTGCCCAGAAAGAGAATAAAACGCTGGAAATTAAAATTGAGAATTCAGATAAATATCTGCTGCTGCACAGTACGGCTATCTTTAGAGAAGGTGAATTCTGGGGAGTGGTCATTATTTTCCAGGATATCAGTGAGCGCTGGCGTTTTGAGAAACTGCAGAATGATTTTGTGGCCAATGTTTCGCACGAATTAAAAACCCCGCTATCTTCGATCAGGGGAGCTGCCGAAATTGTTTATGATGGAGCTGTCAGCCGCAAGAAGGCCAAAGAAAAATATTTAAATATGATTATTGAAGAAAGCAACCGGCTGGAAACTATGGTTAATAATATTTTAAGTATTTCGGAATTGAAGTCGGATATTCTGCATCAGACCAGAATAAATTTCTCTCAATTTCTGTATAATATGCTTCAGGATTATAAGAGGGTCAATGATGTTGAACAGGATTTTGTTTATCAGCTGGAAGAAGATGTTGAAATCGAACTGGATGCTGATAAAATCAAGCGGGTTGTGATCAATCTGCTGGATAATGCAGTTAAGTACTCTCCGCCCGAGGGAGAGATTACGATTTCACTGACCGAGTCTGGATCCAGAGTCGAATTTACAGTAGAGGATCAGGGCCCGGGAGTGCCGGAGGCTGAGAGAAAAAATATCTGGGAAAGATTTTATAAAATAAATAAAAAGAGTTTTCAGAGTCAGAAACGGGGCAGCGGCCTCGGGCTGGCGATAGTTAAGGATATTATAGAAATGCACGGAGGCAGTGTCTATCAAAAAAATTTGGAGCAGGGTTCAAAATTTGCCTTTGTCCTGTTTAAGTAAGCTTAATTTCTTTATTGTTAAAAATTTACTTACAATTTAGACCTGCAGCTGATATAATTAATAAGAATAAATTTTAGAATATGATAAGAGGAGGCATTATAGATGAGTGAAGAAAAAAAGAATGAGAATGCGTACCAGGCAAAAAATGCCTGGACAGAAATGGGCGAAGAGGAAAGAAAAGAAGTTTTTGCCTTTAACGAAAACTATGCCAGATTTTTAACAGAAAACAAAACTGAAAGAGAATTTGCCAGTGCTGCGATAGCTGAACTGGAAGCGGCAGGCTTTAAAAATATTAAGCAGTATGAGAGTCTAAAAAAAGGGGATAAGGTTTATGTAGCCAACCGTTCCCGGGCTTTAATGGCGGCTGTTATCGGCGAAAAAGATTTAAAGGAAGGTCTAAAAATCGTCGGCAGTCACATTGATTCACCAAGACTTGATTTAAAACCAAATCCACTTTACGAAGATGGTGAGATGGCAATGTTTAAGACCCACTATTATGGTGGAGTTAAAAAATATCAGTGGGTAACAATGCCGCTGGCTCTGCACGGAGTGGTTGTTAAAGATGACGGCAGCCAGATCAAGATTAGTATCGGCGAAAAAGAGGATGAGCCGGTATTTTTTATCAGTGATGTCCTGCCTCATCTGGGCAAAAAACAGATGAAAAAATCGATGAGTGAGGGAATCACTGGCGAGCAGTTAAATGTAGTTGTCGGCAGCATTCCTGTTGCTGATGAAGATGCCAAAGATAAAATTAAAACTGCTGTTTTAAATCACCTTAAATCCGAATATGATTTTAAAGAAGAAGATTTTATCAGTGCTGATCTGCAGGTTGTTCCTGCATTTAAGACCAGAGATGCCGGTTTTGATCGAGGTTTACTGGCCGGCTATGGTCATGATGACCGGGTCTGCAGTTATACAGCTTTAGAGGCAATTTTAGATGTAAAAGAACCTCAGTATACTTCTGTAGTCCTGCTGATGGACCGCGAAGAAGTAGGAAGCATGGGTTCTACCGGTATGCAGTCTCATTTCTTTGAGGACCAGGTAGCAAATCTTGTTGACCTTTATTATAATCAGTACAGTGAGCTGCTGGTGCGTCAGGTAATGCAGAACTCCAGAGTTCTGTCAGCAGATGTGAATGCAGCCTATGATCCTGATTTTGCAGACGTTTATGCCAAACATAATTCTGCCTATTTAGGCAAGGGGATTGTTATTTCTAAATACACAGGTTCTGGTGGTAAAGGTGGAGCTTCTGAGGCCAGCGCCGAATTTATGGGAGAAATCAGAGGTCTCTTTAACAATGCCGGTGTAATCTGGCAGACAGCTGAGCTCGGTAAAATCGATGAAGGTGGAGGCGGAACTATTGCCCAGTTCCTGGCCAATTACAATATGGATGTAGTTGACTGTGGACCGGCTGTGCTTTCCATGCATTCTCCCTACGAAGTTGTGAGCAAGGCTGATGTCTATCATTCTTATTTAGCTTATAATGTATTTTTAGAAAGATAAATAAAGCTCAAATAGATTATAAAGACGCAGGAGGAGCAGGAAGGTGCTTCCCCTGTGTTTTTATTTAATTTACTAAAATGTTAATTGCTTAACTTTAATTAATTTTATATCGTATATAATAAATGTTGTAAGTTAAATGGTATATTATAATGACTGCCATAATTAGAATTAATAATACTCAGGGAGTGATCTACAATGGCGAAAATCGATCAGGAAGAAAAAAATAAGATTAAGGAACTGTTTTCTAAACATTTAAAAGACGAAGTTAATTTACTTTTCTTTTCTAAAGATGAAGGCTGTCAGTACTGTGCAGATACAGAAGAAATTTTAACAGAAGTAACGGCTTTAGATGAAAAAGTAAATTTTGAAAAACATTTAGTAGGCAGCGATAAAGCTGAAGAATTAGGTGTTGATAGAGCACCGGCGATTATTTTTCTAAATAATGAAGGTCAGGACAGTGGAGTTCATTTTTATGGGATCCCATCAGGCTATGAGTTTACTTCTTTAATTGAAGATATTCTGGATATGTCTGATCAGGAGAGAATTGACTTATCAGAAGATATGAAAAAGGAAATCAGAGCAATTGATTCTGAGGTTCTGCTGCAGGTATTTATTACTCCAACCTGTCCTTACTGTCCGCGCGCGGTTAGAGTTGCTCATCAGATGGCAATGCTTAACCCCGGGGTCAAAGGAGAAATGGTAGAGGCAATGGAGTTTGAGGAACTTTCCGAGAGCTTTAATGTATCTGGAGTACCAAAAACAGTTATTAATTCAGGTGCAGATGAGCAGGTAGGCGCAGTTCCAGCCAAAACAATTTTAAAGAAAATTAAGGATTTAGCAAAAACAGCCAGCTAAATTAAAGTTTTTGTATTTTAATTCACATGTACCAGGTACAAAAAGTCATTTTTGAACCTGGTACAAATAAATAATTTCACAAAACACATAACAGGAGGAAATTTTATAATGAGCAAACCGGTAAAAGTAACAGATGATAACTTCAACACAGAGGTATTAAGTGCTGACAAAAAAGTTTTAGTTGATTTCTGGGCAGAATGGTGTGGCCCCTGTAGAATGGTAGCCCCCGTGTTAGAGGATGTAGCAGGAGAATATGGTGACCAGATTAAAGTCGTTAAATTAAATGTTGATGATAATCAGGCTACTGCTTCTAGATATGGAGTTATGAGCATTCCGACAATGTTAGTTATGGAAAATGGCGAGGTTCAGGATAAACTGGTAGGATATATGCCCAAGGATAAACTTGTAAACAAATTAGGTTTAAAATAATAAATTTTAATCAAATTTTAAATCCTCTCTTCTTATTTTTAGTACAGAAGAGGGGTTTTTTATATTTTCTTGCAGATAACCCTGTAAAATTATAAAGTTTTATGATAAAATTAAGATTGATTAAAAAAGGAGGGTTATAAGTGCAGCGTTTATTAATTATACATACACCTGATGCTGATTTGACGGAGATAGCAGAAGGTATTAAAGAAGGGGCAGAAGCCAAGGGGTTTAGAGTTGATTTGAAAAACACTAAAGATATTGGTAATGGTATCTCCTTTTATCCCTATGATTTGATTGTAGCAGGCAGCACAACAGAGGGGATTTTTCGGGGTAAGATAGATCAATCTTTAAATAAGTTTCTTTCCGAAGCAAAAAGAACTGTTGGCAAAGATGCTGTAGCCTATGTTAAACCTCGCTTTTTTGCAACTAATAAATCCTTAAAAAAGGTGATGTCAGCACTGGAGTCACAGGGCTGTATAGTCAAAAATTTTAAAGCAATTAAGAACCACCAGTCAGCAGTAGAATTTGGTAAAAATCTTAAAATATAGAATTTAAAAACCGCAGTTAAAATTTGGGCTGTGGTTTTTTCAAATTATAATATTCTGGAGTGAATTAATAAAGAATGAGTAAAAATGTTTCTATTAAATTAGAAAATGTACAGCAGTTAATTGATGATCAGGAAAAACAGAGGCTAAATAATCAGTACCAGGGCGAATTTTATATTAAAAATGAAAAACTTTATTTAAGCTATCAGGATGATGCAGAAGGTATAGAAGGCGCCCGAACCGTGGTCAAGATTGATCCGGAACGAGAAAGAGTTTTGCTTTTAAGACAGGAACCTGCAGCTATGAAACAGGATTTTGTAATCGGGAAAAAGCAGGAAGGATATTTTAAAACTGCCTATGGTGAAATTAAAATGGCAGTTAAAACTAAAAGATTGGAAATGGAAATCAGCGAGAATGCAGGTCTGATCAGGATTAGTTATCAGGTCTTTTTAGGTGGAGAGTTAAATGCTGAACACCATTTAAAAATAAATTATAAAGTATTAAAAGAAAAATAATAGAATGAAAATCACTAGGAGGTTTATTGTTTTGCAGAAAAATTTACAGGCCGCAGTGGAAGCTGAATTAATCAGCTTTCTGGTCGAAAGTGTAAAAAAAGCTATTTTTGAGGGAGATTTAGACTTAGAAAAGGTGCCTGAGGTTTCAATTGAGGTACCGCGCGAAAAAGGACACGGCGATTATGCTACCAATCTGGCAATGGTTTTAGCAGGCCAGGCAGGGATGAATCCCCGCCAGATTGCCGATATAATCGTAGATAATTTTGAAAGTGAAATTGTAGAAGAAATCAGTATTGCTGGCCCGGGTTTTATTAATTTTAAACTAAAAAATGCCTGGCTCTGGAATAACCTTAAAATTATTACTAAAAGAGCAGAAGATTATGGTAAAATTGATGCTGGCAGAGGCAAAAGAGTGCAGCTGGAATTTGTTTCTGTTAACCCTACCGGGCCTCTGCATGTGGGGCACAGTCGGGGAGCTGTAGTTGGTGATGTAACTGCTTCAGTTATGGAGGCTGCAGGTTATGGGGTAGAAAGAGAATATTATATCAATGATGCCGGAAATCAGATGGATATCCTCGGTCAGTCAACCTTTTTAAGATATAGAGAAATCCTGGGTGAAGAAATTGAAATGCCGGAGGATGTTTATGCTGGTGATTATATAAAAGAAATTGCTCAGGATTTATATGATGAACACGGGGCAGATTTAATGGAAAAAGATGAGGAGCAGCGGCTTGAAATTTGTCGCGAATATGCCTATCAGGAAATGCTTAAAAATATCGAAGAAGACTTAGAAGAATTTGGAATTGAATTTGATAACTGGTTTAGTGAGCGAACTCTGCATCCTGATAAAATTGAGCAGGCAATTGAACTAATGCGGGGTAAGGGATATATTTTCGAAAAAGAAGATGCTCTCTGGTTTAAGTCAACTGACTTTGGTGATGACAAAGATCGCGTTATTATCAAATCAGATGGTTCTCCCACCTATCTGGCTGCTGATATGGCCTATCATTTAGATAAGTTAGAGCGCGGTTTTGATAAACTGATTAATGTCTGGGGAGCTGACCACCACGGATATATTCCGCGGATGAAAGCTGTAATTGAAGCCTTTGGTTATGATCGAGAGACTCTGGAGGTAATTGTGGTTCAGATGGTTACCCTGCTCAGGAACGGGAAAAAAATGCCGATGTCTAAAAGAGCCGGTAGTTTTGTAACAATGAAAGATGTTAATCAGGAAGTAGGTACAGATGCTGCCCGCTATTATTATGTAATGCGCAGCACTGACAGCCACCTTGATTTTGATCTGGAACTTGCCAAGGAAGAATCAAGCAGCAACCCGGTTTATTATGTGCAGTATGCTCATGCCAGAATTCACAGTATTATAGATAATGCGGAAGTGGAAGCTGACGCTGAAAACCTTGATCTCTTAAATCAGGAAACAGAAATTGATTTAATGAAGATGCTGGCTAAACTGCCGGAAGAAATTAAAATGATCGCCGAGTCAAGACAGCCTCATCATCTGACAACTTATGCTTATGACCTTGCAACTGCGTTCCATTCGTTCTATAATAATTGTCGGGTAAATACAGATAATCAAAACTTAGCTCAGGCCAGACTTTATTTAGTCAATGCTGCCCGCCAGGTATTAAAGAATGTTTTAACCCTGCTGGGAATCAGTGCCCCGGAGCAGATGTAGTTATATCTAAAATGGATAAAAGAAGATTTTATTTAGAATGGATTCGGATTAAGTTCTAAGTAAATCTTCTTTTTAAATAAATATTTATTTAAATAAATTCTTAAAACTAATTTCAAGATTAAAAGTGGAGGAGATAGCAAAAATGACCAAGTATATTTTCGTAACAGGAGGGGTAGTTTCTGCTCTTGGTAAGGGGATAACTGCAGCTTCCCTGGGCCGCCTGCTTAAAAGTAGAGGTCTTAAGATCAGTATTCAGAAATTCGATCCTTATATCAATTATGATCCAGGTACAATGAGTCCCTATCAGCACGGTGAGGTTTTTGTAACTGATGATGGTGCCGAAACAGATCTGGATTTAGGCCATTATGAACGTTTTATTGACACGAATTTAAGCCAGAGCAACAATGTAACGACCGGAAAAATTTACGGATCGGTTATCCAGAAGGAGCGCCGGGGAGATTATCTGGGAGCAACTGTACAGGTAATTCCACACATCACAGATGAGATCAAAGAACGGATCACTAGAGTCGGTCGGGAGACCAACGCCGATGTAGTGCTGACCGAAATTGGTGGTACAGTCGGTGATATCGAGAGTCTGCCTTTTTTAGAAGCAATTAGACAGCTCAAAAATGATCTGGGCCGAGATAATATTCTTTATCTACACTGTACACTGATCCCTTATTTAAAAGCAGCAGGTGAGTTGAAAACAAAACCAACTCAGCACAGCATTAAAGAAATGCGCGGGATCGGGATTCAACCTGATATAGTTGTCTGTCGTTCTGAGTGGGAGCTGACTCAGGAAGTAAGGAATAAGATTTCTCTTTTTGGAAATGTAGAAAAAGAGGATGTTATCCAGCTGATTGATGCAGAGCATATTTACGAAGTGCCTTTAATGCTGGAAGAAGAGGGTATGGCCGAGAATGTAATTAAAAAGTTAAAATTAGAAGATAGGGTAGAGGAAGCAGATCTGGATAACTGGATTGAACTGGTGGATAAAATTAAAGATCGTGATCATCAGGTTAAAATCGGGATAGTGGGTAAATATGTTGAACTACCAGATGCTTACATAAGTATTGCTGAATCATTTACTCATGCCGGTATTGCCAACAACTGTGAAGTTGAAATAGAATATATTTATGCAGAAGGACTGGAGACCTCAGCCCAGGCAGAAAAAGAGCTGGCAGACTTAGACGGTATTTTAGTTCCCGGTGGATTTGGAGACCGTGGAATTGAAGGTAAGCTGAAGGCTGTAGAATATGCCCGCAAAAATAAGGTTCCCTATTTTGGAATCTGTCTGGGAATGCAGTGTGCAGTAATCGAGTATGCGCGCAATGAACTGCAGTTAGCAGATGCCAACAGCAGTGAATTTGATCAGGAAGAAAAGGAACCTGTAATAGCCTTAATGCCGGATCAGCATGATGTTGAAGATATGGGTGGAACCATGCGTCTGGGCCTTTACCCCTGCAAATTGAAGGAAGAGAGCATCAGTCGTGATGCTTACCAGGAAGAGGTTATCTATGAGAGGCACCGCCACCGCTACGAATTTAACAATCATTATCGGGAACAGATCGAAGAAGCAGGCATGGTCTTAAGTGGATTATCACCAGATGAGAGGCTGGTCGAGATAGTTGAAGTTCCAGATCATCCCTGGTTTGTTGGAGTTCAGTTCCATCCCGAATTTAAATCACGTCCAAATAGACCACATCCTTTATTTGTCAGCTTTATCAGGGCGGCACTAAAAAATAAAGAATAAGGGGGAAAAAGCATGGCAGGGGATTTAGTTAAATGTGACTTTGAATCACCAGTAGCAACTGTTACCATTAATCGCCCACAGGTTTTAAATGCCTATAATGAAGAGCTGCTGGATCAGCTCTCTCAAACTTTAGAAGAACTTTTTGCAGATCAAAAAGCAGCCGCAGTAATTTTAACCGCGGAAGGCAATAGGGCTTTTTCTGTTGGAGGAGATATTGATTATCTGGAAACCTTAAATAGTGAGCAGGCAAAAAAATTATCGCAAAAAGGACAGCGTTTATGCAGTTTAATTGAAAATAGCTCCCCGGTTGTGATTGCAGCAGTAGATGGATATGCCCTCGGTGGGGGTATGGAAATTACCCTGGCCTGTGATATTCGTCTTGCTTCAACCCGCTCCCGTTTTGGGCAGCCAGAAGTTAAACTTGGTATTATACCTGCTTTTGGTGGAACTCAGCGGCTGCCGCGCCTGATTGGGGAGGCAGAAGCTAAGGAGTTATTATATACAGGTGATATTATTGATGCTGCTCTGGCCTATGAGCTGGGTTTGATCAATAAAGTAGTTACTCCCCGCAGTCTGCTTTCTGAGGCAGGGGAGCTGGCCCTGGAGATAACTGATCGTTCTACAAAAGCTGTAAAGCTGATCAAAACTGCTGTTAATAAAAAGTACGAAGAAGCTTCAAAAGCGGGATATGAGTATGAGAGTGAAGCTTTTGCGGAATGCTTTAAAACTGAAGAACATAGAGTTAGAATTAGAGAGATGAAGCGAATTGTCAAGGAAGATAGCTAAAAGAGTCTGAACACTTAACCTAATTTTTGAGATTGAAAAAAGGATTTTTAGGACTAATGAAGAATAATTAGGTTAAGGAGGTGAAGACCTGGCCGCAAGTTTACAGGCCGGGATAAATAATGTTAATCAATCTTTCAACAACAATTGCTTTGAGCTGTCCTGCCTGTGGTTGTCTGGAAAAGGAAGAAATTAATATTTTTGAACTACCAGCAGGAGAATTAAAGCAGCTAAGCTGCAGCTGTGGAGCAGAAAAGGCTGCACTTAAAAGAAAAGAAAATTCTCAGATACAGATCAATTATTTCTGTCTGCACTGTAATAAAGCTCATAAACTCACAGTTTCTGCTCAGAAATTCTGGCGTTCAAAAGGGTTACATCCTCTTTCCTGCAGGGAAACAGGTCTGAATCCGGGATTTTTTGGTCCCCCGCCTTTAGTTAATGAGGAAATTAAGAAGGAAAAACAGGACCTGGAATTAATGGCAGCAGAACTTGGTTTTGATGATTTTAAAAGTCCAGATGTTATGCTGCAGTCACTTGATTTTATTCATGACATTGCTGCAGACGGAGCTTTAAGCTGTGAATGTGGTAGTGATGAGATAAACATAGAATTATTTTCTGACAAAATTCAACTAATTTGTAACAACTGTGGTTCGCACTTGAATATAGATGCTGTTAACCAGAATGATTTAAAAAATCTTAGACAGCTAAATAAAGTGCAGCTGCATGCTATTCAGGGAAAACCAAATAATTTTTAAAAGACCCTGAATTAATATTTAATAAGGAGGAAATAAATTATGAACTTAGTTCCAATGGCAGATATTTTACAGGATGCACACAAGAGAACATATGCAGTAGGTGGATTTAACATTAATAATATGGAATTCCTACAGGGTATAATGATGGGAGCAGAAGAGCTTAACTCTCCTGTTATCCTGCAGGCAAGTGAGGGTGCAATTCGGTATATTGGTATGGATTATGTGATGCAGATGGTAGAAGCTGCAACTAAAAATATTGATATCCCTGTTGCTTTACACCTTGACCATGGTAGTGATTTTGAAAGTATTATGAAATGTATCAGAGCAGGATTTTCTTCTGTAATGATCGATGCTTCCAAAAAACCATTTGAGGAAAACATTGCTTTGACTAAAAAAGTTGTAGAAGCAGCCCATAATGTTGGGGTTAGTGTAGAAGCAGAGTTAGGAACAATTGGTGGTACAGAAGATGACCATACAGTTGACGAAAAGGATGCAATGTATACTGATCCAGATCAGGCAAAAGAATTTGTAGAAGCTACCGGAGTCGATGCTCTTGCAATTGCAATCGGTACAGCTCACGGTGTTTATGCTGGAGAGCCTGAATTAGACTTTAAAAGACTGGAAACTATCAAAAAGCTAATTGATATGCCAGTTGTTTTACATGGAGCTTCTGGTATTTCCGCTAAAGATTTAGGCAAAGGAGTTAGCCTGGGTGTCAACAAGGTTAATGTAAATACAGACTTCCAGCAGGTATTTACTGCCAGAGTTAAGGAAATATTTGCTGAAAAACCAGAACTGTATGATCCACGTAAGTACTGTGGACCCGGTAGAGAGGCTATTGCCGAAAAGGTTAAAGAAAAAATTAAGATTTTAGGCAGCAATGATATGGCCTGGTAGATAATTATTGGTATATTGGTACCGGGTACTTGTAAAATATTTCCTATAATGATTGCTGAAAGCAGTTAATTGGAGATATTTTACAAGTGCCCGGTATCTTTATTTACAAAGGAGGATTTAATTGGCACAGCTCTGGTTAGAATTTATTTTAATGGCAATCTTTATAATTATTTCTGGTACTTATTTATCGCGATTTGGTGATATAATTGCTGATAAAAGTGGTCTGGGTCAGGCTTTTATCGGTGGAATTTTAATTGCAATGGCGACTTCACTGCCGGAACTGGTTACGAGTGTAAGTTCCGCTATTGTTGGTGCTCCAGATATAGCAGTTGGTAACGCTTTTGGCAGCAACACTTTTAATCTTGTTATTTTAGCCTTTGCCGATCTCCTTCAGGGTAAAGGTCCCTTATTACTCCGAGTTAACTACAGTCATATTCTTTCCGGCCTGGTAGGCATCTTACTTTCAGCTTTAGTAGTTTTCAGTCTTATCTTATCTAATTTTATGAATTTTAATTTAAGTGTTTTTGGTGTCGGAGTAGATAGTATAATATTACTGCTTACCTATATTGTTACGGTACGGATGATTTATCGCTATGATAAAAGAAATCCTCTGGATCCTGATGATCCGGTTAAAGAGGAGGATCCGAACCCGGATTATACTTTAAATAAAGCGCTGCTGGGATTTGCTGCCTGTGCAGTGGTAATTGTTTTTAGTGGTTATCGTTTAACTATTGCTGCTGACCAGATATCGATCATGACAGGAATCGATCAGAGTTTTATTGGCTCGATTCTGGTTGCTGCAGCAACTTCTCTGCCGGAACTGGTAGCAACTATTTCTGCTGTTAAGATTGGGGCCTATAATATGGCAGTCGGAAATGTATTTGGCAGCAATATCTTTAATATGACAGTTATATTCTTTGCAGATGTTTTTTACCGTCAGGGAGTGCTGCTGCATGATGCCCGGATAGTTCATATTTTAACAGCAACAGTGGGTATTGTGATGGCAACTATTATGTTAATTGGATTATTTTATCGTTCTCGCCGATCTTTTATGCTGATGGGCTGGGATGCAATTGCGGCTGCAGTTGTTTACTTTGCAGGGGTTTATCTGCTCTTTCAGCTCGGGCTAAACGTAATTTAAGAATATTATTCTTTACAGTTAATCAGTCATTTTATTAAAATAGTTTAAATATCTTCCAGTATTATTTTTAGATTAAGCTAAGATTCTTAACTAAGTAAAAATACTAAATCATCTCCGATTGGCATTTCGTGTGCCACGGTCAGCTCAGAACTTCCTGTTCTTCGTTCAGTTTTAACTCTGCTAATCATTAACTTTTTCTGGGTAATTTACTAAATTATCTCGACAAGAGTTTAGAGCCAAAAATATAAACTTTATTCAAAATTTGAAATTAATTACTTAAGCAGCAATAATATTCTTAAATGACTCAGCGGATACAGAAAGGGCAGAAAACTCTGCTGGGGAGTGGGCGGTAAATTTGGGTTCTAGATTTTGTTTCTGCCGGATTTTTTTGAATGGTAGATTATTAATAAAAGGAAGCTACATGTTAAAATTTAAGTATAATAAAATTATTTTATAAAAAAATAGGGAAAATTTAAGAAAGGTGGACTTGATGTGCTTAACATCAGTGAACTAGAAAGAAAAACTATTACAGAATTACATGAGATAGCAAAGGAAATGGGTGTCAGCGGTTATTCGCAGATGCGGAAAAAGGATTTAATCTTTGCTATTTTAAAGAAAGGAACAGAAAAAGGGGGTAACATCTTTGCTGAGGGAGTACTGGAGATTATTCAGAGTGAAGGTTATGGTTTTTTAAGACCTTCAAAGTACATTCCTTCCAGTGATGATATATACATATCTGCTTCTCAGATCCGGCGCTTTGATTTAAGAACCGGAGATGTTGTTTCCGGTCAGGTGAGAGAACCCAAAGATAGTGAAAAATATTTTGCTATTTTACGAATTGAGGCTGTTAATTATCAGGATCCGGAAAAGGCAAGAGAACGCTCACATTTTGAGGATTTAACTCCCCTTTATCCGGAAGAAAGATACAAGCTGGAATACCACAAAAATGAAATTTCCTCGCGCATGATTGATCTGATTGCTCCCATAGGTAAGGGGCAGCGTGGGCTTTTAGTTTCTCCTCCCAAAGCTGGGAAAACAGTGCTTTTAAAGAAGATTGCCAACAGTATTCGCTATAATTATCCAGAAAGCAAGATGATGATTCTGCTTATTGATGAGCGCCCGGAAGAAGTAACAGATATGAGGCGTTCGGTTGATGCGGAGGTTATTGCTTCTACTTTTGATGAGCCGCCAGAAGAACATATTCAGGTTGCAGAACTGGTTTTAGAAAAAGCAAAGCGGCTGGTGGAACATAAAAACGATGTAGTTATCTTATTAGATAGTATTACCAGGTTGGCCAGAGCTGCCAATGTGACTATTCCTCCAAGCGGCAGGACTCTCTCCGGAGGACTGGATCCAACAGCGATGCATTTTCCTAAAAGATTCTTTGGAGCAGCTCGAAATATTGAAGAAGGAGGCAGCCTGACAATTATTGCTACCTCGCTGGTAGATACAGGCAGCCGGATGGATGATGTAATTTATGAGGAGTTTAAGGGTACAGGTAATATGGAACTTCACTTAAATCGTCGTCTGGCAGAAAGAAGACTTTTCCCTGCTATTGATATTAACCGGTCCGGTACCAGAAAAGAAGAAATGCTGCTGGGAGAAAAAGAACTGGAGATTATCTGGAAGCTCCGTCAGCAGACTCAGGATATGTCAGAATATGAATTAATGAGTACTTTCCTCAAACAGTTAAAAAATACTAAGGATAATCAGGAACTGCTGCAGATGCTGGATAAGGTGTTTAAGAACTAAATTTTTGAATAAAAATTGGATAGGAGTATAAAAGCCACTTAACTTTTATTAGTTGGGTGGTCTTTTTTTTGTTTTCATTGTCAAACTTTGTCTAATTTTATATTTTTTAATATTAAAAGAAGGAAACAACTATTTTATATAGAATAAGGAATTAAAGTAATATTATTTTTTCACATAATTTTTAATTAATCTAACTGTACTGTCAGTTTTTTCTCTATCAGGTGTTTCTAAGAATCTCAATTTATTATCTTTCTATTTATCCTGTTTTGCTGGTTTAAATCTGCTCGTTATAAGTTTTTTAGTATACTTATCTGGTTTAAGTCAGTAATATCTATATAAAGGATAATTTAAACTTTTATTGATTAATTAATTTTAGATACAAACTTAAAAGGAGTGGTTTAAATAATGAATTTTTTTGAAAACAGGGGAAAAGTATTTGCTTTTTTAGTTGTTTTAATAACTTTTACTTTTTTATTGGCAGGTTGTGATAGTGGCGGAAGTGATGATCTTATACCAGTTTCGGTGACAACAGAAGTGGAAAATAGTGATGATTTAAATGCAGCTTTAAACTCAGATGTTACAGGTATTGATTTTTTGAACAAAATTGAAGGTGATGCTGAAATTAATGATAGAGAAGATGATTTAGTACTTAATCTAAGTGATAATACTTTAATAGGTAGTTTATTATTGAATCAGCCTTCTAACAATAATCCTTGGACATTTGCAATTCAAAAAGGTACTATCGATGGAGATTTAACTATTAATGATCCGGCAGTGTCTTTTACACTTGCTGAAGATGTTACAGTGGAGGGAGCTACTACTATTAAGAATGTAGCAGAAAATACCTTTAATAATAAAGGAAAAATTACAGAAGTAAATATATCAGATAGTGATGGTATTACATTCAATAATGAAGGTATTATTAATGGTGATATAGAAATTAGTTCTTCTTCCGTAACTAGTTCTGTAGTTAAAATAACTGGAAGCCTTAATGGTAATCGGATAACAGTAAGTGGTAATGGAGTAATAATCCAGTTAACAGCAAAAACTAATTCAGTTAATTTAGTAGTTAATGGTGATAATAATTCTATTCAACTAAAAGAGGGTGCTGATGTTACTGTTGAGGATAATGGTTTAGGAAATAATGAAGAAATAATTTCTACTAATTCAATTTCAGGTACTGTAGAAGCTGAAAAAGATAGTGAGCAAATAGAAGTATTACTGGTGGATTCACAGAAAAAGATAGCAGCCTTAGATCCATCTGAGGCAGATGCCAGATCTTCTTTAGACAGTCAGAACCGTTATGTTTTTGATGATGTTGATCCAGATAAAGATTATTATGTTCTTGCCTACGATGATGAAAATGGAAACGGGAAAATTGATGTTGATTTATTCAATAGAGATGATACTGTTAATATAACCGAACAAATTGGTTTTTATGGACATTATCCTAAGCCAGTATCAGTGGACCAGTCCCACATCAATAATTATGATATTAAAATAACAAAGAATATGTTTGGTGTTTTAATTGCTTCCTATGATGATTCTGAAATCATACCATTACCGGAAGCAGAAGTTGAGTTATATAATGGATATAATGGTGACTTATTATTCAAAGCAGATAATTTGTTTGAATCACCTGATGATGCCTATTTTGCTTTCTTTACCGGACTTGATGCAGGTAATTATTACTGGAAAGCTATAGAAGAAGGTTATCGCACCAGTGTTTCCTCTGTGGTTGAATTGGGAGTTGAATTTAATATAGTCACCAGAGTGATAGAATTATTTACGGAAAAAGAAATTGATGAAATTTTTGCATATACAGATATTACTGAGAATGATAGTTTGGTTTTAGCTTCAATTAACGAGTCTCCTGAAGTTGATACAGCTAATAGTCTAGAAGGTAAAAGTGTTAGTATTCTTGATAATTCAGGCGATTCGATAACTTCTGATATTGCTTATCTTGATTCCAATAAGAAGGTTTTAAATGACACTATTACTGGTTTTAATGAATATATAGAAGATGTAGACGGTTACAAAACTTTTGCAGCTGGTTCTGTGCTAACAGACGAGAAGATTCCGGGTCTGTTTAATGTAGAGTTAGAGGGAGAAGTAGCCGAAGAGTTTTATGCTGAAACTGGTAGTATAACTTTCCTTTATGATTATGTAAATTAAAACATTTAATATTAATTAGCCCCTGCTAACTCAGGGGCTTTTATCAGTTTATCTGGCATGAATATTCGCTACTCAGTGAAAATCTGATGTGGGGGTTAATAGTGCTAATCGCTAGTTGAAGACAGGGGTGTACATCCTGAGGTGTATCTGCAGTAAGTTAGAGGCAAAGCTTTGCTCTGAGGAATACGAACTGTATAAAAGGCACAATCCTGTGGGTGTGTTTGCTGAACAAAACGAAGTTCAAAACTATTCAAGATATGAAGTGTAAATACAGTAGATAGATGAAGTGGAAGCAAATATTATTAACCAGAGGAATGATGTAATTATCAAAAATGAAGAAAATGAGACTGTTAAGTTTTGGTCAGATAATAAAGGGTTTTATCAAGTTTTAGGTCATTTAGAATTAAAACCAGGTGAAACAAAAGAATATAATGGTAAATCAGATGTTTCTTTAGCTGAGGGCAAGTATACTGTTTCAGGTATAATTACAACGAAGGAACAAATAAGAACAAATGAGATAAATATACAAATAAAAAAATAGAAGTTTCAAAAGCAGGCAGAAATTTAGCTGACTTTTTTCCTTGCATAGCCAAAAAGCCTGTGTTATAATAAATCTTAGCGTGAAGATTTATGTCTTCAGCCCGATTTTTGAGACATAAAATAATCGGTGTAACAATAATTATGTATGCAAGAGAGGTGATATAGATGCGTGAAGGAATCCACCCAGACGTTAAAGAAACCACAATAACCTGTGCCTGCGGCGAGGTTTATACAACTAAGTCAACTAAAGAAGATATCAGGGTTGAAGTTTGTTCTAGCTGTCATCCATTCTATACAGGAAAACAGCGTAAAGCCAAAAAAGGTGGTCGTGTCGAAAGATTTAATAAAAAATATGGGATTTCAGATGAAAGCTCAGAAGAAGAATCTGAGAAAGATGCTGAGTAGAACGGAACAGAAATCCTTTTTTTCTGCTGCAGGGCTTAATTGCTCTGCTTTTTTTTTAGAAAAATTTTCATTAACTGGCTATAAAATAGTAAGTTTTTGAGTTGAAATTTTAAAGAATAATGATCAGCATAATAATGATGAGGTGGAATAATTGTATAAAATTACAAAAAGCGGCTGGCTCGAAGTAATTACAGGCCCCATGTACTGTGGAAAAAGTGAAGAACTGATCCGCAGATTGCGCAGGGTAAAAATTGCTAAACAGAAGGTAAAGGTTTTTAAACCTGTTTTAGACGACCGTTACAGCAAAAAAGATGTTGTTTCTCACAGTGGAAACAGTATAGAAGCAGTACCAGTTGATCATCCGGAAGAAATTTTAGAAAGAATCGATGCTGCAGTTGATGTAGTAGGTATTGATGAAGCTCAATTTTTTCATGAAGATTTAGTAGAAATTTGTGAAAATCTGGCTGACAGAGGGATCAGAGTTATTTTAGCTGGTCTGGATAGAGATTTTCGCAATCAGCCATTTGGACCGATGCCGGAATTAATGGCCCGAGCTGAATATGTTGACAAACTGCATGCTATTTGTATCCAGTGTGGAGAACCTGCAAGCAGAACCCAGCGCTTAATTGATGGAGAGCCAGCAGCAGCAGATGATCCGGTAATTTTAGTTGGAGCATCTGAGGTTTATGAGGCTCGCTGTAGAAGCTGTCACGCAATTAAAGGGGAATAATCTGCTGCCAATTTTAAAGATAATATGAGGTGAAATATAAATGTTTGATTTAGAAAACTTAGAAGAAAAACTGGATAAACTGGTTGATAATTACAAAAAATTAAATTCTAAACTCAGTGATCCAGAGGTAATCAATGATAGTGACAAATATCAAAAACTTTTAAAAAAACATGCCAAGTTAAAAAAGATTGTAGATAAATATAAAGAATATAAAGAAGCCAAAAAAGGTATCGAAGAGGCCGAAGAAATGATGGAGCTGGAAGATGATCCGGAAATGCAGGCCCTTTTTGAAGAAGAAATTGAGGAACTGAAGCCTAAAAAAGAAAAATTGGAAGAAAAGCTTCCAATTATGCTGCTGCCTGATGATCCCAATGATGAGAAAAACGTTATTGTAGAGATCAGAGCTGGTGCTGGTGGGGATGAAGCTGCACTTTTTGCAGCCGATTTATACAGAATGTATTCTCGTTATGCAGAAAATAAGGGCTGGAAGGTAGAAATAATGAGTGCCAATGAGTCTGCTTCTGGTGGATTTAAGGAAATTATTTTCACAATTGAAGGCACAGATATCTTTAAATATTTAAAGTACGAGAGTGGTGTTCACCGGGTACAGCGTGTTCCTTCGACTGAGTCCAGCGGCCGGATTCATACTTCTACCGCTACTGTTGCCGTTTTACCGGAAGCAGAAGAAGTCGATGTAGATATCAATACTAATGATTTAACTATTGACACCTTTCGTTCCAGTGGTCCAGGTGGTCAGAGTGTAAATACAACTGATTCTGCTATTAGAATTACCCATAAGCCAACCGGACTTACAGTTTCCTGTCAGGACGAAAAGTCTCAGCATAAAAATAAAGCCAAGGCAATGCGTATTCTGCGGGCCCGCCTGCAGGAGAAAAAAGAGCAGGAAAAACAAAAGGAAAGAGCTGAAGCTCGTAAATCTCAGGTTGGTACAGGTGACCGCAGCGAAAAAATTAGAACCTATAATTTTCCACAGGGGAGAGTAAGTGATCATAGAATTAATCTGACTGTCCACCAGCTGGATAAAATTCTTGATGGAGATTTAGATCCGGTAGTTGAAGCCTTAATTGAGGAGGATAACATCAAGAGATTGGAGAAGATCTAAAATGAATATTAAAGAACTTCTTAAACGCAGTGATCAGTTTCTGGCTGATAGAGGGATCGAAAGCTCCCGTCTGGATGCTGAGGTGCTGATGGCAGATCTCTTAGATATGGAAAGAATTAATCTCTATGTTAAATATGATTATCCCCTTAAAAGTTCTGAAGTTGACAGATATCGAGAAATGATAAAAAAGCGGGCACAGAGAATTCCTGTAGCCTATATTACTGAAAAAAAGGAATTTATGTCATTAGAATTTAAAATAAAGGAAGGGGTCTTAATTCCCCGGCCTGATACAGAAAATCTGGTGGAGACAGTTATTGAATACTGCCGTCAGAATGAGCTGCAGAGTCCCCAGATTATTGATGTGGGCACAGGTAGTGGAGCTATCGCAGTTAGTCTGGCTCACTACTTATCTGAAGCTAAAGTTGTAGGAGTTGATCTTTCGCCTCAGGCTCTGAAAATTGCCCGCTCCAACATGGAAAAACACGAATTAAGTGAGCGGATGAGTATTCTAAAAAGTGATCTGCTGGCAGAGTTTATTAAAAGGGAGATTAAAGAGATTGATATTATTGTCTCTAATCCCCCTTATATTTCGAAAACAGAAATGGAAGAACTGCCGCCTGAGGTCAAAAAAGAACCCAAAACTGCTCTGGAAGCTGGAGAAGACGGTTTAGACTATTATCGGCGTCTGATACCGGAAGCCGAAAAAGTACTTAAAAATGGTGGGAAAATCTTTTTAGAGATAGGTTATCAGCAGTCTGAGGCTGTCAGCAAACTTTTTGCTGAAAACTGGTCTCAGCTGGAAGTGAAAAAGGATTATGCAGAGAATGACAGAATTGTTTCAGCAGTTTTTGAAGCAGTTAAAAAAACTGAGACTGAAAATAATTAAAAATAATTACTGCACTATATAAAGTTAGGTGAAGCTGATGCAGTTTAAAACCGAAATCAAAAAAACAGGATACGGGGAAGAATTTCAGTCTGAGAGTATTGAAAAACATGCCCTTGATTCTGTTTTGAGAAATAAATTAAAAGAAGATCAGGCAGTTATTGAGGCCTCTGATCTCTTAAAAAATGGCGAAATTGTTGCTCTGCCTACAGAAACTGTTTATGGTCTGGCTGCAGATGCCATGAATCCGGAAGCTGTTAAAAAAATTTTTAAAGCCAAGGGACGTCCTCAGGATAATCCCTTAATTGTTCATATTGCTGATAAATCACAGCTGCAGCAGCTGACAGCAGCTAAAATTTCGGATAGAGCAGAAAAATTAATGGAAAAATTCTGGCCGGGCCCTCTGACTATAATTTTTTCTAAAAATCAGAAGGTGCCTGCTGTAACATCTGCTGGGCTGCAGACTTTAGCAGTCCGGATGCCGGCTCATCCTCTGATGCTGGCCGTAATAGAACGTTCGGGTCTGGCACTGGCAGCCCCAAGCGCCAATACATCTGGTTTTCCCAGTCCAACTCGAGCTGAACATGTTTATAATGACCTAAAAGGAAAAATACCGTTAATTCTTGACGGAGGCCCCTCTCATTTCGGGGTGGAATCAACAGTGATTGATCTCCGGGGAGAGCAGCCTGAAGTTTTGCGTCCGGGAGGTGTCAGCCGCAGAGAAATTTCTAGAGTTTTGGGAGAAGATGTAATATTAGCGGCTGAACTTAAAGACCGGCAGGTTTTATCTCCAGGAATGAAATATAGGCATTATGCTCCTCAGAAAAAATTATATATTTTTAATTTTGAAGATAAAATTTCAGTCTTAAATCAGGCTTTAAAAAGAGCAGAAAGCAAAAAGATTGCTCTGATAACAGCCAGAGAAAGCAAAATTGATAGAAAAAAACTTGCAGATAAAAAAATAAAGATTTTAAAAGTTTTCAATCATGCAAAACCGGAAGAACTGGCCCAGAAACTTTTTGATTTATTGAGAAAACTTGATGCTGATCAGAGTGTCAAAGAAATTTACATTGAAGAATTGGAGACAAAAGGTATCGGTGAAGCCGTAATGAACAGGATTTATAAGGCTGCCGCTGCTGATGATTATTCTCAGCCAGGAGGTGGAGACAATTAAAAAGATTTTATTTGTTTGCACGGGAAATACATGTAGAAGTCCAATGGCAGAGTATTTATTAAAAGACTTGATCTCAGAAAATGAAGAACTCAAATTGAAAAAATGGGAAGTTCTTTCAGCTGGAATTTCGGCTGTTAAAGGTGCTGAAGCCAATGAAAAAGCAAGTTCTGTGATGAAGGAACTAAATATTGATCTTTCAGAGCATATTTCTCATAATATAGATGAGATTGAACTGGGTCAGGAAGATTTAATAATAACTATGACCCGCAAGCACAGTCGGGCTCTGGTTCTGAGGCATCCAGATTTAGCCGATAAGATTTTTACTTTAAAAGAATTAAGTGAGCTGGATACTGATTCCAGAGACATTCAGGATCCTTTTGGTCTTTCCGAAGCAGTATATCGAAAAACTAGAGATGAAATCCAGGAGAATTTAAGGTTTTCATTGAAAAAACTAAAAAATATTGAGTTAATTGAGGAGGACTAAGCCTCTTTTAGTAGAATAATATTATATATGAAGGGAGAAATAATTTTGAGTGAATTACATGTAATGGACCATCCGTTAATCAGACACAAAATTGCAATAATGAGGGACAAAAATACCGGGCCCAAAGAATTTAGAGAGCTGGCTGATGAGGTAGCAACTTTAATGGCCTATGAGGTAACAAGAGATATGCCTTTAGAAGATGTAGAAATTGAAACTCCAATTACCAAAGGTAAATTTAAGATGATAGCTGGTAAAAAATTGGGGATTGTGCCTATTTTAAGAGCAGGTCTGGGGATGCTTGATGGTGTCCTGAAGCTGATTCCGGCTGCCCGGGTTGGTCATATTGGTTTATATAGAGATCCAGAAACCCTGGAAGCTGTTGAGTATTACTGTAAACTTCCCACTGATGTTCAGGAAAGAGATTTACTGGTAGTTGATCCCATGCTGGCCACCGGTAATACAGCTATGGAAGCAATCAGGTTTATTAAAGATAGAAATCCGCGCAGTGTTAAATTAATGGTTCTGGTTGCAGCTCCGGAGGGAGTTAAGAAAATTCAGGATGCACATCCTGATATTGATATCTGGGCAGGTGCTCTGGACGAAAAATTAAACGATCATGCTTATATTGTTCCCGGTCTTGGTGATGCAGGGGATAGACTTTACGGTACTAAGTAAAAAAATGTAGGTACCGGGTACTTGTAAAAATATCCCAAAAAAATTATTTGTTTAATCAATGGAATATTTTTACAAGTACCCGGTACCGTAGAAAAGGAGGTAAGTTAATTGCTTTATCTGGCTGCTTTTATAATCACTTTAATATTATCTTTAGCAATAACTCCAGTTGTGATCAAGCTGGCTCATCGCTTTAATTTTATTGACCAGCCTGGAGAAAGAAAAATAAACAAAAAGGTTATTGCTACAGCAGGAGGAACGGCAATTTATCTTGCCTTTATGATACCTCTCAGGTTTTTTCTGCCTGCCAATCAGACAATTAAAGGCATCATTATTGGTGGAACTTTTATGCTGATTTTAGGTCTGCTGGATGATAAATTCGAAATTTCTGCTCCTTTAAAATTTATTGGTCAGATAATAGGGGCTTTAATCTTAATTTATTATGGTGTGAAAATTAATTTTATCACTAACCCTTTTGGCGGCTTTATTTATCTTGGTGTTTATACAGTTCCTTTTACAGTTTTCTGGATTGTCAGTATCATTAATACTATTAATTTAATTGATGGTCTTGATGGCCTGGCAGCAGGAGTTTCGATTATCGCAGTTTTAACTCTTTTTGCGGTTGCGCTGCAGGAAAATCAAATTGTGGCTCCAATGCTGGCAGTTTTACTTGCCGGGAGCTGTTTTGGCTTTTTAAAATACAATTTTAATCCCGCTAAAGTTTTTATGGGGGATACAGGCTCCATGTTTATCGGCTATATTATTGCAGCTGTCTCGATTACCGGGGCCTTAAAAAGTGCGGCAGCGGTGACCATTTTTGTGCCGATGCTGGCTCTGGCAATTCCAATTATGGATACTACCTTTGCTATTATCAGAAGAATTTTTAATGATCGTCCAATTGGAGAGGCTGACCATGGACATATTCATCATCGGCTGCTGGCAATTGGAATGAACCAGAAACAGGCTGTAATCTCAGTTTATGTGATCAGTGCAATCCTGGGAACAGTGGCTTTTGTCATTAACGGGATTAAATTTGATCATGCTTTAATTATCTTTGTTTCAGTGATTTTAATAATTATTTATGGAGCCAAAAAACTGGGGATTTTTTCTGTTAAACTTCCCAAAGAAGGTTGTTCTCTGGAAGACGGCTAATTGGATTGAAAGCTAATTTATATGAGCAAATTACTCAACTATTTGTTGGTTTTTTACAGAATCTAGTTGGCTGAAAATATAAAATAGAGACTGTAGTAAAAAACTTGTTCTTTTAAAAACTTTGTTGTTAAATTCACAATTTAGCTTGCAACTTTAGTCTTTATATAATAAAATATGACAAAGGTAAGATAAAAATGGATAACAAAAATTGGCATCAAATTATGCGTGCTTTATCACTGCTGACCGAAGTTGGACTGGTAATTGTTATTTCAGCAGGAATTGGTTTCGGTCTTGGTTATGTAATTGATAATTTTTTCAATTTTAATTTATTTTTTAAACTAAGTGGGCTTTTTGTTGGTCTTGCCGCTGGTTTTTATTCTGTTTATAAATTGTTAATTTCAACTTTTGATGATTAAATTAATATTTTTTACTAATTTTGGTTGATTAAAGTTATTTTAGATAAATTAACTTTTATTATTTTTAAACTATTTTTATGAGAGGAGGAAGAATTTTGAATCCAGGTCCACAGATATTATTTTATCTTTTTGGAAAAGATTATTTACCGATTACGGACACCCTGATTGTAGGTTGGGTTTCTGTAATTATTATTTTGATAGGAGCTAAGTATTTAACTACCAGTTTGACTCTCCGTCCTAATGGCAAGCAAAATGTAGCTGAGTTTATAATAGAGATAATTTATAAACAGATTGAACCTATGCTGCCGGGAGAAGGCTGGAGATTCCTTCCTTTTATTGCCACTATTTTTATTTACATCGGTGTGGGTAATTTGATTGGAGTTGTACCGGGTGTCACCAACCCGACTGGAGATTTAAATACTACCCTGGGACTGGCGCTGGTGGTCTTTGTTGTAACTCAATACGAAGGCATGCGAGAGTATGGTGTCTGGGGGTATATAAAAGGTTTTGCCGAACCGGTAATCTTTTTGCTTCCAATTAATATTATAGGAGAATTAGCAAAACCTATTTCTCACTCTTTCCGTCTTTTTGGTAACATTGTGGGTGGAGGTATAATTATTACCCTTATTTATCAGGCGGCCCCGGCTTTAATTCCGGTACCACTGCATGCCTGGTTTGGGATATTTGTTGGTGCGATTCAGGCTCTGATTTTTGGGATGGTTGCTATTGCCTATATTTCAGTTGCTAAGTCTTAGTCTTGAGAAAGGAGGCAAATCATGATAGAATTTTCACCCGAAGTGGCCAGTACAGTTATTACAACTGTCTCTTATATTGCTGCAGGGGCAGCGATGATTGCAGGAGTTGGTCCCGGAGTTGGAATGGGTTTTGCTGCCGGTAAAGCAACATCTGCTGTCAGAAGACAGCCTGAGGCTAGAGGTCCAATTATTACAACTATGCTGCTGGGACAGGTAATATCAGCTTCAACTGGTATTTATTCTCTGGTTATTGCGATCTTTTTGATTTTTGGAATTTAGTTCCCGAATAAGCGAGGACTAAATAATTAAGGAGTAATAGATGAAAGATATTGATAATCCACATAAAGTACAGAAAGAAATCCTGAAAAAAACTTATTTGATTTCTTTACTGCCAATTATATCTTCTTTACTGGCAGGAGAATATGATATTACCCTGGGTTTTGTTTTTGGCCTGGTAATTGCCACTCTTCTGCTCAGATTAAAATATAATAACATAATCAGGGCATTAAGTATGGAAGAAGAATCAGCTGAGAAGTTTATCAGAAACAGATATTTTTTAGAATATGCCCTCTATTTTTTGGTACTGATTACTGCCGTTAGACATGCCAGGCTCAATTTTCTGGCAGCTGCAGTAGGTTTATTTATGATTAAATTTGTTGTGATTTCTTGGTCAGTTATTGATTTAATTAAAGATACTTTTCAAAGTAAAATTGATGAGTATAAATAAGAATTCTTGTTTTTTAATATTGAAAGGAGGAAATTATAATGGTAGAATTTTCACCAGAAGTTATTGACACAATTATTAGAGCAGCCGCACTTTTAGGAGCAGGTTTTGCAATGATTGCAGGTATTGGTCCTGGTATTGGTCAGGGTTATGCTGCTGGTAAAGCTGTAGAATCTGTAGCTAGAGATCCTGAAGCAAGAGGTAATATTATTACAACTATGCTTTTAGGTCAGGCTGTTGCTGAGTCAACAGGCATTTATTCTCTGGTTATTGCCATTGTTTTAATCTTTACAATATAGTTTAAGTCTGTAGTTAAGTCGGGAGAGTAATTCTCCTGACTTAATAGTGCTTACTATATTATTTGTTTGATAGCCCATCTTAAATGATGGGCCGTTAATAAAATCGGCATATTTTGCTGCCGATTTTTATAAAATTTTGAGTATAAATATTTTGGGCGGAAATTAAGCCTGAATTATCTTTCAGGAGGTGAATGTACTCTTGGTTAATATTAACACTACAATGTTATGGCAGTTATTAAACTTTTTTGTTTTAATGTTTTTATTAAAAAGATATCTCTATTCTCCAGTAAAAGAAATACTGGATAAAAGAGCTGATCAGATCAACAGTGATCTGGATGAAGCCGAAGAGACAAGAAAAGAAGCGGAAGAAATTAAAGCAGAATACGAGCAGAAACTTAAAAATGCTCATAATGAGGCTCAAAAAATTGTAGATAAAGCAGAAAGTAGAGCCAACAAAAAAGCTAAAGATATTATAAATAACGCAGAAGAAAAGGCTGATAATTTAAAGGCCAAAAAGTTAGAAGAAATTGAACAGGCGAAAAAAGAAGCAGCAGCTGAACTTAGAGACGATATTGCTGATTACACAGTTCAGGCAGCAAACAAACTAATCCAGGAGCAATTAGACGAGAATAAACATCAGCAGATGATTATGAACTTTATAGATCAGCTGGATAAAGAGAAACTGGGTGAGCTGCAATGAGAAATGAAGTAGCGTCTAAGTACAGTCGAGCTTTATTTGGGCTGGGTAAAGACCATGATAATCTTTTAGAATTAAAAGAAAATCTGTCTGAGTTCTGGCAGCTGATAGAGGATAATGAAGATTTAAATGAACTTCTTTTTCATCAGCGGATAACTCCTGAGGATAAAAAGAGGATTCTGGGGAAGATCTTTGCTGAAGAACTTGACGAGGATATTTTGCATTTTCTGTATATTTTAATTGATAAAAGAAGAGAATTTTTTCTGGAATCAATTATTAAAGAATTTGACACACTTGTTGATGATGCGGAAAGTATTATGCATGTAGAAGTTACATCAGCTGTAGAATTAGATGATTCTATACTTGATAAATTAAAAGAAAAATTAGATTCACTGGTAGACTATAATATTCAGATAAAAAATAATGTAAATGAAGAAATTATTGCTGGTATTGTATTAAAAATTGAAGATTATATTATTGACGGCAGTCTGCGCAATGAGCTTAACTCATTAAATCAGAAGCTAAAATCGATTCCAGTAAGTAAGTTAGGGGTGAATTAATTTGAAACTGAGACCTGAAGAAATAAGTTCGATTATAAAAAAAGAAATAGAAAATTACGGACAAAAATTAGAATCCGTGGGTGTCGGTACTGTATTAGATGTTGGTGATGGTATCGCTCATGTCTACGGTCTTAAGGATGCTATGTCCGGAGAACTTCTGGAATTTCCCAATGAAGTTTTCGGAATGGCACTGAACTTAGAGGAAGATAATATCGGGGTTGTTTTACTCGGTGATGAAACATTAATTGAAGAGGGTGATGATGTAAAACGCACCGGTCGGGTGGTTGAGGTTCCGGTTGGAGATGCTCTTTTAGGAAGAGTTGTTAATCCACTTGGACAGCCGCTTGATGGAAAAGGTGCAATTGACAGTGATACATATCGTCCAGTAGAATCGGAAGCACCTGGTGTAGTTGAGCGTCAGCCTGTAGAAGTACCACTGCAGACAGGTTTAAAATCAATTGATGCGATGACTCCAATTGGAAGAGGTCAGCGTGAGCTAATAATCGGTGACCGTCAGACTGGTAAAACAGCAATTGGTATTGATACAATTATTAACCAGAAAGATAATGACGTAATCTGTATTTATGTGGCTATCGGCCAGAAAAATTCAACCGTAGCTCAGCTTACAGAAAGACTGAGAGAAGAAGGAGCAATGGATTATACTATAGTAGTTTCTGCTACTGCAAGTGAGCCAGCTCCAATTAGATATATTGCACCTTATGCCGGTTGTGCTATGGGTGAGCATTTTATGTACGAAGATGATAGAGATGTGCTGATTATTTATGATGATCTTTCCAAACATGCGGTGGCTTACCGTTCCATGTCACTTCTTTTAAGAAGACCACCTGGACGTGAAGCTTATCCTGGTGATGTATTCTACTTACACTCCCGGTTATTAGAGCGTGCAGCTAAATTGAATGATGATTTAGGTGGAGGTTCTTTAACTGCTCTGCCGATCATTGAAACTCAGGCTGGAGATGTTTCCGCCTACATTCCGACCAACGTAATTTCGATTACTGATGGTCAGATTTATCTTGAGAGTGAGTTATTCTTCTCAGGTGTAAGACCGGCTGTTAACGTAGGTATTTCTGTATCTCGTGTTGGTGGTAATGCTCAGATTAAGGCAATGAAGGATGTTGCCGGTACATTGAGACTGGATTTATCTCAGTATCGTGAGCTTGAGGCTTTCTCCCAGTTTGGATCTGACCTTGACAAAGCTACTCAGCAGAAACTGGCCCGTGGAGAAAGAATTGTAGAGATTCTAAAACAGAACCAGTATTCACCAATGCCGGTAGCAGAACAGGTTATCATTATTTATACTGTAACAAATGGTCATTTAGATGATCTTCCAGTTGATAATTTAGGACGATTTGAAGAAGAATATCTTAACTTTATCGACAGCAATTATGCTGAAGTAAAAGAAGAAATTGTTGAATCAGGAAAATTATCTGATGAGCTGAAAGAAAAATTAAATGAGATGGTTAAAGAATTCAAAGATATGTTCCAGATTCAAAAAAATACTATTGTAGATATGGATTCTAGCGAAGCTGATACCGAAGCAGAGGAAGCTGAGGTGAAATAACAATGCAGAATATGCGCGATATTCAGAGGCGGATAGGGAGTGTTAAAAACACTCAAAAGATTACCAGAGCCATGAAAATGGTTGCTGCCGCCAAACTGAAAAATGCTCAGGATAGAGCAGAAGATGCCCGACCTTTTTTCAATAAAACTGTGGAAGTTTTAAGAGGTGTGTTTACCAGAACTAAAGAAGCGACTCATCCACTTTTAGCAGAAAGAGAGGGCGGCAGACATTTAGTAATTGTTATTACAGGTGATAGAGGTCTCTGTGGAGCCTATAATCATAAGGTGATTGATGCAGCTGAAGAGATTGTGGAAACAGAAGAAGAGGTTTCTTTAATGGTTCTCGGCCGTAAGGCTCGTGACTATTTCCGCCGCCTTGAGACAGATATCATGGCCGAATATGTTCAGCTTGATGATTATCCAGGTTATGGTTTTTCCAACAATCTCGCTGACGAGATTATTCATCATTTTGAAGCAGAAGATGTTAATAAGGTATCACTAGTTTATACTCACTTTAATTCCGCTATCAGTCAGTCAGTAAAAACTATGCAGCTTTTACCTGTAGAAAAATTTGAGGAAGAAGCAGAGGCAGAGGCGGCTGAAGTTGAGGAGCAGGAGCAGATGGATGCGGAAACAGCGGGAGAGGAAGCAGAAGCAAAAAAATATGTAGATTATATTTTTGAACCTTCCCCGGCTGAAGTTTTTGCTAATATTTTACCGCAGTATTTAATTAATGTAATTTATTCAGCTCTTTTAGAGTCTAAAGCAAGTGAGTTTGGTGCCCGGATGACTGCCATGGATTCTGCAACTGAAAATGCAAACGAAATGATCGATAAATTGACATTGAAATATAACAGAGCCCGTCAGGCAGAAATCACTAAAGAAATCACAGAAATTGTTGGTGGAGCAGAGGCACTTAAATAAAGTTTTATTAAAGGAGGAATTTGCGTGAGTGACCAGAACATTGGTAGAGTAGTTCAGGTTATCGGACCGGTAGTTGATATCGAATTTCCGGATGGTAATATACCTAAGATCTACAATGCTATCAAAATACAAAATGAAGAAAATGACATAGATTTAACCTGTGAAGTAATGCAGCAGCTGGGTGATGACAGAGTAAAAACAGTTGCTATGTCTTCCACAGATGGACTTGTAAGAGGAATGGAAGCTGTAGATACAGGAGATCCAATCAGTACCCCGGTTGGTGAAGCAGTTCTCGGAAGAGTATTTAATGTTTTAGGAGAGACAATTGATAATCGTGGTGAGGTAGAGACAGACGAAAGAATGCCTATTCACCGGCCTGCTCCAAAGTTTGAAGAGCAGGAATCATCAACAGAACTTTTCGAAACTGGAATTAAAGTTATTGACCTTTTAGCGCCCTATACTCGTGGTGGTAAGGTTGGTCTCTTTGGTGGTGCTGGTGTAGGTAAAACGGTACTTATCCAGGAATTAATTAATAACATAGCGACAGAGCACGGTGGTTATTCTGTATTCTCCGGTGTAGGAGAAAGAACCAGAGAAGGTAATGACCTCTGGCTGGAATTCCAGGAAGCCGATATTTTAGATAAGGTTGCCATGGTTTTTGGTCAGATGAATGAGCCACCTGGAGCCCGGATGCGGGTTGGTCTTACAGGATTGACAATGGCTGAATATTTCCGTGATGAGGCCGGTCAGGATGTATTATTATTTATTGATAATATTTTCCGTTTTATTCAGGCTGGTTCTGAAGTATCTGCACTTTTAGGTAGAATGCCTTCAGCGGTAGGTTATCAGCCAACACTTGCTTATGATGTTGGTACCTTACAGGAGAGAATTACTTCAACCAAGAAAGGTTCAATCACATCTGTTCAGGCAGTTTATGTACCTGCAGATGACCTGACTGACCCTGCTCCTGCAACCACATTTGCTCACTTAGATGCTACAACAGTACTCTCAAGAGATATTGTGGAAAAAGGAATTTATCCTGCTGTTGACCCACTTGATTCAACTTCTAATATTCTTGATCCCAGAATTCTGGGAGATGAACATTATAATGTTGCTCGTGAGGTACAGGAGATTTTACAGGAATACAAAGACTTACAGGATATTATCGCCATTCTGGGTATGGATGAATTATCTGAAGAAGATAAAATTGTTGTAAATAGAGCTCGTCGGATTGAACGTTTCCTATCTCAGCCTTTCTTTGTTGCTGAGCAGTTTACAGGAACTCCAGGTAAGTATGTAGAACTGGATGATACAATTCGCGGATTTAAAGGAATTTTAGAAGGGCGTTATGATGATCTGCCGGAGGAAGCTTTCTATATGGTAGGTACAATCGAAGACGCAGTAGAAAAAGCTAAACAGCTGGAAGAAGGTGAGTAGCCAATGGCTGCTGCACCAAAAATTAAGCTTGATGTAGTAACTCCGGAAAAATTGGTCTACAGTGAACAGGTAGACTTGATAGAAGCACCAGCTATTGATGGATTGATCGGTATCTGGCCCAAACATGCTCCCTTAGTAACAGCAATGAAAATTGGAACTGTTAGAGTTGTTAAAGAGGGTGAGGAAACTCAGATAGCTATCAGTAACGGTTTTATGGAAGTTCAGCCTGATCAGATTAATCTGGTGGTCAGAACAGCTGAGCTGCCGGAAGAAATTGATATTGAGCGGGCAGAAGCTGCCCGGGAACGGGCGGAAGAAAAGCTGGAAAAAGGTCACGAAAATGTTGATTTTGCCCGTGCCGAAGCAGCCTATGATCGGGCCCTGGCGCGTCTCAAAGCAGCCGGGCACCATGATCACGGTTATGATCGTTTATAACTGAAAATGTTCGTTTATGTGCACGCACCGTGAACCGCCCGATTTATGTCGAAAAAAGTCGGGAGGCTTTAAATAGAATATTTATTGTATAATTAAAGGGCCCTAACCAGGGCTCTTTTCTCTTTCTATTTACTTTATTTATTTCCGAATATTGGTTCGGTAAACGGTAGGTGTACATCTCGAACTGAAAGTGTTAAAATATTAAGAGGAGGGTATAATTATGCCAAACAATAATGAAAGTAAATTAGAGCGAAAAGCCCGTGAGGGAGCTTTTGGTCCGACTGAAATTAAAAAAGGTGAAAAAAATAGATTTCTGGGTGAATATGCAGAACGAGTTATTGCTTATTTGACAGAGGATCAGATTAAAGAAAGAGCTTTATACCCTGAGGTAAAAGATGCTTTAAAAAGTAAAGAGGCAAATAAGCTGATAATTAGAGGAGATATTGATAAAAAATGTATCTCAGATTATATAAAATGGGCCCGGGAAGAAGGGCTTCGATTTAATAGAAAAAACTCTCCCGACTTCCGGGGAAATGTAGCTCTGGCAGTTGCCGGGAAAGATGCAGTAACCCAGCAGTTTGGACGGATTCCTGATCGACAAGAAAAGTTGCAAAAAAAAGGTTTATCTGATAACATTATAAGGAATGCAGGCTCTTTGCTCTGCAGTGATTGTTGGAAGGAATTAATGGAAAAAGCGCCGGAAGAAAAAATAAATTACAAAAAGGCCGGCATATTCGATAAATTAACTGGTACAGATTGTATAGGCTGTCAAAATAAATAACTGACATTTATCAATGATTAAATAATGAAATTTAATTCGATTTTATAGTATTTAAAGGAATGATTTATTTTAGAAAGGGGCTTTTAGAAGTGGACAAGTATATTATTCAGGGTTTAAATCCACTTGCAGGAGAAATTAAAGTTGGGGGATCAAAAAATGCAGGTTTACCAATTATAGCTGCATCTTTACTTGCTGATTCTCAGGTTGTGCTAGATGATATTCCGCGACTTAGAGATGTCACCAATTTATGCAGTATTATTGAAGATATGGGTGCAAAAATAGAAAGAAATAAAAATAGGATTCAGATTGATCCAACTGGAGAAATTAAAACAGAAGCAGATCATGATTTAGCAAGGAAACTGCGTGCTTCTTACTATATACTGGGAGTGATGCTTGCCAAATCAGGTCATGCCAGAACCACCCTTCCCGGAGGTTGTAATATTGGTAATCGTCCTATCGACCTTCATCTTAAGGGTTTCAGGGCTCTGGGAGCAGAGGTTAATTTAGACCATGGAGTTGTGGATGTAAAGGCTGATCAATTAAAAGGAGCAGAGATTTATCTTGATTATCCCAGTGTAGGGGCTACTATTAATATTATGATTGCTGCCAGCCGGGCTGAGGGTAAAACAGTTATCGAAAATGCTGCCCGGGAACCAGAAATTGTCGACCTGGCAAACTTTTTGACTGTGATGGGAGCTAATATTAAAGGTGTAGGTACAGATATCATCAAAATTGAAGGTGTAGATGAGATGCATGGAGTTGAACATCGAATCATACCTGATCGGATCGAGGCTGGTACATATATGATAGCGGCTGCTATCACTGGTGGAGATGTATTTGTACGCAATGTACTGACTGAACATGTAAAACCATTAATTGCTAAAATGCATGAGATGGGCATTACTGTAGAAGAAGACATAGCAGGTGTCAGGGTTAAAGCAGGGAATGACTTAAAGGCGGTTGATGTTAAAACACTGCCTTACCCGGGTTTTCCTACAGACATGCAGTCTCAAATGATGGCTTTATTGACTCAAACTGATGAGACGAGTTTAATTATCGAAACAGTCTGGGAAAATCGTTTTATGCATGTAGATGAGCTGAAGAGAATGGGAGCAGAAATCAAAATTGATGGACACAGTGCTCTCATCAAACCGGGCCGCCTGACTGGTGCCGAAGTAAAAGCTACAGATCTGCGGGCAGGAGCTGCACTTATTCTGGCCGGGCTGGCTGCCGAAGGAGAAACAGAGGTCAAGGATATCTATCATGTAGAGCGTGGGTATGAAAATATAGAGAAGAAGCTGCGAGGAGTTGGAGCTTCAATAAATAAAGTATCTGAGTAAATAAAACCTGCCGCTGATATTTCAGCGGTTTTCTGTTTTAAAAGTCAATTTTTGCTTTTCAAAAAAATAAGGTGGTGAAAAAAATGATTACAACAGTAACGCTGAATCCAGCTATTGACCGCGAATATTTTGTTGATAAAAATGAAGTCATGAAAAACCAGTTTATTTATAATGATCAAGACTTAAAGATTTACCCGGGTGGAAAAGGCTTAATTAGTGCAATTAATTTTAAGTCTCTGGGCTATAAGGATGTGCAAAATATTGGTTTTGTTGGCGGCAAACAGGGATTGTTTTTCGAAAAAATGGTGCAGAAACAGGATATTATCAGCAACTATATTTATACTGAAAGTGAAATTAGAAATAATGTTAAAATAATTGGTCGGGATCCTGCAACCTATACCCAGTATAACGATTATACTTACCGGGTAGAAAAAGAAGATGTAAAAGAATTAATTGTTCGTTTTAAAAGGTCAATTTCCGAGAGTAATTGTATTTTAATTTCAGGTTCAGTACCTGAGGGAGTAGATTTTGATATCTATCAGCGCTTGATAAAAATTGCCAAAGATAAAGGTAAACATGTATTTCTGCAGGCGAGTGGTGAAGCTTTAAAGCTGGCCTTAGAGTCAAATCCCGATGTAGTGACACCTTATTTTAAGCACCACAAAACAATTCTGGATATGGAAATGAATGATAAAGAAGATTACATTAAAGCAGGAAAAGAAATTCAAAAAAGGGGAGCAAAAAGAGTAATGATTCCCTTTCACTGTGACCGTCTGCTTTTTGATAGAAATGGAGATGTCTATCAGCTCTCACCTAAAGGATACTGTATTGTTAACTGGCTTGGTTCCAGTGATGCTTATAATACAGGCTATCTTGATTATGCTTTTAAAACAGATGATTTTGACTTTTTAGAGGCCAATCGACGCGGTGGAGCAGCTGCTCTGTGGATAGCAGAGAATAAAGAAATTTATTTAAAGGATAGAGAAAATTATAATGCCTGTCTTGATCGACTGGAAATCAATAAGCTGGAGGTGTAAAAAATGAGTAATGTAAGAGATTATATGGTCCGGACTATGAATTCAGTTACTCCGGAGGACAGTATTCGCAAGGCAATAATTTTAATGTATAGATCAGAGCAGTCTGTACTGCCTGTGGTTGATAATCAAAACCTATTTGTGGGAACTATTTATAGTAATAATATACTTAAAAACATAATTCCAGAGAGTTTTGGTTTTCTAGACAGCAGCCGTCTTTTTTATGAGGTTAATGAAGCTGTAGAGAATTTAAAATATGTTAAGGACGAAAAGGTCGAGAAGTATATGTCCCGCAACCGGGATGCGGTTAAAGAAGACAGTGATATGAAAAAACTGGCTGACATTATGCTTAACAATAAAGAATCCCTGCTTTTTGTAATTAATGAAAATGGTTTTCTAAGAGGTTTTATCGAAAGATCTAACCTGCTGCATTACTTATTAGATGAGGCTGGGAATGGTAAAGCTGATTGATAATCATTATCTATTTATAATTTTATAATTTATATAAGCAAAATAGAATGAAATGAGGTGTAAATCATGGATGATTTAATGTCTTTAGCTCCACATCAGGTGGAAGAATGGCTGGTTATTAATAATATAGCGAATAAAGAAATTTATTTGATTTCTTTATTCCTGCTCTTTGCTTTTTTAATAGTATTACTTGCTAAAAGGTATAAAGTTCCGATTGTAGTAGGTTATGTATTTCTGGGAATTTTATTGAGTCCGGATATCATTTCGCTTTTTCCGCTGATTGATCAAGAAATGTCAAATATGTATACTTTAATTCTGGCTAATTTAGATTATATTACCAATATTGCTCTGGCCTTTATTGCTTTTACTATCGGGAGTGAACTTTCACTTAAAACAATGAGACGCCTGGGTAAAAGTATCTTCGCGATAGCCTTAATGGAATCTGTGGCAGCATTTGCAGTTGTTACTACAGCTATTTATTTAATTGGATGGCCGCTTTATATGGCTCTGCTTTTAGGTGCCATTGCTTCTGCTACTGCACCAGCTGCAACAGTAATGGTCTTAAAAGAATATAATGCTGAAGGGCCCTTAACCTCAACCATTATGGCTGTTGTGGGTTTGGATGATGCTTTTGCTTTAATAATTTTCTCGCTGATCAATCCAATTGCTTATTTACAGTACAGCGGCGGCGGAGCGATTGATATAAGTGAAATAATTGTGTTTCCTTTAATCGAAATATTTGGAGCCATTATTATTGGTTTAGCCTTTGGCTATACAGCTCAGTATCTGTTAACTAGATTTAATGAAAAAACGAGAAAAATATTAACTGTTGTAACCACAATCACTTTAAGTTCTTCAGTCTCTATTTTTCTGGGCTTTTCACCTTTAATTGCCAATCTTGCAGTTGGCTTTGCTGTTAGGAACTTTGCCAAAAAGAACCTTCAAATTTCAGAAGAAATGGATACACTGACTATACCACTTTATGCCGTATTTTTTATAATTGCTGGTACAGAAATTAGATTTTCTGAGATGGGTTCCCTTAGTTTTCTGCTGATAGCATTTATTTATTTAACTGCGCGTATCATCGGTAAGGTGGGGGGGGCAACACTGGCTGCCAGGCTTTCTGGAGCTCCTGAGGCAGTAAAAAAATACATTGGTTTTGGACTTTTACCGCAAAGTGGAGTAGCAATTGCTCTGGCTTATTCTGTCCAGAGACAGTATGTCGAGGCTCCAGAGGTTGGACTTGTAATATTTAACACCTTATTACTGACTGCAGCTATCACAGAAGTTTTTGGTCCGCTGTTAACAAAATATGCGGTAGTAAATGCAGGAGAGTCAAAAGATTAAGATTAACATAAAACAAACGAAAAAAAGCAGCTAAAGACTAATATAACGAAAAAACTGTAGTAATATTTTAATTTTATTTTAAGATTGATAGTTTATAATGGGGGATAAGAATGGAAAATAATATAGAGCTGCATCAACTGCAGGAATGGTTTCATGTCAATGAGCTGCAGACCAGGGCTATTTATTTGATTGCTTTTTTTCTAGTTCTGGCAATGATTGCAATAATAGTTTCAAAAAAATACAGTCTGCCGATAGTAGTAGGATATGTTTTATTTGGGATTGTGATCAGTCCTGATATTTTAAATTTGATTCCATTTCTGGAAAGTGAATTTCACAGCTGGTATGAATTTCTAATTATAAAATTAGATTATATCACCCAGATTGCACTGGCTTTTATAGTCTTTACTATCGGGAGTGAACTTTCTTTAAGAACTTTTAAACGACTTGGTAAAAATATATACATAATCACTATTTTTGAAGCTCTGGGGGCTGCTCTTATTTCAGGTCTGGCAGTTTATATTATAGGAGCACCGATCTATATGGCCCTGCTGCTGGGAGCAATCGCCGCTGCTTCAGCGCCAGCTTCAACAATTATGGTCTTAAAAGAATATAATGCGGAAGGACCTTTAAGTTCAACCCTGATGGCAGTAGTTGGTCTGGATAATACTCTGGCTTTAATTCTTTTTGCCCTGATCAGCCCGATTGCTATGATGTTTATTGGTACAGGAGAGTCACTTTCGATCCAGCTTTTATTAGTACCAGTTTTCGAAATTTCGGCAGCAATTATGATCGGTCTGGTGCTTGGCTATTTAACCCAGCATTACATTAGTCTGGTTGATGATAAAACTAAAAAAGTTGTATCGATTCTGACTTCGATAGTACTCAGCTCGGCTCTCAGTCTGGTTTTTGGACTGTCATCTTTGATTGCTAATCTGGCACTTGGTTTTGCCATCAGAAACTTTGCTGAAAAGAACCTGGAAATTTCTGAATATCTTGACACATTGACTATTCCTTTATATGCCATGTTTTTCATTTTTGCGGGGGCTGAAATTCGCTTTACTCAGATGGGTTCTGCGGTTTTTCTGCTTACAGCTCTTGTGTTTTTAGTTTCTAGAATTATTGGTAAATATGGAGGAGCAATCCTGGCCGGCCATTTTTCGGATGCAGCTCCTGTAGTCAAAAAATATATTGGTCTGGGCTTATTTCCCCAGGGGGGAGTAGCTATTGCCCTTGCGTTTTCTGTGCAGAAGCAGTTTACTCAGATTCCAGATACATCTTTAATGATTTTCAATATGGTTATTTTAACTGCTGCTTTAACTGAAATTTTTGGTCCGTTATTTACTAAAGAAGCAGTTATCAGATCCGGAGAAGCAGAAGCATAAATCATTTTGACAGCTGCAGGAATTAATGATTATTTAGAGAAATCTTATTATAGCAGCTTAGTAATTAAATTGACCTGTCAGGACAGGCAATTAACAGGGAGGAGTATGCTATTGAATTTTTTTAATAGATTTAGTAAAAAAATTGCAATTGATTTAGGGACAGCTACAGTGATAATTTATGAGAGTGATAAAGGAATTGTTCTCCAGGAACCTTCTTTTGTGGCTCTTGATACAAATACAAACAAGATAATTGCGGTTGGAGAAGAAGCCCGGCGGATGCTGGGAAGAACTCCCGGGAATATTGAAGTTATTAGGCCACTTAAAGACGGTGTTATAGCAAATTTTGAGGTCGCGGAAATGATGCTTAAGAGTTTTTTGAAAAAAGTCGGAGTTAAAAGTAGATTTATTAAACCTTTGATTATGGTCTGTATACCTGTTGGAGTTACCGGAGTTGAAAGCCGTGCGGTTCTGGAAGCGGCAGTTCAGGTTGGAGCTCGCAAGGCGTTTTTGATTGAAGAACCGGTAGCAGCTGCAATTGGAGCAGGTCTCAGAATTGAAAAAGCAGAAGGTAATATGATAATTGATATTGGTGGAGGAACAACAGAAATTGCTGTCCTTTCCTTAGGGGGAATTGTTGTCGGGGAGTCGATTAGAGTTGGTGGTGATAAGTTTGATGAGGCTCTGGTCCGTTATGTTCGAGAAAATTATAACTTAGTTATTGGGGAATCAACCGCTGAGGAAATTAAGATAAATATTGGTAGTGCTAATCCCAATTATTCTGCCACCTATGAAGTTAAAGGTAGAGATTTAATGACAGGACTGCCCAGACATATAGAATTAACAGCCCAGGAAACCAATAAAGCCTTTAAAGAATTACTGGATAATATTGCTCAGGGAGCCAGACGAGTTTTAGAAAAAACACCACCAGAGCTATCTGCCGATATAGTCGAAAAAGGCATTATTTTAACTGGTGGTGGTTCTTTACTGGAAGGTCTTGATAAATTTATCAGTCAGCAGACAGAGGTTGGAGCCTTTGTAACTGATGATCCGCTGGTCTGTGTTGCTGAAGGAACAGGACAGGCTCTAAATGAATTAGATAAAATTTCAAATGTATTAAGCACAGGTGATCAGGGCATTTTATCGTAAAAGTAACTGGAGAGTGAATAAAGTTGAAAAAAATTATAAAAAAAGTTTTATTTTATATTTTAATAGTCTTAATTCTTACTAATACCCCAGTACTTGCTGTAGAAAATACTATGCCTTTAGATGAAGTAGAAGCAGGAATGACAGGCTATGGGAAAACTGTTTTTTCTGGCAATAAAATCGAAAAATTTGAAGTGGAAATAATAGATATTCTCGACAACCGCAGTCTGGATGAAGATTTAATATTGATTAAATTAACCGGTGATAAAGTTGAAGAGTATGGTGGAATAGCTGCCGGAATGAGCGGCAGTCCTATCTATCTTGAGGATCGCATAATTGGAGCCATTGGTTACGGCTGGAGTAATAGTGATCATCGTTATGGACTGGTGACACCTATTGGAAGAATGCTTAAACTTCTGGAAGATAATGATTTTGAAGAAAGCAGCGGTAATATTAGTGATTTTGATCTGGATCTGGAAGAATTCACACCGGGAGAAAATATTATCAGATCTGAAAGTCCAATTATGGTCAGCGGGATTAGTGGTAGAGCTTTAGATAGACTGGAAAGGAACTTATCCGAATTAAATCTGGATGTTATTCCCGGCTCAGGAATTGAAGAGGTCGATAAAAGTGATGAAAAACCCGAGCCAGGAGAGGCGATTGCCGTTCAGCTGGTCAGAGGTGATATTAGTGTCGCTTCCATTGGTACTTTAACTTATGTAGACCAGGGACAATTTTTAGCTTTTGGTCATCCTTTTACCAATCGCGGGCGGGTAAATTATCTTTTAAGTCGAGCTCATATTAATGCAGTTATCCCCAGTACAGAGCAGCCTTTTAAATTGGGCTCACCCTATAATCGACTTTTAGGATCAGTAACTCAGGATAGAGGTGCTGGCATTGCAGGTAGAATTGATACCTATCCCAGAATTACTCCTCTTTATATTTCTATTTCCGAAAATGGGGAACTGCTCAAAGAAGTAAGTCTGCAGATTATTAATGATGAATATTTATTTTCATCTCTTTCTAATAGTGCTGCCCTGCAGGCCGTTGATTCGGCACTGGATAGAATTGGACCAGGTTCGGCAGAGTCCAGACTAAAAATTATGGGCAGAGGACTGCCTGAGCTGCAGATAGAATCCAGCAATATGTATTACAGTCAGAATGATATCGGAAGTATGGCTTTATACGATTTTTCTCAGTTATTAGACTTAATTCTGAGCAATCCGTTTAAAGAAGTTAATCTGATTGATATCAGGTTGGAGTTAGATTTTGATCGGAGTGATAGTGTGGCTTTGATCCAGGAAGCAAAAGTTTTAAACGAAGAGATTTATCCCGGTGATCAGCTGGAGGTTGAGGTAACCCTGCACCGCTATCGGAATGGTACTGAAACAAAAATAATCAGGATGAAAGTTCCCGAAGATGTGGAACCAGGGATAGCCACTCTTTTTGTTGATGGAGGCTATACCGGAGAAGCAATGAGGCCGGAGGAGACTGCTCCAATGCAGAGTGCGGGTGGTTTGAATGAAGCTGAAATTTCCGGTCATAAAAGTTTTGAGTCCATGTTAGATGCTTATCTGGATTCTCCGGACAATAATGATCTGATCCTGCAGCTTTATCCTTCTTATGCAGCTCCAATTTATCAGGAAAGCAGTGAGGCCCCACCCGGACAGGCCGGGCAGAACTTTGGCAAGGGTGAAGAAAATAATGATAATCCGGAAAATGATAATCCGGAAAACAACGAGCAGCTGAGAGAAGAGCCGGTGGAGCCCGAAAATATGGATGAAGAAATAAAAGAGCGCTACTCTACTGAATATGTGCTGGAAGGTAGTTTAAATCTCGACCTTGAAATTTTGGTTCCACCTGAAAATGATTTAGCTGCAGAAACAGGTGCAAATGCAGAAGCAGAATCAAATACTGCACCAGAAACAGATAAAAAATCCCGGCAGTAAGCATACTCAATGATTTCTGGAGGTTTTTAAATGGATAAGCAAATTAAATATCTTTTGGGAGTATTAGTTTTACTGCTTATCTCAGCTTATTTTTTAAGTCTGCTGGTAGGCTTACCCCAATATTTTGAAGAGGATATTATTGCTTTTCTGGAAGAGAGGTTTTCAGGTGATATTTCTTTCAGCTCTGTCTCTTTATGGCCTCTTAATCGGATTCGACTTAATAACTTTGAGTTTACTGCCGAAGATGGTACTTCTTTTAAAACTGAAAGTCTAAATCTTGATTACAGCCTTAACTTTAACGAAGAAGAAATTGTTAGAGTTGATTTTATAGAACTGCTCGGGGCAGAGATTGAAGTTCAGGGAGATTTTATTAATCTAAATCAGAGTTTGTCTGCTGCAGATAATAATGGGGAAAGTGATTTTAGTAATGCTGACCTTTTATCTGCACTCAGTCTGCCTGATTTTTTTGCTGACTTAAATGTGAATATTAGAAATTCAAATTTAATTTTAAATACAGCCGCTCTGCAGCTTGAACTATCAGATCTGCAGCTCGGTCTGGAAACAGACAGCACTGATAATTATAGGCTTAATCTTTCGGCTGGGGTAAGGCTCAGACAGCTGCAGCTGGAAAATGATTTGGAGCTCAATAATCTTAATTTAAGTAATTTAGATTTAAAATTTAATAAAGATAATGCTGATGCTGATTTATATTTTGCAGGAGAAGAGTTTGATCTGGCATCAGCTGCAGCCAACCTGCCGCTTAACGAATTTAATTATCAGGATTTTGAAGTTGACCTGCAGACTCTTGCTGGCCTGGCTTCTGTTAGCGGAGAAGTTATCTTTAGCAACAATAGGATCAGCAGCTATCAGAGTCAGTTATCCATTGATGATTTTGGTCTCCAGAGCAGCTATAATTATGCTGAAGGAGAAAATGAAAACATAGCTTTATCTGCTCCAGTTTTAAATATTCAGGCAGCAGGTCCTGAACTGAGTTTAGTTCTTAATCAGAATAGAATTTTTATAGATCAGGAAGCTGTTGATTTAAGTCTAGAAATTGATCAATCTTTAAATTATCAATTAAAAGCAGCAGCTGCAGACTTTAATTTTGACTATCAATTTGCAGCTCCTTATTTAAACGAGGGTCTTTTTGACTTTGATTTTAATCTCAGTGGAGCCGGCAACCAGCTCGAAATCGCTGCTGCAGAAATCTCTGCAAGCGATTTAAGCAGTGAATATACAGCTTTGAATTCAGCCGAAATTTCCTTTCTGCTTGATCAGGAAGAATTATTTCTAAATAGAGCCCAGTTTTCACTGGCTGCTGGAAATCAACTTTCTTTAACTGGAAGTTATAATTTTGAAAAAGAAAATTACCTTTTATCTGCAGAGGCAGAAAACTTTCGCCTCTCAGAAACTTTAATTACAAATTTAAATCAGATTGAATTATTATCAGAAAATGATTATCTTTCCCATCTTAGCAAAATCCGGGATGAGCGTCTAGATTTTAGAGTTGATGCAGCCGGACTTTATGGTCCAGAACAGGGCTTATCAGCTAATGGTGACTTAAACTTATCTTTTAAAACAGCTGCAGCTGGAGCAGATTTTGAAATAGACAGCTCTTTCTGGTATACAGATAATAAGCTGCTGCTCAATTCTTTTAAAGCAGTTTCGGATTACGGCCGCCTGGATCTGATGGGAGAGCTGGATCTGGACAGCAAAGAAGTAAAACTTCGCTATGCAGCTCATAATCTGGAGCCGGAAATTGCAAATGAATTTCTGGCTCAGGAGGCGCCAATTTTAACTGAGCTAAATCCCAATATTGATTATCTGGAAGGTTCGATTTTAAATAGTTTTACAAACCCGACAGTAAATATCAGGTTAGAGATGAAGCAGCTAGAATATGATAGTTATCTTCTGGAAGATCTTATATTTTCTGCAGTCTATGAAAATGACAATTTAAATATAAATGATCTGCAGGCAGAAATTGCACAGGCTTCAGTTGCTGCCTCAGGCCAGATAAACAATCTTTCCCGTCTGGAAGAGGCAGAACTTAAGCTGACTTTTAACAGTCAGGATTTATATTTTGAAGATCTAGCAGCTTTTAGTGGTCAGCCTCTGCCTTTAAGCGGAGAAGTTCAGCTTCAGGCGGCTCTTAGCGGCCAAATTGCTGATTATAATCTTGATCTGAGCTTAGATGCCCCCAACAGTATTCTGGAATTTGACGGTCAGGAAATTGAATTTTCCAATCTGATGGCAGAAATTAGCAGAGCCAATGGAGATTTTATAATCAATAATTTAACTGCTAAACAGCAGAATGTACAATTAAATGCTGCTGGACGTTTTAATTTTACTCAGGGATTTGATATAGATTTAGAGCTGGATAACTTTGAACCTGCCAGTTATTTAAATAATTATCAGTATGCTGCCAATAATCTGAATGGGAGTCTATCTTTAACAGGAAATCTCAGCGGTGATCTGGAAAATACAGTTTTTGATTTTGAACTTGGTTCTCAGGATTTGAGTTTTGCTGAACTGGGAATTGAGATTGCTGATAACTCATTCAGCTATAATTTGATTGAAAATACAATTTCAATTGAGCAGTTTAATTTTGCTGTTGATTCCGGCAGCTATAATTTAAATGGTAGAGTTTTTGATTTAAATAATGAAGTTAAAACTGAATTAAAGCTGGAGCTGCTGGAAGTTTCAACTCGAGAATTAAGCCTTAAGTTTGCTGATTTTTATCCCCTGGCAGAGGATTTGATTTTTGCCGGGGCTGTAGATTTAAACTCTCAGGGTCTGGATTATCAGGCTCAGGTAGATCTCAGGGCAGAGTCTGAGGCAAATCAGGGCAATTTAACTTTAACTGGTACAGTTGATGAAAATCTGGCTCTTGATTTTGAGGCTTCAGAGCTGAGGCTTGATTTTAGTTCCAGACAGTATGATTTTAATTTTAATTTAAGTAGTCTTTTAGACTTTAGTGGTAGTATTGAAGGCGGTCTGGAAGCTCCCATCGTGAGGCTCACCCACCAGCTGCGGGAATTAAGTGTTAATGGCAATAGTGTGGAATTAGTGGAAGGGGAAATACTTCTGGAAAGCGACAGAAGATTTTCAGCTTCCGAAAGCATTAATTATAGTGGTGGTGGGGAACTGACAGTAGATGGAAGTTATTCTATGGTCGATGATCAGTTAAATTTAAGTTCTAATCTTGAAGCTTTACCTTTAGATTTTTTGATTTCTTTTCTGGGAGAGGGCTATTCCGCTTCCGGCAGCATTGATGGTGCCTTTAGAGCGGAAGGCAGTCTGCAGTCTCCCCAGCTTGGAGGAGAGCTTGAACTGGCGGCTGAAAATCTGGAACTTGGACTCACTCATCCAATTGAGGATTTAAGGGGCTCAATCAATCTTAATCAGGGAAGTGCTGAAGTAGAAAATTTAAGTGGACTTTTTGCAGAAGGTAATTTTGCTGCCAGCGGCAGTATGGATTTCTTTGATTTAGAAAATTTCTGGAATTTATCTTTAAATGGTCAACAGCTATATTTTGAACAGGGTTCACTGGCAGGAAACTTTGATGCAGAATTGGCTTTTGTTGGTCCCCTGTTGAATCCAGTTTTAGAGGGGGATTTAGTAACTCATGATTTTGTAATTGGCATTCCCTTTGAATGGCCCCAAAATGAAGCTGATCCAGATGCTTTTATTCCAGAAATAAACCTGGATATTAGACCGGGAGAAAATGTAAGGGTAGAAAATGAAAATATGGAAATTATTGTAGAAACAGGAACTCTTAATCTGCAGTTTGATCACACTCTGGATGATCCCCTTAGAATGCAGGGGCGTTTACGCAGTCAGGAAGGCGAATTTGCTTACTATAATTCTCGGTTTAATCTTGAAAATGCAGAAGCCATTTTTACTCCTGTGAATGAAAACGATATTCCGGATCTCAGTGTTAATGCGGTAACTTATGCAGGGGGGAACGAGATCACTATTAATCTGACCGGCCCTGCAGATGATATGAGAATTACCCTCAGTTCAAATACTGATCTTACAGAAGAGGAAATTCTAAACCTGCTTTCAACTCAGGGAGCTCTGGGGTCTGCGATTATCGGAGGGGAAGAGATAGGTGTTCAAAATATTATCTGGCAGGAATTGATGCGGGTTGTAAATTCATTTTTACAGCGCGGAGTACTCTCCGATCTTGAATCTGATTTTGAAACAATATTTTCACTTGATAGAGCAGAAATAAATGCTTTTCAGTATGGTACAGAGAGAGAGTTTACAATTTATTTAGGTAAAAATATTACAGATAGACTGTATTTAGAATATGCAAACTATTTTAATCAGGAAGGCAGAGAAGAAGAAATATCTTTTCAATATAATTTAACAGAACCAACTGTTCTCAAGGGTACTTATTTTGGTGATCAGGAATATCAAATCAGTATAGAAACAGAAATTGAATTTTAGTTAGTTTGATCAATCTCTATAATTTGAATAAAATACTAGGAGGCCAAGGAAATGAAAAAAGGTTTATTGTCAGCACTACTTATTTTAACATTATTACTGAGCTTTTCCAGTGCAGCTGCAGCTCAAAATATCCCAATTAATGAGATTACAAAAATTACTGTACAGGGTAATGATTACGTCGGTGATTTTGAAATTTTAAATGCAGTTCAAACTGAGGTTGGTGATCAGACAGATCAGGAAGCACTGCGGGCTGATATGCAGTCAGTTTTTGATCTGGGTTATTTTTCTGATGTAAATATAGTTTTTGAAAATTTTGAAGGTGGCCTAAATGTTATTTTTGAAGTTGTTGAAAATCCTGTCCTGGAAGCAATTGAACTTTCCGGCTATGAAGGACTATATACAGCAGCTTCAATAAAAAATGAACTTGATTTACAGACAGGTACTGTTTTAAATGTTAAAAAGATGAATCAAAACTTAAAATCTTTTCAGGAAAAAATGCAGGATGATGGATATATTTTAGCCAGATATAAAAATGTTAATATTTCAGATGAGGGTGTACTGACAGTTGAGATTAGTCCGGGGCGTCTTGATACTGTCGAAATTAGTGGTAATACTAAAACAGATAATGATGTTATCTTAAGAGAAATGCCGATAGAAGCTGGAGAGATAATAAATATCAATAAAATTCAGCGGGGTTATCAGAATTTATATCGTCTCGAGTACTTCGAAAATATTAACCCTGAGCTGGAGCGGGTAGACAGTGAGAATAATCTTGCTAAACTGGTGATTAATCTTGATGAGGCCAATACCGGGCGCCTTAATTTTGGTGGAGGTTACAGTTCTACAGATGGTTGGATAGGATTTGTAGAAGCGAGTGAGAAAAACCTATTTGGTAATGGCCAGAATATTGGAGCTAAGTGGCAGTTTGGTGACACCACAACCTATTCTTTAAATTTCTATGAACCATATTTGATGGATACTAATTATTCATTTGGTTTTAGTGTTTATGATCGTGAAACAGATAGAACGACCTCTTATTCAGGATCAGATGAAAGTTTAGACTATATCAGGAAGAGTAAAGGTGGTAGTTTAAGCCTGGGACACCCACTTCCTAAAGACTGGAGCACGTCTTTAAGATATAGAATTGAAGATACAGAAGAGGTTTGGGATGAAACCAATCCCGATTATAGTGATGTTATAGAAGGAGAAAAATTTACTGATACTGAGTTGCGATCACTTACACTTTCCTTTAACAGGGATACTTCCAATAATCGATTCCATCCTACCAGTGGTTCTATTAATAACTTTAGTGTAGAATATGCAGGAGGTTTTATGGGAGGAAATATGGATTTCACTAAATTTAATTGGGACAGCCGCAGATATTTCCCCGGCTTTAGCGACCATGCAGTAGCTGCCCGGATGAAGCTGGGCTTAAGTGATCCGCGAACTCCACTTGGAGGGGAAGAATATGACCTTGGCGGTTCAGATAGCCTGCGTGGCTATGAACGTAGTGACTTTGATTCTGCTGATCGAGCAAACAACAATCTTCTGTTATTAAACTTAGAATATCGAATTCCCTTTAATGAGAGCTTTACCGGAGTTCTATTTACAGATGCCGGTAATGTCTGGGAAGATAGAGACAGTATTTCCCTTGATGATTTAAAGTATGGTTATGGTTTAGGGATGAGAATGAACACTCCTGTTGGCCAGCTCCGCCTTGATTACGGCTGGGATGAAGATCAGGATGGTCAGCTGCACTTTAGTATCGGTAATACCTTTTAGAGTTAAATTATGAGGGTTGGCTGAAGTTAATTATTAAGTTCTTAGCTAAAACAATCATCCAATTTAGACTTAATATTTAATAAGAGATACCATTTGTATTTAATAATAAATAAAACCACCTGGGGGAATTAAAAGATGAATTGGAGTGACCGCAAATTTCAATTTGCAGCATTGCTTTTATTAACAGCAATTCTGGCTGCAGTAATTATTCTCGGAGTGCTGACAGAAGATGAATCTGTTGATAAAGCCGCCTATGTTAATTTAGAGCGGGTCTTTGCAGAACATCCGGCAAGAACAGCAGCTGAGCAGGCCTTAAATCAAAAAGCAGCGGAGTATCAGCAGCAGCTGGAATTAGAGGCTGAAGAACTGTCAGGTACTGAACAAAAAGAAATGTTAGTCCAATATCAGCAGCAGCTGCAGAATCTGGAATCCGAGCTTTTAACTTCAGTTACCGAAGAAGTAGAAAAAATAATTAAGGAGACCGCAGCAGAGCAAAAGGTAAAATTTGTTTTAGAAGAAGAGCAGGTTTTATATGGCGGCTATAATTTAACTGATGATGTTCTGGAAAAACTAAAGGCAGAGTGGGAAAAATAACAGGCTAAACTCAAATCATTGATTAATAGTCCAGCAAAAGAAGTCTTTAATCTTTGGCAAAGAAAGGAGAAAAGCAGATGGATAAACATGATTATCATTTTATCTCATTAAAGTTTTTGACTGCAATTCTACTGGCTTTAATTTTTGCTTTTCTCTTTATCTATGTGTTTACCCCTCAGCAGAGAGAAGAATATTCGACTTATAGTCTCCAGAAAAGAGAACTGGGTTTTCCAGAAAGCCCCGTTATTTTTGATTCTGATCCTCAAACTATGGAGGTAGCAATGGCGGCTGAGAAGTCGAGATTTCAGGAAGAATTAAGAGAGAGAAGTTTTGAACTAATGCAGCAGAGCAGAGAAAGCATGCTGGCAGTTATTAGTGCCAACCACTTAGAAAGAATGAATGGTTTAAGAGAAGAAAGAATGCTGACCCTGGAAGCTGAACAAAGACGCCTGGCTGAGAGAGAAGATAACTTACTGCAGGAAAAACGGCAGCAGTTAGAAGCGGATCTTTCTCAGGAATTACAGCAGCTGCGGCAGGAAATAAGAAATCAATATTCTGACTTTAATCAGGAACAGATCAGAGACAATTATCTGGAGATGATTAATCTTAGACTTAAAATTGAATTTATTGCCCGGACTGAGAGTGAAAGAAAAGAATATCAACAGCAGCTGGAGAAAGTAAAGGCGGAACAGCAGGCACTGATGGCCGAAAAAAATTCTCAGTTAAATGAGTCTATTTCCAGCCGGACCAGTACCCTGATTATGAATTTTAATCAGCAGTATGCAGCTTACAGGGAACAAATAAGAGCTGAACATCAGCAAATTCTCTCTGAGCAGAGACAGGAAATTGAAAACGAGCTGGCTCAGGCCAGAGAAGAAATAAAAAGTGATTTAGCTTCCACACGGGAACAAAAGTCGGCTGAAATGGAACAATTAATAGAAAACACACGCGAGAAGTATTACTAATTCGGGAGGGTTTGATGGCGATGTATTATTATCGAAAGGCTGCTGCGGTATTTATTATTATTATGGCATTAATGCTGCCTCTTTTTCTGGAAAAAGAAGAGGAAACAGCAGTAATCAATTTAGAACAGGTAATTGCTGCCAGTGCTCATCTCAGCCAGATAAAAGCTGAGAGTTCAGCTGATCCAGAAGTGGAAGAAATCTCTTTAGCAGAGGCAGAAAATAAAATAATGGAAATTTTGAGATCTGAATCTGCAGAACTGGCAGCAGAAAAAAGCTACAGCAGTATTTTAATTGATCAATCAATTTATCAGGGTGGTAAGAATATTACCCGGGAATTGGCTGCCCGGATAGATGAAAATTACAGGTAAATATTAAGAATAGAAAAAAATAATAATTAGAATAACATCAAATAAATGTGATAGTTTTTAAGGAGGATAAGATAAAATTGACAGAAAATAATCCAGAAATTAATTATCAGCTGCAGAAATTAGCAGAAATTACAGCTTCCGAAATCAGAGGGAATCAAGAAATATCTGTTGATAATGCCCGGGGGATAGAAGAAAGTAATCAAAAATCAGTTACCTTTGCTGATCAGGAAGAATATTTAATTAAAGCCTTAAATTCTGAGGCAGCAGTGATCGTCAGCGGTTATGAAATTTATGAACAGCTGGATTCGGCTGCAGAGACAAATAAAACATTTTTGCTGACAGATAATCCGAGGCGGGCTTACGCCCAGATTGCTGATTTATTAACACCCAGACCTTATGAAAACAGGAAAATTTCTAATAAAGCTGTAATTGATGAATCAGTAAAAAAAGGGAAAAATATTTCTATCCATCCAGGGGTAGTAATTGCCGAGAATGTGAAAATCGGAAATGATACTGTTCTGGCACCAGGAGTAATTATAGGACCGGATGTAGAAATTGGTGATAACTGCTTATTACATCCAGGTGTTATTATTGAAAGAGGTACAATAATCAGGGATCGGGTTATAATCCAATCCGGTGCTGTAATTGGTTCTGATGGTTTTGGCTTTGCAACAGACAAAGATGGTCATCATAAAATTCCCCAGCAGGGAAATGTAATTATCGAATCAGAAGTTGAGATTGGAGCCAATGTTACAATTGATCGGGGAGCAAGTGGACCAACTATTATCAGGCAGGGAAGTAAACTTGATAATTTAATTCAGATTGGACATAATGTTGAAGTTGGCGAAGAATCACTTTTAATTGCTCATACCGGGATTGCCGGCAGTACGAAATTGGGCCGCCGGGTGACACTGGGTGGACAATCCGGAGTTGTTGGTCATATTAAATTAGCTGATAACACTACTGCAGCAGCCAGAGCAATGGTTACTTCACCAACTAACGAAGGTGATTTTATTTCGGGAGCTCCAGCCCAGATTCACCGGGAAGCTCTTAAAGAACAGGCTTATTTGCGGCGGCTGCCAAAATATATTGATAAAATAAAGCAGCTGGAAAAGCGGCTGGCGGAACTTGAAAATAAATAATCCTTGAATTATAAAGCCAATAAATATATAATAAACTATTGAAAGGCTTTTAATGAAAGGATGACAATTTTGTATATAGAAAAGGAAAAACAAAAGACACTAAAAAAAGAAATTTTAATTGAGGGTATTGCCCTGCATTCCGGTAAGGAAGCGGCAATTAGGTTGAAAGCTGCTCCTGCTGATACAGGAATTATATTTTATCGTTCTGATTTAGATAAAAAAATAAAGCTGAAAGCAGAGCCAGGATCAGTTGTTAATTTAGTCAGAAATACAACTATTGGCAGCAGAGAAATTAAGGAAGCTAAAGTAAGTACAGTTGAGCATTTAATGGCAGCTATCTGGGGTAGTGGAATAGATAACTTAGAAATTGAAGTTTCCGGGCCGGAGATACCAGTTGTTGATGGTAGTGCTTATCCTTATTATCAGCGGATTCTGGAGAGCGGCCTTAAAGAACAGCAGCAGCAGAGAATAGTTTTTAAAGTTGAGTCTCCAATTTATGTCCGACAGGATGATGCTTATATTACTATTTTGCCCTATCCTGGTTTTAAGATTTCCTATACTTTAGATTACCAGCATCCTGTAATCGGAAGCAGTTATTTTGAATTCGATGCTGAAAAAATAGATTTTGGCGAAGAAATTGCAAAGGCCAGGACCTTTGGTTTTGCCGAAGAGGTGGAAAGACTGCACGAACAGGGACTTGCTCTGGGAGGTAGTCTGGAGAATGCTGTATTAATAGAAAATAATCAGACAGTTAATCCACTCAGATTTGAAAATGAGTTTGTAAGACATAAAATTCTTGATGTTATTGGGGATATGTTTTTAAATGGCAGAATAATGGGTCATATTATAGCCATTAAATCTGGCCACAGGCTCCATGTTAAATTGGCGGAGAAGATCAGAGCAAAAATGATTGAGGAGGAAAATTAATTTGAGTAAGTTAAATGAGATCATTGATATTAGTGTAATCAAGTCAATTTTACCCCATCGCTATCCTTTATTATTAGTAGATAGAATAGAAGAAGTACATAAAAAGGAATCGATTGTTGGGATAAAAAATGTAACAATAAATGAGGAGTTTTTCCTGGGTCACTATCCTGATCATCCAATAATGCCGGGAGTTTTGATTGTAGAAGCAATGGCTCAGGTAGCGGGAATTTTAATTTATTATAGCTTTGAAGAGATGGAAGATAGGCTTCCCATCTTTACAAGTATTGATAAAGCAAAGTTTAGAACACCTGTTAAACCAGGTGATCAGTTAAGAATCAAAGTGGAAATGGTGAGATTACGCAAGAGAATTTCTAAGGTTAGAGGAGAAGCTTATGTGGGCGATAATCTTGCTGCAGAAGCAGAAATGATGTTTACTTTTGAAGAGAAATAAATTGATAATTTGGGAAGGGGAATGATAGTCTTGGCAGCAGAGAAAAAGGGAAAGGTGCTCCACATGAGCAATATTCACGATACTGCAATTGTTGCTCCTGGAGCCAAAATAGGTAAAAATGTTGAAATTGGTCCTTATGCTATTATCGGTGAAAATGTTGAAATTGGGGAAGGTACAGTAATCGGACCTCATGTAGTGGTTAAGGGTTGGACTCAGATAGGTAAAAATAATGAGGTTTTTCACGGGGCTTCTATAGGTTTTGAACCCCAGGATTTAAAATTTGATGGAGAAAAAAGCTATCTCTTTATTGGAGATGATAATACGATAAGAGAAAATGTTACTATCCACCGGGGGACCGCCGAAGGCGGAGGGGAGACAAGAATTGGAAATGATAATTTAATTATGGCCTACTGTCATGTAGCACATGACTGTCAGCTGGGCAGTCATATTGTGATGTCAAATGCAACAAATTTAGCAGGCCATGTAGTTATTGAAGACTATACCGTAATTGCCGGTATGGTTGGAGTACACCAATTTGTACGCATTGGTAAAATGAGTATGGTTGGTGCTCATTCTAAGGTAGTAAAGGATGTACCTCCCTATATTTTGGTTGATGGACATCCGGCCGGAGTTAATGGAATCAATGTCGTTGGTTTAAGACGCAATGGGGTTAGTCCTGATATGCGGAGAGAAATTAAAAAAGCCTATAAAACTCTCTACCGCTCTAAATTAAATATAGATGAAGCAATAGAAAAAATGGATCAGGAATTGGATGCCAGTGAAGAAATTGAACATTTCTTACGTTTTTTGCGTAATGCCAGCCGCGGAATCTGCCGGTAGGTGTAATTAATGACTAAAAAAGCTTTAATTGCAGGCTGGGGTGAGCTGCCGCGAATCTGGGCCGAAAAAGCTCAGGCTGTAGGAGAAGACTTTATTGTAATTAAAATTGCCGAAGAAATTACAGCTGAATTCTCTGATTTAGACTGTGCAGAATATACGGTTAAGTTAACTCAGCTTGGAGAAATACTTGAGATTTTAAAAAAAGAAAAAATTGAAGAAGCTATCTGGCTGGGTAAAATACAGAAAGCACATCTTTTTGATGACTTTAATCCTGATCAGAAATTACAGCAGCTGCTGGCCCAGCTGGCTGATTTAAATGATGATACAATTCTGATGGCCCTGGCCTTAGAATTTATAAATTCCGGAGTTAAGCTACTGCCTCAGACCTATCTTCTAGAAGATCAGCTGGCAGAGGCCGGTGTCCTGGCAGGAGAAATTAAGACTGAGTTAAAAAGGGATTTAATCTTTGCTTTCGAGACTGCCCATAACCTGGGGCGCTTTGATATCGGACAGACGGCTCTGGTAAAAGATGGAGCTGTGATGGCCCTGGAGGCAATTGAAGGCACAGATCAGGCAATAAAACGGGCGGCTAAATATGGTGGCCCGGGGGTTGTAATGGCCAAATGCAGCAAACAGGGGCAGGATATTCGCTTTGATCTTCCTACAGTTGGTCTCAAAACCCTGGCAAATTTAATTGAAAATAAGGCGGCAGCCTTAATGATTGAGGCAGGGAATACATTTATTTTAAATAAAGAAGAGTTCTGCCGCAGAGCAGCTGCAGACGGAATTGTAATTGCTGCTGCAGAATATAAAGAAGGGGAGTTAATCCTACCTTGGCAAAAATAATGGTTTCTGCAGGTGAAGTATCTGGTGATATGCATGCTGCAGCAGTCCTGAAAAAAGTAAAAGAAAAAAATGATAGTGTGCAAATTTTCGGGATGGGTTCAACTGCCCTTAAAGAAATGGGGGCAGAGATTTTAATCGACCCCACCGAAATCAGTACTATCGGTTATATAGAAGCTTTAAAGAATATTAGACAGCATTTTAAACATCTTAAGCAGATGAAAAAGCTGCTGCGGCAGCGACAGCCGGATCTGGTATTTCTGGTAGACTATTCTGCCTTTAATATGAAGCTGGCAAAAGCCTGCAGTCAGGAAGGAATTAAGGCAGTTAATTATTTTCCTCCCTCTGCCTGGGTCTACAATAAGCGCCGGGCTGATAAAATGGCTGCTTATGGAACCCATATTGCAGCAGTTTTTCCCATGGAAAGAGATGTTTATCAGGCAGCTGGAGCTGAGGTGACTTTTGTCGGCCATCCGCTGGTAGATCTGGTAGATGTTGAAAAATCAGAAGCCGAAATCAAAAAAGAGCTGGATTTGAAACCGGAACAGCCGGTAATTTCGCTTTTCCCGGGCAGCCGCAGGGGAGAAATCGAATCTCTGCTGCCGGAGATGCTGAAGGCAGCTCAAAAAATACAAAAAGAGAAACCGGAGCTTAAGTTTTTACTTGCAGCGGCAGAAGGAATTAAGATTGACTATTTAAAATCTTTTACCGAAAAAGTTGATTTCGAGCTTGAAATTGTTCAAAAAAGAAATTATCAATTGATGAAGATTTCAGAATTCATAATTTCTGCTTCAGGGACTACAACTCTGGAGGCTTCGATTTTAAACACACCGCAGATCATTGCCTATCAGGCAGCTTTGACTACCTATCTGCTGGCGAAATATGTATTTAAAGTAGAGTTTGTGGGATTACCCAACATTATTGCCGGAGAGGAAGTTGTACCCGAACTTTTGCAGAATGATTTTGAGGCAGAAAGGATTGCTGAACTTGCTTTAAACTGGTTAAATGACAGAGAAGAACTTAATAAAATAAAAGAGAAACTGCAGACTGTCCGCCAAAAACTTGGTGGAGGAGGAGCAGTGGAAAAAACAGCAGACTTACTGCTTAGAGAAGGAGGGCTAAAAAATAGTGGATAGAAAAGGTATTTTTTTAGCGCTCTTTATTTTTATTATCATAGCTTTTTCATTCTATTTTACTCTAGAGGAAAATCCGGTTACTCCTCCGGAGCCGGCAGCAGAAAATGAAGAACTGCCGGAAGAAGAGCTGGAAAATGTAAATTTCAGTATCTTTAATGACCAGCAGGAACATGAACTTAAATTAGAAAGCGAAAATTTGCAGAACTATAAAAATGAAAACCGAATGGAATTAAGACCCATTGAAGCTGAAGTTTATTCAACCAATAGTGGTCAACTTCTTTATACTTTAACTGGTGATTTTGCAATTTACTACACCAATCAGGATTATCTTGAAATCAGGGGTAATGTTCTGATAGATAGTGATCGCTATCAGATTGAATCAGAGGAACTGGATTATTATCTAAGCCGCAATTATTTAGAGGGCAGGGGCTCAGTTAAAATTACTGGCAGTGATTTTAATTCTCGGGCTCAAAGTTTTAATTCTGATCTTAATCTTAATAATTTAAAACTTTCCGGAAATAATGGCCGGGCTGAAGTAAAATTTGATAGTTTTGACGAATGATTTAAGGTCGACCAACTCAGATGAGGAGCAATAAAAATGCAGAAAAAAATTTTATTTTTTTTATTAATATTTATTTTAGCACTGACTGCAAATGCGAGTGCTGTTAGAGAATTGAACGGGGACAATCTGGAATTTGAGCAGACTGAGCAGGGTCAGATTTTTACAGCAACCGGTAATGTGGAGTTGATCTATGATCAGCTCCGAATCACTGCCGCAGATGAAGGGATTTACCGCCGCTATAATGGAGAAATTGAATTCAGAAACAATGTAGAACTTTTTTATCAGGAATTTGAGGCTGAGGCGGTTGAGTTGACGGGAAACCTGGAAGCAGAAGTCTTTCATTTGATTGAAGAAGCTGAGGTCAGAGGCCAAAATTCTCTGCTGAGAGCAGATAAAATTGATATTTATCGGGCAGAAGATAGAATAGAAGTTAGAGGTAATGGCTATCTGGAATATAATGATTTCTGGGCTGAAGCTGATCAGATAACCTATCATCTGGACCAGGAATTAATTCTATTAGAAGGTAATGTCCGCGGTGAGCGGAATGGAGAAAGTTTTAGCTCTCAATCAGCAGAGATTGATCAGCAGACAGAAGAGGTTCAGCTGCGGGGTCAGGCTACTCTGCGTTTTAGTGAGGATCAGGAAATTCAGGATCCTGAGAGCAGTGACAGTGAGACAGTGGAGGAATAATTGAATGACTATTAAAGCTCAGGGCTTAATTAAAGAATATAATAAAGAAAGAGTTGTTAACGAAGTAGATCTACAGGTTGACCGCGGCCAGATTGTGGGTCTTCTGGGTCCCAATGGGGCTGGTAAAACTACTACCTTTTATATGATTCTGGGGCTGATTAATCCTGATGGTGGTCAGATATTTTTTGATCAGCATAATATTTCCAATCTACCCGTTTATAAACGGGCAAGACTGGGGATCGGTTATCTGCCGCAGGAGGCCTCGATTTTCCGTAAGTTAACAGTGGGTGAGAATCTGAAAGCAATTTTGGAATATAGAGATTTAAGCAGTCAGGAAATTGAAGCTGCCATCACAGAACTGCTGCAGGAATTCCATGTGGAAGGTCTGCGAGACCGTAAGGGCTTTCAGTTATCCGGTGGTGAGAGAAGGCGGGTAGAAATTGCCAGAGCTCTGGCAGCTGATCCGGACTTTATTCTGCTGGATGAACCTTTTGCCGGAGTTGATCCGATAGCAGTTAATGATATCCAGGAAATAATTCGCTATCTAAAAAACCGCGGACTTGGGGTTTTAATTACCGATCACAGTGTGCGCGAAACCCTTTCGATTACCGATCGAGCTTACATTATGCATGAGGGCAAAATTTTACTTTCAGGAACGTCAGAGGAGATAGCAGAAAATGAGCAGGCCCGCAAGTTTTATCTGGGCGATAAATTCAAAATATAGTGAGGTGCATCTTTTTTGAAAACAATTAACAAATATATTTATAAAGAATTGATCGCACCTTTTTTCTTTGGGGTGGCAGCCTTTACCGGTATTTTTATCGGTACGGATTTAATTTTTGAGCTGACAGAATTTTATACTGAGTGGGGAGTAGATGTTTTTACTTTAATCCGGCTCTTCTTTTTAAACCTGCCGGAAATTATAGTACTTACTTTCCCTATGGCTTCACTTTTGGGGACGATTATGGCCTATAATAGGCTTTCCGGAGACAGCGAGATTACTGCCATGAGAGCCGGAGGAGTCAGCATTATTTCGCTTGTGCTGCCTGCACTAATTATGGGACTGGTGACCAGTGGAGTTACAGTTGCAATTACGGAGTTTCTGGTCCCCAATGCCAACTATCAGGTTGAGCAGATTATGTATCAGGCCCGTCATGGTGAACAGAGACCGGAAACCCAGTATGATTTATTTTTAACACCGATGGACAGCAGCACCCGCCGTCCGGATTATATGCTTTATGCCTACAGATTTAATGGAGATACCGGGATGATGGAAGATGTGGTTGTTCAGAGTTTTGAGGATGGTGAGCCGGATAGTGTACTCAAAGCAGAGAGAGCCGAATGGCTGAGTGATGGCTGGCACTTCTATAATGGGACGGTTTATTTTCTGGACAGGAATAATCGGCAGCCGGCCTTAGAGTTCAGTACTTACCGCTCCCGGGAGGAAATTCATTCTCCGACTCAGGCCGGACAGCTGGGTAAAAATATAGATGAGATGAATATTAGAGAATTAAATGAGCATATTGCGCTGAAAGAGGAACAGGGCAGGACAGCTTATGAGGAACGGGTGGAACTGCATCACCGCTTTTCTATACCTCTGGCCAGCTTTATCTTTGCCCTGCTGGCAGCACCGCTGGGGATTAAACCTCAGCGCTCTGCCGGTTCGGCAACCGGATTTGGAATCAGTATTATTATTATTTTTATTTACTATATTTTAATGACAGTTGGCGATGCCCTGGGCAGTCAGGGCAGCATCCAGCCCTGGTTAGGAGCCTGGCTGCAGAATATCGTAATCTTTATTGTTGGAGTTGGACTGCTGATTAAGACTGCCAGACAGTAAGCTGACTAATCAGGAGTTAATTGGTTTTTAGTTTATCTTTTAGTTTATCTTAAATTATATTTATAGAAAGGATGGGTAAAAATGGCTGAAGTTTTAAAAGGAATACCACTTGGAATAGATAATTTTAAAGAGCTGCTGGATAAAAATGCTTATTTTGTTGATAAGTCACTTTTTGTTAAAGAAGTGATTAATAATACAAGTAAAATAATGCTTTTTACCCGTCCCCGCCGCTTTGGCAAAAGTTTAAACTTCTCGATGCTGAAATGTTTTTTAGAAAAACCGGAATGCAGAAAGTTTGATAATCAGGATCAAAGTTATAAATATCTTTTTAAAAAATTGGATATTGCTTCAGAAGAGGAATTGCTTGCAGAACATCAGGGCCGCTATCCTCTGCTCAATTTTTCTTTCAAAAAAATTAAGGCTAATAACTGGCAGGAGGCTGCCTATCTTCTAAAAGAAGAAATCGCAAGAGAATACAAGCGGCACCGTTATTTACTGGATTCTAATCTGCTGACAGATTTCGAAAAAGATGAATATCAAAAACTGATGCGGAAAGAAGCACAGATTTTCAACTATAGTTCTGCAATTAAGGAACTAACTGATTATTTAAAAAGATATTTTAACGAAAAAAGTATTGTTTTAATTGATGAATATGATACCCCTCTGCATTATGCTAAACTCAATGGTTATTATGATGAAATGTTAAATTTTATGAGAGCTTTAATGATTGATGGTCTTAAAGGTAATGACAGCCTGGAAAAAGGTGTGGTTACCGGTATTATGAAAATTTCACAGGAAAGTATTTTTAGTGCTTTTAATAATCCGGAAACAAATACAATTATTGATTCATTTTGTGCGGATAAATTTGGTTTCACTGAAGCAGAGGTCAAAGAAATGCTTGCTTATTATTCAATTAGCGATCAGCTGGATATCGTTCGTGACTGGTATAATGGCTATCTTTTCGGTGATCGAGTTGTGATCTATAATCCCTGGAGTATTCTTAATTTTGTTAAGTCCAACCCCCAACAGCCCCAAACATACTGGAATAATACGGGTGATCCGGGGTTGATTAAAGAAGCACTGCAGCTGGATCAGAAAAAAGGAAAAGAGTATTTAGAAAAACTATATCAGGGGCAGTCGCTGGAAGTAGAAGTTGACAGCAATATTATCTATGATTATGTATTTAATGATGTTGATAAAGCTTTGAGTTTTTTACTGCACAGCGGTTATTTAAAGGCCGAGAAGAAAGGTCAAGCATATCCCAAATATAGCCTCAGCATTCCCAATCGGGAAATCAGGCTAATTTTCAAAAACATTCTGGCCAACTGGTTTAATTTTGAGGAGCAGAGTGGAGATTTAATTGTGGATATGTTAAATTCTCTAATCAAAGGTGATTTGAGTAGTTTTGAAATTCATCTTCAGGATTTAATACTTGTCAGCAGCAGCTATTATGATGCAGCTGCTTCTACCAGGGTTCTTTCAGAAATAGGTCAGGAAAAAGAAAAACAGGAAAATTTTTATCACGGCCTGATTTTAGGGCTGATGACCTATTTATCTGATAAGTATTATTTAGAAAGCAACAAAGAGTATGGGCTGGGGAGAGCCGATGTAGTACTTTTGCCGAAAGATACGGATCAGGATGCTTTTGTGATGGAATTTAAAAATGAGTATACGACTTCTGATATTTCAGCTGCAGCTGCAGCTGAAAAAGCACTGCAGCAGATAAATGAACAAAAATATGCAGAGGCTTTAAAAAAGCAGGGTTTAAAGAAAGTATATAAATTGGGAATTGGTTTTAAAGGTAAGGAACTGGCATTGAAAACAGAGATTGAATAATTTAGAATAACACAATAGGAGGTGGAGATTATTAACGCATTTGTAATTATAGGAGCAGTAGTGGTTTTAAGTGGTTTAATCGCCTATCTTGGTGATCGGATTGGGATGAAAATGGGTAAAAGGCGTGTTTCTTTATTTGGTCTCCGCCCCCGTTATTCTTCAATTATTATTACCATTGTTACCGGAATTTTAATCGCCGTTTTATCAGTTACTATTTTACTTGCAGTTTATTCTGAACTGCGTCAGGCTTTATTTAATATTAATGATGTTTTAACAAGACTTGAATATTTAAATCAAGAACTGGAAAATAGAGATCAACAGTTGGCGGCTAAAGATCAGGAACTGGAATCCAAAGACCAGGAGCTGTCAGAGCTGCAGCAGGAAATTGAAGCAAGAGAAGAAGAGATTGCCAGCAAAGAAGCTGAAATCGAGGCCCGGGAAGCAGAAATAGCTCAAAAAGATAAGGAAATAGCAGCTGTGGAAAATGAACTGGAAGAATTAACCCAGAATCGGGATCAGCTGCAGAATCGGGTTGATGAATTAAGTTCTCAGCGAGAGGAATTGGAATCCCAAATTGCTGAACTCGACAATCAGATATCCGAACTGGAAGCAGATTATGATGAACTGCGTGAGGTTGCAAATCAGCTGCAGGCCGGTGTGATTTATTATATGGGTGAGGATATGGTTTATCAAAAAGGTGATGTAGTTTACACCGATGTACTTGAAGGTGGGCGCAGTGAACAGGAAACTATCTCTGCTTTAAACAGATATCTGCAGGCAGCAAATGAGGTGGCCCGAGAAAAAGAAATTGAAGTAAACGAAGAAACTGGGATGGCTCTGCGTTTGCAGACAGAGGATATTTTAAATGCTGCCCGGATAATTTATAATATGGATTCCGGCAGTAGAGTAATTGTTTCTCTGATAGCCAGGGTTAATGTTCCTCAAAATGACTGGCTTTATGCAAACTTTCAGCTTTACGAGGACTTTAAAGTATTTGAACAGGGACAGCTGATCAGCAGCCGGGAAATCAGTGCTGAACAGAACAGTAAAGAAATCGAGACTGAACTGGAAGCACTGCTGCAGGATATTAACGAAAAAGCTATTAACCAGGGCTTATTACCTGACAATTCTGGTCAGGTAGGAAGTATTAACTTTAGTCAGTTTTATGATCTGGTTAATCAAGTTCGTTCTGCCAGTGGTAAAGTAAAGGTCAACATTTATGCGGATACAGACATCTGGCGCCAGGATAGATTAAGTGATAACCTAAGATTTGAACTGGAAGATAATTCGGCTGATAGTTCAGCTGCCGGGGAGGTAGATAGTAATGAGTGATTTACTGGCGCTTGATCCCGGCAGTGATAAAGTTGGGACTGCAGTTTTGAGCTTTACTAAGGATGAGAGAGAAAAAACTATTGTTAAAAAAGAAGAGCTGTTGGATCATTTAAAAGAAATTTTCAGCCACTATCAGATAGAAGAGATTGTAATCGGTAATGGAACCGGGGCTGAAGCTGTAAAAGAAATGATCAGCAGTGCCTATCCTGATCTGGAGATTACTCTAATAGAAGAAAAATACACAACCGAAGAGGCTCAGACCCGGTATTTAGAAGAAAAGCCAATGTCCAATTACGAAAAACTGCTGCGGAAAATGGTCAGCTGGAAGGTAAAAAAACCGCTTGATGACTACGCAGCCTTGATAATTGGTGAAAAATATCTTAAAAAGATTGACGAAGATGATTAAATACTGTATAATTGGGATTGAGGATACACAAAAATTAAATTTGACAGGAAGAGTAATTTGCTGTTATAATTTAATTTGCAAATTGATAATTTAATAATGCTTATAAACTCGACGCTAAAATGCGGCAGAAAGGAGGTGCCCCCCGAAGCTGCGTGGTGGTAGAGTTATGAGAGTTCTAAGATACTTATCTTAAATCTTTTGGACAGCTGAAGAGGAAACTAGGTAACTCGCTCGGATGTCCTCTATGATTGTATAAGTTATTAGAACTTATATATTGAAAAGAAAAAGTTAGAAAACAATCAAGGGGGATTTTAATAATGAAAAAACTTACAATTACAATTGCTTTAATTTTAGTCGTAGCATTAGCTATGCCTGCATTTGGTCAGTCATTCTCTGACGTACCAAGTGATCACTGGGCATATGATGCAATTAACAAATTAGTTGCTGCTGGTATCGTCGAAGGTTATCCTGATGGCGAATACAAAGGTAGCCAGAACATGACTCGTTACGAAATGGCTGTTATGGTTAGCCGCGCATTAGACAACATTGTTGCTGAGCAAGAAGCTCTAGCAAACCAGGTTGACGAAATGGGCGAAGGTCTAACTACAGGTCAGGCTGAAGACGTAACTGCTATCGTTAAGTCTTTAATGGAAAAGAACACTCAGGACAGCTTAAGCGATGCTCAAGCTGAAGAAGTAGCAGATATCGTTGATGCTTTAACATTCGAACTACAAGCTGAACTTAAAGTATTAGGTGCAGACATCGATGCTTTAGGCAAAGACGTAGACGAATTAGCTGCTAAGGTAGACGCTATGGACGTACCAGAAGATAACATTGAATTTGGTATGGATGTAACAACTAGCTTTGAAGTAGCTAACTATGAAGACGAAACTAATGAAAAATTAGTTGCTTCTATGTTACTTTGGGCTGATGGTGATGCTTTAGATTTAGATATGCCTGTAGCTAACAATGCTTATGATGCAAATGATCTTGCAAATACTGCAGATGGATATATTGATAGATTGACAGCAAATAATTTTCCACAAACTGGTGAAGATTGGGAAGACGGAGATGCTCTTCCATCTGAAAAGAGATTCTGGCAGGAATATGACTTCAACATTAATGGTAACTTAGGTGAAGCTAAGTTTAACTTAGATGTAGATACATTTACAAACATGTTCTCTGAAGAAGATAGTGCCTTTGGTTATCAAGAATTAGATTCCAAGGATTTTGTAATGGATTCTGCTCTTCTGACTGTAGAATATTATGGTGCTACAATGAAAGCTGGAGACCACGCTGATTATGGTGTAGCTCGTTACTTCAATGATGAAGAAGACTTAAGAGGTCTTGAAGTTGCTAAAAACTACTATGATATCGACTGGACATTCTTAGCAGCAGGTGAAGATACTGATGATGGTTCTGAAACTGATGTTTATGGTGTAACAGCTGCAAAAGATATGGACTTCGGTACAGTAACTGGTAACTTATACCAAGCTAGATTAGGTGGAGATCAAATTTCTACTGTAGGTATAGGAATTGAAGACGTAGTATTAACAGATGTAGTAACTGTTGGTGGAGAAGTTGCTTTCAATGATAACACTGCACAAGACGAAAGTGACATTTATGCAATGGTTAATGGTGAATTCGCTGCAACTGAAGAGCTTACTTTAGATGCTAAAGCAGAAACAGTTGGAGAGAATTTCTATGGATATAATCCTGATTTCGAAGAAGACCGTGATTACAACTTATTTAACATTGGTGCTGAGTATGTATTAAATGAAAATAACACTATAACAGGTGCTTATACATTTGTTCAGCCTGGAGATTCTGCTTATTATGCAGTAAATGCTGATGAAGATAAGAGTACTGTAGACTTAGGTCTTGAAAATGTATATGGTGACTTCACAAATAATGCTTCTGTATCATATACAATGAATGATAATTATTTAGAAGATTATACTACAATGGTTATCGAATTAGGTACTGAGTATGCTTGGAACGAAACAACTACACTTGGTGTTGCTTTAGTTAACAAGAACGAAGAAGACGAAAATGGAGATAACGTAATTAACTATAACTATCTAAAAGGTACTTTAGACAAAGAATTAGCTGACAACATGACATGGAATACAGAAGCGAAGTATATCATGGGTGATGTTGGTATTAACGAAGTAGAAGGCGAAGGTTCTGCACTTACTACTTCCTTATCCGTAAGCTTCTAAATATAGCTTATAGCTAAAAGATACAAACAAGATACAAAAACAACCCGGGGGATTTATCCCTCGGGTTTTCTATGTTATAAGGAAAATTATGTAAATACACAAGGAGGAAATATAAAACGTGAAGAATAAAATTATAGTGTTAATGATGGCTTTAATGATAGTAGGACTGATGGCAGGTAGTGCAGCAGCATCTGATTGGAAAGCGGTTGGTGGAATGGCTATTACCAATGTTACACTAGATAAATGGAATTCTACAATTGATGATTTAAATACATTAGTTGCGAGTGATTTTAGAGGAGCAATTCCAACAAGCAATATTGAAGAAATGGAAAATATAGATAGAGTTCCAATGATTTATGTTGGTGCTAAAAAGAATTTGAATGATAAATGGACAACTACAGTTCAGTATGAGCGTATTTTTGGTGCTGTAGAAACTAAATTCGACTCAGCTTTAGGTAGTGGATCAGCAGAAATAGATGTAGTATTGAATGGACTTGCATTTTTAGCTGATTATTAATTAAATGAAAGTTGGACAGTTGGTGGTGGAGTAGCATTTTACAAAGGTACAAAAGATAAAAATTTTGAAGGACAAGCTTTTGCTGCTTCTGGTTTAGTAGATAAAGAAGTTGATTTAGATGCAGTTAGTTATCGTATGGGGGTTGGTTATGAAAGATCTTTTGCTGATAACTGGGATTTTAATGCAGGTTTAGATTATTTATATTTAGAAATGGATGATGATGAAGAAGGTAATGTATACAGTAATGGATTTTCTTATACTGCTGGTTTAACATATAGTTTCTAAAATTAAATCTATTAAACAAAACCCCCATTTTTAGAAAAATGGGGGTTTTTAAAAGCAAACAATATTTTACCTGTTAGCGATAAATACTTAACTTTTTAATTGTTATTCAGCTTAAACTGCTTAAGCAGTCCAGCAAGAGTACTTGCGGTTTCAACAAGGTCTTCTGAGGCTTGAGCAATAATCTTAGTTGATTTGGACTGTTCCTCACTGGCAGCAGCTACACCTTCTGCATTATGAGCGGCTTCTTCACTTACAACCGCTATTTCTCTAACTGCAGATTTGGCTACTTCACTATTTTCGTTCATCCGCTGACTCTGTCTTTCAATTTCGTGGATTAACTGATCTAGGCTTTCTGCAGCACTTATTATTTCTGTGAAAGCTGTAGAAGTTGTATTAATTTCTGTCACACTTTCTTTAACCTTAGTTTCATTTTCATTCATTTTAGTTACAGTATTTTTTACATCCTTTTGAATGGAGACAATTAAATTTGAAATATCTCCAGTAGCTGCAGCAGATTGTTCTGCCAGTTCTCTGATTTCATCTGCTACTACAGAAAATCCTCTTCCAGCTTCACCGGCTCTGGCTGCCTCGATGGCAGCATTTAAGGCCAGTAAATTTGTCTGGGCTGCAATGTTATTAATTAAATCAACAATCTCTCCAATTTTTTCGGAGGATTGGCCCAGTGAATCAATTACCTGGGAGGTTAAACGGGTGTTTTCGCTGACTTCCTTAAAACTCTGTTCGGAATTTTTAAGGGACTGATTACCTTCTTTGATATTTTTCATTACATTTTTTGACTGTCCGGCCATCGACTCGGTATTATTGGAGACTTTAGTAATATCTTCAGCCAGGGTATCAATTATCGAAGATACTTCTTCTACCTGGGCCGATTGTTCTTCAGCTCCGGAAGCTATTTGCTGAACAGAATTGCCAATTTCATCGGCTGAGGCTGATAATTCTTCTCCTGTAGCAGTTAAATCCTGACTGGAGCTGCTTAACTCATCTACTGTATTATTAATCCCCATCATTACACTTTGTAAACTTTCTATCATTTTCTTAAAAGAACCTGCCAGTTTTCCAATTTCATCTTCCTTATTTAAATACTTTTCTTTGATTTTTACTGTTAAATTCCCGTCTGCTATTTCTTCGGCATATGAGCTTAAATCTTTTAGTGGTTTTGTCAATTTGAGTACAAAAATAAAGATTATTAAAGATAAAATCAAACCGGCAATTAGAGCAAAGACAGCTGTATTAACTGTAACTCCATTTACCATCTGATTAACGAAGGCCATTGAGGTCCCCACATACCAGATGCCAATTATCTCATTCTGAGTATTTCGAATTGGCTGGTAGGCTGTCTGAAAGCGTTTTCCAACAACGTTTGCTTCACCGTGGAATTCTTTTCCCTGCCTTAGAACTACTTCTTTAACTTCCCTGGAAACCTGAGTGCCAACTGCTCGACTGCCATCTACCATCACATTGGTTGTTACTCTGGTATCTCCGGCAAAGATTGTAACTGTGTTTCCCTGAGTTAATTCTCCTATCCGATCAACTATTTCAAAATTACCATTGATTAAGGTTTCACCCTTATATAATTGATCTCCTCTTAATTCCCAGTCTCCGGGATACTGCAGATCGATAATTTCATAACCGGTAGCAAGATCAGCGTTGGCTTTGATGGCAGCTGCATTTTTTGCTTCTTCAGTTGAAACACCTCTGATGCGGAAAATAATGCCTCCTGTCATCAGAATAATACCGACGATAACTATCAATAATATTTTATACTTAATTGATAAATTTTTGATTTTCATTTAACCCCTCCTGTTGTAGAATTTAATAGTGTAGTGGTCTTGGAGGTATTATCGACAATATTCGATAAAAAATAAATTCCAAAACGAGGCTGTTTTGTCCCTCAGTAATTGTTATCATTTATTCTCTCTGTTTTACCCGCTTTCTTTACTGTTTAGAAAGGTATTATAACTTTTAAATTAGTTATATAATTCTCAAACAGAAGGGGGGTTATCACTTATTTTAAATTTTTTGAGCAGATTTACAATAAGATTCTATTGACTACTTCCAGATAACCGGTAACCATCAGCAGTCCAAAAATGATCAGCAGAGTACCTGTTATTTTATTTATAATTGGGAGAAATTTATTAAAAGCTTTCAATTTGGGGAGCAGATAGTCCATAAATAATGCTGTGATAAAAAATGGTAGAGCCAGACCGACTGCATAAACGAAAAGCAGCAGTCCTCCCTGAAAAATATTAGCTCTGGTGCTGGCGGCAATTAAAATTGAACTTAAAATTGGTCCAATACATGGGGTCCAACCAACTGCCAGAATTACTCCCATGATAAACGCTCTTAAATTTCCTGTCAGAGAATTGGGAAGCTCAAACTTTTTTTCTCGATAAAAATAATTAATTTCCAGGATTCCAGTTAAGTGAAGACCAAAAATAATAATTACAGTGCCTCCAATTTGCATCAGTAAACGCTGGTTTCTAATTAAAAACTTGCCCAGAAATGTAGCAGAAAGTCCCAGAAAAACAAAAATTACTGTAAAACCGGCAATAAAACTCAGAGCAGTAATAATTATAGAAAGCTCATTTTTATTTTGCTTTGCTTTTGCATAATCACCTACAAGATAGGAGAGATAAGTTGGTATCAGCGGTAAAATACAGGGTGAAAAAAAAGATAATAGTCCTGCCGAAAGTGCTGCTATTAAGCTGAGATCTGCTGTCATTTGACCACCTCGTTTTATTTGTGTTGATTAAATTATATAATACTATATCCAGATAGACAAATATAATATTTAATAAAATAAAAGCCATCACCATCTGGATTATTCGGCTCATATCTGTTATACTAATAGTGTGTAACTAGAAAAGAAAGGAGGCAGGGTAAGATGAAAAAAATATTTGTATTTTCTTTAATAATTATAATGTTATTTAGTTTTAGTGCTGCAGCTCAGGAAGCCGAGTCTGCAGATCTTGAAAGCGAAAATTTAGAAAGTCTGGACCTGTCTCAAGGAAAATCTTTTTCCGATTCAGCAAGGGAGGAATTACTGGGGATTGCTTCTCAGTATGAAAGTCCAACTAATATAGAAAACATTGAAATAGATAACAGCAGTTTTAATTTAACCGGGAATGGAACTCAGGCAAATCCTGGTTTACAGCTTTTATCTGATTTAAATTTTAATACAGATTATGACCAAGAAATTATCAATGACGAAATAGTAAGTGAAACTCAACTGCAGTTAGAATATGCAATTAACTCGCGTGCTTTAATTAGAGCCGGTTACAGTCTGGCCAATCGAGAATGGTGGGAAGTTCAGCGGCCTCAAACTGAAGCGGAAGCGGCCGGGCAGGAGCCAAATTTGAGTATAAATAGTGATCAGTCATCACTGCTCAATAATAACTCAGAAAGAGTATTTAGAGAGGAAAATGAAGTCAGCCGCAGCCTGGGAGTTGCCTATCAGACCAGTGACCGTTTTACAGTATCTGCTGACTTTATAGAAAATAATGACTTAAATAGTTTTAATAATGATTTTGATTTAAATGCTAACTCTACAGTTTTTGGTCTGCAGTATAATGATCGGAGGGGAACAATTAGAGCCAGTTATCAGGTTGACTTAAATGATGAGCTAACCCAGAGAATAACCGGGGTTGAGCTTGATTTTAATAATCTGGCAACTTTCAGCGCTTCCTATAAACTTCTGGACCCTGCAGATCTGGAGTCGACCTTGAGATCACAAACTGCCTGGGATCTGGGACTGGGAGTTAATATAAATGAAAACTATGGATTAAATCTTGGTTATGAAATAATCCAGAGTGAAAATGAGGAAGAGGATAGCGAAAGAAATATTAGTGCTTCTTTCGAAATAAATTTTTAAGGATGGTGTAGTTAATTTGTCATTAAAAATGAAAAACATTATAGTTTTGATTATAGTATTTTCAATAATTTTAACACCTTTGATGCCCTTTTATCAACTGCAGGCTGCAGGAATTATTCCACTGGATGGTCTGGCAGAAGCTGAAAAACTTTTGTATGGTTCAGTCTCAAATGAGCCCATTTTAGACCGAGTTGCTGCTGTGGAACAGAGTCTTTATCAGTCTAAGCAGTCGGGGTCAATTGTTCAAAGAACAGAGAAGATAATTGCTGATCTCTTTGAAACAACCGAAAAATCTCCTTCTTTAGTTTTTCTTTTTAATACAGTCGAGTGGGCTGTAAGTGGAGAAATTGGCAGTTTAAATCTGCTGCAGAGAATTAGTAATTTAGAGAAGATGATCAGTGGTGAAGTGAATGAAGGTCCACTCAAAGAGCGGATCAAAGAAATTCATCAGCTGACTATCAGCGGTAGAGAGATGCCTGTTAAGCTTGTAGAAAGCAGAACTGATCAGCTGATCAGGATTGCATTACAGGAAGAAATTAATTCTAATACAGCCAGTAGAGGCGAAAAAGTAGCCTATCAGGTCGTTGAAGATATAAAAATAGATGATACTTTAATCATTCCTGCTGGAACTACTGGTCAGCTTGAAGTTACTGAAATTAAGGAAGCCGGAAAAATGGGCCAGGATGGGGATATAAAAATTGGTTTTCCTAAGTTGACAACGATTGATGGTACTTCACTGGAAGTAGCCATTGAAGAAGAGGCTCAGGAGGAAAATGAGTCACAGAAACTGGCTATTGGAGCCAGTGTGCTGGGTACTGCATTATTAGGTTTACCCGGAGTTGTTGTCGGCTATTTTGTTGAGGGTGAAGACGAAACAATTCCTGCAGGTTCAGAATTATACATCCAGGTTACCGAAAGGAAAAAAGTTAGAGGCTTAGTCTTAGAATAGTTGATATCTAACCTGCCAGAAGGCGGGTTTTTTCGCTTTTTAATAAAATATACTGGCAGTATATAATTATGAAGGAGTTAATATTTTGCATAGTACAGAATATAATTCATTTCAATTAAATAGATCTGGGCTATTTATTTTACTTATTGGGTTCTTTCTTTTTGCTGTTAGCGTTTCTGTAGGAGCGGCTGATTACACAGTCCAGGGTGAAGAGATAACTTTTATGCAGCAGTCCGGAATTGTGATTTTTGAAGGTTCGCCTGTTTTTAAGACGGCTGATTTTACTCTGCGGGCCGATAAATTTGAGCTTGATACGGAAAGTAAGGAGCTAAAGGCCTTTGATAATGTGGTGCTTGAATCAGAACAGGATGATCTGAGGGGAGAAAGTTTAGACTATAATTATGAGACTGAAGAGGGAACTTTATATGGAGCTGAAGGCAGGGTCGGTGAGATGTTTTTTTCCGGTGCCAGACTTGATATTTTATCAACTTCTCCAGTTGAAGGAACTATGCAGTCAGCGGTTATTACTCCCTGTATTCGCAAAGAGCCGCATTATCATCTTGAGGCAAAAGAAGTCCGAATTAATCCCGATAATACAATAACTTTTCATCATATTGTACCTCATATAGCTAATATTCCTGTTTTTTATCTTCCCTATTATTCAGTCACATATGACCCGGAAGCGGAAAATGGCGAAAAACTTCGGGATGCTTTTCCTGTACCCCAGTTTGGCTATGATGACCGGGGAATGACAGTTGAGTTTTCCTATCCCTATCAGATTGGCAGTAAAAATAGTGGAAAAATTTATTATTGGAAGGCCGGTTCTGGAGAAGAGCGGGATGAAACCCGGGAATTTGTTAATAACCATCAAATAACTGCTGATTTGAGTTTTAAAAATCGCTATTATTACCTTTATGATTATGATTTTGAGGATGAAGAGTTAGATGATGAGGAAGAAGAGTTTAGTACTTCTCTGCTCTATACTCCCGGAAATTTGAGTCTGGAAACAGGGTTGCTCAGGGATTTATTACCTGAGGAAGCTGTGGACAGATATTTTGTAGATGCAGATTACCGCTTTGAGAATGGTTTAAATACCGGAGTTCGTAAAGAATATGACCCGGAGATTAAGGATATTGTTAAAACAGTTTATACAGCCGGCTATACTTTTGATACTGGAGTCAGAGCTTCTTTAAGGCGAGAATATAATAGGGAAGAATTAATTAAAGAAAAATATAATTTAAGCCACAGCCAGACTGCAGTTAACTGGAATCTAAAATATGTAGAGGGAGAAGATTATAATTATTATCCCTATCTGGATCTTTCTTTTCCAGCAGTTTATTCCTTTAAAGCCTCGGTTGGTACCGGTCGGGTAGAAAATGGCGGAGTGGAATTAAATAAACACAGATTCAATTTAAATTATAATAACAGCTGGCAGCTGCCGGCTGGTTTTTCCTATCATTTGAGTCATAATTATCGTCTGGACCATTACCGCAGCGGCTATGATCAGAACTATCACTTTTCTGTTTTAAATACTGGTTTTCGCTACCGCAAAAATTTAAATGATAAATTGCTGCTGCAGTCAGGTCTTTTTTATAAAAAGGACACTATTCGCGGTCGATCACCATTACCTGATGACCGAGAAGAGGAAGAACGGCTGCTTAATCCATCTCTCTCACTTGATATTGAGGGAGACTATCCGGATTCAGTCTGGGCCATCGAAGGTGATGGCAGTTATGATTTAGAAAAGGAAGAATGGGATGAGATCAATCTGCGTCTGCGCAAAAAAGAGGATTGTTTTGATTTTTTTATAGGTTACGAGTTTATCGATCAGAGTATCAATTTTGGGCTTTCTATTTAAATTATTTTTCCAGTTAAAACAAATGATTTTTAAGCCCCACTTAAATAAATTTCAGACAATTGGATAAATTTCCACAAAATTGCAGGACTTTTTCTTTTTATCATGATAAAATAAAAAGAAAAAGGATGATTTTTGTGAAAAAGAACACATCATTTATTTTAACTGCCTTCATTAATTTGACTCTGATCTTTTTAATTATCCTCAGTCTTTTTCCGACTCAAACGGCAGCTAAAAGCTACCAGCCGGAAATCAGCGGCAGTTTTGAGAGTGGAGATAAGTTATATACTGACCCCGGTATTTTAGAAGACGATGAGGATGAGGTAGTGGATTATTACCGCTTTGATAAGCAGTGGCTGCGCTACAGACAGCAGCTTGCAGTGGGGGAATATTATTATCTTAAAGTTCAGCGGCAGCAGAGAATTTATGAGCAAAGTGAAACATATGATAATTTAAATTTAGAAACAGAGGCCAATTACACTTTTTATTTAACTGATAAATTGCGCAATAGATTTAAGCTGCTGCTGCGGGATAAGGATTATCTGGAAGCAGAAAGCAAGGATTATCAGCTGGCCAGACTGCAGTACACCTTACAGTATGAGTTAAACGAAAAACATGATTACGAACTTATACTTCAGCGGCAGTGGACTGAATACGATATCACTCCCAAAAATGATTACAGTTTAAATCGAATTTCATTAAAATGGGGCTGGGATTTAAGTGAGAGACTTGACCTGGACACTAAAATTCAGTTTGACCGCCAGATTAACGATCAGAACTCCGGCAAAACAGATAAGAGCGGCCGTAAAATATCTCTTAATTTTAAATATAAACTCTAATTTTTCTTAATTCTTTAAAAACTTTATAATAAAAATTATTTGTGATATAATATTTTCAATGAGTATAACAAATAATTTAGATCGTTTATCAACAAAGGAGTTGATCAATTTTGAGTTATATGTCCAGATATCGCGATTGGCTTGTAAGTGATTATTTTGACGAAGAAACTAAAAAGGAACTGGAAGCCATTCAGGATGATGAAGCAGAAATTGAAGATCGTTTTTATAAAAATATGGATTTTGGTACAGGTGGCATGAGAGGTAAAATGGGTGCCGGAACCAATAGAATCAATAAATATGTAATCCGCAAAGCAACCCAGGGTCTGGCAAATTATATAATCAATTACAGTGATGATGGTCAGGAAAAAGGGGTAGTAATTGCCTATGATTCCAGACATAATTCTCCAGAATTTTCGCTGGAGGCAGCACTTGTACTTGCAGCAAATGGAATTAAAACTTATTTATTTACCGGAATGAGAGCCACTCCGGAACTTTCGTATGCTGTTAGGGAACTAAATGCAATTGGGGGGATTGTTGTAACTGCAAGCCATAACCCACCAGAATATAATGGTTACAAAGTCTACTGGGAAGATGGTGGTCAGGTAGTTCCCGAGCAGGCCAGAGATATTATTGCTGAGATTGATGAAATTGATGATTTTTCCATTGTTAAGACAATGGATGAGATGGAGGCAGTAAATGAAGAGCTGCTTAATTATATTGGATCTGAGATTGACGAAAGTTATCAAAAAACTTTAATTGATATTTTACCGGATACAGAATTAACAGCAGAGAAGGGCAGCAATTTATCAGTAGTTTATACTCCTTTACATGGAACCGGGAGTACAGTTATTCCAAAGCTTTTAAGTGATTTAGGATTTTCTAATCTGCATGTTGTTAAAGAACAGGCAGATGGAGATTCGGATTTTTCTACTGTAGAGAGCCCTAATCCTGAAGACAGAGCGGCCTTTGAACTTGCTTTAAAACTGGCCGGGGAAAAAGATGCTGATTTAATTATTGCAACTGATCCAGATTGTGATCGGATGGCACCCGCAGTTAAAGATGCTGAGGGTAATTATCAGTTTTTAAATGGAAATGAAACAGGTGTCTTATTTGCTGATTTTCTTTTAAGAGAGGCTAAAGCAGCTGGTAATCTACCTGATAATGGTGTAATTGTAAAATCAATTGTGTCTACAGATATGGTTTTAGATATTGCAGCTGATTATGGGGTAGAGGTGCTTGATGTACTAACAGGGTTTAAATTTATCGGAGAAAAAATTACTGAATTTGAAAAAACAGGTGAAAAAGAATTTATACTGGGTTTTGAAGAAAGCCTTGGTTATTTAATTGGGAAACATGCTCGTGATAAAGATGCAGCTGTTGCAGCCGGACTTGTTGCAGTTATGGCCCTGAAATATAAGGAAGAAGGAATAAATCTGCTTCAGCGCCTGGCAGAATTAAGAGAAAAATACGGCTACTTTCTCGAAGATTTAGAATCAATTCGTCTGGAAGGTAAAGAAGGACAGGAAGTCATTACTAAAACCATTGCCAGTCTAAGGGAAGAAAGCCCCGACAAAATTGCTGGCCGCCAGGTTAAGGTAGCTAAAGACTTCAAACTGGCTAAAACTACTTATTTAGAAGAAGATAGAGAGGAAGAGATTAAGCTTCCCAAATCAAATGTTTTACAGTTTTTACTTGAAGGTGGTGCTAAACTGACAATTAGACCTTCAGGTACTGAGCCAAAACTTAAATTTTATTTTGCCGTACGTGAAAAAAATCAGGCAGCTGCAGAGTCAGAATTGGCAGAGTTTAAAGAAAAATTGATGGCTGAGGTCGAAGAGATAATGGGTAACTTTTAATTTAACTATAAATAATTTAACTATAAAATAGAATCTTTAATCTATTGAATAAAATAACTGGTAGAATTGGGAAAATTAAAAAGGGGGGCTCTGCCTCCCTTTACTGTATTATTGGACTTCTTTGCAAAATTGAGGTGTTATTATGAAAAAATATTTTTTGATTTTAATCTTAGTTATTATTTTCACCATCGTTTTTAGTTTGAGCAGTTCTCTGGCAGCAGAATTGAAAACCCCTGCTGGAGCTGATGCCATCAATTTATCAAATATTGCCTTTGATGGAGAAAGTTACCTGGTAGAAAACTATCAGAAGTTCAAAAACCAAATTGATAATCTGGAACATCCCACAGTAGCTCTTGCTTTATCAGGTGGAGGTGCCAGAGCGATTGCCAATCTGGGAGTAGTGAAGGCCCTGGTAGAAAATGATATTCCCATTGATCTGATGACGGGAACAAGTATGGGAGCAATCATTGCTACACTTTACGGAAGTGGTCTTTCTGTTACGCAAATAGAAGAAATTGTAACAGATACTCCTTTTGCCAGTCTTTTTAACTTTGGGGGTGGAGCCTTACTTAACAGTAAAAAAGCAAACATTTTTATTGAGTCAGTTGCTCCCCAAAAACGGCTGGAAGATTTTCTGATTCCTACAGCCCAGCTCAGTTTCGATCTGGCTTCCGGCAAAAAATATCTGGCAACAGAAGGGAAAATTTCCGAAGTGCTGCAGGCATCTTATTCTATCCCGGGATATTTCCCCATACACTCTCGCGAAGGACATTATTTTATGGATGCAGGGGTACTGGAGTCAACACCTGCTAAGTCAGCTGCTTTGCTGGGGGCAGATTTTGTTATTGCAACTCACACTCCAGAAAGCAGAAGCGGTTATGATTATGGTGGTGCTTTTCAGTCAGCCAGCCGATTTTTAGAGATAATTCAAAATAGATATTCCGGACAGATCCTGGATAGATATTCTGATTTTATTATTACTGCTGATGTAAAGGATTATACTTTTATGGATTTTAATTATGCGGCCAGACTTGTGGAAATCGGCTATCAGGAAACTTTAAAACGGATGCCTGAATTAAAAAAAGCACTGGCAGCAGAAAATATTTCCCTTCGGGCTTCTGAGGAAAGAGAAACCTTTAACCTCGATGATGAACTGCGGGACCTGGAATTTGACCGTTTAATAGTTGAGGAAAGTGGAATCAATCCTTTAATTTATTATGGAAGGGATTTTTCACCATTTAACCAGGATTTATTTCGGACTCCTCTGGACAGACTGCAGTTAGGAATAGAATTTTATCACAATCGGGCAAGATTATCTTTTTTAGGGGATGACAGCTGGTCAGATGGTTATACAGCAGCTCTTAGAGTTAAAAAAATTGGAGATAGTTTTGATCTGTATTTAAAATATAAAAATGATAATGATTCTGCTACAGATGATGAGTATGAAGCTGAACTTAAATACTTCGGCAGGCGTTTTAACTTATCCGGAGGTTATGGCAGCCGGGCAGGAAAAGAATATTATCTTTTTGGAAATGATTTCCGTTATCTAGGCGAAAATTTGCAGTGGCAGTCAGAAAATGATATCTTTTTTACCAGAAAGGAAGAGACTCTGAATCTTTTGAGTTCACAGCTGATAAATTATGATTTTACAAAAGCCTGGAGCATTGGGGCTGAAGTGGTCTACAACAGCAGTGATTTTGTGGAATCGCCACTCATTTATCGGGGTCAGGAACTTGCAGAATATACTGATCTGCAGGCCTCGCTCAATTTTAATTATAATTACAATCTACGGCTGCCCCTACAGCTTTTAAATTTTCTGCAGCTGACTGATATTGGTGGTTATCTGTTTGCTGATTATTATCATGACAGGGATCGGGATCAAGAAGGTCTGGCAGTTGGGCCGGGGTTTAATTCACGCCTTTATTTGCTGGGATTAAAACCGATAGAAGTTGAATTATTTGCAGCCCATGATTTTGAAATACAGGATCAGCGTTATGGATTACAGTTTTCCTATAGTTTTTAACATTTATAAAGTTTAATGTTATAATACTAATGAGCATATAAAATTGAATAAAGTAAATGGTTTAAAACTAAGTTTTAAACACCAGAATTTTATTATCTCAAACTTTCTACTAAGAGGAGTGGTAATATGAAAATTAAAAAAGCAGTAATTCCGGCAGCTGGCTGGGGGACCAGGTTATTACCAGCAACTAAAGCTCAGCCCAAAGAAATGCTGCCGATTGTAGATAAACCAGCTATTCAGTATATTGTTGAGGAAGCTGTTGCAGCAGGAATTGAAGATATTTTAATTATTACCTCCAAAGATAAACAGAGTATTGAAGATCACTTTGATATATCTCAGGCTCTGGAGGATGCTCTGGAAAAGCAGGGCAAAACCGAGCTGTTAAAGATGGTAGAAGATATCTCTGAGATGATCACTATTCACTCGGTCAGACAGAAGGAACAAAAAGGATTGGGCCACGCGATTTATTGTGCGAAAACTTTTGTCGGTGATGATCCTTTTGCGGTTTTATTAGGTGATGATATAATTCATTCTAAAAAACCTGTTATTCAGCAGATGATAGAGGTTTATGAGGAAAAAAAAGCACCTGTTTTAGGCTGTAAAACCGTTCCCGAAAAAGATGTAAGCAAGTATGGGATTGTTAATTACAGCCGCAGAGATGGAGATGTTTATAAGGTTGAAGATATGATCGAAAAACCTTCGCTTGCAGAAGCACCATCCAATCTTGCAATATTAGGTCGCTATATTATTACCCCGGAAATTTTTGATATTTTAGAAAATACTCCTCCCGGAAAAGGTGGAGAAATCCAGCTGACTGATGCTTTAAAAACTATGCTCGATAAAAGAGCTGTTTATGGTTATGATTTTGAGGGTAAACGTTATGATGTCGGTAATAAAATGGGTTTTCTAAAAACTACAGTCGAGCTGGCTCTGGCCAGAGAAGACCTGGGACCTGAATTTAAACAGTACTTAAAAGATTTAACTGAAGATTTTTAGATAAGATTAGAATTTGAAAAATTGAGCAAGAGTTTCCTGATCAAAATCTGGTGTCAGAAGTGTTTTTAATTCTTCTATATTTTCAGGTTTTTCCAGAATGAGTCGGGAAGCTCTTTTACTGCCTATTCCCGGTACTGCTTCCAGCTCTTTTTTGCTTAGATCACTAAATTTCTGGGGCCATTTTAAGGCAGTGATTGAGCGGTAGCCGTGGTCTACAACTTTTGCTTTTTCGAAAAAATCGTCTGGCTGATCGATTACTGCGGTTAAAATGGGATAGGTTCCCAGCTGGCGGCAGTAATTGAGGCTCCCTTTTTTCTTTTCCGAATAAAGATCATTTAAAATAACACCTCTGGGAAATACTTTTTTCAGCATCTGATGGTTGATCTTTTTATTAACTTTTTCTTTATATTTTTTAAATTCTCTCTGAGAGTATTTTATCTCAGGATAGCTGCCCAGGCGGACAACCTGCCGGATATTGATCCTTCTGAGCAGTAAATCATCCCTAAGTAATTTATTTAGAAATTGAAAGTTGTGCTCCAGAGTCTTTCTGCTTTCACCGATCAGTCCGTGCAGAAAGTTGAGACCGGGCAGTAATTTGGGGATTCCATTTTCCCGTCTGCCGCCTATTTCGTTCATTAATTTAATGGCAAAATAATTTTCCCGGCTGCTGCTGTCTATATTATTTTTCTTTAGCACCTCAGGATCAGCAGATTCGAGTCCAAAAGCTGCAGTATCACCGGCAGTATTATATTTGCTAATTATTTCTATGATCGCGGCTGCTTTTTCCGGATTGCGGGCAATTTCGGCCGGATTCATATTATCCATATGCAGTACTTTAAGCCCCGGATCAGCCTGGCGGATACCCTGGTAGAGATCTCTAATCTGAGCCGGATTTAAGATAAAGCTGCCGCTGTCCATTTCAGCTCCATAGAGCAGGAGGTCAGTCTGACTGCCCAGACGGTAGTGATGGATTCCAGCTGCTGCCAGTGCTTTAACCTCAGCCGCTACTGCTTCCGGACTGCGGCTGTAGCTCAGCTTCTTTAACCGTTCACTGCAGAAAGCACAGTGGCTTAAACGGGGACAGCCTCTAAATGTTTCTAATTCGGCAACTATTTTGGGATAATTGGGATGCCTTTTGAGCAGCTGGGCTCCACCTAGGGCAAATTGATTAATATATTTTTCAATTTCTGGGGCTGAAATTTCTACTTCATTTAATCGTTCAAAGATATCAACTGCAGCAATTTCTGCTGTCAGGATATCATAATCATCCTTAAATTTGGCTTTCATTTTTTCAATTAAAGTTATCGGTCCACCTAAAACTTTGGTTGGATAAAATACTTTTTCTCCGATTTCTTTAATTTCGGCGGCTGTTGCGGGCTGTCCACCCAGATAATGGCCGGGAACTGTAGTACCTGCAATTACAATCACTATATCTACAGCTTCCAATTTTTTAAACTCATTTTCTTTATTGGCTCTAAAGTCATCAATACTTAAGTAACTAAGATTATCTGCGCTAACATTTGATTCGAGTAATGCTCCCCAGAGATAACGAATATGGGGTGAGACATAAGGAGGGACTCCCAGACAGGAGGGTTCATCTAAATATCCATCGATAACTGTAATTTTCAACTGAGTATTTTTCATCATAAATTCCTTTCCAAGATATATTGATTTGCTGTTTTAAGTTCTCAAAAAGAATTTAAAAGAGCATTTTATAGACTAAAAAGTGGAATTAATAAAATAATTATTACGTCTGCTGACTTTATTATAACATAAAGCTTATTTTTACGAAAAATACGCGAATAAATCAGAATTTAAAGCAGGATTTGGAAGTTTGAGATAAAATATATATAAGTAGAGAAAAAAGTTGTTTTTAGCTGCTGTAATTAACAGGTTTGATTAATATAATTTGATTATTTAAATGGAGATGAAAATTGTGTTTAAACTGAAATTATTAAATCCCAAAATTTTATGTTTTATTTTAGTGATCTTAATTTTAACAGCACTGCCGGCTGCGGCAGAATTTTATCAGTCAGGACTTGTCGATTTTATTCAGGGTAAACACCAGATAACTGTACCCATATTTTCTCCAGCCAGGGAAATCACTTTAACAGCTGAGGCAGATACCGTTTTAATGGCTGCTGGAGCTGCTGATTTTAAACTGGAGGCCGGAAAAGAATATTATATTACTCAGGGTGAAATCAGGGTTCAGCAAAAAGCAAAAAAAAGTAGAGAGCCGGAAGTGAAAGATGGCTGGGGAGTTCAGATTATGGCCAGTTCTTCTGAGGAAAATGCACTGGAGTATAAAAACCAGGCAGAATTGGATTTTGAGGTACAGGTAGTTGTCAAAAAAGAGGCTGAACTGTTTAAAGTCCTGGCCGGTGCTTTTAATGAGCGCGAAAAAGCTGCAGAATTTAAGCAGCAGCTGCAGGAAGCCGGTTATAATGGCTGGGTTAGAGAAATCGAACTGCAGGCTGACGAAAACGAGAGCCAGCCAGAAGCTGCAGAACCAGGAGAGAATTTAGCTGCTGTCCAATCAGGTAGTCAGGAAGTTGGAGAGGGGCTTAACTTTTATAATTCTGAGGGCGAAAAAATAAGAGAGGCTCATATTTTCAAAATAAAGGGTCAATTTGAGGTTAATGATCAAAAAATGCAGGGTGAATATCAATTTGGACCGCTTGCTAATTCAGTTTTATTTAGCTATAAAACTGATCTGGAGGATTTAACTGCCCATCTACTGCAGAGTTCATTTAATCCTGGAGCTCCGGAGGCGGCTTTAAAAGCCCAGGCAGTACTTTATAGAACCGCTCTTCTCTATCAGCTGGAAAGTCAGGGAGCCCGTCTGGGAAATATGAATGGTTTAAACTTTGGCAGGTTAAGTCCTATTTATAAAGAAGCTGCAGCGGCCACAGAATCTCAGGTCTTAATTAGAAATGATAAATTTTATTATAATACTGATTTCTCTTTTAAGGAAATAGGTAGACCCCGGGCTGGAATTATTCCTCTGGCTCAGGCCAATTATGAGTATCAGGAGATTATAAATTATTATTATGAGCGGGCGGAACTGGCAGAGCTGCCCGAACTGCTGGACAGTGAGCTTAAATTTACTGCCAGAATTGATCGCGGTCTGCACTTTAAGGAAATCAGGCAGATGAGCTGGGCAGGGCCCAGGGTGATTACAGTTGTTGATTATGATCTCTCAGCTGACAAATTGAAACTGAAGCCTGTACTTGCTAAGGAGATTGTGCCGGGCCGGGAAGATCTGGGAGAGTTAATCCGGAAAAATTCGGCCCTGGCTGGAGTTAATGGCGGTTATTTTCACTACAGCGGCAGGCCTCTTGGTTTGCTCTATTTAAATGGAATTCTGGTTAGTGAACCACTGTATAAAAGAACTTCACTTTTAATTGATCGGAATAAAAAACTTTCTTTTGCTCAGGTGGACTGGCAGGGTGAGTTTGAGATTGCAGAACTTTCGCGCTCCTTTAACTTAAGTGGAGTTAACAGATCAGTTACAGCAGGAGAAGTGATAGTTTTTAATAGCTACTATGGAGCTCGAATGCCGGCTTTAAACGCAGGTTATTATGATATAGTTGTCCGCTCAGGCGAAATCCTGGGCACAGAAACAGAGTCTGGAATAGAAACTCCTATCCCACCTGATGGCTATATTATTCGAGTTGGCTCCGAAAAAACTGAGCTGATTAATTTGATCCCGGAGCTAAAAGGAAAAACAGCTGAGCTAAAATATAATTTTTCACCTGATTTAGAGGCAAAAAATATTCTCCATGCAGTTGGAGGAGGCCCCAGACTATTAGCTGATGGGGAAGTTAAAATAACAGGTGGAGAAGAAAGATTTCAGCCTGATATATTAAACGGTAGAGCCCCAAGAACTGCACTGGGCTTAACAGAAGACAATCATCTGCTGATGCTGACCATTGACGGCAGACAGTCAACTTTAAGTATTGGGATGACTCTGGAAGAAACTGCTGAGACCCTAAAAGATCTGGGTGCAGTAGAGGCAATGAATCTTGATGGTGGTGCTTCAGCCAGGATGGTAATCAGAGGTTTTACAATGAACAGTCCCAGTGCTGAGAGGCTTATTTCTAATGGAGTTATAGTCAATAAAGATGAATAAAAAATTTAAGTTACAACCTAAATAATCTACTAGATGAGGAGAGATAAAATGTATAAAAAAACAATTATTCTAATGATTACAGCCGCAATTATTTTCGCATCTTTTTCAGCAGTCAGTGCAGCTGAACTGCAGTCGGTCAATTATTTAATTTCCGGAGATTCATCGGAGATTGATACTTTACAGCTGGAACCAATATTTAGACTTAATGGAGGCCAGCAGGGTAAACTGAATTTAGCTTTTGATGGTGATGGTTTTCATATCGGTGCAGATATGGGATTAAATATGATTGCTCAAAAAGAGTTTAGAATGGACCTGCATTTGATGCTGACCGATGAGGTTGACAGTCAAAGTTTTGGCAAGAGTGTAGGAATTTCAGCTGCAACTTTAAATTCTGATTTAAATTTTTTCTGGCAGACCTACTATTTTATTGATGATGATTTAGATGATCACGCTTATTATCGTGGTGGAGCAAGATATAATATCGGCCCCCGCAGTGATTTTGAATTGAGTATTGGTAACCAGTACTGGGATTTAGACAACAGGGTTTTAAATATCGGAATCAGCTATAAAATGTAGGGGGAAGACATGGGAAACTATCAGGCAGAAGAGTTAGTAAAATATATTGAAAAATTTGGAGAAAAGCGAATAATGGTTTTAGGAGATTTAATTGCCGATAAATTTATTATTGCAGATCCGGAAAGACTGTCCCGGGAGGCTCCGGTTTTAATTTTAAAACATCAGCAGGAAAAAACTCTTCCTGGCGGGGGAGCCAATGCGGCAGCCAATATTGCCAGCCTGGGAGCTGAAGTGGATTTACTCGGAGTTGTCGGTGATGATCTGGCTGCAGAGGCTTTAAAAGAGGAGCTTGATCAGCGTCAGATTATTACTGCCGGGATTTTTAAGGATGCCAGCCGCCCTACTGCCGAAAAAACCAGAATTCTGGCCGGTGGAGATCAGATAGTCCGCCAGCAGGTAGTCAGGGTGGATAAGGTTAAAAGTTTTGATATCAGCAGCAGTTTGAGAGATAAATTACTTTCCTATTTAAAAGAGAATGTAGCTCAAAGTGATGCAGTCTTATTTTCGGATTATGGTAATGGAATCTTTAATCAAAATACTACCACAGATTTTGTTCAAACTGCAGCTGCAGCTGACAAAAATTCGGCTGTGGACAGCCGCTATCAGCTGGGTCAGTTTAGGGGAGCTGTAATTGCAACTCCCAACCTGGAGGAGGCTTCTGCAATTTATGGAGAGGAATTAAGGAGCCAGGCTGAGGTAGAAAAAGCAGGACTTGAGATGAGAAAAGAACTGGAATTACAATATCTGCTGATAACTCAGGGTGGAGATGGGATGACCCTTTTTGCCCCGGGAGATAGTATCGATCATATACCAGCTGCTAACTTTACAGAAGTTTTTGATGTTACAGGTGCTGGAGACACAGTTGTTGGGACTCTGATCCTGGCGCTGGCAGCAGGTGCCCCGGTAGAGATTGCAATTAGGATTGCCAATTATGCAGCCGGGATTGTTGTCCGTAAAAGTGGTGTTGCTTCAGTTACAGTAGCAGAATTAATCAGGGAAGTGAATAAAAATGACAGCTAAGATAATGGATTTAGAAAGCTTGAAAAAAGAAATTGAAGCAGATAAAGAGGCAGGAGAGCTAATAGTTTTTACCAATGGCTGTTTTGATATCCTGCATGTAGGTCATATTCGTTATTTAAAAAAAGCTGCTTCTCTGGGAGATAAGCTGGTGCTGGCTCTAAACAGTGACAGTTCTGTTAAAAAACTGAAGGGTAAAGCACGGCCCTTTGTTCCAGACTCTGAAAGGATGGAGATGCTTGCTGCTTTAGAGATGATTGATTATCTAATTCTATTTTCTGAGATTGACGCCAGCCAGCTGCTGGAGGAACTCAAGCCGCAGATTTATGTTAAGGGTGGAGATTACCGAATTGAAGACCTGCCTGAAGCAGAAACAGTCTACAACTACGGTGGAAAAATAGTTTTAGTAACAGAAATTAAAGGAAAATCAACAACAAATATAATCAAAAAGATAAGGCAGAGTAAAGATGAAAAATAGTCAGCTGCAAATTCTTATTCTGCTGACCCTCTTACTTTTAGGTGTAACAATGCTGGAATTAGGAATTTCATTTCAGGATTTGATGAGTTTTTGAGGGAAAACTGAGACCAGGATGGGGGGATATTCTTGTTTAAAGAGAAGGAAGAAGAAGAGATTATAGAGATGGCCCAGGCTGGAAATGACTTTGCGATAGAATATCTAATAGATCAAAATATGGACATAGTATATGCCAAGGCCCGATTCTTTTTTATCAAAGGTCTGGATCGAGATGATGTAATTCAGGAGGGAAGAGTTGGTTTATATAAGGCCATCAGAGATTTTAAGGAAGACAAAGGGGCTTCTTTTAGAGGCTTTTCCCAACTCTGTGTTCACAGACAGCTGGTATCGGCAATTAAAAAGGCAAATAGGCAGAAACATATGCCTTTAAACACCTCAGCTTCTCTGGATAAAAGCCTGGACTATGGAAATGAAACAGGAAGAACTTTTAATGAAATTTTACCTGATGAAGGAGAAAACCTGGAGAAAAAATTTATCTGTCAGGAAACCTTAACAACAATCATTGATGAACTTTCAGAAGAATTAACAGATCTTGAGTGGAATGTGTTTATGCTTTATCTGGACAGTAAATCTTATCAAGAAATATCTGATGATCTCGATATTAATGTTAAAACTGTTGATAATGCTCTACAGCGGGCAAGAAAAAAGATTGATGATCTTAAGGAGCACTACAACCTCAAAGGAGTTGTTAATTAAAGTTGAAAGTACTGGATGTTTTAAAAGATTTAGTTTATCCTGAAAAGCCTGTCTGTCTTGCCTGTGGAAGAAGACATGATCATTCTGAAATTGAGGGGATTTGTGACCGCTGTCTGGCTCGGTTTTCCTTTATCACAGATGCCTGTCCTGTCTGTGGTAGAGAGGTGGTACCGGCAGCTTTGATTGAGGGTCAGCCCTGTCCGGAATGTCAGGAGGAGAGGCCTCCTTATAATTTTGCCCGCAGTGTATTTACCTATTCCGGTTATGCAAGAGAAGTGCTCTTAGAATATAAATATGGGCACCGACCAGATCTGGCGGAACCATTTTCGCAGATGTTATTTCTCTACTATGACGAATATTTTAGGGATCAGGATATTGATTATCTAATTCCGGTACCAATGCATGGGGATCGAAAAACCTACCGCGGTTACAATCAGGCAGCAAGATTGGCTCAGGCACTTTCTAAAAAAATAAATATTGAATATAAGGATGTACTTTTAAGAGTGAAAAATTCACTTCCTCTCTATACCCTAACCAAAAAAGCCAGAAAACTGGAGCTGGAGGGGGCTTTTGAACTAAAAGATGATGTAGATCCTTCTATTTTTAAGGATAAGAATATTTTAATCATTGATGATATAATTACAACCGGTACAACTTCTTCCGAAATTTCTCACTTTGTTTTAAAGGAAATGCAAGCTGCCGGTGTTTATGTTTTGACAACTGCCTCGGTGCCGGTAAAAATTGACTAACATTTTAACTCTGGCTATTAAAGTGGTTTAGCAGCAGGAGACAGCTGTTCATCAGATTAAAAACAAATTAATATTTCTAATAATTAGATTTTTAAGCAGGAATTAATTTCACTTTGTAGAATAATATAATATACAGAAGTAAAATATAATAATAATAGTTGCAAGAGAGGAGTGAGCTTCATGAAAATTATGACTTATGGTAAAAACATTGATATTACCCCAGCTCTAAAGAAGCACGCAGAGGAGAAGGTGCAGAAAAAGCTAGAGAAATATTTCAATGGAGAGCCGTTGGAAGTTCAGATCTCAATGGAAGTAGAAAAAGAAAGACATATTGTTGAAGTTACCGCCTTTGTTAAAGGTTTAATCCTGAGAGGCGAGGAAGTTACAGGTGATATGTATGCTTCTATCGATGGTGTGATGGATAAACTTGAGCGCCAGATGAGAAAGTATAAATCTAAAATTCACGATAGATACATTGAGAAAAAACAGGAATATAAAGAAGAGTATAAGGAAAAGAGAAAAGAACAGGTTTTAAATCATCAGCTCGGAAACGACGCAGAAAATGTGGACACAGGCGAATTTGAGCCACAGGTAGTTAGAACCAAACGTTTCCCGATGAAGCCGATGAATGTAGAAGAAGCCTGTATGCAGATGGATCTCCTGGATCACGATTTCTTTGTTTTCCATAATGCTGATACAGAAGAGACCAATGTGGTATACAAACGTAATGATGGGAACTACGGTTTGATTGAACCAACATTTGGATAATAAATAACTGAGAAGCAATTTTCAGTTTTGATTTTAAAATAATTTAGTTGAATAAGTTTGGATTCAGAGGGGTTCTCTTAGCGGAGAGCCCCTTTTATATGTAACATATTTCACTAGTACCAGGTACAAAACGACCGTTTTGTACCTGGTACCTAAGGTTTTTAATCTGCCTTTAATTGAGTTTTAAACCTTAAGATGATATAATTACTTTGATTGAGATAGTGAAAGTAAAGTAAATTACTTAAATAGCTGAATACCATTAAAATAGGATAAAAAATCATTAGATTCTAAACCTTAGGGAGGAAGATAAATGTTTGAGTTCCTCAAGAACTTATTTAAAGATGCAAATGAAAAAGAACTGGAAAAATTAGAACCAATTGTAGAGCAAATTAATGCGCTGGAGCCTGAAATGCAGGCTTTAAGTGATCAGGAATTGAAGGCGAAAACAGAAGAATTTAAAAATAGACATCAAAATGGTGAGAGTCTGGATGATCTTTTGGTAGAGGCTTTTGCTGTTGTGCGGGAGGCTTCTCAGAGGGCAACAGAAGCTGGATTTCGTCATTATGATGTTCAGCTGATTGGAGGTATTGTACTTCATCAGGGCAAAATAGCCGAGATGAAAACCGGTGAAGGTAAAACTCTGGCTGCAACTCTACCTGTCTATTTAAATGCTCTGACAGGTAAAGGTGTCCATGTAGTAACTGTTAATGACTATCTGGCCGAAAGAGATAGTGAATGGATGGGTCAGATTTATCGTTTTTTGGGAATGTCAGTTGGTGTAATTTTAAGTGGGATGTCTCCTGCTGAAAGGCGGGAAGCCTATAACTGTGATATCACTTATGGTACCAATAATGAGTTTGGCTTTGATTATCTGCGGGATAATATGGCCTATAAAGAAGAAGATCTGGTCCAGCGGGAACATCATTATGCAATTTTAGATGAGGTTGACAGTATTTTAATTGATGAGGCCCGGACCCCACTTATTATTTCGGGACCTGTCCAGGAAAAAAGTTCAGATTATCGAAAATTTAATCGAGTTATTCCTGCTTTAAAACGTGAGGAAGACTATGAGATTGATGAAAAAAATAAGCTGGTAACTCTAACTGAGGCCGGTGTTGAAAAAGCAGAGAAAAAATTAAATGTAGATAATCTGTATTCAGAAGAAAATTTCAAGCTTAATCATCAGTTAAATCAGGCCTTAAAGGCTCATACCTTGATGAAAAAGGATCGTGATTATATTGTTAAGGATGGAGCAGTAAAAATTGTGGATGAATTTACCGGCCGGGTCATGGAAGGCCGCCGCTACAGTGAAGGTTTACATCAGGCCATTGAGGCTAAAGAAGGGGTAGAGGTCCAGAAGGGAAGTCAGACCTTTGCCAAAATTACCCTGCAGAACTTTTTTAGGATGTATGATAAACTGTCCGGAATGACAGGTACTGCCGAAACTGAAGAAGAAGAATTTATTAAAATTTACGATATGCCGGTTGTAGTTGTTCCGACAAATGAACCGATGATTAGAGATGATATGCCTGATCTGGTATTTACCAATAAAGAGGCTAAATATAAGAATGTTATTGGAGAGATTAAAAGACTATACGAAAAAGGTCAGCCGGTACTGGTCGGTACAGCTGATATAGAAAATTCCGAAATGTTAAGCCGCGAGCTGAAAAGAGAAAATGTACCCCATCAAGTTCTAAACGCTAAAAACCATGAGCGTGAAGCCGAGATCATTAAAGATGCCGGACAGAAAAAAAGTGTGACCATTGCTACCAACATGGCCGGTCGTGGTACAGATATTGTCCTGGGTGATGGTGTTGTAGAACTCGGTGGTCTCCATGTTTTAGGAACTGAGCGTCACGAAAGTCGTCGAATTGACAATCAGCTGCGTGGTCGTGCTGGTCGTCAGGGAGATCCTGGATCTTCACAGTTTTATGTATCGCTAGAAGATGACCTCTTAAGGCTCTTTGGTTCCGATAAAATTAACGGTATTCTGGATAAACTGGGTGTAGATGAAGATCAGCCGGTTGAACATAAGATGATATCTAATTCAATTGAGCGGGCTCAGCAGAAAGTCGAAAGCCGTAACTTTGATATTAGAAAAGCAATTTTAGAATATGATGATGTTTTAAATAAACAGCGTGAAGTTATTTATGGACAGCGTAAAACTCTGCTGACTACAGATGAGCTGGAAGAAAAGATTGCCGGAATGCTGGAACAGCTCCTGGAAGATGTAATGGAGATGTTTATTTCCGGAGATCTACATCCTGATGAATGGGATTTAGAAGGGATGCTCGAATATCTGCATGGAATTGCTCTGGCCAGAGATATAGAAGCTGCTGAGATTGAGGGTAAAGAGCGGAGCGAGATTAAAGAAAAAATTACTTTAAGTTCTCTGGGTTCCTATCAGAGTAAGCGAGAAAAGGTTGATTCTGAGCGCTTCAATAAAATAATTAAATTCCTTGCTTTAAGAGTAATTGACCGGAAGTGGATGACTCATCTTGATAATATGGATGAACTGAGACAGGGAATTGGCCTGAGAGCTGTCGGCCAAAAAGATCCGCTGACAGAATATAAATTCGAGTCTTTTGATATGTTTAATGAGCTTACTTCTTCCATCAGAGAAGATATTGTAGAAACTGCCTTTAAAGTTGAGGTTGAAGAAAGAGAAAATATGCCAGCACAGCAGATTAAGCAGCGGCAGCTGAATTATTCTTCTCCGGAGGCTGCTTTAGAAGGGAAATCAAAAGGTAATGATAAAAGCAGTGCTGGTGATGGCAGTATTGGACAGGCAACTGTTGTTAAGGAAGAAGAACCCGGACGTAATGATCCCTGCCCCTGCGGCAGCGGTAAAAAATATAAAAAGTGTTGTGGGAGATGATTGTAGTGAATAATAATTTTAAAGAACGATTTTCAGAGTTAAAAGATAGATTTCAGGATTTGAGTGATTTACTTTGACCGGGAAAAACTGCTGCAGAATAAAAAGAAGATAGAAACTGAGATGGCAGCCGGTGGTTTCTGGGATGATAAAGAAAACGCACGCCAGAAATCGCAGAAGCTGGACCGGATCAAAAAACGCATGCAGGTTATTAATCAGCTGGAAGAAAAGTTTGAGGAAGCTGAAATTTATCTAGAGCTGGCAGCAGAGGAAGATGAAAGCTTAGCCAGTGAACTTAAGCTGACCTTGACTGAGCTGGAAAAGGAGCTCGAAAAACTTGAGCTAAAGCTGCGTCTAAATGAACCCTATGATGATCATAATGCAATTCTTTCTATTCATCCTGGTGCTGGAGGAACGGAATCTCAGGACTGGGCTCAGATGCTGCTTCGAATGTACAGCCGTTGGGCAGAGTCCAATGGTTATGAACTGCAGACCCTGGATTTTAACCCCGGGGAGGAAGCCGGAATCAAAAGTGTAACATTGATGATCAGTGGAGATTATGCTTATGGTTATTTAAAAGGAGAAAAAGGAGTACACCGCCTGGTTAGAATCTCTCCCTTTGATTCCTCAGGCCGGAGACATACTTCCTTTGCTTCGGTTGATGTAATGCCGGAGATTGATGATGATATAGAAGTTGATATTGATGAAAATAATTTAAAAATAGATACCTATCGGGCCAGTGGTGCCGGTGGTCAGCATGTAAATAAGACTGACTCAGCGGTTAGAATTACCCATCAGCCGACAGGAGTTGTGGTCCAGTGTCAGAATGAACGCTCTCAGCATAAAAATAAAGCCACAGCGATGAAGGTTTTAACTGCCAAACTGCTGGAGCTAAAAGAAGAAGCTCAGGCTGAAAAAATTGATGAATTAGGTGGAGAACATAAAGAAATTGCCTGGGGAAGTCAGATTAGATCCTATGTTTTCCATCCCTATAGTATGATTAAAGACCACCGCACTGATTTTGAAGAGGGTAATGTTGACAAGGTTATGGATGGTTATCTGGATGAATTTATAGAAGCCTATTTAAAATTTAAAAGTGCTCAGTAATCATTATAGAGGACAGTAATAATTATTAAAGAGGAAAAGGTGAATTTCTTGAAGAAAATACTAATTGGGATCATTTTAATAACATTTATTGCAGCCGCCTGGACCCTGACGGCGAGAATTGACCGGGTAGATCAGAGCCCGGGTATAGAAATAGTAATGGACGGAGAAGCCTATTCGGAGCTGAAGTCTCTTGCTCCAGAGATTAATCTGCAGAAACTAAAGAAAAATGGAATTACTGCTCTTGCTGTTTATCAGCAGAGTTTAGAAGATTTTCTGGATAATGGTGCTCTAAAAAGAATTGAAGCTCTGGATATAATTTTAGCAGGAAACGAACTGCAGACAGGGCTAGAAAATAATGAAATAAATATTGGTGAGCTGGAAAATTCAGCATTATTTGCAGTTTTCAGTGATTCTTTAAGAGAACAGCTTAATAATTTAGCTCCGGAACTGGCTGCAGAATACTCAGCAGAAGTTATTAATACAGCTGAGTATGATTTTATTTACTTTCCCAACTGGCATGAAAAACTCGAAGACTTAAATTTAGGTTTTAATACTGCTCAGGTTCGGGAAGCTCGTAAGCAGGGTCTGAAAGTTGTCTATCGCAGCAATAATAAGTTAAATGCCTTTTCTGCCTTAAAAAATAATCTGGAATTATTAAGTCCCCAACTTCTGGTTTTTGATGGGGAAGAAATAACTGGTTATCCAGATAGAATCGAAGAAACTGCTGCTTTGATGGAGGAGCATAATTTGATTTTCGGAAATATAGAAGCTTTTATTGCTGACCAGAATGGAGCAGAAAAATTGGCTAAATTGAATAATTATCAGCTGCTGCGAACACACAGTATGCAGCAGGAAGAAGTAGAAAAGGCAGATGATCAGCAAATCATCAGCCGTTATTTACTTTCAGTTAGGGAGAGAAGTGTTAAGGTTCTTTATCATAAGCCCTATTTAAAAGGAAATCAGCTGGCAGAGAAAAATCTGGGGCTGCTTTCAACTTTAACTTCTCGCCTGGAAGCGGAAGGTTATCAGCCCGGAAACTCAGAACCTGTATCCTATTACAGTAATTCCAGCTGGCATCTTTTAGCAATTTTGCTGGGTGTAACAGCTGCCGGCATTTTACTTTTGAATTATTTTACAGCGTTTAAATATTCAGTGATTATGAATATTTTCTTTTTGGCCTCAGCTGCAGGCGGAATTTTTCTTTTACAGTCCGGTCGAGGAATTTTGTTAAGGCAGATAACAGCACTCGGATCGGCGGTGATTTTTCCTTCTCTGGCAGTAATTATATTTCTGCTTGAAAAAGATAGAGGAGGAGAAAATCTTGAGGGCGGCCTCAGCCTGGCCTTTGTCTTTTTCAATTTCACTGCTGCTGTTATAACCGCTTTGATTGGAGGAGTTTTTGTAAGTGCTGCTTTAAATAGCAGTGAATTTATCTTTAAAATTAATGCTTTTAGAGGGGTAAAACTTGCTTTTTTACTGCCTCTGATCATAATTTCACTTTATTATCTTTTCCGGCCCGGAAGCAAAAATTTGAGGCAGCAAATTCCACAGCTGCTGGAAAGAGTGATTAAAGTAAAGCACATTATTCTGGCCGGAGGACTGGCACTAATTGCAGTTATCTATATCGGGAGAACCGGGAACTTTCCGCTGCTGCCGGTTCCAGCCTGGGAATTAACTGTTCGCAGTCTGCTGGAAAAATTGCTTTATGTAAGACCGCGTTTTAAAGAATTCTTAATTGGACATCCGCTCTTTATTTTTGCACTCTACCTGGGGGCAAAAAAAAGAAAAGAGTTATTCTTTTATCCACTTTTAATGCTGGCTTCAGTGGGAGTAATTACTACTGTTAATACATTTTCTCATCTGCACACACCGGTCATGATTTCACTGCTTAGAACTTTTCATGCTTACTGGTTGAGCTTTGGAGTGGCTTTAGTTTTAATTGGTTTTTATAAATTATTTAATTATCTTTATCAAAAATATTATTTTACCGGGGTTAAATAATGAAAAATATTGTGATTTCAGGTTATTATGGTTTTAACAATCTCGGTGATGAGGCTGTTTTAGCAGGAATAACCTCGCTTTTAAAAAATAAAAATGAAAAACTTAAAATAACTGTTCTTTCAGCCAGTCCTCAAAAAACAGCTGAACTTTATGATGTAAATTCAGTCAGCCGGACTTCACTTATTCAGATTCTGGCTGCCCTGGCTGAGGCAGATCTTTTTATTAGTGGTGGCGGCAGCCTGCTGCAGGATGTTACCGGCAGTTTTTCTGTTCCCTATTATCTGGGGCTGGCCTGGCTGGCAAAAATGCAGAATACAAAAACTGTCTATTATGCTCAGGGTGCTGGTCCGCTAAATAAATGGTGGAGCCAGAAAATAACTGCTCTGACGTTGAATAGATTTGATATACTGGGTGTGAGGGATCTGGGTTCAAAAAATCTTTTGAAGGAGATAGATGTCAAAAAGAAAATTGAGCTGACAGTTGATCCTGTATTTGCTCTCTATGATCCTTTAAATAATATGAGGCAGCAGATTAAAGGTAAAATAGAAGTTGGAATTTCGGTCAGGCCCTGGTCAATTGATTATCTATCAGAACTTGCAGCAGGCTTAAACAAGTTTGCGCAGACCAACAATATTAAATTTGTTTTATTTCCGATGCATCAAGGTGCAGACGAAAAAATTTCGAGAGAGTTAAAAGGTAAATTGAAAGCTGAAACTGAGATTTGTGATCTTCCTGCAGTGCCGGGAGAAGCTTTAAAGGCATTTTCTCAGCTTGATTTATTTGTTGGAGTTCGTCTGCATAGTCTAATTTTTGCGCTGCTAAATCAAATTCCGCTGCTGGCATTAAGCTATGATCCCAAGATTGAGGGATTAATGACTGAGCTTGATTATCTGCCGCTGATCAAACTGGAGGATTTGGAAGCAGCAGAAATAGCGGAGAAACTGGAAACTATTTTTGCAGAAAGATACAGTCTGCGCAAAAAAATTAAAGAGTTTTTAAAGCAGAAAACGGTTGAAGCTGAAAATTTTGCAGAACTGGTTTTAGAGGAGGTTGACTCTTGCGGGAGCTGATAAAAATACTGGATGTAAATATTGATCGGGTCAATCTTGAGCAGGCCGCAGATCGGGTTAAAGAACTAATTGCTGATCACAGTCGACCTTCTTTAGTGGTAACCCCAAACTCAGAAATGCTGGCCCTGGCGGCTGAAGACAGGGAGCTGGCTCGAATTTTGAATTCGGCTGATCTGGCAACTGCAGATGGGATTGGAGTGGTCATTGCTTCTAAAATCATGAGAGAACCTCTCCAGGAAAGGGTTGCAGGATTTGATTTGATTAGTTTAATCTTTAAGCAAATGGCTAAAGAGGATGTTAATTTTTATTTTCTGGGTGGTAAACCGGGGGTTGTCGATCAGGCAGCTGCAAATTTAAAAAGAAAGTATCCTGCTTTAAATATTTCAGGATATCATCACGGTTATTTAGACCATAAAAATCAACAGAAGGTGATTTCGGAAATAAATGAAATGAATATTGATCTGCTGCTGGTGGGAATGGGAGTCCCCCTGCAGGAAAAATTTTTGGATAATAATTTGAAAAATTTAAATGTTGGAGCTGCAGTAACAGTTGGCGGCAGCTTTGATGTGCTGGCTGGAGAGGTAAATCGAGCTCCACTCTGGATGCAGAAGGCTGCTCTGGAATGGTTTTATAGATTACTGCAGGAGCCTTCTCGTTTTGGCAGAATCTTATCTCTGCCCAAATTTATATTTTTAGTAATAAAATCCGAATATTTTAGCTGAGTTTATTTTTATGGTTTTAAAACAAATTAAATTTTAAACAAGGAAATAAGTTTATAAGGGGGAGATAATTTGAAAAAAAGAACAATCATTGACTATCTGGGAATCACAGTCGGCTCTTTTTTGATTGCGCTGGCTTTAACTGTGTTTCTGGTTCCAAATAGAATTGCAGCCGGTGGAGTCAGCGGGCTGGCAACTGTTATCTATTATATAACATCTTTTCCAATTGGGATTACAATGTTGATTATCAATATTCCACTCTTTCTGGCCGGTCTTAAGATTATGGGGACCAGTTTTGGGATTCGGACTATTTATGGAATAATATCTCTTTCTGTTTTTACTGATCTGCTGCAGCCCCAGATGACAGCTCTGACTGATGATCTGCTGCTGGCCTCAATTTATGGAGGTGTGGTCGGTGGAATTGGTCTGGGAATTGTTTTTCGTTCCCGGGGAACTACCGGAGGTACAGATATGATAGCTTCCCTGATCAATTACTTTACTGGAATTACTGTTGGTGAGGGACTTTTAATCGCTGATGGAGTTGTAGTGGTCCTGGCTGGTATCTTTTTTAATCTAGAAGTAGCGCTTTATGCAGCAGTTACAATTTTTATTACCTCTCAGACTATAGATGTTGTCCAGGAAGGTTTAAACTTCAAAAAAGGTGTGCTGATTATCTCTGATAAAGCTGATGAGATCAATCAGATGGTGGTTAATGATTTGAACCGCGGGATTACCGAATTTGAAGCTAAGGGTGGATATACAGGTAACAGAAAACAGGTGCTGCTCTGTATTATTTCACGTTCTGAAGTATCAGAACTAAAAAAAGCAGTAGCAAAAATAGATGAGGAAGCATTTGTAATTATTAGTAATGTTCATGAAGTACTTGGTGAAGGATTTACAGAAATAGCACATTAATTTATTTTTGGAATTGACGGCTGATTAATAAATTTTTATGTTCAGCATTTATCAATTATATTTTAAAAATTAAGAAAGCAGGTGGCGTAGTTAATGAAAAAAATTAGACAAATATTAGATAATAAATTGTGGTTAATAACAATAGCATTCGTGCTGTTATTTACTTTTGCAGTTTCTGCCCAGGATGGTGGAGTAGAAAGGCAGCTGCCTCAGGAACCACAGCAGGAAGAAAATTATACAAAGGCAGATGCTTTTCAGGATGTTATGTTTTTGCTGCAAAATTACTATGTTGAAGATGTAGAATTTGAAACTCTGATTGAAGGTGCCATAGATGGAATGTTAAATGAGGTTGATCGTTATTCATATTTTATGTCTCCTTCTGAATACGAAGAAATGCAGCAGGAATATGAAGGCCATTACGGTGGAATTGGAATTGTTATTACAATGAGAGATAATAAATTGACTATTGTTTCTCCAATTAAAAATACTCCCGGCGAGAGAGCTGGATTGAGAGCAGGAGATATAATAACTGCAATTGACGGCCAGAAAACTGCAGAAATGTCGCAGATGAAAGCAGTGGATTTAATGCGGGGAGAAGAAGGAACAGATGTTACTCTGACAATTGATCGTGGTGATGAAGATCCTTTTGATGTTGAAATCACTCGCGAAGATATAGAGGTTCCTTATGTAGAGACAGAGATGAAAACCGAAGAAATTGGTTATATCAGCCTGGCTCAGTTTATTGAAAATGTCGGAACAAAGGTTGAAACTGCAGTTGCGGATTTAAAAGAGCAGGGAGCCCGGGGAATCATTCTTGATTTAAGAAATAATCCTGGTGGTCTGCTGAATGAAGCTGTTGATGTTTCTTCAGTCTTTTTAGATGAAGGAGTTATTGTTTCAGTAAAACAGAAGGACGAGACTGAAAGAGTCTTAGAAGTCAATAAAAATATTAATGCTGATACTAAAATTCCTTTAATAGTTTTAGTTAATAAAGGATCTGCCAGTGGTTCAGAAATTGTTGCTGGAGCGGTAAAAGATTATGATCGAGGCAAGTTGATGGGAACCACTACTTTTGGTAAAGGAGTGGTACAGTCTGTAATACCACTTAAAGATGGTTCTGCAGTTAGTTTAACTACTGCCCGTTATTATACCCCTGCTGGAAATTATATTCATGATAAGGGAATTACTCCAGATATCAAAGTGGAATTAGACCTGGAAGCTGCTCAGGAAGATGGCAGTGATAATCAGCTTGATCAGGCAGTTGAGGAAATGGAAAATATGATCTTTGTCCGTGATTTTCAGGATAAAAAAGCTTCAGGTGAATAAAAAAATTAAGCTGATAAATTAAAGACAGGTATTTTAGGAGCTGAATAAAATGAGTATTTTTGAGATAATGGGGCCGGCTATGATCGGTCCTTCCAGCTCTCATACTGCGGGAGCTGCCAGAATCGGTAGAATGGCCAAACTCTTATTTGCAGATAAAATAGATCGAGCAGTTGTTAAGCTGCACGGATCTTTTGCAGATACCGCAGTTGGTCATGGAACTGATAGAGCAATAATTGGAGGCTTACTGGGATTTTTACCTGATGATCAGCGTCTGCGTAGTTCTTTTGAGCTGGCAGAAACTGAAGGTATGGAATTTTCCATAGAAGAGGTAAAATTAAGAGAGGTCCACCCCAATACAGCTCAGATTATATTGTATAATAAGGAAAAAACTAAAAACTTAGAAATTGTTGCTTCTTCAATTGGTGGTGGCAGAATTAAAGTTACAGAAATTAACGGCAGCACTGTTGAATTAACAGGTAGAATGCCCACTCTCTGGATTTTACATCAGGATCGTCCGGGAGAAGTTGGGATTATCACGTCTATCCTGGGTAGTTATAAAATCAATATTGCTTTTATGCAGGTTTATAGAAATCGAAAAGGTGAGATTGGGTCCTGTATTATAGAAATGGATGATCAGCCCAACCAGGATGTAATCACTAAATTAGAGAATTCTGAGGATATTCTTCAGGTTCGATATTTGCCGAGGATATGAGGTGGAATAGATGGAATATGCTACAATAAAAGAGCTTGTCTCACTGGCTGAAGCTGCTGAAACTTCTATCTGGAAGATAGTACTCCAGGTTGAAGCTGAAGAGGAAGAAATGACTGAGGCAGAGGTCAGAAAATCAATGCTGGCAAATTTAAATGTAATGAAAGAGGCTGTTGATTATGGCCGCAAAAATAATATTCAGACCGGAGGTGGCCTGGTTGGAGATGAGGCTCTTAAGCTGGAAAAATATCTAACTACTGCCTCAAAATCTGAGCAGAATAATATATATAATAAAATGATTACTTATGCCCTGGCTACTGCAGAGGTTAATGCAGGGATGGGTAAGATTGTGGCCGGACCGACTGCTGGGGTCAGCGGAATAGTTCCTGCAGTGGTGCTTGCAATTGGAGAAGAAAATAGTTTAAGTGATCAGAAGCTGGTAGAAGCTTTATTTACTGCAGCAGGACTGGGTTATGTTGTCTCCAGAAAAGCGACTCTGGCTGGTGCGGCCGGTGGCTGTCAGGCTGAATGTGGAGTTGGAGCTGCAATGGCGGCAGGAGCAGCTGTTGAGCTCAGGGGAGGCAGTCCCCGGATGGCGGCTGATGCTTTTGCAGTGGCTTTAAAAAATCTGCTGGGTTTAGTTTGTGATCCAGTAGCAGGACTTGTAGAAGTGCCCTGTGTAAAACGAAATGCTTTTGCTGCCGCTCATGCTTATACAGCTTCTACAATGGCACTGGCAGGAATTGAAAGTGTGATTCCGGCAGATGAGGTCATTATGGCCATGACAGAAATTGGTGATCAGATGCCGACCTGTCTTAAAGAAACATCTCGCGGAGGACTGGCAGTAACTCCTACTGCTTTAAAGATTAAGCAAGACCTGTAGTAAGAAATATGATAATAAGTTATAATAAAATAGATTCTAACATTCAAAAAGTTGAATTATAAAGATTAAGTTAAAATAGTAAAATCTAACTCAATCTAACTTCTAAATTATTAAGGGACAGCATTAATGCTGTCCCTTAAATAGTTTATTTAGTTTTGACTTATAACTCTTTTTTTAATTCAGCTACACTTTCAAAAACATAATCATAATACTTTTGATCAGCACTCAGCTCTTTTAAGTCATCTCTTTTACTTTCTCCACTCAAAACTAAGATTCCTGTAATTCCTGCATCATGAGCCATCCTCATGTCGGTATATAAGCGATCTCCCACCATTGCCAGCTCAGATTTTTTTAAATTAAATCTTTTTAAAATATATTCAACAGTAAGATTGGATGGTTTGCCCACAATTAGAGGTCTTTTACCCGTTGTGGCTGCCAGCAGTTCGATCATTGCTCCTGTATCAGGTTGGGTTTTGCCCCCACTTAAAGGACAGACCAGATCCGGATGGGTGGCTACATAATTAACGCCGGATAGTATCAGCTCATGGGCATCCCAGAGTTTTTGATAAGTTAAGCTTTTATCAAAACCTAGAACTACATAATCTACACTTTCTGCTTTCTCTTTAATATTTTCTTCTCCATTGACAATTTGATGGCCAAAACGTTCCATTTCCTTTTTTAAAGACTCTGTTCCTAAAAGATAAATTCTTTTCCCCTTCTTATTTCCCTCTTCTGCCAGATAAGAGGCAGTAATCTCACCTGAGTTAATAATCTTTTCAGCTGTAACTTCAATTTGCATTTGAGCCAGTTTTTGCTGATAATCAGCTCTATTTTTAGAAGAATTATTAGTTAAGAATATGTAATCTCTGTCTGTCTTTTCAAGTTTTTCTAAAAAGTCCAGACTCCCCTTCAATATATCGTTTTCCAGATAAATTGTCCCATCCATATCCAGCATAAAAAATTTTATTTCTTTTAGATCATTTAAATCACTCATTTGTTTCCCCTTTCAAAATCTCATTTTATATTCATTGTCTCAGAAAAACAGAAAGATCTTAACTTGCCCAATTCTAGAATTAATTAATGTTAGTATTAATTTATCAGTACTTTTAAATGAATTCAAGTACTAAAGCAAAACCCGGCTGCATTTTGCAGTCGGGTTTTATTAAAAAATCTATTTACTTTGCTAAACTTAGTTATCAAATAACTCTGTATAATCCTGAAGCACACTGTCAGCCTGTTGATCAGCTTTGTTTAGGGCTTCGTCAGCAGAAGAAACTCCTGTAAATGCTTCTTCTACTGCTGTATCAACAATATCTCTGATCTCAACAAAGTTTCCTAAGAGTACACCATTGGCTGCTGGGGACTGGACTCCACTTAAGACCTGCAGAAAAGCTGTTAAGTAGTTAGGATTGTCGCTAAACCAGTGGTTATCCATTAGAGTTTTAACGGCTGCATTTGTTGCCGGGAAATAGCCTGTATCTTTGTGCCACTGAATTGTAACATCAGTTGAACTCAGATATTTAAAAAATTCTACTACTGCCGCATATTCTTGATCACTGTGACCCTGCATTACCCAGAGAGAAGCTCCACCAATGACTGAATTACCAATTCCATAACCTTCAATACGAGGTAAGAAGGTAGTACCGACTTCAAAATCAGCAGATTCAATAATTGAACTTAAAGAAGAAGTTGACTGAATTAACATTGCAACTTCACCGGCTAAGAAATCCTGGTTGGCAGAATATTCACGGCCTCCATAAGCTACAACATCTTTTTCTACCAAATCTGTCCAGGTTCCCAGAACCATTTTAGCAAAATCACGGTCAAGGTAAACTTCATTTGCTCGGCCGCTGCGGCCATTATCGTTATTTGCATAAGGTTTGTTGTGATAAGCATGCATCTGTTCTAAAATCTAGGCCGGCCAGCCAAAAGATAAACCATGATTTGCTGCACCACTGTTTATTATCTGCAGACCCATTTCTTCAATGTCTGCCCAGGTTTCTGGAACAGCTGCTATACCTGCTTCTGCAAATGCATCTTTGTTGTAATAAAGCATTGCAGTTGAGGAGTTAAAGGGCATAGAATAAAGATGACCATCAACACTATAGTAGTTTAAAATAGGCTGAATAACACTACCGAAGTCAATTTTACCTTCTGCTATTTCGTAAACAGGTACAATTGCTTCACTATCTAACATTGTCTGAGTACCTACTTCATAAACCTGAATAATATGGGGAGGATTACCGGAGCGGACAGCAGAAATTCCCTGAGTTAAAGTTTCTGCATAACTGCCGGTAAATTGAGCTGTTACATTAATATCATCGTGTTCTGCATTAAAACCATCAACAATTTTTTCTACTGCAGCAGTACGACCACCGCTCATCGCATGCCAGAATTCGAGTTCTATGGTTTGAGCAGAGACCATGGCTGCACTAAAAGCAAAAAGAGTGACTAAGGTTAAAATAATAATAGATTTTTTTAACATAAATGTTCTTCATTTAACTTAATAAATGAAGATTACACCTCCTTTTTTTGATGAAAAATGAACCTGAGACAGATGAGTAATTCTGAGATTATAATTCAACTTCCCTGATTGAATTTTTTACTCTCACCCCCGATTGAAAAATTATTTAATTAAACTCACCGCAGTTTATCCCTCCTTTGATAGGTATCAGTATCTATTATTTATCCTGCTGCATAGCAAAGCCTTCAACCAGACTTTTCTGCAGAGTTAAATAAACTAATAGTGGTGGTATAACACCAATTATTAAAGCCGCCATAATTACATTCCATTCCGGTTGGGCATCAGATGGGATCAGCATTTTAAGACCAATCTGTACCACCCGGACACGGGCACTATTAGTAGTTACTAAGGGCCAGAGATATTGATTCCAGACCCAAATAAACTCAATAGTAAACAGGGCAACTATATTACTTTTAGAAAGTGGGATTAAAATTGACCAGAGAAATCTCAGTGGAGTAATGCCATCTATTAAGCTGGCCTCCAGCAGTGATTCTGGAACAGTCATATAAAACTGCCTAAATAAAAGTACTCCGGTTGCACTGGCGAAAAATGGGATAGTCAGTGCATAATAGGTATCCAGCCAGCCTAAATTGTCCATTAATTGATAGGTGGGAACAATTCTGATTGGCAGCGGCAGCATGTGGGTAATTAAAATCATGACAAAAAGAATATTTTTGCCCGGAAAATTTCCAAAATAGACAAAGGCAAAGGCTGCCGAAATTGAAAGTGCAATTTTACCGACAGCTGTAACTATTGAAATAAAAGCACTGTTAAAAAGCAATTTCCCCATATTTGAACGCTGCCAGGCCTCTCGATAATTATTGATTAGATTGTTTCCAAGCTGCAGTTTTGGTGGGGAAGAATAAACTTCATTTACATTTAGGGTACTGACCATAAAGGCATAAATTATTGGAAATGAAACTAAAAATACAGAAATTATTAAGAATAGATGAATAAAAATTGTAGTGGACTTTTTGCGCTTCATTCTGAATTCTCCCCTTTACTGATAGAATACTTTTTCGCCGGCATATTTAAACTGAATTATGGTGATTACTGCTACAAAAACAAAGAGAATAATCGACTGAGCCGAGGCATAACCGGTTCTCATACTTAAAAAAGCATCTCTAAATAATTTATAGGTAACAATATCTGTGGCTCGAGCCGGCCCCCCTTGAGTTAGCACGTCTACAACCCCAAAAGTTAAAAAGAAGACCTGCAGAGTATTCATAATCAGGAGAAAAAATGTAATTGGCGAAATTAAAGGAAAAGTAATCCTCCAGAATTTTGTAACAGGACTGGCACCATCAATATCAGCTGCTTCTAAAAGTTCAGGGGAAACATTCTGCAGGGCGGCAATAAAGAAAATGAAATTATAGCCGAGCATCCGCCAGCTGGAGGCAATAATAATTAAAATGAAAGCAGCTGTTCCATTATTAATCCAGTTGAATTCATAAGTGGTTAATAGCTGAATGTAATAGGACATGATTCCTACATTGGGGTGCATTAAAACTCCCCAGATAATACCGGAAAAAGCAAAAGAAAAAGCAAATGGCCAGATTAATAAACTTTTATAAATTTTTGCGCCTCTAATTTTTTTATTGGTCACTACTGCCAGGATTAGAGCAGAAGCAATAGAAATGAAAACGGTCACTCCTGTAAAAACAATGGAACGGGTTAAACTATTCCAGTAGGCAGGAGAAGTTAAAAGCCGCTGGAAGTTTTGAAAACCAACATAAATTATTCTGTTACCAAAAGGTGTCGAGCGAAAAAAACTTAAATAGAGTGATTGTAGAGAAGGATAGATCAAAAAGGTTGTAACAATAATAATTGATGGTGCAATTAAAAGATAAGCTAAATAGTGATATTTTTTAGCAAACTTACTGTTCAATCTGATTACCCCCTAAAAGTGATAATATTATGAATTTTTAAACTAAAAAAATAATTACAAGCTCTAATTTTATATTTCTCTGTTAGAGTAGAAAACCCTGCTTTAAAATTATAAAACAGGGCTTAAAATTTATTTTTATTTTTTATATTCAATTCTATGCAGCAGATAAAAATAACTAAGACCGGCCAGCAGAGAAATTGCACTTCCTACAGCATACATTGCTGCACCACCGGCTCCATCATAAATCATTCCCCCAATCAGACTGCTGGCAACAGTGCTGACACTAATAATTGAAGCATAAAGATTCTGTCCGGTCGAACGAAATTTTTCTCCAACCAGTTTCGAAATATAGCCAACCGCTGTGACGTGAAATAAAGCATAGGTTAAGCCGTGGAAGATCTGAGTCAAAAGTAAAAGTACAGGTGAGGACCAGATAGCAATTAAAAACCAGCGGAGACCAAAAGTCATGGCTGCTAATAATAAAACTTTTTTTAATTTAAATTTTTTCAAAAAGATATCAGCCTTTTGAAAAATAACGAGCTCACTGCCGGCAGCAATAAACATTCCCAGTCCCAGCAGAGTTTCTCCCCCTCCAATTGATTTGAAATAGATGGGAAAATAAACAAAATTAGCAGTTAAAGGTGCCTGAATGAAAAAGGTAAAGATCAAAAAATATAATAGATCTTTATTTTTAAATAAAAGTTTAAAACTGCTTAAACTTGTAACTTTGATAGTTCTGTCACTTTTGGGTAGTTTATAAGCAAAAAATAAAGATAAAAAAAGGCCGGAAGCAGCTAATATAAAAGTACTTTCTGATTGAGTCTGTTCAATAACCCAGCCAAAAGGCATAATTCCGAGCATATAACCGAGCGAGCCCCAGACTCTAAATTGTCCGTACTGTTCGGCTCTGTCCCCTAGATAGTTGAGCAGTAAAGAATCAGAAAGGGGGACAATGGAGCTGCTAAAAATAACAAAAAAACTGTAAAGTATAAAAATCACTAAAAAACTTTGACTCAATAAAAAACTGAGGGAAAAAATAAGGGTTCCCGAGATAGTAAAGAGCAGTATTTTTTTATTTGCCTCAAAATAATCAGACATCATTCCCCAGATCGGGAGAGCCATAATGGCGGCTGTTTTGGCAGCTGAAGTCATCATTCCAATTTGAGTTGCCGAAAGTCCGATTTCTTCCATGTGAATATTGATATAGGTTGTAGCTGCTATGTAGATATAATAGATAAAATAATATGATTTAAATAAGATGATAATTCCTTCTTTCCCTGATGTATTTATCATAGTATAAGCATTTTGCTTTCTTTTTGCAAGAGTTTTAACAAATTAGTTTATCTTTTAAAATAAGTGATTTTATATAACTTTAACTTTTTAGAAATCTAGTTTTAACTTCTCTCCTGTATAGTAATAAATAGGGTAGTATTTGGAGCAAAGAAAGAATATTGAAATTAAGGAACTTAACAATAATATCGAATATTCTTAATTGACAAATAATTCTAATAAATATATAATAAGCAGTAGAGGAGGTGGTAAAAAACGAATAAGAGTTAGGTTAAGATATGACAGAATTTTAGCTAAAGGGGAGTGAATTATTAATGAGAAAAATAACTATGCTGCTTGCTTTATCACTGGTTTTGGTGCTGACTTTTTCTGCAGCTGCTCAGGAAGATCCGATTACTATTAATTTCTGGCATGCCATGGGGGGACACAATTTAGAGGTCACAGAGACTCTGGTTGAGAGATTTAATGAACAGCATGCGAATATTGAGGTTGTGCCACAAAATACGGGTACTTATAATGACACTTTAACTAAGACAGAATCTGCAGTAAGAAGTGGGGATGCTCCTCATATTGTTCAGATTTATGAAATTGGAACTCAGGTAATGGTTGATAGTGGAATTATCATTCCAATTGAAGAACTTGGGAGAGAAGTAGCTCAGGATGATAGTTTTGATTGGGGTAAATTTTTAACACCAGTTTCTAATTATTATCAGGTAGATGGGCAGTTAAACTCAATGCCTTTTAATTCATCTACTCCTATATTATATTATAATAAAGATGCGTTTAAAGAAGCCGGTCTGGATCCTAATGATCCACCACAGACTTTTAGTGAACTGAAAGAATATGCCGAACAGCTGACTATCAGAAATGAAGATGGAGATGTTGAACGCTATGGTTTTACTCTCGGTATAGTTGGTTGGTTTGTAGAACAGATGGTTGCAAATCAGGATGCACTATTGGTTAATAACAACAACGGCCGTGATGGTAGGGCAACTGAATCATATTTAGATCAGGAGCCAGCAGTTAGATTTGTTGAACTTTGGAAAGAAATGGTTGAGGAAGAGATTATGTTAAACCCTGGCCGCGGCTGGGATGGTGCAAAACAGGCATTCTTATCAGGACGTGCTGCAATGATGATCGAATCTACCGCCCAGGTTACAAACTTTAGCGAAAATGCTGAAGCATCAGGTTATGAACTGGGTACAGCTTTTCTACCCCGTCCTGATGGTGTAGATCGCGGTGGAGTAATTATTGGTGGAGCCAGCCTCTGGGCACTTAGAGATCATCCACAGGAAGAGCTAGAAGCTGCCTGGGAATTCTTAAGTTTTCTGACCGAAGAAGCACAGCAGGTTTACTGGTTTGAGCAGACAGGATATTTCCCTGTAACTAAATCAGCAGTAGAAAGAGAAATGAATAATCAGTTCTTTGCTGAAAATCCAAATCATATGACAGCATTCCTACAGCTTCTGTTAAGTAAAAAAGGTGCTCCAACTCAGGGTGCTTTAATTGGGACTTTCCCTGAAGTAAGACAGATAGTAGAAAGTGCAATAGAGGAGACCTTACAGGGGACTATGACTCCACAGGAAGCTATGGAAGATGCAGCGGCACAGGTAGATGAGTCACTACAGGAATATAATTCACTTTATCAATAAAATCTAAATTAAATAAATGATTTGAAAAAGATGATTTCCCTTCCACTTAAAAACTGGAAGGGGAATTGTTTTTTTATCCAAGGGGGGAGACAGCAGTGAAAGAACAGGATTATAATTCTCACTTTTTAGTACCATATTTATTAATTATTCCTTCAATGATTATTTTGATATTTTTTCTTTACTGGCCTACACTCCAGTCATTTTTCTTAAGTCTATATAGAACTGCCCCATTTGGTTCTCGTGTTATTTACAGTGGTCTAGATAATTATAAAAAATTATTTACTGATCCGTCTTATCTGGATAGTCTGCAGCGTTCGGCAGTTTTTGTGCTGATCACAATTTTTGGTGGACTGACATTTTCTCTAGTGCTGGCTACTTTTCTTAATAAAAAACTAAAGGGGATCCATATTTACAGGACAATTTTTTTTATTCCCTATGCGATTTCTCCCACAGTTGCCGGTTCACTCTGGGTTTTCCTTTTAAATCCGGTTGCCGGACATGTAAATTATGTTTTAGATTTTTTGTTTGGTTTTCAGGTGCCCTGGCTTACAAATGGTTTTTTTGCTTTTATTGCAATTATAATAGCAACTATCTGGAAAAACATGGGTTTTAATATTATTTTCTTTCTGGCAGGTCTGCAGTCAATACCGGACAGTGTTTATGAATCCGCTAAAATTGATGGAGCAAATTCCTGGCAGATCTTTAGAAAAATAACTATTCCTTTACTTTCACCCACAACTTTTTATTTAATTATTATGAATATCCTGTTTACTGTTTTTCAGGCCTTCGGAATAATTGATATTATGACCCAGGGTGGTCCGGCAAATGCGACCAATCTGGTTATCTACAAATTGTATAGAGATATGTTTGTTAATTTTAGACCTGGGCTGGCAGCAGCACAATCTGTAGTTTTACTTTTCTTAGTTTTAATTATAACCTTTTTCCACTTTAGATATGGCAGTAAGGGAGTACACTATCAATAAATCCGGGGAGGTGCTTAATTATGTTTAAATCAAAACACAAACGAGAATTAGCGGATAAGATATTCAGCCATCTATTATTAATTATTTTAAGTTTTATAGTTATTATGCCGATCCTATTTGCATTCAGTATAAGTTTCCAGACCCGCTCCCAGGTATTTACTTATCCACCTTCATTTATACCTGATCAATTATACTTCGGGAATTATATTAGAGCCTGGAATCTGGTAAATATGGGGCGGCTTTTAACTAATAGTTTAATTGCTTCAGTAATTGTGATGGTTGGTAAGTTAACACTTGGTGTTTTAAGCGGCTATGCTTTTTCGCATTTTGAATTTAAAGGAAAAAAGTTTTTGTTTTTTGCAATTTTATTTACTCTGATGCTGCCGATGCAGGTCAGGGTGGTCCCTCTTTTTGACTTTGTCAGCAAACTTGGCTGGACCAATACTTATACAGGACTGGTAATGCCTTTCCTGGCAAGTGCAACCACGACTTTTCTGATGAGACAGCATTTTTTAACTATCCCCAAATCATTGATGGAGTCAGCCCAACTTGACGGCTGTGGTCCATTTAGATTTTTGTTTCAAATTTTAATTCCACTTTCCGGACCAACTCTAGCCGGGCTGGCGACAGTTAACTTTCTGGTAATGTGGAATGCCTATCTCTGGCCGCTGATTATTTTGAATTCAGATAGTATGAAGGTCTCCCAGCAGGGGATTAGAATGTTATTTGCCAGTGCAGCCGAAAGAGAATGGGGTTTAATTATGGCCGGTACAATAATGGTTGTAATTCCAACTCTTGTTGTTTTTCTGCTGGCCCAGAAGTTTTTTGTTAAAGGGATAGCTACTCAGGGAATTAAGGAATGATTAGTTAAAAATCATACAATAATTTTCAGCTGAGAAGTGGAATATAAATTTTCTGCCGAGACTATTCAATCAGATTTGCAGCTCTCCTTTAAAAGTTATATTATACAACTATAAAAACAAAGTTTTTTAAAGATAGATAGAGGAAGTGATTATTAATGGAGACAAAGATTATTGGACACCGTGGTGGGGTAAAGGGTTATCCGGAAAATACTCTGGTCGCTTTTAAAAAAGCAGTTGAGCTGGGTGCTGATGGGGTAGAATTTGATGTGCAGCTGACAAAAGATGGAGAAGTTGTAGTTATTCATGATGAACTGATCGATAGAACAATGACCGGCAGTGGACTGCTAAAAGATTATACTTTGAGTGAATTACGCAAAATGAGTGCAGGTGAATTTTTTAGTCCTGAATTTAAAGCTGAAAAAATACCAACTTTAGCTGAGGTGCTGGAAATCGTTAAGAATTTAGAGGTTATCAACATTGAGTTGAAAAACTTTCTGCTTTATCCCGGCCTGGAAGCAAAGGTTTTAAAGCTGGTTGATCAATTTAAAATTAGAGATCAGGTGATTATCTCTTCTTTTAATCATTACAGCCTGCAGACGGTAAAAAAACTGCAGCCGGAAATTAGAACTGGGGCTTTATTAATGTCAAAAATGATTAATCCTGCTGATTATAGTTTTAAAAGAGGTTTTGATGCTTTACATCTACATTTTTTAACTGCTGATCAGGAAGTAATAGATAAGTCTCATTTTATGGGGATGCAGCTTAATGTTTATACAGTAAATTATCCGGAAGCAGTTATTGATTTAATGAAAAAAGGAGTAGATATGATCATAACTGATGATCTTGAGATGGCGCTGGAAATCAGGGAGCAGAATAATAATTCTTAAAAATCGGGTTTTTGAGGCTGCTGAAAATTAGTATTATAGTCCAATATCCAAGTCTCTTTTTTAATCTATTTGTAATTTTATAACTTGAATTTCCAGCTGCTATTTACTATAATTAAGATAGAAGGTAGAAGACTAAAAAAACAAATTATTAAAAAATTGTTGGATTGTTTTTGCCGCTAAATGAAGAGAGGTGAGCAATTATGTTAAGAAAGCTCAAGAATCTCGAAGGTTTTACAATTCATGGTAAAGATGATGATTTGGGTAAAGTTAAGGATTTCTATTTTGACCAGCAGCGTTTTGGCTTGAGGTATGTTGTTGTAGATACGGGTAACTGGCTTAAACATCAAAAAACTTTGATTTCCACAAATTCTTTTATTCAAATAAATTATGAACAGGAAGAGATTCTAGTTGATCTGACTTCAGATGAACTAGAAGAGGCTCCAAGTTTAGATAAGAATAAACCTATTTCTAAAGTTATGGAAGAAAAACTCGTAAAACATTTTGACTGGCCAATTTACTGGGTCAGTCCTCATCCTACTGATGGACCTGCAATCCAGGCAGGTAGTGTAATTAGAGAAGAACTCTTTGATTTTAGTGTGTTAACAGCTGAAGAAAAAAGAACAAAAGAAAATGATGTAGAGTCTAATCTGCGCAGTTTTAATGAAGTCAGAGGTTATCACATCCAGGCAGAAGACAAAGAATTTGGGCATCTGGAAGATTTATTTGTGGATGAGGAAGATTGGGCAATTCGTTACCTCTTAATTGATACGCGTAATATTTTACCGGGTAAGGATGTATTAATTGCACCTGAGTGGTTAGAGCTTATAAGCTGGAATGAGGAAAAAATATTTGTAAATAAAACAAAAGAAGAGATAAAAAGTGCTCCCGAATATAGAGAAGAAAAAACAGATTATTTAGTCCATCGTGATTATGAAGAAAAACTGTACGATCATTATGATGAAATTAAATACTGGCAGCAGTAAATTTGGTTATCAATTTAGAATTATGGAAACTATTAAGAGACAGGTGGTGAATTAATTGGAGCAGGATTTTCTTGATAGTATGAGGCAGATTATAAAAGAAGAGATTTCTCCCCTGGAAGGGAAACTAGACAAAAACACAGAAGCGATATCCTCCTTAGAAACCAAGGTTGATGAGAACACAGAGGCAATATCCTCCTTAGAAACCAAGGTAGATGAGAATACAGAGGCAATATCCTCTATAGGAACCAGGGTAGATGAGAACACAGAGGCAATATCTGCTATAGGAGTCAAGGTAGATGAGAATACAGAGGCAATATCGTCTATAGAAACCAAAGTAGATAAAAATACAGAGGCAATATCTGCTATAGCTACAAAGGTTGATGAAAATACCGGAGGATTAAATTCTGTGTGTCGACAGCTTGAAGAAAATATTCTTATTTTAAAAGCATTAGAAGAAAATAAGGATTATAGGAATAATCAAATGGACAAATTGATTAATGATGTGGCTGAAATTCAGGGAAGTATTAAACATCTTGAAGAGTCATTTAATAATCACAGCCATGAAGTAAAAACTGAAATTGGCAAAGTTAAAGTAAGTTAAAACTTATGAGCCCTTAGTTGGGCTCTTTTTTTTTTGAGTTTACGTACCAGGTACAAAACGGCCGTTTTGTACCTGGTTAAAGTGCGTATATTCACAAATTAATGGTAAATTGATTTTAAATTTAACTTTAATTCAGTAATGATTATTGCTATAATAGAAGGACAGCACCTAAACATATATTCACTTTTTTGAAAAATGTCATAAATTTTACTGAAATTATTTTTGGATAAGAGTATAATAAATATAATTATGATAACACAGATCTAGTAAAGAATTTTAAAGTTCTGCTAAATTATCAATTAATAAATTAGGAGGGGATAGTTAGTGAAGGATGGACAGTTTAAATTAAAGGCCCCTTTTGAACCAAAAGGTGATCAGCCTGAGGCAATAGAACAATTGGCTGCAGGGATAAGAAAAGGACATCGTCACCAGACATTACTTGGTGCGACTGGGACGGGAAAGACTTTTACCATGGCCAAACTGGTAGAAGAGGTTAATAAACCCACTCTGGTTATTGCACATAATAAAACTCTGGCAGCTCAGCTGACCAGTGAATTTAAGGAGTTTTTTCCGGATAATGCTGTTGAATATTTTGTCAGTTATTATGATTATTATCAGCCTGAAGCCTATGTACCTCAGACTGATACCTATATAGAAAAAGATGCCTCTGTCAATGATGAGATTGAAAAATTAAGACTATCGGCAACAACTTCACTTTTTGAAAGAAGAGATGTGCTGATTGTAGCCAGTGTATCATGTATTTATGGACTGGGTTCTCCTGATGATTATTTAAATTTATCTCTGGATCTTAAAGTAGGCAAGATAATGGACCGCAAAGAGATTACTCGTAGTCTTACTTTTATGCAGTACAGCCGTAATGATATGGATACATCCCGCGGCCATTTTAGAGTTAAGGGAGATGTAATAGACATTTTTCCTGCTTATAGAGATATTGCAATCAGAGTCGAACTTTTTGGAGATGAGATTGATAGAGTAACCCGGATTAATACTGTAACCGGTGAGGTCGAGGCTGAAATAGATGAGATGACAATTTATCCGGCCAGTCATTTTGTTACTCCAGAAGATAAGGTTGAAAGAGCAATTAAAACAATAAATTCCGAACTAGAGGAACGATTAAAAGAACTGCGGGCAGAAAACCGTCTGGTTGAGGCCCAGCGACTGGAACAGCGAACACGTTATGATTTAGAGATGCTGGAGCAGATGGGATTTTGTTCTGGAATTGAAAACTATGCCCGTCATCTGGCAGGACGAGAACCAGGTTCTAGACCGATGGCTCTTCTGGATTATTTTCCAGATGATTTTATGGTGATTATAGATGAATCCCATATGACAGTTCCCCAGATTGGTGGAATGTTTGCCGGTGACCGCTCGCGTAAGGAAAAGCTGGTGGAGTATGGATTTCGACTTCCCTCTGCTTTAGATAACAGGCCGCTTAATTTTGAAGAGTTTGAACAGGTCGTGCCTCAATCAGTTTATGTTTCTGCAACTCCTGGTCCTTATGAGCGGGAGCACAGTCAGCAGATAGTTGAGCAGATTATCCGTCCAACAGGACTTGTTGATCCGAAAATTGATGTCCGGCCGACAAAGAGTCAGATTGATGACCTGCTGGAAGAAATTCGACAGGTTGTAGGAGATGGTGAGCGAGTTCTGGTCACAACTCTGACTAAAAAAATGTCAGAGGATCTGACCGAATATCTGGCTGAAGCCGGAATTAGAGTTCGCTACCTTCATTCTGATATTGATACAATTGAACGTTCAGAAATTATTCGTGATCTCCGATTGGGAGAATTTGATGTCCTGGTAGGAATTAACCTTTTAAGAGAGGGTCTTGATTTACCAGAGGTTTCTCGAGTTGCAATTTTAGACGCTGATAAAGAAGGTTTTCTGCGTTCACAGAGGGCGTTGATCCAGACAATTGGTCGTGCTGCCCGTAATGTTGGTGGTAAGGTAATTATGTATGCCGATAAAATTACTGATTCAATGAAAACTGCAATTGACGAAACTGAAAGAAGAAGAGAAATTCAGATTCAGCATAATAAAGATAATAATATTACTCCGGAGACAATTATCAAACCAGTAAGAGATGTTGTTAAACCAGTTGAGATGGTAGTTTCCGAAGATAAAAGCCGCTATTATGATAAAAGTCAGGATAATCAAGATGCTGATGATAATACTCAAAATTATGATAATATGACACGCAAAGAGATTCAGCATTTAATAATAGATCTAGAAGATGAAATGGAATCAGCAGCAGATAACTTAGAGTTTGAGATTGCTGCTCAGATTAGAGACGAAATAGAAGAATTAGAAGCAAAATTGGAAGAAAAATAATAAATATTTTTAGGTACCAGGTACCGAAAACGATTTCTTGTACCTGGTACCTATTAATAAAGAGGTGTAATTTTAAAATGGGATTAGAACGTTTAATAGTAAAAGGTGCTGAAGAGCACAACCTTAAAAAAGTAGATATCGATATACCGCGAGATAAATTGATTGTGATTACAGGTTTAAGTGGTTCTGGTAAGTCTTCACTGGCATTTGATACCATCTATGCAGAAGGACAGCGCCGGTATGTAGAATCACTTTCTGCCTATGCCCGACAGTTCCTGGGCCAGATGGAAAAACCAAAGGTGGAATATATAGAAGGTCTTTCTCCTGCAATTTCAATTGATCAAAAAACAACCAGCCGTAATCCGCGCTCAACTGTGGGTACGGTAACCGAAATTCATGATTATCTGCGTCTGCTCTACGCCAGAGTAGGGATTCCGCACTGCCCTATCTGTGGTAAGGAAATTAAATCTCAGACCGTGGATGAGATTGTTGATCAGGTACTGGAACTGCCGGAGAGGACTAAAATCCAGGTTCTGGCACCGATTGTGCGCGGACGTAAAGGTGAGCATGAGCGTACTTTTCTGCAGGCTCAGAGAGATGGCTTTGTCAGAGCCCGGGTCGATGGTGAGACAATTCTTTTAGAAGAAGCGGAAAAGCTGGATAAAAATTTTAAGCATGATATAGAAATTATTGTTGATCGTCTGGTAGTTAAAGATGGGATTAGAGAGCGTCTGGCTGATTCTGTAGAAACAGCCCTTGACTATGCTGAAGGCCTGGTAATGATTGATGAGATAGATGGTGAAACAACAACTTACAGTGAAAAATTTGCCTGTCCTGAGCATAATATTAGCCTGGAAGAAATGTCACCTCGGATGTTTTCCTTTAACTCTCCTTATGGAGCCTGTGAAAACTGCGATGGTCTGGGAGTAAAAAAAGAATTTGATCCTGATTTAATACTGGATAAAGAAAAATCGATAGCTGATGGAGGAATTATACCTTGGGCCAGTTCATCCAGCCGTTATTATCCTGCTCTTTTAGAGGCAATGGCTGATGAGTATGATTTCAGCCTGGAGACAAAAATCGAGAATCTTGATGATCAGATTTTAGAAAAATTACTCTATGGTGATAACAAGAAAATCACCTTTCCCTATACTAACCGCTATGGTAAAACAAGAGATCACACAACCAGATTTAAGGGGATAACGGGTTATCTAAAAGAAAGAATGGATAAATCTGATAGTCCGGGAACCCATAAAAGGATGGAAAGATATATGAATGAGATTCCCTGTCATGTCTGCCATGGTCAGCGTCTCAAACCAGAAGTGCTGGCAGTAACAGTTGGTGGAATTTCTATAGCAAAATTCAGTTCCTTTACAATTAAAGAAGCCCACGAATTTATAGAAGGGGTAGAACTGGATGACCGCCGGGCCAAGATTGGTAAGGAAATTTTGAAAGAAGTAAGAGAAAGACTGCGTTTTTTGCTGGATGTTGGACTCGATTATTTAAGTCTAGACCGTTCTGCAGGAACACTTTCAGGTGGTGAGGCCCAGCGGATTAGACTAGCAACTCAAATTGGGTCAGGTTTAATGGGGGTATTATATATCCTTGATGAACCAAGTATTGGCCTGCATCAGAGAGATAACAACCGCCTGATCAGCACCTTAGAGCATATCAGGGATTTAGGAAATACTGTAATCGTGGTTGAACATGATGAAGATACAATTAGATCTGCTGATTATATTATTGATATGGGACCAGGTGCTGGAAAACACGGTGGAGAAATTGTCGCTGAGGGATCTCTGGCTGATATTATAGAGGAAGAGCGTTCACTTACCGGTCAGTATTTATCTGGTAAAAAGAAGATTCACGTACCTGAAGACAGGTATCCGGCTGGAGAAAAGTGGCTCAGTATCAAAGGTGCCAGACAGCATAATCTAAAAAGTATAGATGTCGATTTTCCACTGGGAACCTTTACCTGTGTGACCGGAGTTTCTGGTTCGGGGAAAAGTACTCTAATTAATAATACTCTCAAGAGAAAAATGATGCGGGAGCTTCATGATTCGACTCTGCACCCGGGAGAACACGATGAGGTTGAAGGGATGGATCAGATTGATAAAGTAATCAATATTGATCAGTCACCAATTGGCAGAACTCCTCGCTCTAATGCTGTAACTTATACAAAGGTTTTTAATTATATCAGAGATGTTTTTGCCAGTACTCCGGAGGCCAAACAGCGCGGATATGAAATTGGACGCTTCAGCTTCAATGTTAAAGGAGGCCGCTGTGAAGCCTGTAAGGGTCAGGGAATTGAAGAAATAGAGATGCACTTTTTACCTGATGTTTATGTCCCCTGTGATGTCTGTAATGGTAAAAGATATAACCGCGAAACCTTAGAAATTAAATATAAAGGTAAAACAATAGCTGATGTGCTGGATATGACAGTGGAAGAGGCGGTTGAGTTTTTTGAAAATATCGAACCAATTCGCCGCCGGCTGCAGACACTTTATGATGTTGGTCTCGGCTATATTAGACTTGGTCAGCCGGCTACTACCTTTTCCGGTGGTGAAGCACAGCGAATTAAAATTTCCAAAGAACTTGGAAAAAGAAGTACGGGAGAAACCCTCTATTTACTCGATGAGCCGACAACTGGACTCCATTTTGCCGATATCAAAAAACTGCTGGAAGTTCTGCACCGTCTGCGCGAAGATGGTAATACAGTAATTGTGATTGAGCACAATCTGGATGTAATTAAATCAGCAGATTATCTAATTGATTTAGGACCAGAAGGAGGAGAGAAAGGTGGAGAAATTGTAGCCACCGGTACCCCGGAAGAAGTTGCTCAAAATGAAAATTCATATACAGGTAAGTTTTTAAAAGAAGTGTTATAAAGTTAAAACGTTAGGTACCAGGTACAAATGGGCCCATTTGTACCTGGTACAGAAGAATAAATTCACAAGTTTAAATTAGCCCTTCCATTATATGGATAAAAATGGTATAATAATATTACTTTAAATCCAATAAATGGAAGGAGATATCAATATGCCAAGAAAAAATCGTGTCTGGTATCCAGGAGCTATTTATCATATTGTCAGTAGGGGTAATCGACAGGGTCACCTATTTAGAGATAATCGGGACTATACTTTTTATTTAGAAATACTAAAGAAAATAAAAGAGGAATGTAATTATTCATTACTGACTTATTGTTTGATGACAAACCATATTCACTTACAAATTAAAACTGAGAAAGATCCAATCTGGGAAATTATGCATCGGATTAATCTATTCTATGCAAGATATTTTAATTATAAATATGATTTAAAGGGGCATGTGTTCCAGGGGCGATATCATTCAAAGGTTATTGAAGATGATTTTTATAATATTGGTGTCAGTAGATATATTCATTTAAATCCAGTTGAAGCCTCCATTGTTGAAAATGCAGATGAATATAATAGGAGTAGTTATCCGATTTATTTAGAACAGAAAGATAGTGAGTTGGTAGAAACTGATCATATTTTAAACTTCTTTGAAAATAATTGTAATTTATATAAGAAATTTGTTGAATCAAATGAAATTAATAAGGAGTTAGATAAAGAAATAAAACTTGAAATAGACTTGTGATTAATTTTACTTGTACCAGGTACAAAAAGGCCTTTTTGTACCTGGTACCTATAAGTGATATAATTAAAATATAATTTTAAATGGAGGTGCATAAATTGGAGATATCTAATAGGATCAAAGAAATATTTCAATCAAAAACTGCTGCATTTATTATGGCTGCAGCCATAATTTTGATTGCCTTACTGGCCAGTCTGGAAGTCATAGAACCACTTGTTATTTTATTCGTAATCTACTGCAGCTTGAATTTTGCAAAAAGAGGTGCAGTTTATTCAACTATTTTTGCGATTTCTGTACTTGCCCTTCAGGATTTATATAAGCTTAATATAGGTCTTTACCAGTATTTAATTGAAGTATCTGTAGTTATTATCGCAGTATTTTATATTTATAAAAGCACCTCCAGTATTAAAAAATTAAATTTTGAACTCGGCGAACGAGTTAAAGAGCTGACAGGGCTTTATAGAATTTCCGAGGCAGCTGAAAATTTAAAGACTGATCTTGATCAATTATTAAATGAAGTTGTTCAGGGAATTCCACCATCTTACCAGTTTCCGGAAGACTGTGAGGCCAGAATTATCTATCAGGGAAATAAATATCAGACTTCTGATTTTAGAGAAACAGAATGGAGCCAGCAGCTCCCCCTGAAAATTAATAATAAAGAGATAGGAAAAATTGAGGTTGTTTATTTGGAACAACACCCAGTGCAGTACCAGGGAACAGTATTTTTAAAAGAAGAATTTGATTTACTTAATTCAATTACAGCTAAAATCACCAATATTTTAAAAAATTTAGAACAGGAAAAAGAAATAAAAGAACAGCGCCGCTTTCTTTCTATAACACTTAATTCTATTGGTGATGGTCTAATTGTAACAGACAAAAAAGGTCGGGTTAAAAGATTGAACAGTATAGCTGAAGATTTGACCGGCTGGACTATAGATGAGGCAAAAAATAGAGATATCAGAGAAATCTTTAATATTGTTAACTCAAAGACTGGGTTTGAAGTGAAAAATCCGGTTGAAAAAGTCTTAAAACATGGTAAAATTGTAGGTCTGGCCAATCATACAAAATTGATAGCCAGAGATGGCAGTGAATATCATATTGCAGACAGTGCTGCTCCCATTAAAACTGACGAGGGAAATGTTCACGGAACTGTGATGGTTTTTAGAGATGTTAGTAAAAATTATAAAATGAGAGAAAAGATTAAACAGAGAGGAAAAATGTTCTCTACCGCTATCAATGAGTCGCCATTTCCGATTATGGTTCACGCTGAGGATGGTGAGGTTATAACTGTAAATGATACCTGGGAAAATATCAGTGGTTATAAAAAGGAAGAAATACCTGATATAAAAAGCTGGATAAAAAAGGCTTATAGGGGAGAGAATGAGGAAGTTGAAAAAAATATTAAAGAGTCTTTTACTCGTCAGAAAGGCAAAGCTGGTGAGTTTGAAATCACAACTAAAAATGGGAAAAAAAGAATTTGGGAATTTAGCACAGCCCCACTGGGAATAGGGGAAGATGGTCGCAATTTGGTGATTAGCACTGCTGTAGATATTACCCGACGCAAAAAAGCAGAAGCTGAGTTAAAAAAATTAAATAAAATTTATAGGACTTTAAGTATGGTTAACCAGCTGATTGTTAGAGAAAAATCGATCAGTAAACTTTTAGAAGAGGCAGCACAGATAACCTCTGAGTATGGAAAATATCAAAATATCTGGATTGGAAAAATTAATTCGAGTAATGAAAAAATTAAAATACTGACAACTATCGAAAATGACTGCAGCTATATCAAAAAAGGGGACAGCCACGATTTAAAGCTGGAAAATCAAGTTTTGAAATTCAAAGAAGAATTAATTGATCAGGAAAAAGACAGTTTAGTTATCAACAGCTGTCAAAATTTAAATGAACTGGACATTCTGCCGGAAAATCATTGTGGCTCAAGAGCCTTTTTTCTTCTCAGAGCATTTGGTAAACCCTGGGGTGTTTTTTCTTTCTGCACCGCTGAAGAAAATCATTTTGATCAAATGGAAATTGAATTATTAAAGGAACTGACCGGTGATATTTCACTGGGAGTTGAAAAGATTATAAATGAGCAGAGACGGCAGGAGTCGGAAAGAAAATTAAAAATAAGTGAAAAGAGATACAGACAGCTATTTGAGAATTCTCCGGTTGGAATTTTTAAGACTACTTCGAATGGTAGAGTTCAGATGATTAACCCCCATCTTGCTAAAATTTTGGGGTTTGATTCAATTGAGGAAACTATAATGCATTATAATAATCTTGGTCAGGAGTTATATGTCAATCCAGAACGGCGCCAACAATTTATCAGTCAGATAAAAGAAGAAGGAATGATCAATAATTTTGTTTATCAGGCCTATGATAAAAACAAAAATATTTTGTGGCTGGAGATGAATGCCCGGGTCAGCAAAGAAAAGCAGGATGGAAGCTTTGTGATTGAAGGATTTAGTTGGGATATTACAGAACGTAAAGAAAGTGAAGAAAAAATTAAATATCTTGGATTTCATGATAAACTGACTGGATTATATAATCGAGCTTTTCTGGAAGAAGAAATAAAAAGGGTGGACACTACTCGCCAGCAGCCAATCAGTATAATTATGGGAGATCTAAATAATTTAAAACTGATCAATGATACCTACGGACATCAGGTCGGAGATCAGCTGATTAAAAGTGCAGCTGAGATGATCAATAATTCCTGCCGGGATGAAGATATAATTGCCCGATGGGGTGGAGATGAATTTGTGGTACTGCTTCCTCAAACTACTGTAAAGGAAAGTGAAGTAATTATTAAAAGAATTAATCAGCAGATAGAGCAGGAAGAGGGAGAGCTCGCAGTTTCGATTTCACTGGGAACAGCTTCCAAAACAGATACAGATCAGGATTTAATGTCTGTCTTAAGTAAGGCAGAGGATAGAATGTATAAAAATAAAATTGCCAGTCGAAAAAGTGCCCGCAGCAGTGTGCTCTCAGCATTTTTAACTTCTTTAAAAGAGAAAAGTTCAGAAACTGAAGAACATGTGCAGAGGATGAGTAAAATGGCAAAAAGATTTGGAGAAAAAGTTGGTCTATCGAATTCCGAACAGGATAGGCTCTATCTTCTGACCCAGATGCATGATATCGGTAAAATTGCAGTTTCTGAGGAAATTTTAAATAAACCAGGTAAATTAAATGAAGAAGAATGGGAAATAATAAAAAAACATACCGAAACTGGCTTTAGAATCACTTCTAATCTCGAAGATTTTGCGCATATCTCACATGAGATCTTACATCACCATGAGCGCTGGGATGGCTCCGGTTATCCAGAAAACTTGACCGGAGAAGAGATACCATTACTCTCCAGGATGTTGACCATTATTGATTCTTATGATGTAATGATCAGCGGTCGTCCTTATAAAAGGGCAATGACTGAAAAAGAAGCAGAAGCAGAACTCAAGAGTTGTGCTGGTGGTCAGTTTGATCCGGAGTTAGTGGATAAATTTATTGAAAGCTTATAAAAATTATTGGTACCAGGTACAAAAAGGCCTTTTTGTACCTGGTACAGAAGAAATAAATCACAAACAAAAGGTGATAGAAAATGACAGACAATGAAAATAGAAAAGAACACATTGAAGCTCAGCTGAAGGAGTTGCCCCGCCAGCCTGGAGTTTATCTGATGAAAGATGAAACTGGAATGATTATTTATGTTGGCAAGGCAAAATCTCTCCGCAGCCGGGTAAGATCATATTTTCGTAAAAATGATCAGACATATAAAACCAGAATGCTGGTAAAATATATTGATGATTTTGATTATATAATGACCGATACGGAAGTAGAGGCCTATATTTTAGAGGCTAATCTGATAAAAAAGCACCAGCCAAAGTTTAATATTCGACTCAAAGATGATAAATCTTATCCCTATATTAAAGTTACAAAAAATGTTGATTTTCCAAGAGTTTTCAAGACCAGGATTGTAAAAAATGACGGAGCAAAATATTTTGGTCCTTTTGCTGATGTTGATGCTATTTATAAAACTCTTGATGTAATTAAGGATATTTTTAAACTTAGAAGCTGCAAAAAAGAATTGAAGGCAGATGATCCTGAGGATCGCCCCTGCCTGAATTATCATATTGATAAATGCCTGGGCCCCTGTATAGGAGCAGTCAGCAAAGAGGATTATCATGAACTAATTGACCAGGTCTGTTTATTTCTTTCTGGACGTCAGGTAGAATTAAAAAAACAGGTAGAAGAGAAAATGAAAGAAGCAGCAGCAGAAAGAAATTTTGAAAAAGCTGCTCGTTTTCGTGATGCTTTAGAGGCATTTGAAAAATTGAGTGAAAGCCAGAAGGTAATGACAGATAAAAACATTGATCAGGATGTTGTCGCTTTAGTCCAGGGAGAGGAAGATACAGCCTGTGCTCAGCTGCTGCTGGTAAGAAATGGTCGCCTGATCGGACAGGAATATTTTATTCTTCAGGGAACAGAAGCAGAAAGTGCAGCAAAAACAATGGCCTCATTCTTACAGCAGTATTATGAGCAGGCAGCTGGAATTCCAGATGAACTGTTATTAAATACAGAAATTAATTATCAGGAACTGCTTTCCGAAAGACTGGCTAATATGAAAGGAAAAAAGGTCAGTATCCAGTATCCACAAAAGGGAGATAAAAAGAAAATGCTGGAGATGGCTGAGCGTAATGCAGAGCAAAACCTCAAAAAAGAAGATATCCGCAGCAAATATGAAGAACAGCGAACTTCTGGTGCTGTAGAAAAGCTGGGAGAAATTCTGGAAATGGAAAATGACCCTTATCATATTGAAGGATTTGACATTTCTAATATTCAGGGAACGGATACTGTTGCTTCAATGGTGGTTTTCAAAAATGGACGGCCTTCCAAACAGGATTACCGCCGCTTTAAGATTAAAACTGTAGAGGGACCGGATGATTTTTCCAGTATGAAAGAAGTAGTTGAGCGCCGTTATGCTCGTCTGCTGCGTGAAGATAGAGAACTGCCAGATTTAATTTTGATTGATGGTGGGAAAGGTCAGCTTAGTGCAGCCTATGAGATCTTAGAGCTTTTAGGAATAGAAGATTTGCCAATTATTGGGCTGGCCAAAAAAGAAGAAGAAATTTTCCGCCCGGGAGAAAGTGAGCCGATAGCTCTCCCTCATCATACTCCAACCCTGCAGCTGCTGCAGCGAGTTAGAGATGAAGCTCATCGCTTTGCAGTTAGCTACCACCGCAAGCTGAGGTCGCGGCGGTTGACTCATTCAATGTTAGATGAAATTCCCGGAGTTGGTGAAACCCGAAGAAACGCTCTGCTGCAGCACTTTGGCTCATTAGCCAAGATTAGAGAGGCTAAAATCTGGCAGCTAAAAGAGGTTGATGGAGTTAGCGGTAAAACAGCCCGCAAGATTTATGATTATTTAAGAGAGAATATGAGGGCATATTAATTATAGATTTTAAAAAAGCAAGGAATGACAAAAATGTTAGGATTAAAATATGAACAGGTTAAATTAAAATCTCATAATAAAGAATGGAAAACTATTTTTGAAAATGAAAAAGACAGGATCAAGAATCAGATAAATAATTATTTTTGTAAAATAGAGCATATTGGAAGTACTGCAATTAAATCAATACCTGCTAAACCAATAATTGATATTATGCTTGCGCTAGATGATTATTCACAGGTCAATATATATATTCAAAACTTAGGAGATCTTAATTATTTAAATTTTGGAGAATGTGGTAGAAAAGGAAGAACATTTTTAGTTAAAGAAAAAAACAATGAGACGCTTTTTCATCTACATTTAGTAGAATATGAAAATAGATACTGGGAGGATAACATTTTTTTTAGAAACTATTTGCAAGATAATTCAGAAACTGCTTTAGAGTATGCAGAACTCAAAAGAACTTTAGCCCAAAAATATAGGAATAATCGGAATTTATACAGATTATATAAATCAGAATTTGTTGAAAAAATACTTAAACTTAAAAATAATTAATTTTTTGCAGGAACTTTTACTCTGGTGTTGAATATGTAATATAGAGCATCTGATATATCACAGAAAATTAGGAAGTGTTATGATGGTTATAAATAAAAAAAGTCTGACAGATCAGGTATATACTATGATAAAAAAAGAAATTTTAAATAGAGAGATAGAATTGGGCGAACAGATAAATACCAGAGAGATTGCAGAAGAACAGGGTATTAGTCTGATGCCCGTTCGGGACGCTCTGCGGCGGCTGGCAAATGAAGATCTGGTAGAAAATAAACCACGGGTTGGATTTTTTGTCAAAAATTTTTCAGAAGCTGAGATAAATGAGATTCTTGAAGTAAGAAAAATGCACGAACTTTATTGTCTCGAAAATTATTTTTCCCAAATTGATAAAGAACAGATTTCAAAACTAAGAAATAAATTTGAAAATGTTGAACCTGGTTATTTTACGGTTCATGATGATAGACTACACAAGGCGATTGTTTTTGCTTCGCAAAATGATTATTTAATTGAGAGCCATTTAAAATTAGTAAACCACTTTACCATGCTGTTTAGTTATCTGAAGAATAAACGATCAGAATTATCAAGGCAGGAACATGTAGGTTTGATTGATGCTATTTTAGATGAAGAAAAAGAAAAAGCCTATAAAATTTTATACAGCCATTTGGATAGTGTTCATATTAAAAGTGAAAGCAAAATTAAATAAATACAATTTGCATTTTCTGAATATGTATTATAATATTGAAAATAGACAGAAAATTATTTATTTGATTTTTTGTGATATATTAGATATCAAATATCTATTTAACTGATTTTAATTGGGATAAGCATATAAAATTACAAGCCCTTATATTTATATAAATCTTGGAGGTGGTAAATTTTCAAAAAGTTTACGAATATATTAATCAATTCAAGGTTTTCAAAAAAACAGGGGGTAGAAAATATGTTAAAAAACAAACTATTAATTATGCTAGTAATGGTATTTTTATTATCAACTCTTTCAATGAATGTTTTAGCGGTTGAAGAATTAGAATTAGTTGCTGCTCATAATCAAACTTCTAAAGAAAGTCCTTATCAGGTTGGGATGCTTGCGTTTAAAGATGCAGTAGAAGATCTTTCAGATGGCGCAATGACTGTTCAGGTTCATGCAGGTACTTTAGGTACAAGTGAGTCTGAATTAGTTGAAAAACTCAAACTGGATGCTGTTGATGTTGTTATTGCTTCTCCAGGTTTTATGAGCAAAACCGGAGTTCAGGAAATTCAATTATTTGCCTTCCCATATTTGTTCGAAAATTATGATCACTGGGAAAGAGTAGTTGATGGAGAAGTAGGAGACAGAATGGCTGAAATCGTTAATGAAAAATCAAATAATGACTTCAAAATGTTAGGTTACTGGGGTGCAGGTGTCAGACATTATTATGGTAAAAAGCCTCTTAATGATATTTCTGACATTGAAGGTGTAAAAATCAGAACTCAGACTTCTGGGGTAGTTGCTGATTACTGGAGCGGTATCGGTGCAGTTCCAACATCTGTTGCCTGGGGAGAATTATATCAGGGCCTACAGCAGGGCGTTGTAGATGCAGCTGAAAATGCTTATCCATTCTTTGTTCAGGAAAGCCATCACAAAACTAGAAATGGTAAATTTACAACAGAAACTGGCCATGATTATACCACTAGATTTATGTTAACTAATGGTGAAAAGTTTGACAGCTTTACTGAAGAACAGCAGAATATTATTATGGAAGCTGCCAGAATTAGTATAGAAGCTGAAAGAGAAGAAGTCATTAGCCAGGAAGAAGAATATAAGCAGGTACTTATAGATGAAGGTGGAGAAGTAAATCAAATTGACCGTGAACCATTTATTGAAGCAGCAGTGCCTATTCAGGATGAATATGCAGAAGAATATGGTGTAGAAGATTTATTAGAAAAGGTTAGAGAATTAAAATAAGTAGAAATATTTTATTTAAATAATCTAATTCTAACAGGCAGGTTATAATAATCTGCCTGTTAGAATTTAGTAAAATTATTAATAGGATTTAGCTAGAAGGAGGGTAAAAGTTGGTTAAAAAAATTGCTGATCACCTTGAAAAAATTCAGTTAAAAATGGGGGTTTTTTTCCTTTCCTTATTCTTTTTTGTGATTGTGCTCCAGATGTTTGTTAGATATATAGGAGTCTCTTTAATTTGGACTGAGGAAGTTGCCACTTACTCTTTTATCTGGGCAGTTTTTATGGGGGCTTCAGTTATGATTCACAGAAGAGGTCATTTTAGATTTAGTCTGCTTTATGAGAAGCTGGAGGGGAAATCCAAAAGATTTTTAGAAATTTCTATTGATTCTATTTTATTAATTTTTAGTCTTGCAATTTTATATTATGGTATTATAGCAACTGCAAATTTTTGGAATTACAATTGGTATTCCCTAACAAATTTTAAAATGGGATATATGTTCATTTCAATTCCAATTATGGGGTTAAGTATGTTTGTTTATGGTTTAGATCATTTAGTTGATAATTATAAAGAATTGAGGAGGGGTGAATAATGTTAGGGATATTTTTAGTTTCCTTATTTTTGGTTTTAATGATTATTGGAGTCCCGATAGCTTTTGTAATAGCAATTATAGCTTTTGCAGGTATAACTGCTGCTCCTCATATTCCCATAGTTACAGTTGTAATGAAAATGTTTAATGGGCTTAATTCTTTTGTCCTGCTGGCAGTTCCTTTATTTATCTTAGCTGCAAATTTGATGAACAGCGGCAAAATTTCTAAAAAACTTATTGATTTCTCTATTGCTATTGTAGGACCTGTTAAAGGTGGGCTTGCCCATGCCAATGTTTTAGTTTCAATGATTTTCGCAGGTATTTCTGGGGCTTCACAGGCAGATACTGCTGGTATTGGAAAAGTTTTAATTCCAAATATGATAGATACAGGTTATGATAAAGAGACGGCTGTTGGAGTTACGGCTGCATCATCTACTATTGGAGTAATAATCCCCCCAAGTATACCGATGATTATTTATGCGGGGCTGACCAATACATCTATTAGTTCTTTATTTTTAGCTGGAATGGTGCCAGGAATTCTTGCAGGTCTGGGAATGATGATTGTAATTTCAATTTTAGCTAGAAAAAGAAATTATCCATTATATGAGAAATCAAGTTTAAAGAAAATTTTAAAGCTTGGTCTGGAAGCCTTTCCCGCCCTAATGACTCCAATAATTATCATTGGAGGTGTAATTACCGGCTGGTATACTGCTACTGAAGCAGCTGCTATTGCCTCTCTTTACACCTTTGTTATAGGGATGTTTTATTATAAAACAATTAAGTTTAAAGATATACCAGATATTTTAGTTGACACGCTAACTTTAAGTTCTTTATCTTTGTTTGCTCTTTCTGCTGCCAGTGCTTTAGGAGAATTATTAGGGTATTATCAGGTATCTACAACTGTAGAACAGTTTTTCACTACATATATTGACTCCGCAGGCTTATTTATGATTATTGTGATAGCATTCTTCCTTTTTATTGGAACTTTTATGGATGCTATACCAGCCATGATACTTTTTATTCCAGTGATCTTACCGGTTTCTATGAGACTGGGTATTAGTCCTGTATTATTAGGAATGGTGACAATTATTACTCTGGCTATTGGTCTGGTGACACCTCCATATGGGCTCTGCTTAATGATCGCGGCCAAAATCGGAAATATGTCAATTGAGAAATCATTTAGTGCTGTAATTATGTTCATCGGAGTTGTTTTTGCTGTTCTGTTATTTATTGCTTTTTTACCAGAAATAGCTTTTTATATTCCACTTAAATTTGATCCATATCTATTATTTTAACTATCTATTTAATTTAAATATTTTGTCAGGAGGAATATCATGTCGAAAAAAGTTGCAATCACCTCAGAATTTTTTGGTAAATTTTCTAATGAAGCTTTTAACATTCTTGAAGAAAATGGACTGGAAGTAATACCTAATCGTTATGATAAATATTTAGATAAGGAAGAAGAAATTATTTCTTTAACAAAAGATGCAAATGCGGTTATTTGTGATTTAGAGAAAATTTCAAAAAACGTGATTGACCAGTCTCCAAATTTAGAAATTATTGCCCGCCGGGGTGTGGGAACGGATTCTGTAGCTGTCGAATACGCAGAGGAAAAAGGTATAAAAGTGGCGAGAACATTAGGAGTAGTGGAAAAACCGGTAGCAGAATTGGTGATGTCTTATATTTTAAATATTTCGCGTCAGATTATGCCTTTAAATAAATCAATGCATCAGGGGAACTGGAATAAAATTTTAGCTCATAGTATAGATGGTAAAAAATTAGGAATCATTGGTATGGGAAATATAGGGGAGGAAATAACTCGGAAAGCTCAGGCCTTTGACATGGAAATAATTTATTATGATGTAGATCGAAAAAAATCTCTGGAAGAGGAACTGGGAATTGAGTATCAGGAACTTGACCAGTTATTTGAGAATGCAGATGTAATAACTCTACATGTACCTTTAAATGAACATACCGAAAACTTAATTGATTATGAGGCTATGTCAAAAATGACAAAATCACCTATTTTAATTAATACAGCTCGAGGTCCGGTTGTAAATAATGAAGATTTAAAAAGAGCTTTAGAAGAAGGTTTGATTTCTTATGCTGCAGTGGATGTATTTGATGAAGAACCAAAAACTAATTCTGTCTTAAAAGATACTGAGAATGTTATTCTCACCCCTCATGTGGGAACATTTACCGAAGAAATATTCATTAAAATGGATGTGTTAGCAGCTAAAAATGTAGTAGAATATTTAAAAAGATAGACTTTATCAGGTGGGAAGTGGTTTTATAAATTGCTTCCCGGGTTGTGATAATCTTTGGAAATCTATTTCACCTAAGATTTATTTGTGATATAATCTTTATAGAGAGTAAAAAGGAAAATTAATTTTAGAATTAATTCTATTTTTTGCAGGAACTTTTGCTCTGGTGTTGAATATGTAATATAGAGCATCTGATATATCACAGAAAATTAGGAAGTGTTATGATGGTTATAAATAAAAAAAGTTTGACAGATCAGGTATATACAATGTTAAAAGAAAAAATATTGAGCAGAGATGTTGAACTGGGGGAACAGTTAAACACCCGAGAAATTGCAGAAGAACATGGGATTTCTCTAATGCCGGTTCGGGATGCTCTACGGCGGCTGGCAAATGAGGACCTGGTAGAAAACAAACCACGGGTAGGATTTTTTGTCAAAAATTTTTCGGAAGCAGAGGTTAATGATATTTTAGAAGTTCGAAAAATGCATGAACTCTACTGCCTGGAAAATTATTTTAATAATATTGACAGGGAAGTTATTGCTGATCTAAAAGACAAATTTGAAAATGGGCACAAAAAATATTTTACCAGTTATGATCTGAAACTGCACAAGGAAATTATTTTAGCAGCTGATAATGATTATCTAATTGATAGTTATTTAAAAATGATTAATCATTATACAATGCTTTTTAGTTATTTAAATTATAAACGTTCTGAAACTTCTCGTCAGGAACATATTGATTTAATTGATTGTATATTAAATGGGGAACAGGAAAAGGCAACGGAAATTTTATATCGTCATTTAGATAGAGTCCAAATTGCAGAAGATGCTGAAATCAGAAAAAGAGCTTAAAAAGAATTTAAAAAATTGCAAATAAAATTTGCAATCTGCAGCCAAATGTTGTAATATTAAAAATAGAAAGAAAATTAAAATATAATTAAGAATATTTATCAATAATAAATGGACGGATTTTTATCTAAGGAAACAAATAATATTTTTTTAATTCATCTGATATATCACATATCAAATAGAAGATATACAATATCAGTAAAAATTATTAATAAGCTGATTTATTTCTGGTTAATATAATTTTAGGTATAAAATTTGATGTATCATTTTAGTAGGAGCTGATAAGCTTGAAGATAACTAAATTAGAATTATTTAAGCTGCCACCACGCTGGCTTTTTCTTAAAATATCAACTGATCAGGGACTTTCCGGCTGGGGAGAACCAGTTGTGGAAGGTAAAGCTGAAACAGTTAAAGCAGCAGTTAAAGAGATGGAAGATTATTTGATTGGAAAAGATCCTTTAAAAATTGAAGACATCTGGCAGACTCTATATCGAGGGGCTTTTTACAGGGGAGGCCCGGTTTTGATGAGTGCTATTGCCGGTATTGATCAGGCGCTCTGGGATATCAAAGGTAAATATTTAGATCAGCCTGTTTATCAGCTCTTAGGAGGTAAAGTTAGGGATAAAGTTAGAGTTTATTCCTGGATTGGGGGAGACCGACCTGATAATGTTGCTCAGGCAGCTAAGGAAAAAAATGATGCAGGTTTTACAGCAGTTAAAATGAATGGAACTGAAGAATTACATTACATAGATAGTTATAAAAAAGTTGATCAGGCAGTGGCCAGAGTTGCAGCAATTAGAGATCAGCTCGGTCCAGATTTTGGAATAGCGGTTGATTTTCACGGTCGAGTTCACAAGGGAATGGCCAGAATCTTATTTAAAGAACTGGAACCCTTCCGGTTGATGTTTATCGAAGAACCTGTACTTTCTGAAAACATTGAAGCCCTGGCAACAATGGACACTTTTGGAATTCCAATTGCACTTGGCGAAAGATTGTTCAGCCGCTGGGATTACAAAAAGGTCTTTGAGTTAAATAAAGTAGATATTATTCAGCCTGATTTATCTCATGCAGGTGGAATCTCGGAGGTCAGGAAAATTGCAGCTATGGCAGAAGCCTATGATACTGCAGTTGCTCCACATTCTCCGCTGGGTCCAATCAATCTGGCAGCCAGTCTGCAGATAGATGCAGTAACTCCTAATGTTTTTATTCAGGAGCAGAGCCTGGGGATTCATTATAATCAGGGTAATGATCTTTTAGATTACTTAGTTAATAAAGAAGTCTTTAAATATAAAGCTGGATATGCTGAAATTCCAGATTCACCTGGACTTGGAATTGAAATTGATGAGGATTTTGTGCGCTCAAAGGCTAAAGAATCACATAACTGGAAGAACCCGGTCTGGCGTAATCAGGATGGAACAATTGCCGAATGGTAATAAATTATTTATCCAGCAGTAGTTTCGCTATACTTATAACAGGGAGCGAAAAAAATGAGAGAGATTAAATCCGAAATAACAACTCAAGATCAGTATTTAACTGATGCAGAAATTGAAAATTACTTAAAAGAACTTGCAGCAGAAATTATAGAAAGTGGTGCGGAAAATTTACTTTTAATTCCACCTGATTATACACGCAAGTCATCTGCTCTGGGAGTTATAACTGAAAAGCTATATTTCAAATTAGAAGCAGAGATTAAAAATATAGACATTTTACCTGCTTCAGGAACTCATGATCCGATGGATGCTGAATGTCTGAAGTCAGTTTTTGGAACTATTCCAGTTGATAAATTCCTGGAACACAACTGGAGAACTGAAACAATAAAAGTTGGAGAAATTCCAGCAGCTAAAATGAAGGAGTTTTCAGAAGGTGAGTTAACTGAAGCACTCCCTTTAGAAATCAACAAAAATATATTTTCTGATAAATATGATCTGATAATTTCTTTAGGCCAGGTAATACCGCATGAAGTTGTGGGAATGGCCAATTATACAAAAAATATAGTTGTTGGCTGTGGAGGAAATCAGATTATTAATAAATCACATTTTTTAGGTGCTCTGGCAGGTATGGAAAAAATAATGGGCAGAGATCATTCACCTGTGAGAGAACTTTATGATTACTGTCAGCAGGAATTTTTAGATCAGCTGCCTCTAATCTATCTGATGACAGTTAATTCTCCGGTCAGTGATAAAAAAACAGGACTGACAGAGATTAAAGGTATTTTTACAGGCAGCAGCAGAGAAAGTTTCGAAAAAGCAGTTGCTTTAAGTCAAAAAGAAAATATTATATATGTAAAAAAGCCTTTAAAAAAAGTTGTAGTTTTTCTAAAAAAAGATAAATTTAGAAGCACCTGGATTGGTGGCAAGGCTATTTACAGAACCAGAATGGCTGTTGCAGATGGAGGAGAGTTAATTATTATTGCTCCTGGTATTCATAAATTTGGAGAAGATCAGAATATTGACCAGCTGCTTCGCAAATATGGTTATCAGGGTACAGAAAACACACTCAAAAATCTCCATCAAAATCAGGATTTACAGAAAGATTTATCAGCAGCAGCTCATTTAATTCATGGTTCTTCTGAAGGCAGATTTAAGATTTCGCTGGCTTCACCAAAATTGAGCCGCCAAGAAGTTGAAGCTGTTAATTTTAATTATCTAGATTATCAGCAGACTATTGCAGAATATAAAATAGATGAATTGAAAAATGGATTTAACACAGTAAATGGAGAAGAGATCTTTTATATCGATAATCCTGCTACAGGGTTATGGGTATATCAAGATAAATAAGTAAATCAGGAGCAAGGTTATAATCCTATAAGCCCTTTTAAAAAAATTGAGCTGGAGGTGGTAGTAAAAACCGAGGTTTAAGAATTTTTGTTGTGTATATTTTAAAGACTTTTATTAGTTATTTCAAAAAAACTAAAATTAACCTTACAGGAGGAAATTATCTTGAATAAAAAATTAATTATCAACTTATCACTTGCTCTTTTATTAGTCTTAACCTTTTCTGTATCATCAATGGCGGCTGAATATACTATTAATGCTGGTATTGGACTTAACGACAAATCAGCTCAGTATGAGTCTTTAGAGTTCTTTAAAGAATTAGTTGAAGAAAACAGTGACGGCCAGATCGAAGTTAACTTATATCACTCCAGCCAGCTTGGTGATGATAGAGAAATGATGGAAGCTTTACAGATGGGTGTCCAGGAAATGACCTGTCCATCTACAGCTCCAATCGCTCCCTTTGTAAATGGATTTAAAGTATTTGATTTACCATTTTTATTCCCAACTCATGAAGCAGCAGACTATGTTCTCGATGGACCAGTTGGTCAGGATCTACTTAAGCAGTTAGAAGATGAAGGCCTGGTTGGTCTTGCTTTCTGGGAAAATGGATACCGTCAGTTAACAAATAGTAGAAATGCTGTTGAAAGTCCAGAAGATGTTGAAGGTTTGAAAGTCAGAACTATGGAAAACCCAATGCACTTAGCAGCCTGGAGAGAAATGGGAGCTAACCCTACACCTATGGCATTTGGTGAATTATTCTCAGCTATGCAGCAGGGTGTTGTTGATGGTCAGGAAAACCCATGGGGTACAATTTATCTTCAGAACTTCTATGAAGTTCAGGAATATACAACAGATACAGGCCATGTTTATTCTCCATTCGTACTTATGATGTCAAAGAAGTTCTATGACAAGTTACCTGGAGACTTACAGCAGGTAGTTAGAGATGCAGCTCAAGAAGCTAAACATCACAATAGAAGAATCAATAGAGAAATGAATGCCGCTTACTTAGAAGATTTAAAAGAAGTTATGACTGTTACAATCTTAACTCCAGAACAAAAAGCAGCATTCCAAGAAGCAGTTCAGCCTGTTTACGAACAGTTTGAAGACGAAATTGGGGCTGAATTAATCAAAGATGTGCAGGCACAGGTAGAAGAATTTCAGGCTCAGCAGTAATTAACATAATAAATTAAAATTTATGTTGTAATTATGGGGGGAGTTTACTCCCCCTTTAATTTTATTAAAACTATTTTGTAAATATTTTATTTTAGTAGAGTTTTAAAGGGGTGTGGATTATGAAAGATAAAAGTTTTAGTTCAATTTTTGCTAGCATTTATAAATATATTCTTATTTTATTAACTTTAACTTGAATTCGGCAAGTAAAAATACCGAATCCAGTTATGATAGTCTTTAAACAGTAAATCTAGTTCAAATTTTTTTGAATAAAAAAATAGAATC